>NZ_JBIWOD010000027.1:0-94817 GCF_044767545.1 Streptomyces sp. NPDC101227 | reverse complement strand
TGGACTGGTACAACTACCACCGACCCCACACCGGAATCAGCGGCCACACCCCAGCCAGCCGCGTCACCAACCTCTCCGGACAACACACCTAGGGCGGCGCCCCACGCCGGGCGGGTCCCGGCGTGGGGCGCGCGGCGTCAGCTCGTACGGAGTTCCTCCGCGAGGTGATTGACCGCCGACCAGCTGAAGGTCATGGCCGGCCCGATCGTCGCCCCCGGCCCCGGATAGGTCTCCCCCATCGGCGCCGCGGACACATTGCCGGAGGCGTACAGCCCCTCGATCGGGCTGCCGTTCTCCCGGAGCACCCGGGCCGTGCCGTCGGTGACCAGTCCGCCCTTGGTGCCGATGTCCCCGGGGTGTACGGGGATGGCGTAGTAGGGCGGCTTGGACAGGGGGGCGAGGTTGGGGTTGGGCAGGGTCGGGTCACCGTAGTAGCGGTCGTAGACGCTTTCGCCGCGGTGGAAGTCGACGTCCCGGCCCGCGTGGGCGAAGGTGTTGAAGCGGTCGATGGTGGCGTTCAGCCGCTGGGGGTCGATGCCCGTGCGGCCGGCCAGTTCGGTGATCGAGTCCGCCTTCTCGATGAAGCCGCCGGACAGCCATTTCTTGGGGAACGGCTGGCCGGGGAAGAGGCCCATGAAGAGGTAGCGGGACTTCGCGCGCGCGTCGAGGATGAGCCAGGAGGGGACGGTGGACGCCTCGGGGGTGTGGTGTGCGTACATCGCGTCGACGAACTCGCTGTACGGTGCGGCCTCGTTGGCGTAGCGGTCACCCGCCTGGTTGACGATGACCATGCCGGGGATGCCGCGGTCGGCGACCAGGAAGAAGGGGCGTTCGCCAGGGGGGACGACGGAGGGGGCGCCCCAGACCTTGTCGAGCAGGTCGGTGGCGGCACCGGCCTCGACGCCCAGCTCCAGTGCGTCCCCGGTCTGCTGCTCGGAGGCCGAGGACCAGACCGTGGAGGTGGGGGCCGGGAGGTGCTTCTCGCGCAGCTCCTGGTTGTGGGAGAAGCCGCCGGAGGCGAGGACGACGCCGCCGGTTGCGGCGACGGTGGTCTCCTTGCCGTCGCGGCGGACGCGTACGCCGGTGATCCGGCCGTTCTCCTCGACCAGCCCGGTCAGGGGCGCGGACAGCCACAGTTGGCCGCCCAGGCCGTCGAGGGAGTGCCGCATCCGGGCGATCAGCGCCTCGCCCAGCGACAGCGGTTTGCTGCGGGTGGCCAGCGCCTTGGCGGCGCGCAGGCCGACCTTGAGGGAGGTGCGGCGGCCGGCCCAGGTGCGGGCGACCATGTTGAGGTAGCGGAAGTCGTGGCTGGTGATGGTCAGCCCGTACGTGGGCAGGCCGGCCCGGCGCATGGTGCGGCGCGCTTCGGGCCCGAGCCGGTTGAAGTCGAAGATGGCCGGCTCGATGGAGCGGCCCTGGGGATAGCCGCCGAGGCGCTCGGGGAAGTAGTCGCAGTAGCCGGGGGTGTAGACGAATTTCACGTCCGTGCGGTCGTGGAACTCGCGGACCATGCGCGGGCCGTTGCTGAGGTAGGCGTCCTTGAGCGCTTCCGGTACACGGTCCCCGACGGTGGCGTCGAGGTAGGCGCGGGCCTTCTCGCGGGTGTCGCCGAGACCGGCCGCGTCCAGGTGGAAGTTGGTCGGTACCCAGATGGCGCCGCCGGACAGGGCGGTCGACCCGCCGTAGAACGCGGTCTTCTCCACGACCAGGACGCTCAGGCCCCGTAGCCGGGCGGTGAGGGCGGCGGCGAGGCCGGCCGCGCCGGATCCGACGACCACGACGTCGTAGGTGTGGTCCCAACTCTTGCTCATCGGGGCTCCGTTCGGTGCGGCGTACGGCTCAGGGTGACGCTCGCTTCGGTCAGTACCGGTGCCTCGTCGCGGTCGGCCGAGCTCGCCCGGAACACCAGGCCGCCGGCGTCCCGCCAGATGTGCAGCCGCAGCGTCTCGCCGGGATGGAAGACCCCGGCGAAGCGGGTGCGGCAGGCGGTGATCCGGGTGGGGTCGCCGTGCAACAGCCGGTCGGTGAGGGCCTTGACGGCGCTGCCGAAGGTGCACAGGCCGTGCAGGATGGGGCGGTCGTAGCCGGCCGCGCGGGCGGTGGCCGGGTCGGCGTGCAGCGGGTTCCAGTCGCCGGTCAGACGGTAGAGGAGGGCCTGCTGACGCATCGTGGGCACGTCGAGGACATGGTCGGGGGCCCGGTCGGGGGCGGCGGGGCGGTGCGTGGGGCCGCGGTCGCCGCCGAAGCCGCCGGCGCCGTGCACGAAGATCTGGTTGCGCTGGGTCAGCAGGGGTTGGTCGTCCTCGTCGTACAGGGTGGATTCCTGGACGATGACGGCGGCCTTGCCCTTGTCGAACACGGCGGGGACATGGGTGACGGCGGTGGCGCGGGCGGCGGCGGGCAGCGGGCGGTGCACGGTGATCTCCTGGCCGCCGTGCAGCGCCTGCGCCAGGTCGATATCGGCTCCGGGCAGGTCGAAGACCTGGAAGCCGATGCCGCCGGTGCCGCCCGCGACCGTGCCGAAGGTGGGCAGTACGACGAGGCCGCGGGCGTGCCGCTCGTAGACGTAGGCCAGTTCGCGCTCGTCGGTCTCGGGAACGCCCGCGCCGAGGGCGAGGTGGTAGAGCCGCACATCGCGGTCGTCCCAGCTCACCTGCGTGCGGACGGGCGGCGCGGCCGTGAGCTTCGCGGCGTCGAGGGGCATCAGAACGCTCCGGCGGCGTAGGCGCTGCGGAAGTACAGCAGCGGCGATCCGTCGTCGCGGGCGGCGAGTTCGGTGACCCTCCCGGTGACGACGTAGTGGTCGCCCGCCTCGTGGACGGCGTCCAGCTCGCAGTCCACGGTGGCCAGGGCGCCGCCGAGGTGCACGGTGCCGCGTTCGGAGGCGCGCCAGTCGATGCCGGCGAACTTGTCCGGGCCGGGTCTGCCGAGTGCGGCGCAGACGTCCCGCTGTTCCTCGGCGAGGACGGAGACGGCGAACCGTCCGGCGGCCTCGATCGTCGGCCAGCTCGTCGAGGACTTGCCGACGCAGAGCATGATCAGCGGCGGGTCGAGGGAGAGCGAGGCGAAGGACTGGCAGGCCAGACCGGCCGGGCGACCGCCGTCGCCGAGGGTGGCTACGACGGTGATACCGCTGGCGAAGCGCCCGATGATGTCGCGGAATGCCGCAGACTCGATCAGCCGTTCCACTGGTGGCCCCAGAAGCTGTCGGAGGTGATCTCCTTCGTGGTCCAGGTGGCCGGGTCGACGATCAGGCCGTCCCAGCCGTATTCGACCTGGAAGCCGCCGGGGGCCTGGGCGTAGAACGAAACCATGTGGTCGTTGGAGTGCCGGCCCAGCGAGGAGGCGATCGGGATGCCCGCCTTGTTCATCCGGTCCAGGCAGAAGCCGACGTCGTCGAGCCTCTCCAGCTCGACCATGAAGTGGACGATGCCGGGCGGGAGGGCGCCGGGGTAGAGGCCGAGGCTGTGGTGGCGGGCGTTGGGGCTGAGGAAGTTCATCCAGTAGAAGTCGCGGCCCGGCTCGCCGGTCGGGACGGCGACGGGCGGCAGCTTCATCCGGTCGCGCAGCTGGAAGCCGAGCAGGTTCTCGTAGAAGTCGACGGCCGCGTCCATGTCGGGTGCGGGCATCACGACATGGCCGAGGCCCAGGTGGTCGCCGGTGACGAAGCGGTTGCCGTAGGGGGTGCCGAGCGGGGTGTGGTCCTGAGCCTGGCCCCAGTAGATCTCCAGGGGGTTGCCGGCCGGGTCCGCGCAGTGGATCAGGCCCTGTACGCGGCGTTCGGCGAGGGTGGCGTCGTCGGCGTGCTTGACGGCGACGCCGGCCGCCTCGAGTTCGGCGGCTGCCTCGGCCAGCGCCCTGGCGCCGGCGACCTCGAAGCCGGCGCCGATGAGCCGGTCCTGCTCGCCGGCGACGAAGGAGAAGCGGCGGATGCGGTCGTCGATACGGACGTGGAGCACCTCGTCCGTGCTGCCCTCGGCCTCGGTCATGCCGAGGATGTCGAGGACGTAGGTGCGCCATTCCGCGAGCTTGGCGGTCTCGATGCGCAGATAGCCCAGAGAGCGAATGTCCATGATGAAGCCCCTCGGAGGTTCTGGTGGCACTCAGTGCGAGAAGAAGTCGATGGCGAGGCGGTTGAACTCGTCGAACCGCTCCGTCTGCGCCCAGTGGCCGCAGTGCGGGAAGACGTGCAGGCGCGCGTCGGGGATGGTCTTGAGGGCGACCAGCGCCCCGTCCAGGGGGTTGGTGCGGTCCTCCCTGCCCCAGGTGATCAGCGTGGGGTGGGTGATGCGGTACGCCTCGCGCCACAGCATGGTGTCCTGGGGCCACTTGGCGAACGAGGCGCCCATCCGGGCCGTGCCGAGCCGGGCCTCGGGGTCGATGGCCTGCGCGTAGCGCTCCTCGACGAAGGCGTCGGTGACGATCGCCGGGTCGTACGCCATCGTCAGCAGGAAGTCCCGCATCTGCTCGCGGGTGGGCTCGCCGGAACCGTTTGCGGCGTTGAAGGCGAAGAGCTTCTTGATGCCCTCGGTCGGGTCGGGCGAGAAGAGGTTGACGGAGATGCCGCCGGGGCCCATCAGCAGGAGCTTGGCGACCTTGTCCGGGTGGTCGAGGGCCATCCGGGTGGCGGTGCCGCCGCCGAGCGAGTTCCCGATGAAGTGGGCTTTCTCCAGGCCGAGTTGGTCCATCAGCGCGGCCACGGCATCGGCGGCGAAGGAGAAGAAGTCCTTGTCCGGCTCGGGCTTGTCGGAGGCGCCGTAGCAGGGCTGGTCGATCAGCAGGGTCCGGAAGTGTTCGGCGAAGACGGGCAGGTTGCGGCCGAAGTTGGACCAGCCGGAGGCGCCGGGGCCGCCGCCGTGGAGCATGATCACCACGGGTGCGTCCCGCGGCCCCGCTTCGTTGTAGTGCAGGCTCAGCCCGCCGGCCTTCGCGACCTTCACGGTGGTCGAGGTGCTCTCGTAGGTGATCACAGCATCGTGTCCTGGATGTCGATGCCGAGCGCGCCCTGGCCGAAGAGGACGAGCGCCCGCTCGGGGTCGTTGGCGGCGTGGCCGCGGCCGGTGTGCACATCGCGCCAGGCGCGCTGGACGGCGTTCGGGCCGGTGCGCATGGCGCCCCCGCCGGCGTTCTCCATCAGCAGGTCCACGGCGGCGACCGCCCGCTCGGTGGCGAGCACCTGGTCGCGCCGCGCGCGGGTGCGCAGCGCCATCGGCAGCTCCTCGCCCCGCACCGCAAGGTCGTACAATTCCCCGATGTTCCGGGTCAGTTGAAGCCATGCGGCGTCGATGTCGCTGGCCGCGCGGGCGATCCTCACCTGGGCGAAGGGGTCTTCGGAGACCTTCTGGCCGTAGGAGACGCGGAACCGCTCGCGCGTGGCGGCGATATAGCCGTCGTAGGCGCCCTCGGCGATGCCGACGATCGGGGTGGAGATGGTGGTGGTGAAGACCGCGGCGTAGGGCAGCCGGTAGAGCGGCTCGGGGTGGACGCGGTGGCCGGGGCAGTCGAGCGCGCTGACCGGGCCGAAGCCCAGGGCGCGGTACTCGGGGACGAAGACGTCCTCCATGACGATGTCGTTGCTGCCGGTGCCGCGCAGGCCGACGGTGTCCCAGACGTCGACGATGCGGTAGTCGGTGCGCGGGACGAGGAAGGTGTAGACCTCGACCGGCTTGCCGTCGCTGTCGGTGACCAGGCCGCCGAGGAGCACCCAGTCGGTATGGTCGCAGCCGGAGGAGAAGTGCCAGCGGCCGGAGACCTTGAAACCGCCGCTGACCGGGGTGACCTGGCTGGTGGGGGCGTACGAGGAGGAGATCCGGGCGTGCGGGTTCTCGCCCCATACCTCGTCCTGGGCGCGCCGGTCGTAGAGCGCCACATGCCAGGGGTGCACGCCGACGACGGAGGCGACCCAGCCGGTGGACCCGCAGGCCTTGGCTATCTCCTTGACGCAGCGGTAGAAGACCAGCGGGTCGGCGGCCAGTCCGCCGTAGGCCTGGGGCTGAAGCAGTCGGAAGAAGCCGGTCTCCTCCAGGTCCTTGATAGACGTGTCGGGCACCTTGCGGAGCGTCTCGGCCTCCGCGGCACGCTCGCGCAGGGCCGGGGCGAGTTCGCGGACCGCTGCGAGTACGTCGTCGTCGCGCATGCGCATCCCCTCTCGGGTCGTACGGGATGGGCCCCTGCCGCTCCGTCCCGCGACAGGGGTAGGGGGAACCTACGCTTTACTATTCCGAAACGAAATACCCTCTTCCCACTCAGCGGGAGGGCTGGCAGTCTCCTCGCAACCCCGGAAAGAACCTGGTCACGACCTTGCTCGGGTCCGCGCCAGGCACCTCTGCCCGGGGTGTTCGCCCTGAACGCCAGTCATGTGGGAGGTGTGCCGATGTCGCAGCAGTCCCTCGAGGGCGGCTGCCCGCCGCTGTCTCTGCTGGAGAAGGCCGCGCGGGTGATGAGCGCGTTCAGCAGTACGGATCCACGGCTCAGCCTGACCGAAGTGGTGGAGCGCTCGGGGGTGCCCAGATCCTCCGCGCACCGCATCCTGGACCAGCTGATGCAGCTGCGCTGGCTGGAGCGGGAGGGCCGCGGCTACCGCCTCGGCATGGGGATGCTGGAGCTGGGGGCGCTGGCCTCCCACCACCACCGGCTGCGCCGGGCGGCCCTGCCGCACCTGCACGAACTCCATGAGTCGACCGGGCATCTGGTGCATCTGACGGTGCTGGACGATGCCGAGGTCGTGGTGGTGGAGCGGATCGGCGGCGCGATGGACACCGCGGTGCCCTCGCGGGTCGGCGGCCGGCTGCCCGCCTATTGCACCGCGGCGGGCAAGGCGATCCTGGCGTTCAGCGACGATGCGCTGGTGGAGCAGGTGATCCGGCGCGGGCTGCGGGCCCGCACGCCGCGCACCATCAGCCGCCCGCAGGCGCTGCACGGCGAGCTCACCACGACGCGCGCACGCGGGGTCGCCTTCGACCGCGAGGAGGCGTACCGGGGCGTCTCGTGCGTGGCCGTACCGCTGCGCGGGGCGGGCCGGGCGATCGCCGCGATCTCGCTGTCCGGCAACGGGACGCATCGCGAACTGGACCGGCTGGCCCCTGCCGTGACGGACTGCGCGCGAGCGGTGTGGCAGTCGCTGTTCGGGCCGGGGCGGCGGGCCGCGCTGCCGCAGAAGCCGCCCCGGCCCGCCGTCCCCGCCGGGCCGAAGCTGTCGCCGGCCGCGATGGACAGCACCATGGCGTGGATCCGGGACAGCGAGTGGCTGTGACGGGCGGGGGCGCCGTGCTCCAAAAGTGCAGTTCTCCGGCGGGGCGTGCCCCGCCGGAGAATGTGTGAGGGACGGCCGGTGGCCAGGGTTTCGGGTGGTCGGGTGGTCAGTGGGTGCGGTTCATGAGTACGTGAGGCCAACCCGGGGGGTGAGCGGCAGGCTCTGGCAGGCCAGGATGTAGCCGTCCGCGAGATCGACGTCGTCCAGTACCTCGTTGCGGGTCATCTTCACCCTTCCCTCCAGTACCCGGCAGGTGCAGGCGGCGCAGGCGCCCTCCCGGCAGGAGTAGGGGGCGTCGACTCCGGCGGCGAGCAGGGCGTCGAGCAGGGGGGTGCCCGACGGCCAGGTGATCTCATGGGTCGCGCCGTCGAGTTCGACCCGGGCCGTGCTGCCGGGTTCGTCCGGGGCCGGTCCGGACGAACCCGCCGTGGACGAGCCCGCCGTGGAATCCACCGCGGCCGGTGCCCCGAACGCCGCGCCGCTGAGCGAGAAGAACCGTTCGCGGTGCAGCCGCTCGCGGGTCGCGCCGAGGCCGCGCAGGGCTTCCTCGGCGGCGTCCATCAGCGGTTGCGGGCCGCACAGGTAGGCGACCCGGCCGGCGTACGGGGCGAGCGCGGTGGCCAGCCGGTCCGTGGCGGGCAGTCCCTGGAGGGTCTCCAGCCAGTGGATCACCTGGAGGCGGTCCGGGTAGTCCTCGGTCAGCTCCCGGAGTTCGTCGCGGAAGATGACGGCGGATTCGGCGCGGTTGGCGTAGAGGAGGACGAGCCGTGCCCGGCCCCGGGTCAGGACGGATTTGAGGATCGACATCACCGGGGTGATGCCACTGCCGCCCGCGACGAGCAGCAGGTCCGTGTCCAGGCCGGGCGGGGTGAAGGTGCCGGCGGGCGGCAGGACCTCCAGTTCGGTGCCCGGTGCCGCGTGGTCGCACAGCCAGTTGGAGCCATGGCCGCCGGGGACCCGTTTGACCGTGACCTTCATCGGTTCGCCGGTGTGCGGGGAGCTGGCGAGGGAGTAGCAGCGGGCAGTCACCGGTTGCCCGTCCGTGCCGGGCAGCTTGAAGGTGAGGAATTGACCTGGCTCGTACGGGAGTTGGGGCGCGGCCTCGAAGACCAGGGAGCGGGCGTCGGCGGTTTCCTCGATCACCTCGGCGATCACCAGCCGGTGCGTACGCGGCTCAGCCATCGGTCACCCCCACGGTCGCGTACGTGCCGCCGGCCTGCTCGGCCTCGCGGGTGCCGTCGACCGTCAGCGCCCCGTCCTCGACGGCGCGGGCGATGCTCTCGCGCAGCGCGTCGCAGGAGCGGACCCGGGCGCTCAGTTCGCCCGCCGCCACCCGGGCGCGGATCCGCGGGCAGGCCTCGGCCGCGTCGCCGGTCCACTGCACCTGGGTGTGGGCGGGGCTGAACTTCTCGCACAGGACCTGGTTTCCGCAGGCCCCGCATGCCACGGGTCGCATCTCAGGCTCCGACCGCGCGGCGGGCGAGGTTGTCGGCGACCTCGGCCTGCCAGGCCGCGTTGGCCCGGGTGGTGTCGATCTCGAACTCGAAGCGGCGCACCATTTCGTCCTTGACGTCGGCGGCGTCCACGTAGAACTGCTCGTACCAGCGGCGGAGTTGGTAGACCGGGCCGTCCTCCTCGGTGAGGAGCGGATTGTCGATCCGGGTCTTGTTCCGCCAGATCTCGACGTCCTGCTCGAAGCCGACCTTGAGGCCCTCGGAGGCGAGCCGGGCGGCCTCGTTGGCCTGTTCGTCGCTCATGCCGGGGAGCTTTTTGATGCTCGCGCCGTACATCAGCAGGAAGCTGTTCTCGTCGATGGGGTAGTGGCAGTTGATCAGCACGGACTCCATCTCGACGCCACCGCCGACATCGGTCCACAACTTGTCGATCATGTACGAGGGCCCGAAGTACGAGGCGTCGGAGCGGAGGTCGCCGATCGAGGAGGGGGTGCTCACGTCGATGTCGCCGCGCGGGCTGGACTCCATGTACTGGGTGGCGACATGGCCGTCGAAGACGTTTTTGAAGTAGGTGGGGAAGGAGTAGTGGATGTAGTAGAAGTGGGCCATGTCGACGACGTTGTCGACGATTTCGCGGCAGTTGGAGTTCTCCACGCGCAGGGAGTTCCAGGACCAGCCGGACCACTCGGCGGTGCCGATGCCCTCGATTTCGGGGATGGTGACCTCGGGCGGCGGCGGGTTGCCCTCGGGGTCGTTCCAGACGTAGAGCTGCTGGTTGCGTTCGAGGGAGATCCAGGCGCGGGTGCGGGCGCGGGGCGGGACGCGGCGGGCGTACGGGATGCCGGCGCACCGGCCGTTGCCGGACCAGCGCCAGTCGTGGAACGGGCAGGCGACGGCGTCGCCCTTGATGCTGCCGCGGGCGAGGTTGCCGCCCATGTGGGGGCAGTAGGCGTTGAGGATGTGCAGTTCGCCGTCGTCGGCGCCCTGGAAGACGACGAGTTCGGTGCCGAACGCCTCGATCTCGTGGGGCGCGCCGTCCTTGAATGTGTCGGCGAGGCCGAGACAGTGCCAGCCCCGGGCGAACCGGGTGGGCAGTGCGGCCGCCTCGATGACACGGGCCTCTTCGTTGAGTGCGGTCATCAGCGTTCTCCTTCGTGGGAACCCCCGGCTTCAGCCGGGGGTGGGGGTACCTCCCGCTTGCGGGGGAGAAACAAAGCTCCTGCGGAGCAGGGCAGGGAAAGGCCAATCGCCGCCGGGGCGATTGACCGTCCACCACGGGACAGGTGGGCAAGCCCAGCAAGATCAGCCGTTCTCAACTGTCAGTCCCTCCGGGTAGGTTCAGGTGCATGACGACACCAGCGCAGACGGAGGAGGAGACCGGGCATGCCCGGTACACCTTCCGCCTGCGCCTGTCGTCCGCGGCGCGGCGTGCGCTTGAGGCCGAGTGGGACCGGTGTCGTTGGATTTGGAATGAGTGCGTCGCGAAGTCGAAGACGGTCCACGCTCACAACCGGGCGAGCGCTGCACCGCATGCGGAGCCGTATCCCCCAGGGACAAGAACTCCGCCCGCGTGATGCTGGTCCGGGCTGGTCTGCACCCCGGCTGGTGCTGATCGTGCAAGACCTGCGCGCCCGCCGGGCCGCAGGCAACGTGAGCCAGGAATCCCCCTCGCGTACGAGGGGGAGGAGTCAACGTCTCTCTCCCTCTACTGCTGTGCCGCGAGTTCGACGGCGATGTCGATGAGCTGGTCCTCCTGGCCGCCGACGAGGCGGCGTTCGCCCGCCCGCAGCAGGATTTCGGCGCCGGAGACGCCATAGCGTTCGGCCTGCTGGTAGGCGTGCTTGAGGAAGCTGGAGTAGACGCCGGCATGGCCCATCAGGAGGGCCATCCGGTCGAGTTGGCACTCGTCGTCCATCACGGGGCGGACCGCGTCCTCCGCCGCGTCGATGATCTTGAGTACGTCGATGCCGGTGCGGATGCCCATCTTGGCGCAGACCGCGACCAGTGCCTCGACGGCGGTGTTGCCGGCGCCCGCGCCGAGGCGGCGGGTGGAGCCGTCGATCTGGAGGGCTCCGGCCTTGATGGCAGCGATGGAGTTGCCCGTTCCCAGGGCGAGGTTCTCGTGTCCGTGGAAGCCGACCTGGGCGTCGTCGCCGAGCTCGGCCACCAGGGCCGCGACCCGGTCGGTGACGTCGTCCATGACCATGGCGCCGGCGGAGTCGACGACGTAGACGCACTGGCAGCCCGCGTCGGCCATGATGCGGCCCTGCCGGGCGAGCTTTTCGGGGGTGGTGGAGTGCGCCATCATCAGGAAGCCGACGGTCTCCAGGCCCATCTCGCGGGCGAGCCCGAAGTGCTGGACGGAGATGTCGGCCTCGGTGCAGTGGGTGGCGATCCGGCAGATCTGTCCGCCGTTGCCGTGGGCGGCGCGGATGTCGTCCTTGACGCCGAGGCCGGGCAGCATCAGGAAGGCGATCTTCGCCCGTTGGGCGGTGTCCACAGCGATCTTGATGAGTTCTTGCTCGGGGGTCTTGGAGAAGCCGTAGTTGAAGGACGAGCCGCCGAGTCCGTCGCCGTGGGTGACCTCGATGACGGGAACGCCCGCGCCGTCGAGGGCCGCGACGATGGACCGTACGTCCTCGCCGGTGAACTGGTGCCGCTTGGCGTGCGAGCCATCGCGCAGCGAGGAGTCGGTGATCCTGATGTCCAGCGTTTCGGAGTAGGTCTTCGAGCCGGGGACGGTGTGTGTTCCGGAGTCGGTCTTCATGCCTGCATGCCCTTCGCGAACTCCTCGCCGACCTTGGTGGCGGCGGCCGTCATGATGTCGAGGTTGCCTGCGTACGGCGGCAGGAAGTCACCGGCGCCTTCGACCTCCAGGAAGATCGCGACGCGCGCCATGCCGCCACTGACCGGGGAGGGGTCGTCGAACTGCGGCTCGGTGCGCAGCCGGTAGCCGGGTACGTAGGTGGCGACCTGCTCGGCGATCTCCTTGACGGACTGGGCGATGGCGGCCCGGTCGGCGTCTTCGGGGATGGCGCAGAAGACGGTGTCGCGCATGATGACGGGCGGTTCGGCGGGGTTGAGGATGATGATGGCCTTGCCACGGTCGGCGCCGCCGATGGTTTCGATGCCGCGCGAGGTGGTGCGGGTGAACTCGTCGATGTTGGCGCGGGTGCCGGGTCCTGCGGAGACGGAGGCCACCGAGGCGACGATCTCCGCATACGGGACGGGGACCACGCGGGAGACCGCGTACACCATGGGGATGGTGGCCTGGCCGCCGCAGGTGATCATGTTGACGTTGGGGGCGTCGAGGTGCTCGCGGAGGTTGGCGGGCGGTACGACGGCGGGGCCGACGGCGGCGGGGGTGAGGTCGACGGCCTTGATGCCGAGTTCGGCGTAGCGGGGGGCGTTGGCCCGGTGGACGTACGCGGAGGTGGCTTCGAAGACGATGTCGGGCTTCTCGTCCTGGGCGAGCAGCCAGTCGACGCCTTCGTGGCTGGCTTCCAGGCCGGCGTCGCGGGCGCGGGCGAGTCCCTCGCTGTCGGGGTCGACGCCGATCATCCAGCGGGGTTCGATGAGTGCGGAGCGTTGGAGTTTGTAGAGCAGGTCGGTGCCGATGTTGCCGGATCCGACGATCGCGGCGGTGGCCTTGCGGGTGCCGTTCGTGGTGGCCGTGTCGGTCGGCTTGGTCTTGCTGGTCATCATCACCTCAGATGAACGAGAGGGAGACCGAGCCCAGCCCGGTGAACTCGGCGGTGAAGGTCGCTCCGGCCGTCACGTCGACGGCTCGGGTGCAGGATCCGGGCAGCACCAGGTGGCCCTTCTCGAGGGGCACGCCGAAGCGGGCGACGGTGCGGGCGAGCCAGGCGACGGAGCGGGCCGGGTCGCCGAGTACGGCGTCGCTGCGGCCCGCGGCGAGCTGCCGGGTGTCGTCGCGCAGTGCCGCGTCGATGGCCTTGAGGTCCAGCTCGCGCGGGTCGCGGCCGTCGCCGATGACGTATCCCGCGGAGGAGGCGTTGTCGGCGATGGTGTCGGGCAGTGCGATCCGCCAGTCGCTTATGCGGCTGTCGATCAACTCCAGTGCAGGCACGACCCGTTCGGTGGCGGCGAGCACGTCGGCCACCTCGCATTCCTCGCCGGGCAGGTCGTCGCCGAGGACGAAGCCGACCTCGACCTCGATGCGCGGGGCGCAGTAGCGGGTGAGGGGTACGGGCCGGTCCTGGTGCAGTTCCATGGCGTCGAGGAGGTGGCCGTAGTCGGGTTCGTCGACGCCCATCATCTGCTGCATGACCGGGGAGGACAGGCCGACCTTGTGGCCGGTGACGGTGGCGCCGGCGGCGCACTGCCGGCGGATGTTGATCAGCTGGATCTCGTAGGCGTCCTCGGCGTCGATGCCCGGGAAGGCGTCGACGAGGGGGGCGACGGGGGTGCCGCTGCGCTCGGCGTCCCACAGCAGTTCTGCCGCGAGGTGCCGTTGGCGGTCCGTGAGCATGGGGTGGTCCTCCGCAGGGCGGTCGGTTCGTCCGGGGAGGCTAAGCGGGGCGGGCGGCGGGCGGGGAGCGCGCGTTCCCGCTGAGCGGGATTTCGACGGCGTGAGGTGATTTCGGTCCGTCATAGTCGCTGGTGTCGGGGGCAAAGTCGCTGGTGTCGGGGTCGCGTGGCCCCTGGTGTCGGGGCGGACGAGGCGGGGAGCCGTACCCGGCCCGCCCGTCCCGCCCGCCCCTTGCCCAGGCCCGGCCCCGCGCCGTCAGCGCGCCCCGTACACCGGCTGCGGCGGTTCGGCGTCGGCGAGGAGCTTGCGGGCGGCCTCGCCGGCCTCGGCGGGGGTCCAGCGGGCGCCCTTGTCGGCGGTGGGGCCGGGCCGCCAGCCCTCCATCACGGTGATCCGGCCGGCCTCGGCCTCGAAGACCCGGCCGGTGACGCCGTCGCTGGCGGCGGAGGACAGCCAGACGAGCAGCGGGGAGACGTTCCCCGGAGCCATGGCGTCGAATTCGCCCTCGGCGGGTGCCGCCATCGTCTCGGCGAAGGTCTGCTCGGTCATCCGGGTGCGGGCAGCCGGGGCGATGGCGTTGATCTGGACGCCGTAGCGGCCCATTTCGGCGGCGGCGACGAGGGTGAGCCCGATGATCCCGGCCTTGGCGGCGGAGTAGTTGCCCTGGCCGACGCTGCCGAGGAGTCCGGCGCCCGAGCTGGTGTTGACGACCCGGGCGTCGGGTGTCCGGCCGGCCTTGGCCTCGGCGCGCCAGTGCCCGGCGGCGTGCTTGAGCGGCAGGAAGTGGCCCTTGAGGTGGACCCGCATCACGGCGTCCCAGTCGTCCTCGTCGAGGTTGACGAGCATCCGGTCGCGCAGGAATCCGGCGTTGTTGACGAGGGTGTCGAGGCGGCCGAAGGAGTCGAGGGCGGTGGTGATGAGGGAGGCGGCGCCGTCGGTGGTGGTGATGTCGCTGGTGTGGGCGACGGCCTGGCCGCCGAGGGCGCGGATCTCGTCGACGACCTGCTGGGCGGGCCCGGCGGAGGAGCCGGCTCCGTCGGCGGCCACGCCGAGGTCGTTGACGACGACCTGGGCTCCTTCGGCGGCGAGGGCGAGGGCATGTGCGCGGCCCAGTCCCCGGCCGGCTCCGGTGACGGCGGCGACGCGTCCGGCGCAGATTCCGGTCATGTCAGGACTCCTTGGTGGCTTCGGTGGTGGGGTGGCTGGCGGTGGTGGGGTGGCTGGCGGTGGTGGGGTGGTTGACGGTGGCGGCGTCGAGGAAGGCGGGGCGTTCCCCGCCGCCGTGGACGAGCAGTCCGGCGCCGCTGAGGTAGGCGGCGCGGTCGGAGGCGAGGAAGACGCAGGCGTCGCCGATCTCGGCGGGTTCGGCGAGCCGGCCGAGGGGCACGGTGGCGCCGACGGCCGCGATGCCCGCCTCGTCGCCGTAGTGCAGGGCGGAGAGTTCGGTGCGCACCATGCCCAGGACGAGAGTGTTGACGCGGACCGCCGGCGCCCATTCGACGGCCATGGAGCGGGCGAGGTTGTCCAGGCCCGCCTTGGCGGCACCGTAGGCGGCGGTGCCGGGTGAGGGGCGGGTGCCGCTGACGCTGCCGATCATGATGACGGAGCCGCCGTCGGGCTGTGTGCGCATGACCTCGTACGCGGCGAGCGAGGCGGTCATCGGCGCGATGAGGTTGAGTTCGACGACGCGGGCGTGCCGTGCGGCGTCGCTCTCGCCGAGCAGGCGGTAGGGGGTGCCGCCGGCGTTGTTGACCAGGCAGTCGAGCCGGCCGTGGTCGGCCGCGACCCGGGGGAAGAAGTCGCGTACGGCGGCCGGGTCGCGCAGGTCGAGGGGGTGGAAGTGCGCGGTGCGGCCGGCGGCCTCGACGGGGGTGTCGGGCGGTCTGCGTGCGCAGACCACGACGGTGGCTCCGGCCTGCAGGAATGCGCGGGCGATTCCCGCGCCGACGCCCCTGGTGCCGCCGGTGACGACGGCCACCTGTCCGGTCAGATCGAGGGTCAGGCTCATGTGACACCCCTCCCGCAGCGCGCGATCCGCTGCTAACTTCGCTACCTAACAAACGCTTGGTGGAAAGGTAGCTGATCTGCTCATGGGTGTCTCCACCTCCAGGCCGGACAAGGGAATCGCGGTCGTCACCGTCGATTTCCCCCCGGTCAACGCCCTTCCCGTTCAGGGCTGGTACGACCTCGCGGACGCCGTCCGGTCGGCCGGCCGCGACCCCGACGTCCGCTGCGTCGTGCTCACCTCCGAGGGCCGCGGCTTCAATGCGGGCGTCGACATCAAGGAGATGCAGCGGGACACCGCGTCCGGCGGCCATGGCGCGCTGATCGGCGCCAACCGTGGCTGCGCGGAGGCGTTTTCGGCGGTCTATGCGTGCGAGGTACCGGTCGTCGCGGCGGTGCACGGCTTCTGCCTGGGCGGCGGCATCGGCCTCGTCGGGAACGCGGACGCGATCGTGGCCAGCGACGACGCCACGTTCGGCCTGCCGGAGCTGGACCGTGGCGCGCTCGGCGCGGCCACCCACCTGGCCCGGCTGGTCCCCCAGCATCTGATGCGGGCGCTCTACTACACCTCGCGCACCGCCACCGCCGCCGAACTGCACGCCCACGGCTCGGTCTGGAAGGTCGTACCGCGCGACCAACTCATGGACGCGGCGATGGAGCTGGCCCACGAGATCGCCCGGAAGGACGGCCTTCTCATCCGTCTGGCCAAGGCCGCCATCAACGGCATCGACCCCGTCGACGTGCACCGCAGCTACCGCTTCGAGCAGGGCTTCACCTTCGAAGCGAACCTCAGCGGAGTCGCCGATCGCGTCCGCGACACCTTCGGCAAGGAGAACCGATCATGACCGACAAAACCATGACGCCCGAGGACGTCGTCTCCCGCCTGCGCAGCGGTATGACCCTCGGCATCGGCGGCTGGGGTTCGCGGCGTAAGCCGATGGCGCTGGTGCGGGCGTTGCTCCGTTCCGAGATCACCGATCTCACCGTCGTCTCGTACGGCGGTCCCGACGTCGGCCTGCTCGCCGCCGCCGGGAAGATCAGCAAGCTGATCGCCCCGTTCGCGACCCTCGACTCCATCCCTCTGGAGCCGCATTTCCGCGCGGCCCGCCAGCGCGGTGCGTTCGCGCTGATGGAGGTCGACGAGGCGATGTTCATGTGGGGCCTGCACGCCGCCGCGAACCGCCTGCCGTTCCTCCCCGTACGCGCCGGCCTCGGTTCGGACGTCATGCGGGTCAATCCCGGCCTGCGGACCGTCACTTCGCCGTACGACGACGGGGAGACCTTCGTCGCGATGCCCGCGCTGCGGATGGATGCGGCACTGGTCCATATGAACCGCGCCGACCGGCTGGGCAACGGCCAGTACCTGGGGCCCGATCCCTACTTCGACGATCTGTTCTGCGAGGCGGCGGACGCGGCGTACGTCTCGTGCGAGCAGCTGGTGGACGGCTTCCAGGACGCCGTCCCGCAGACCCTGCTCGTCAAGCGGCATGCGGTCACCGGCGTCGTCGAAACGCCGAACGGTGCGCACTTCACCTCGTGCGTCCCCGATTACGGCCGCGATGAGCCGTTCCAGAAGCTGTACGCGACCACGCCCTGGGACGAGTTCGCGGAGCGCTTCCTGTCCGGAGCGGACGAGAAGTCCTACCAGTCCGCGGTGCACGCCTGGCACGAGGAGCAGAAGTGACGACGACCGTGAGCGCGGCCACCCGCGCCGAGTACTGCGTGATCGCCTGTGCCGACGCCTGGCGGGACAACGGCGAGGTGCTCGCCAGCCCGATGGGCCTGATCCCGTCCATCGGCGCGCGGCTGGCCAAGCGGACCTTCTCCCCCGACCTGCTCCTCACGGACGGCGAGGCGATGATCGTCGGGCTCGACGGGGAGCCCGAGGGCTGGCTGCCGTACCGCCAGCACCTGACCATGGTCACCGGCGGCCGGCGCCACGTCATGATGGGTGCCAGCCAGATCGACCGCTTCGGCAACCAGAACATCTCCTGCATCGGCGACTGGGAGCGGCCCGCCCGCCAGCTGCTCGGCGTCCGCGGCGCCCCCGTCAACACCCTGAACAATCCGGTCAGTTACTGGGTGCCCAAGCACTCGTCCCGGGTCTTCGTCGAGAAGGTCGACATGATCAGCGGCGTCGGCTACGACAGCGCCGCCGCGGCCGGCCCGTCGGCGACCCGTTACCACCGCATCCCGCGCGTGGTCACCAACCTCGGCGTCCTCGACTTCGAGACCCCGGACCGCGCGATGCGCCTGGCCTCCCTGCATCCCGGCGTGACGGTGGACGAGGTGGCCGAGGCCACCGGCTTCCCGGTCGCCCGGCCCGACGAGGTGCCCAGCACCCGCGAGCCCACCCCCGAGGAGCTGCGGCTGATCCGCGAGGTCATCGACCCCAAGGGGCTGCGCGACCGTGAGGTGCCGTCGTGAGCGGGACGAACGGCAAGGGCCAGACGGGCGGTACGGGCAGTACGGGCGAGGCGAGCGGTACGGGCGGGGCGAGCGTCGTCGGCATCGAGACGCCGCTGACGAAGCTCGTCGGGGTACGGCATCCGATCGTGCAGACCGGCATGGGCTGGGTGGCCGGGCCGCGGCTGGTCTCGGCCGCCGCCAACGCCGGCGCGCTCGGGATTCTCGCCTCCGCCACCATGACGCCCGCTCAGCTGCGGTCCGCGGTCCGCGAGGTCGCCTCCCGTACGGACGAGCCGTTCGGCGTCAATCTGCGGGCGGATGCGGGCGACGCCGCCGAACGCGTGGGCATCATCATTGAGGAGGGCGTACGGGTCGCCTCGTTCGCGCTGGCCCCCTCGCGCGATCTGATCGCCCGGCTGAAGGACGCGGGCGTCATCGTCGTCCCGTCCATCGGTGCCCGCCGGCACGCGGAAAAGGTCGCGGCCTGGGGCGCCGACGCGGTCATCGTCCAGGGTGGCGAGGGCGGCGGCCACACCGGGAACGTCGCCACCACCGTCCTGCTCCCCCAGGTCGTGGACGCGGTCGACATCCCGGTGATCGCCGCCGGCGGCTTCTTCGACGGCCGGGGACTGATCGCGGCCCTCGCCTACGGCGCGGCCGGCATCGCCATGGGCACCCGCTTCCTGCTGACCTCGGACAGCACCGTGCCGCAGGGCGTGCAGGCCCGCTATCTGGAAGCGTCCGTCAAGGACGTCACCGTCACCACCAAGGTGGACGGCCTGCCGCACCGGATGCTGCGCAGCGAGCTGGTCGCGGCGCTGGAGCGGTCCGGGCGCGCCGCCGCGCTGCTCAAGGCGGTACGGCACGCCGCGTCGTTCAAGAAGCTGTCCGGGCTGAGCTGGGCGCAGATGGTCACCGACGGACTGGCGATGAAGCACGGCAAGGAGCTGACCTGGAGTCAGGTCCTGCTCGCGGCCAACACCCCGATGCTGTTGAAGGCGTCGATGGTCGACGGCCGTACCGACCTCGGCGTGATGGCCTCCGGCCAGGTCGCCGGGCTGATCGACGATCTGCCGTCGTGCGCGGAACTCGTCGACCGGATCATGGCCGAGGCGCGGTCGGCGCTGGCGGCCCTCCCCCACTGAGCCGGGCCTTCCGGCCTCTCCCCCCAACTCCCCCGTCCCGGACCGTCATTCGGGCCCCGGCGCGCCGACTGCCGCCGCGGTGCCGGTCCGGGACGGGGGTTCCCACGGTTCCCCCTCCTCCCCTCTGCACAGGAGCTGCCGCGTGTTCCCTACTCGTCGACGCGCCACCACCCTGCTCTTCGGGTCCGCCCTCACGCTCGGCGGGCTCTCCGTGACCGCCGCCTGCGGCCGGGCCGCCCGCGCACCGTCCGAGGCCTCCGATGCCCACGCCAAGGCCGCCGCGCCGGCCCCCGTACGCCGCATAGCGCTCCAGGGCGCGGTCAACGTCCGCGATCTCGGCGGCTATCGCACCACCGACGGCCGCGAGGTCCGCTACGGCCGGCTCTTCCGCTCCGGTTCCCTCGCCAAGCTGACCCCGGCGGATCTGCGCACGCTGGCCGGTCTCCGTCTGCACTCGGTCGTCGATCTGCGGGTGCCGGCGGAGCTGCGGTTCGACGGCAGGGACCGGTTGCCGCACGGTCTCGCGGTGACCTCCCGGCCCGTCGACGACACCGGGCTGTTCGAGGCGATGCAGTCGGCCGTCGCCACCAGGGACCCGGCCGAGCAGCAAAAACGGCTCGGTGGCGGCCGGGCCGAACACCGGATGCGGGAGATCTACCCGGGCTTCGTCAGCAACGCCCGCAACCGCGAGCAGTTCGCGGCGACCCTCGAGGACATCGCGCGCGACGGCCGGCTCCCGATGCTCTTCCACTGCACCTCGGGCAAGGACCGCACCGGCTGGCTGAGCTACGTCCTGCTGCGTCTGCTGGGCGTCCCGCATGCCGCGGCCGAGCGGGACTATCTGCTCTCCAACACCATCCGGCGCCCTGCGGACGCCAAGGTCAACGCGGGGCTCAAGAAGGCCGGGATGATGCGGGACACGGATCTGCTGCGGCCGCTCCAGGAGGTCCGCGAGAGCTATCTGGACGCGGGGCTGGGCGAGCTGCGGCAGGAGTACGGCAGCGTCCGGCGCTATGTCTCCAAGGGCCTGGGGCTGGACGGGAAAACCGTGGGCCGGGTCCGCGCCCGTCTGCTGCGCTGACCCGGCCGGGTTTGCCGCCGTCCGTTCAGCGGGCGGCGGCGTGTGCGCCGGCGCGGCGTCCGGAGAACACCGCATCGGCGATCGAGAGCCCGCTGACGTAGCTGTGCGAGCAGACTCCCACCGCGCTGCGGCCCGCGGCGTACAGCCCGTCGATGACCGAGCCGTCCGGGCGTTGCACCTGCCCGGAGTCGTCGTGCACCCGCAGGCCGCCGAGAGTGATCATCGGGCAGGGGTAGAACAGCGAACTGCCGAGCGAGCAGTCCAGGACGTAGTACGGGCCGCGCGCCAGCGGCTGGACGTACTCCGCGGGCTTGCCCAGAGGATCCGGGCGGCCCTCCCGTGCGGCCGCGTTGTAGGCCTCCAGCGTCCGCGCCAGCCCGTCCGGGGAGATCCCGGCGCGGGCCGCGGCGGCCGCGGGGGTGGCGGCCTTGCGGTGGCCGAGCGCGAACAGGTAGCCCATCTGTGCCTTCTGGAAGAAGACGGTCTGGGTGCGCAGCTCCTTTTTGGCCCGTTCCCAGATCGCCTGGTCGACGACCAGGTAGGCGTGTCCATCGTGGCGGTTGACCATGTGGTCGCCGATGGCCGCGCCGTAGAGCATCTCGTTGCAGATGCGCCGGCCCGCACGGTCGACGAGCAGGCCGCGGCCGAGCGAGGCGGGCGGGGAGAAGAAGCGCCAGGCCGACACCCGGTCGAGGTGGGCGGTCGCGCCGCCCGCCGAGGTGCCGAGCCGGATGCCGGACCCGTCGTCGCCGATGGTGCCGAGCGGCCGGCCCGGCAGGTACTGCGGGGCGTGCTCGGACAGCATCCGGAGGTTGAACGCGAAGCCGCCGGCGGCGAGGACCACTCCGCGCCGGGCCCGTACGGTGAAGGTCGCGGCGCGTGCCTCCAGCCGGCGCACCGCGCGCACGAGGGGTCCCAGGCCCTGCGGGTAGTAGTTGCTGCCCTTGCCCAGGGGGGCGGACAGCGCCCGGTGCGCGCGGGCCGCGGCGCCGGTCAGATGGGCGTACTCGACGCCCACGACCCGGTCCCCGTCGAGGATCAGGCGCCGGGCGCGGGCCCGGGGGACGAGGGTGACGCCGCGGGCGCGGGCCGCCGCCGCGAGATGACCGAAGAGCACCTTGCCCGAGGCGAGCCCCTTGGCCTTGGTGCGATGGCCGCGGGGTGCGGGCGGTGCCGCGTCGCGGTAGGGCGGGAACTGCTCGTTGCCCGAGTGGTAGAGGAGGTAGTCGTCCGTGGGGTAGGAGGTCTTGAACGGGCAGAGGGTGCCCTCGAAGACCGCGCCCTTCTCCTCCAGCCAGGCGAGGTTCGCGGCGCTGTCCGCGCAGAATCTGCGCAGGAGCGCATCGCTCACCACGCCCTGGGTCTCGGCCTTGAGGTAGGCGTACATGGCGTCGGGGGTGTCGACCGCCCCGGCGGCGCGCTGCTGTGCGGTGCCGCCGCCGGCGTAGACGACGCCGCCGCTCAGGGCGGTGGCGCCGCCGCCGCCGAAGCGGTCCAGGGCGAGGACGTCGGCGCCCGCGTCGGTGGCTTCGAGGGCCGCGGACGCTCCGGCGGCGCCGAACCCCACGACGCACAGGTCGGTCTCGGCGTCCCAGTGGGTCACGGGCGCGTGCATCTCAGGCGGGTGCATCAGAGGCGCTCGATGATGGTCACATTGGCCTGGCCGCCGCCCTCGCACATGGTCTGCAGCCCGAACCGGCCGCCGGTGCGCTCGAGTTCGTGGAGCATGGTCGTCATCAGCCGGACCCCGGTCGCGCCGAGCGGGTGGCCCAGGGCGATGGCACCGCCGTTGACGTTGACCTTCTCCGGGTCGGCTCCGGTCTCCTTGAGCCAGGCCAGGACGACGGGCGCGAACGCCTCGTTGATCTCGACCAGGTCGATGTCGTCCAGCGACATGCCGGCCTTCTTCAGCGCGTACGCGGTGGCGGGGATGGGCGCGGACAGCATCCGGATCGGGTCCTCGCCGCGCACCGAGAGGTGGTGGATGCGGGCGCGGGGGGTCAGGCCGTGCTCGGCCACCGCCCGCTGGGAGGCCAGCAGCATGGCGGCGGCGCCGTCGGAGACCTGCGAGGAGACCGCCGCGGTGAGCCGGCCGCCCTCGACGACCGGCGCCAGCGAGGCCATCTTCTCCAGCGAGGTGCCGCGGCGCGGTCCCTCGTCGGTGGTGATGTCCCCGTAGGCGACGATCTCGCGGTCGAAGCGGCCCTCGTCGATGGCGCGGATGGCCCGCTGGTGGGAGCGGAGCGCGAACTCCTCCATGTCCTGCCGCGTGATGTCCCATTTGGTGGCGATGAGTTCGGCGCCGTGGAACTGGTTGACGGGGGCGTCACCGTAGCGGGCCCGCCAGCCCGCGGAGCCGGCGTAGGGGCCGTCGGTCAGGCCGAGGGGTTCGGCGGCCTGGCGGCTGGCGAAGGCGATCGGGATCTGCGACATGTTCTGTACGCCGCCGGCGACGACGAGGTCCTGGGTGCCGGAGAGCACGCCCTGGGCGGCGAAGTGGACGGCCTGCTGGGAGGAGCCGCACTGGCGGTCGACGGTGACGCCGGGGACCTCTTCGGGCAGCCCGGCGGCCAGCCAGCAGGTGCGGGCGATGTCGCCGGCCTGCGGTCCGACGGTGTCCAGGCAGCCGAAGACGACGTCCTCGACGGCGGCCGGGTCGGCGTCCGTACGGTCCATCAGCGCCTTGAGCACATGGGCGCCCAGGTCGGCGGGGTGGACGGCGGCCAGTCCGCCGCCTTTCTTGCCGACGGGGGTGCGCAGCGCATCGACTATGTAGGCCTCGGCCATGAGGGACTCCTTGGTGATGATTCTGCGGATGTGCCGGTCAGTTCCGCAAGGCGATGCCGTCCAGGACCATGGAGAGGTACTGGCGGGCGATCTCCTCGGGGCTGTGCTGTGCTCCGGGCCGGTACCAGCTCGCGGCGACCCAGACGGTGTCGCGGACGAAGCGGTAGGTGAGCCGGATGTCGAGATCGGCGCGGAAGACCTCTGCGGCCACTCCGCGCTCGAGGGTGCCCAGCCAGGCCTGTTCGAAGTTGCGCTGCGCGGTGGCGAGGTAGCCGAAGCGCGGCTGCTGGGCGGCCAGGTGCTTGGCCTCCTTCTGGTAGATCGCGACGGCCGCGCGGTGCCGGTCGATCTCCCGGAAGGAGGCGGTGACCAGGGCTTCGAGGGTCTCGCGGGGGCCGAGCCGGGCGGCGAGGACCGCGTCGTAGCCGGCCCACAGCTCGTCCAGGAAGGTGGCGAGGATCTCGTCGAGCATCGACTCCTTGGAGTCGAAGTGGTAGTAGAGGCTGCCCGCGAGCATGCCGACCGCGTCGGCGATCTGCCGGACGGTGGTGGCGTTGTAGCCCTGGGCGGCGAACACCTCAGCCGCGGTGGCGAGGAGTTCGCGGCGGCGGGTCTCAGGCATGCTGGGAGCTGACGGAGACGGTCTCGCCCGTCATGTACGAGGAGTAGTCGCCGGCCAGGAAGACGATCACGTTGGCGATCTCCCAGGGTTCGGCGTAGCGGCCGAACGCCTCCTTCTCGGTGAGTTCGGCGAGCAGCTCGGGGGTGGTGACCTTCACCAGGTGCGGGTGCATGGCGAGGCTGGGCGAGACCGCGTTGATCCGGACGCCGTATTCGGCGGCCTCCAGGGCGGCGCAGCGGGTCAGGGCCATCACCCCGGCCTTGGCGGCGGCGTAGTGGGCCTGGCCGCGCTGGGCGCGCCAGCCGATGACGGAGGCGTTGTTGACGATCACGCCGCCGTCTCCGGTGGCTTGCATCCGGCGCAGCGCGGCCCGGGTGCAGCGGAAGGTGCCGTTCAAGGTCACGTCGAGGACCTTGGTCCACTGTTCGTCGGTCATCTCGACGAGGTCGGCGGTGCCGCCGAGGCCGGCGTTGTTGACGAGGATGTCGAGGCGGCCGTGGCGCTCCTCGGCGAGGTCGAGGAGCGCGCTGACCTGGTCTTCGTCGGTGACGTCGCAGGGCAGGCCGGCTACCTTGTCGGCGCCGAACTCCTCGGCGAGGGCGTCCGCGCTCTCCTTCAGCCGTCGCGGATGCGCATCGCCGATGACGATGCGGGCGCCTTCTTCGAGGAAGCGGCGGGCGGTGGCGCCGCCGATTCCGGCTCCGGCGGCCGCGGTGATGACGGCGGTGCGGCCGGCGAGCAGGTCGTGTCCGGGGACGTAGCGGGGCGGGCGTGCGGGGGTCATGCGCGGGCCTCCTTGGGCAGGCCGAGCACCCGCTCGGCGATGATGTTCCGCTGGATCTCGTTGGAGCCTGCGTAGAGGGTGTCGGCGCGGGAGAAGAGGAACAGCCGCTGCCAGTCGTCGAGGTCGTAGGGCTCACCGGCGGCGAGTGTGCCGCCCGCGCCGCAGATGTCCATGGCGAGTTCGCCCAGGTCGCGGTGCCAGGTGGCCCAGAAGATCTTGCCGATGGACGCCTCGGGTCCGGGGGCACCGGCCGCGACGCCGTCGAGCATCCGCAGGGCGTTGAACCGGATGGTCTCCAGGCCGATCCAGGCCTGTGCGAGGCGGTCGCGGATCAGCGGGTCGTCGGCCGCGCCGTTGCGGCGGGCGAGGTCGATGAGCGTTTCGAGTTCGCGGCGGAAGCCGACCTGCTGGCCGAGGGTGGAGACACCGCGCTCGAAGCCGAGGGTGGCCATGGCCACCTTCCAGCCGTCGCCGGGGGCGCCGACGAGGTGCTCGGGGCGGGTGCGTGCCCCGTCGAAGAACACCTCGTTGAATTCGGAAGTTCCGGTCAGCTGCTCGATGGGCCGTATCTCGACGCCTTCCTGGTCCAGCGGGACCAGGAGGTAGGAGAGGCCGCGGTGGCGTGCGGAGCTGGGCTCGGTGCGCGCGATGACGAAGCACCACTGCGACTCATGGGCCAGTGACGTCCAGATCTTCTGCCCGTTGACGATCCAGTCGCCGCCGGCCTCGTCCCGTACCGCCCGGGTGCGTACGTTCGCCAGGTCGGAGCCGGCGTCCGGCTCGCTGTATCCCTGGCACCACAGTTCTTCCACGGCGACGATCGGCGGCAGGAAGCGGGCGCGCTGCTCGGGTGTGCCGAAGGCGATCAGGGTGGGGCCGAGGAGCTGTTCGCCGATGTGGTTGACGCGTGCGGGGGCGTCGGCGAGGGCGTATTCCTCGTGGAAGGCGACCTGCTGTTCCAGGGTGGCGCCGCGGCCGCCGTACTCGACGGGCCAGCCGACGCAGGTCCAGCCCGCGGCCGCCATGTGCCGTTCCCAGGCGAGGCGTTCGGCGAAGGCCTCGTGTTCCCGGCCGGGTCCGCCGCGGCCGCGGAGGACGGCGAATTCGCCGGTGAGGTTGGCGTGCAGCCACTGGCGGAACTCGGTGCGGAAGCTCTCGACGTGGGATGGGGCCTCGACGCTGCTCATGGCGGTACGTTAACCTACCAAACACTTGTTAGGGAAGTTGCCTGTGAGGGAAGGAGGGGCGGGGAATGACCGCTGCCCACGACGACGGGCCCGTGCGCTATGAACGGCAGGGACCGATCGCGACCGTCACCATGAACCGGCCGGATTACCGCAACGCCCAGAATTCCGCGATGACTTACGCCCTCGACCGCGCCTTCTACCGCGCCGCGGACGACAGCGAGGTCAAGGTCGTGGTGCTGGCCGGCGCGGGCCGGCACTTCTCCGCCGGCCATGACATCGGCACCCCGGAGCGCGACGCGCACCTCCCCTTCGACCGCACGGCGGGACTGTGGTGGGACCACTCGGACAAGGCGGGGGCGGAGAGCCGGTTCGCCCGCGAGTCCGAGGTCTATCTGGGCATGTGCCGCCGCTGGCGGGAGCTGCCCAAGCCGGTCATCGCGTCCGTCCAAGGGGCGTGTGTGGCGGGCGGTCTGATGCTCGCCTGGATCTGCGATGTGATCGTCGCCTCCGACGACGCGTTCTTCGCCGACCCCGTCGTACGGATGGGCATCCCCGGCGTCGAGTACTTCGCCCACCCTTGGGTGATGCCGCCGCGGATCGCCAAGGAGTTCCTCTACACCGGGGACCGGATGGGCGCCCGGCGGGCGTACGAGGTGGGCATGGTCAACCGCGTCGTACCGCGGGACGAACTCGCCGACCACACACGGGAGTTGGCGCTGCGCATCGCGGAGATGCCGCGCCTCGGGCTGGCCCTGACCAAGCGCGCCGTCAACCAGGCCGAGGACCTTCAGGGCCTGCACACCGGCCTGGACTCCGTCTTCGGCCTGCATCACGTGGCGCATGCGCACAACGCCGAGACGGCCAAGGACTCGCTCGGCGGCATGGACATCCGCAAGATGAAGGAGGCGGGCGCCTGATGGACCTCGACTTCACCGCCACCGAGGGCGCCTTCCGGGCCGAAGCCCGCGCCTGGCTCGCCGAGCACGTCCCCGCCACGCCCCTGCCCTCCCTCGAAACCGCCGAGGGCTTCGCCGCCCACCGCGCCTGGGAGCACCGGCTCGCCGGTGACCGCTGGTCGGTGGTCTCCTGGCCCGAGGAGTACGGCGGCCGGGGCGCCTCCATCCTCCAGTGGCTGATCTTCGAGGAGGAGTACTACGCCGCGGGCGCGCCCGGCCGGGTCAGCCAGAACGGCATCAACCTCCTCGCCCCCACCCTCTTCGAGCACGGCACCGACGAGCAACGCGCCCGCGTCCTCGGCCCGATGGCGGCCGGCGAGGTCATCTGGGCTCAGGCCTGGTCCGAGCCGGAATCGGGCTCCGACCTGGCGTCGCTGCGCTCGACGGCCGTACGGACCGAGGGCGGCTGGCTGCTCAGCGGCCAGAAGACCTGGTCGTCCCGGGCCGCCTTCGCCGACCGCGCCTTCGGCCTCTTCCGCAGCGACCCGGACACGCCGAAGCCGCACCAGGGGCTCACGTATCTGGGGTTCCCGCTGGACGCGCCGGGTGTGACCGTCCGCCCCATCGGCCGCCTCGACGGCAAGCCCGCCTTCGCCGAACTCTTCCTCGACGAGGTCTTCGTGCCCGACGCGGATGTCATCGGCGAGCCGGGGCAGGGCTGGCGGGTCGCGATGAGCACCGCCGGCAACGAGCGCGGGCTGACCCTGCGCAGTCCGGGCCGCTTCACCGCGGCGGCCGACCGTCTGACCGCCCTGTGGCGCTCGGCCGCGGCCCCGTCCGACACCGCACTGCGCGACCGGGTCGCCGACGCGGCGATCGGCGCCCGCGCCTACCAGCTCTTCACCTACGCCAATGCCTCCCGCATCGCGGCCGGAGGCTCGATCGGCGCCGAGTCGAGCCTGAACAAGGTCTTCTGGTCCGAACTGGACATCGCCCTCCACGAGACCGCACTCGACCTGCTCGGCCCGTACGGAACCCTCGCCGATGACGCCGACGACGCCCCCGCACACGGAAGCTGGGCCGAGGGCTACACCTTCTCCCTGGCCGGCCCCATCTACGCCGGCACCAACGAGATCCAGCGCGACATCATCGCCGAGCGGCTGCTCGGCCTGCCGAAGGGACGCCGGGCGTGACGACCAGGACCCCGCACCACGACACCGCCCGACACCAACGCCACACCCACCCGACGGACCGGACCGGCCGGGGGCCCGGGGGTTGCCCCCCGGAACAGCACAGGATCGCCGAGCGGCTGCTCGGCCTGCCGAAGGGACGCCGGTGATGCGGTTCCTCCTGACCGATGAGCAGCGGGAGTTCGGCCGGACGCTGGACGGCATGCTGGGCGCGTCCGGCACGCCGGATGTCATACGGGCCTGGGCGGCCGGCGACCACAAGCCGGGGCGCGCACTGTGGGCGCGGCTCGCGGAGGCGGGGGTGTTCGGCCTCGCCGTACCCGAGAAGTACGACGGCATGGGTCTGCTGCCCGTCGAACTCACCGTGGCATTCACCGAGTTGGGCCGACATGCGGTGCCGGGTCCGCTGGTGGAGACGGTCGCCGCGGCCGCCTTCCTGGACCGCCTGGGGGATGCCGCGGTGGCCGGCGACCGGCTCGCCGGGATCGCGTCCGGCGAGGCGGTCGTCAGCCTCTGCGCGAATGCCCCGTACGCGCTGGACGCGGACGCCGCAGACGCCGTGTTCGTCATCGAGGACGACACCGTCCGGCTGACGGAACGCCACGGTCCCGTCCAGGCGTCCCTCGACCCGGCGCGCCGACTGTCCCGCCCCCTGGAGGGCACCGTCCTCGCCCGCGGCCCGGCGGTGACCGCGGCCGCCGCACACGCCCTCGTGGTCGCCCGGCTGGCCACGGCGGCGCAGTCCCTCGGCGTGGGCCGTGCGCTGCTGGCCGAGACCGTCTCCTACGTCGGGCAACGCACGCAGTTCAAGGTCCCCATCGGCTCCTTCCAGGCCGTCAAGCACCGGCTCGCCGACGCGCTGATCGCCCTGGAGTTCGCCCAGCCGCTGGTGCACGCGGCGGCGCTGGCCGTGGCCGCGAACGCCCCGTCGGCCGGCCGGGAGACCGCCGCGGCGAAGGTGGCGGCGGGCGAGGCCGCGTACGCCACAGCGCGCACCGCCCTCCAACTCCACGGCGCCCTCGGCTACACCGACGAACTCGACCTCTCCCTGTGGATCCGCAAGGCCCGCGCGCTGCGGGACGCATGGGGCACCCCGTCCGAGTGCCGGGCCCGGGTGCTGGGGGACTAGGGGCTGTCCGATGGGTCAGGGTCGGAAAGGCCGGGGCGTCTGGTGCACTGCACTCGCTGCGCTCGCTCCGTCTCGGCTCTTCATCAGCCCTCGGACCGAGCTGCATCGCAAGGCGCCGGAGCGTCTCGATAGCGGAGCTACTGGGACGTTTCGGCAACGCCGCGTGGGGGTGCCCCCAGCGTTAGCTGGCCGGTGAGGGTGGTGCCCTCGCGGGCGTCGGCGGACACCTCGAAAATGAACGTCATGGCGGGGGAGCCTAATGATCGCCACTGACATCGCGGCCCACGGCCGGGGATCCTCGTCCGCCGCGCCTCGTCGCGGGCCGGGGCGTGCGCCAGGCCCGCTCCCCCAGCAGGGCCATCGCGGCCGGCAGCAGCACACCCCGCACCACGGTGGCGTCCAGCAGCACCGCCAGCGCCATACCGAGTCCCAGCATCTTGTACTCGATGGCCGACAGCGTCACGAAGACCGCGAAGACGCCGGTCATGATGAGCGCGGCGCTGCTGACCACGCCCGCACTGGCGGCGATGCCCGAGACTACGGCCTCGCGCGGCGGGGCGCCGCCGAGCCACCGTTCCCTGATCCGGCTGAGGATGAAGATGTGGTAGTCCATGCTCAGTCCGAACAGGATGATGAACATGAACAGCGGCAGCCAGCTGACGACGCCGCCGTAGGACGTGAACCCGAGGACCGCTTCCAGGTTGCCGTCCTGGAACACCCAGGCCAGTGCCCCGTACGCGGCCCCGATGGACAACAGGTTCAGCAGGATCGAGACCAGCGGGATGGTCCAGGACCGGAAGGTCAGGACGAGCAGAACGAACGCCAGGGCGAGGATGAAACCGCAGACCAGCGGCGTTCTGGCGGTCACCTGCTGCGCGAAGTCGTGCGGCATGGCGGTCTTGCCGGCGACGGCGTACGCGATGTCCGGCATCGTGTCGAGGGCGGCGGGCAGCGCGCGGTCGCGCAGCGCGGCCAGGGCGCGGTCGGCGGCCGGGTCGGTGATGGCGCCACCCAACGGCACCCGTACCACCATGACGTCGCCGACCGGCACCGCGGTGATGGGCTCACGCAGCGCTCCCCCACCGGCCGCCGCCCGGCGATGGAGTCCGTCGAGGGCCGCGCGCAGGCGGGGTCCGTCGGCCGGTCTCCCGTCCCTGCGCTCGATGACCACCCGCGCCGCCGTCGCCGCGCCGGGGAACGCCCGCTGCATCTCGCGGGCGGCGTCCACCGCGGCCGAACGGCCGGGCGGCAGACTGGCGGTGACCGCCGCGTCCTGGAGGCGCAGTCCCAGCGCGGGCGTCGCCATGAGCAGCATCAGCACGGCCATCGATACGCCGGCCACCAGGGGCCGTTGGACGACGGCCCGCGCCACACCGCCCCACATCCGGGACTCGCGGGGTACGGTCATCCGCTTGCCGAGCCAGGGGATTCGCGCCCGGTCAACCCGGTCCCCGAGCGCGGCGAGCAGCGCCGGCAGCACGGTGACCGAGCCGAGCACCGCCAGGCCGACCACCAGCACGGTGCCCACGGTCAGGCCCTTGAAGACGTCCACGCCGGTGAACAGCAGGCCGAGCATGCAGATCATCACGGTCAGTCCGGAGGCGACGACGGCGTGGCCGGAGGTGGCCGCCGTGATCCTCAGGGCCTCCGCCACGTCGCGCCCGGCGGCACGTTCCTCGCGCACCCTGCGCAGGTAGAACAGCGAGTAGTCGATGCCGACCGCCATGCCGATCAGCAGCACTATGGCGCTGGCCGCGCCGTTGAACGGCACCCAGCGGCCGACCAGTTGGAGCAGGCCGAAGGTGGCCGCCACGGTGGTCACCGCGACCAGCAGCGGTATTCCGGCGGCGACCAGGGATCCGAAGACGGCGAGCAGAATGAGCAGGGTGAGCGGGAGGGACGTCGTCTCGGCGTGCTGGAGATCGGCCTTGATTCCGTCATCGACCGCGCCCGAGAGGCTGCTGTCCCCCGCCTGGAGGAGGCGGGCGCCGGGGTGGCGCTTCTGTACCGCCGTTACCGCCTTCTTCGCGGTCGCGGCATGGTCCTCGAACCGCTCGTCCGGGCCCCGGACTTCGAAGGTGACGAGGCCGGAGCGGCCGTCGCGGGAGATCCAGCGTGCGCCGTGCGCGCCGAGCGGTGACCCGACGTCCCGTACGGCCTGCGGGGCGTGGCGCAGCTCGGCCACCAAGTCCCGCACTGTTGCGGCCAGTTGCGGGTCGTCCGCGAACCGTCCGGGGCTCCGGCCGCGGATCAGGACGTTCTCCCGGACGGAGTCGCCGCTGCGCTGGGCGTCCACCCGCTGCTGGGCCCGTCCGGCCTCTCCGGGGTCTACGGCGTGCGCGCCCCCGCCGGTGGTCAGCGCGCCGGCGAGCAGGGCGAGCACGACCAGCGCGAGCCATCCGCCGATCGCCGTCAGGCGGTGCCTTGTGGACCATCCGGCGACGGCCGCGACCATGCCCGGCCGGGCGCCCGGATTTCTTTCGGGCAGCATGAACTACCCTCCTGTTCTTGGTGGGTCGATCCTGTGGAACTCGCCGGTGGGCGAGGTGGTCCGGCCGCCGTTACGGGGCCGTCGAGTTGGCGCTCGACGGCCCTGCGGCCGTGTAGGGGGTGCCGCGGGTGGGGCTACTCGACGTCCTTGAGCACCCGCTCGATCGCCTCCAGCCGCCGCTCGATGCGCTCCTGCCCCGCCGCGCCGTCCTCGACCAGCTTCTTGTACGCGGCCTCCCGGGCCAGCTGGGCCTTGGCCCGTTGCCCGATCGCGACCTGCCGGATGATCGTGACGGCGGCGACGGTGAGCAGAACGAAGATCCCGATGGTCGCTATGACTTCCTGCCACTGGTGGTAGTTCATCGCGGCGATCCCTTCTCGATGGTCAGCGTCTCCACGGCAGTGGCGAGCCGTTCGGGTGTCAGATGAACCGAGAACGGGTTCACCTCGTAGAACTTCATGGCCTTTCCGTCGTCCGAGACCTGGATCCGCGAGGAGACCAGGCCGGCCGCCTCCAGCTTCTTCAGATGGACCTGGAGCAGCGCACGGGCGATGCCCAGTTCGCGGGCCAGCTGACTGACGTAGTTCGGCCCGTCCTGGAGGGCGGCGACGACGCGCACCCGGTGGGGGTTGGACAGGGTCGCCAGGATGCGGACGAGGTCGTCGCCGGTCGGCGTGGGGTCTCTCATGGCAGCTTCCAGCACATGCCAACTTACGTTAGCAGGTGCCTAGTTGTCACGGCAGGAAAAGAGGGCGCGGATCCTTGCGGCAACTGGAGTGTCAGTGGCGGGAGTTAGGGTCTTCGCATGACTGATGAGCGCCTGATGGCCGGGTTCCGCGGCCACACCCACCACGGCTTCCGGGGCACCTCGCCGGTGATCGAGCTGGACGGGGTTCCCGTGCTGGTCAGCATGGACATCGACGGCGTCCTGTGGACCTGCGATCTCCGCGCGGGCACCTGCGCTCAGCGCCCCCTGGAGCTCGACGCGGCCGCGCCCGACGACGACTGGTACCGCGAGATCGGCTTGCTGGATGACGACGCCGATGAGGACGAGGACTGGCGCCCGGAGTTCGAGATCGACGTCTGGGGGATCGTCTCCGTCTTCACGACGGGTCACCTCGAGGGGCGGCCCGTGGTCGTCACCGGCGGCGGGCGATTCGACCTCGCCCGGTTCGAAGAGGACATGATGGGTGGGGCCGTGCGGGTCTGGGATCTGCGGACCGGCCGCAAGATCGGCAAGACCCTGACCGGCCACGAACTGGGCGTCTGCTCGCTCACGGCCGTTCCGTACGAGCGCGGGCTGCTCGTCGTCAGCAGCAGCGAGGAGGGCACACTGCTGGCGTGGGACGTGGCCACCGGCGAGCGCCTCGCGGAGATCGAGGGCAGCTACAACGGAGCGATGGGCGCCGCGCTCATCGACGGCCGCCCGATTGCCGCCACCGGAGGGCACGACTCCTTCGTGCAGGCGTGGGACGTCCTCCGCGGCGAACCGCTGGGAGAGCCGCTGACCGGTATCGAGCCCGTCGTCAGAGCCATCGCGATCACCAGGACGGGCGGTCGCACGGTGGTGGTGGGAGGCGGCGACGACAATGCACTGCGGGTATGGGACCTGGAGAGTCAGAAGCCGGCCGGGCCGCCCCTGACCGGCCACACCGACACCATCGAGACGCTGGGCACCGCGACCGTCGCCGGGCGCACCATCGCCGTGACCGGCAGCAGGGACGGCACCACCCGCATATGGGACCTCACCCGCGGCGAACAGATCGGGGAGCCGCTCGACGGCCGCCATCTGCATACGTGCATCGACATAGCCGGCACTCCGGTCGCGGTCACCGCCAACTCCGGCAACGGCATCCTCGTATGGGACCTGACGCGCGCCGCCCCCGCGCCACCGGAGCAACTCCGGTAGTACGGGGGCGGCGGCCGGGTCAGCGGGCTCGGCTCGCCGTCAGCCCCAGCTCCTCCGCGAGCCGTTCGCGGTGCCGCGCCGGTGCGCCCAACAGCTGCCCGCCCCCGTGCGCCCGCTTGAAATAGCGGTGCGCATCGTGCTCCCAAGTGATGCCGATCCCCCCGTGCAGCTGGATCATCTCTCCCGCGACCGCCGAAAACGCCTCGGAGCAGGCCGACTTGGCGACGGCCGCGTAGCGGGGCAGCTCCGCCGCGCCCTCGGCCGCCGCGAAGGCGGCACCCAGTGCGGCCGACCGCGCCGCCTCCACCCGCACATAGGCATCCGCCAGCCGGTGCTTGACGGCCTGGAAGGAGCCGATGGGGCGGCCGAACTGCACCCGCTCCCCCGCGTACGCCACGGTCAGTTCGAGGCAGCGCTCCGCCGCCCCCACCTGCTCGGCGGCGAGCGCCACACAGCCGAGGTCCCGCGCCCGGCGCAGCGCGCGGGCGCCGTCGCCGTCCGCGCCGAGGGGCCGCCCCTCGGCGCCGTCCAGGACGATCCGCGCCTGCGGGCGGGAGGAGTCCATCGGCACCAGCCGCTCGCGCCGCAGACCGGGAGCGTCCACCGCCACCTGGAACAGGCGGACCCCGGCATCGGTCCGGGCGGCCACGATCAGGACATCGGCATCCGCGCCGTCCAGGACATGGTCCTTGATGCCGGTGAGCCGCCAGGCCCCGCCCGCGGCGCGACGGGCCCCGGCCCGGACCGCGTCCGGGTCCCAGGAGCCGTTCTCCGCCCAGGCCAGCGCGCCGACCGCACTCCCCTCGGCGAGCGCAGGCAGCAGTTCCCCCTCGTCGCTGGCGAGCAGGGCCTGTGTGGTGAGCACCGCGGAGCCGAGGAAGGGTACGGGTGCCAGTGCGCGCCCCAGCTCCTCCATGACGACATGGATTTCGAGGGCGCCGCAGCCCGCGCCGCCGTATTCCTCGGGTACCGCCAGCCCCGCCACGCCGATCTGTTCGGTCAGCGGGCGCCATGCGGACTCGTCCGGATGGCGGGCGAGCAACGACCTTACGGCGGCACGCAGTTCCTCGTGTTCCTCGGTCAGCCTCATGCGCCGAGGCCTCCTTTCCGTGCCGTGCGGCGCAGCTCGCCCTTGAGGATCTTGCCGCCGGCGTTGCGGGGCAGTTCCGGGAGCAGGTGGTAGCGGCGCGGCACCTTGAAGTTGGCGAGCCGTTCGCGGGTCCAGGCGGTGAGCTCTTCGGGGTCGGGTTCGGTATCCGCGGCGGGCACGACGAAGGCGACGCCGACCTCGCCGAGCCGGTCGTCGGGGGCGCCGACGACGGCGATGTCGGCGACGTCGGGGTGGCCGCGCAGCACGTTTTCCACCTCCGCCGGATAGGCGTTGAAGCCGCCGACGACGTACATGTCCTTGATCCGGTCGGTGATGGCGAGGAAGCCGCGGTCATCGAGCACGCCGACGTCGCCGGTGTGCAGCCAGCCGTCGGCGTCGATGGCCTGTGCGGTGGCCTCCGGGTCGTCGAGGTAGCCGCGCATGACGTGGTAGCCGCGGACCACCACCTCGCCCGGCTCGCCGGTGGGCAGCGGTTCGCCGGCCGGGTCGACGATGCGCAGTTCGGTCCCCGGCAGCGGCAGGCCGACGGTGTGCGCGATGGTCCAGGCGTCGGCGTCGGTGGGGCAGACGGTCACCACACCGGCGGATTCGGTCAGTCCGTAGGCGGTGAAGACGGCGGGTGCGCCGAGCACCTCGCGGATCTCCTGGACGAGTTCGGTGGGAACGGTGGCGGCTCCCGTGCCGGCCAGCCGGAGCGCGGTGAGCCGGTGGCGGTCGCGTTCGGGGTGGTGGATGAGGCCGTGGAAGACGGTGGGCGGCCCCATGAGCACGCTGACCGATTCGGCGGCCATGCGCCGCAGGATGCGGTCGGTGTCGTAGACCGGCTCGGGCAGCATGGTGACGCCGCGCAGGAGGCAGGCGAGGATGCCGGCCTTGTAGCCGAAGGTGTGGAAGAAGGGGTTGACGAGGAGGTAGCGGTCGCCCTGGCGCAGGGTGACCAGGCGGGACCATTCGGCGAAGACGCGGAGGGTCTGGCCGTGGGTGGTCATCACGCCCTTGGGGCGGCCGGTGGTGCCGGAGGTGAAGAGGATGTCGGCGAGGTCGTCGGGGCCGACGGCGCGGGTGCGGGCGGCGAGCTCGGCGTCGGTGACGGCACGGCCCGCCGCCAGGTAGGCGTCGTAGGCCAGGGTGGGCCCATGGGGCGCGCCGGACCCGCCCGGCGTTTCCGACCCGCCGGGCGCTGCCGGTCCCGGGGCCGGCTCGCCGTCGTCCCGCAGGACGACCGTTCCGCTCAACTGCCCAATATCCTCACCAGAGTTGAGCAGCAGCGCATCGTAGTCGCAGCCCAGGAAGCCGCGTGCGGTGAAGAGCAGCCGCGCCCCGCTGCGGCGCACGATGTCGGCGGCCTCGGCGGCCTTGTAGCGCGTGTTGAGGGGGACGAGTACGGCGCCGACGGAGACTGCGCCGAGCACCGCGGTGATCCACTGGCGGCTGTTGGGGGCCCATACGGCGACCCGGTCACCGTGCCGTACGCCGTGGGCGAGGGCGGCCCGGGCCGCGGCGCTCACCTCCTCCCCCAGCCGGGCGAAGGTCCAGCGGACCTCGCCGTCGGCGAGCGCCTCCCGGTCGCCGTACGCCTCGGCGGCGTGCGCGACGAGCTGCCCGATGGTGGCCGGCCCCAACTGGTCAGGCGGCCCCTGCTGGTTGTCATGTGCGCTGGTCATGGCCTCCCGCTCCCTTGCTCGGAGGTGGCGGCCGCGGTCCCGTGCGGTGCCGCCTACTTGACGTGCGGACGTGGCCGGTATCCAATCACAGTGTTTCGGTTAGACATATACCTAGTAGAAACAACTTTGGGAGGCCGCGTGCCCACCTTCACTCCTGACACCCCGCCGCCGCCCGCCGCACCGGCCGCCTCGGTCGACGATGCGGCGATGCGCGAGGTGCTGAGCAGCTTCTGCACCGGCGTCGCGGTGATCACCGCGCTCCAGGCCGACGGACGGCCGACCGGCATGGCGGTGCAGTCCTTCGCCTCGGTGTCCCTCGACCCGCCGCTGGTGTGCTTCTGCCCGGCGAAAACCTCCACCACCTGGCCGAAGATCAGCGCCGCCGGGCGCTTCGCGGTCAATCTCCTCGCGGCCGACCAGCAGGAACTGTGCCGCCAGTTCGCGGTCACCGGCGGCGACAAGTTCACCGGGGTCGACTGGCGGACCGGGCTGAACGGCGCGCCGCTGCTGACCGCGGCGCTGGCGACGATCGAGTGCGACCTGGTGGACACCCTCCCGGGCGGCGATCATGTCATCGCACTCGGCAGGGTCACCGCGCTCACGCCCGCGGACCGGGTTCGCGACACCGATCCGCTGCTCTACTTCCGCCGCACCTACGGGCGCTTGCGGACCCTCGCGCCCGCCTCACCCGTCTCGGCCGCCCCGTCCGCCGCGTCCAGGTCGGCCAGCATCGCATCGGCCAGATCCCGCTCCGAGGCGTAGTACCGCTCCGACCACTTCAGGACGAGCGAGGGGTAGGCCCACTCCTCCTTGTCCCGGGCGCCCGCCGCGTCCACCTCGGCGCGCTGCCGCATGGTCTCCGCGTACTCCCGGTGCCTGCCGAGCACTTCGCGCATCTGGTCACCCTCGAGCAGGTGGCCGAGCCAGAGCCGCAGCATCACACCGTGCTTGAGGACCGGGGGCTCCACCGGCGCCTCGCGCGCCCAGTGGCGGACCGCCGCCATGCCCTCGTCGGTGATCACATAGACGCGCTTGTCGCGGTTACCGGTCTCCTGCGCGACCATCCGCGAGGTGACATAGCCGCACTTCTCGAGCCGTTTGAGCTCGCCGTAGATCTGACTGAAGGACGGGCTCCAGTAAAAGAAGCGCAGCGACCAGTCCGACCACTTCTTCAGGTCGTAGCCGGACAGCTCCTCGCCGAACGAGAGCAGCCCCAGCACCGCCCAACTCGTTGCCGGCAGCGCCGGGCGCTCGCCTTCACCGGCCTTCGCCCCGCTGGCTTTCTTCTCCGTCACGTTCCGCAGTCTACGGTCCGCGTCCGCCGGCTCCATGAGGGCACCTCCCGGACGGAGTCCGGAGGGCGGGACATCACCGACTCCACTTCCCTAGGCCACATATACCTGCTAGACATATTCCTATTAGAAATAACTTCTATGTAGCCGCTTGATGCAGCCGAAGTGTCCAGGAGGCAGTTCCGTGAAGTTCTCGATGATCTTCGAGGCTCAGCTCGCCAACCCCACCCCCGAACGGGAACGCCAGGTCATCCGCGATTGCGTGGAACAGGCCGTGTACGCCGAGGAGATGGGCTTCGACCGCATCTGGGCGGTGGAGCACCACGCGCTGACCCAGTACGCGCACATGAGCGCCTCCGAGATCTTCCTCGCCTGGGTCGCCGCGCGGACCTCCCGTATCCGCATCGGGCACGGCGTGGTGACGATGCCGTTCGGCTACCAGCACCCCGTTCGGGTCGCCGAACGGGCCGCCATGCTGGACGTGCTCTCCGGCGGACGTGTCGACATCGGCGCGGGGCGCGGCGCCACCAAGCAGGAGATGTCCATGTACGGGGTCAACCCCGCGGACACCTATCCGCAGATGGAAGAGGCGCTGCGGATCTTCGCGAACGCCTGGCGCGAGGAGCAGTTCGAGTGGCACGGGTCGATCGACATCGGCCCCGGCGCGATCCTGCCCCGCCCCGTCCAGGACCCGCACCCGCCGCTGTTCATGGCGTGCAGCAAGCACGACACCCTCAAGCTCGCCGCCGAACTGGGCATCGGCGCGCTGGTGATGGGCTTCGCCGGGGCCGATGACGTCCGCGAGATGCGCAAGGTCTACGACGAGGCGGTCGCCACCCGCGGCACGGACCGCCTGGTCTCCACCGAGGTCAACAACCACTTCTCGGCGCTGTGCCCGACCATCGTGCTGGACGATGCGGAGGCGGCGTACCGGATCGGCACCCGCGGCCAGCGGTTCTTCGCCGAGTCCATCGCCCACTGGTACGGCAACGGCCCGGCGCCCACCGTTTACGAGGAGGGCGAGGACCATGTGGCGGCGATGGAGCAGGGTCGCGAGCGGCTGGTCGCCAAGCTGCACGAGGCGAACATCCCGGCGCGCCCCAACGACACCGGGGCCTACAACGCCCAGCACGCCTACGGCACCGCACAGGACGCCATCGCCTATGTCGAGCAGCTGCGCGAGATCGGGGTGGACGAGGTGATGTGTCTGATCCAGATGGGCACCGTGCCGCAGGAGGCGTGCATGGAGACCATCCGGCAGTGGGGCGAGACGGTGCTCCCGCACTTCCGTGCCCTTGAGGAGCGCGCATGAGCGGCGACGGGCAGCGCCTCGACGGCAAGGTGGCCGTGATCACCGGTGCCGGGCGGGGCCAGGGTGCGGCCGAGGCGCGGCTGTTCGCCGAGGCGGGCGCGCGCGTGGTGATCACCGACGTACGCGAGGAGGAGGGCCGCGCGGTCGCCGCCGGGCTGGGCGACGCGGCGGTCTTCGTCCGGCACGACGTGACGGATGCCGCCGGCTGGGAGGCCGTCGCCGGCACCGCCGTCTCGTCCTTCGGGCGGCTCGACATCCTCGTCAACAATGCGGCCCTGTGGCGCACCGCCCCCGTCGACACCGAGACCGAGGAGAACTTCGAGCTGCTGCTCCGCGTCAATCTGCTCGGCTCGTTCCTCGGCATCAAGGCGGTGGTTCCGGCGCTGCGCGCGGCGGGCGGCGGCTCGATCGTGAACATCTCGTCGACGGCCGGGCTCAAGGGCCTGCCGCAGCACGCGGCGTACGGGGCGAGCAAGTTCGGGCTGCGCGGCCTGACCAAGTCCGCCGCGATCGACCTGGCCGGCGACCGAATCCGGGTCAATTCGGTCCACCCGGGAATGATCGACACCCCGATGGTGGCGAGCGTGCTGGGCGCGGAGCGCCGCGAACAGGAATACCCGAGGGTGCCGTTGCGGCGCATCGGGCAGCCCGACGAGGTGGCGGAGCTGGTGCGCTTCCTGGCCTCGGATGCGTCCGCGTACATCACCGGCGCCGAATTCGCCGTGGACGGAGGGCTGACCACCGGCTGACAGCCGCACGGCCGGGTGCGGTGGCACCTTCCGCGTGAGGGTGCCACCGGCGGTCTCCTGTGCCACTGCCGGCCACGTGGCCGTCATGGTTCACTCACCCTTTGTCTCGTCAACTTGCGGGCCCCGGCGGGCCGTTGACGGAAATCGGCGATCCGCCCCCAGCGGCGGAGTATCCACGGAGGACATCAGATGAACACCCCGAGGCCCCCCGCAACCGAACCCCGTTCCCCGGACCCGCTGACCCCCGCGGCCCGGCAGATATGCGACGCGATGGCGGCGACCTTCCCCGACCCCGCACGCGGGCCGCTGGACGCCGGTTCCCTGCGCCGCGCCACGGGCTCCGGTGCCGGCCGGCTCCCCCGGGAGGGCGTCGCGGCAACGGACCGCAGCATTCCCGGGCCGCCCGGCTCGCCCGCCCTCCCGGTCCGCCTCTACCGCCCCGAGGCGGAAGCCAACGGCCCCCGGCCCCTTCTGGTCTTCTTCCACGGCGGCGGCTGGGTGATGTGCGATCTCGACACCCACGACGGCCTGTGCCGCGAACTCGCGGTGCTCAGCGGCGCGTTGGTGATGTCGGTGGACTACCGGCGGGCGCCGGAGGACCGCTTCCCGGCCGCCGCCGAGGACGCGTACGCGGCCACCCAGTGGGCCGTCGAGCAGGCGGCCGAGCTGGGCTGCGACCCGGGCCGGGTGGCCGTCGGCGGCGACTCCAGCGGCGGCGGGCTCGCCGCCGCGGTCACCCTCATGGCCCGCGACCGCGGCGGCAGGCAGCCCGCCGCCCAACTCCTGCTCTACCCCGCCCTGGACCACCGGCTGACCGGCGACTCGGCGGCCGACTACGCCACCGGTTACTTCCACACCACGGCCCATATGCGCTGGTACTGGGAGCAGTATCTGGGCCCCGGCGGCGATCCCGCCCACCCCTACGCCTCCCCCGGCCTCGCCCCGGACCTGACCGGTCTGCCGCCCGCGCTGCTGGTCCTGCCCGAGTGCGATCCGCTGCGGGACGAGGGGCGCGCCTACGCCGCGGCGCTGCGCGCGGCGGGCATCGAGGCCCGCGTCGACGAACACGGCGGCACCTTCCACGGCTTCCTGGGAGCCATGGGGTATCTGCCGGCCGCGGACCTGGCCGTCGAAGCGGCGGGCGCCTGGCTCACGGAGGTGCTGGGCGCGGCGGCGACGTGAGCAGTGAGGTGAGCGACGGCGGCGGGCCGCGCCATCAGCATCGCCGCCGTGGCAGGTGGCCGGTGAGTCGTGGTCCGCGGCCACGTGTGGTCCCGCTCACCGCCTGGGAGCTCCGCCCCCTCACATACGGGGGCGGGCCGCCCCCCGGCGGACGCGCGCGGGCCCGCGCATTTCGGGCTCATGCATTCGGGGCCGCCCGGGTGGCCCGGCCCGACCGGTGGCAGGAGGCTGAGGGCGCATCCGCCCCGCCACAAGGAGCTCCCCATGGCCGCCACCCCCCTCCGCTACGACGACCTCACTGCCCTGTTCATCAACTGCACCCTCAAGCGCTCCCCCGAGACCAGCAACACCGAGGGCCTGATCGACAAGAGCAGCGAGATCATGCTGGCCAACGGCGTCACCACGGAGGTGGTCCGTCCGATCGACCATGACATCGCCACCGGGGTCTGGCCGGACATGACCGAGCACGGCTGGAAGACGGACGCCTGGCCGCGGCTGTACGAACAGGTGATGGCCGCCGACATCCTTGTCCTCTGCGGCCCGATCTGGCTCGGCGACAACAGCTCCGTGATGAAGCAGATCACCGAACGGCTCTACGCCTGCTCGAGCCTTCTCAACGACCGCGGCCAGTACGCCTACTACGGCCGGGCGGGCGGCTGTCTGATCACCGGCAACGAGGACGGCATCAAACACTGCTCCATGAACGTCCTCTACAGCCTCCAGCACCTCGGCTACACCATCCCGCCGCAGGCCGACGCCGGCTGGATCGGCGAAGCCGGCCCGGGCCCGTCCTACCTGGACCCCGACTCGGGCGGCCCGGAGAACGACTTCACCAACCGCAACACGGCCTTCATGACCTGGAATCTCATGCATCTCGCGGCCATGCTCAAGGCGGCCGGCGGCATCCCCGCCCACGGCAACCAGCGCACGGCCTGGGACGCGGGCTGCCGGGCGGACTCCCCCAACCCCGAGCACCGCTGAGGCCGGTGAGACCGGCCTGCGACCGGACGGACCCTAGTGCGCGGCCTCCCGCAGCGCCTTGCTGACGATCGCCTCCAGGCGGGCATGGTGGGCCCCGCGCCAGTAGACCCGGCCGCATGAGGTGCACTGCGCGAAGACGTCATAGGTGCGCTGGGTGCCGTGCTCGAGCCGTTCCTGGACCGAGTCCTTGTCGGCGTCGGTCAGCTGTCCGTTGCAGGCGGTGCAGCGGGTCCAGGGGGCGAGCTCGGGGGCGAAACGCCTTAGCACGTCGGGGAGTTGCTCTTCGGGGCGGTCGCTGTAGATGTAGGCGCCGGCCCAGATCTCGCGGCGCCGCAGCAGCCCGCGGTCGCGGGAGAGCAGTACCCGTCGCTCCTTCGCCGAGAGCGCGGCGAGTGCCGCGTCGCCCGGGTCCTCGTTGGTGTACGACGCGTCGACACCGAGCAGCCGCAGCCGCCGCGCCAGGGTGCCGAGGTGCACATCGAGCAGGAACCGCAGGGGCGCGCCGGGGACCGGCTGGGGGCGCTCGACGGCGCACACCTCGACGTTTTCGTCCGCCTGCGGGATATGGGAGACGGGGGCTTCGCGGCCGTCCACGAGGAACCGGCCGACCTCGGTGAGCGGGACGCCCAGGGACTCGATGACATGGCCGAGCGTCGACGCCCCGTCGGTGACGACGCGGGTGCCGGCCGGGGTGCGGCCGGCCGCGAGGAAGAGGTGCAGCTCAGGCGGGAATTTCACATGGATCTCGGGACCGTTCACGCGGCCAGCATGCCATCGGGCGCGGCGGGGCGGCCACGGGATTCCGGGGTGGCGGGCGGATCGCGCGGCCGGAGCCGGTCGGCTTGATTTGATCATGACAGGCAACAACTTGTTCATCAAAATGTTGAAGCACGGACCTGAGTACCCATCAGGTTCCCGGCGTCGGGCACCCAGCAGCAGGAACATGGCAGCAAGAGCACGGAACCACGAACACGGCAGCACGAACACGGCATCGGATACGCCGCGTCCGGTACGGCGCACCGGCTGCGGGAAGGGAGTTGCGCAATGGGCAGGGCCACGGCAGTCAACGGCGTGCTGGAGGTACCCGTCATCGATATCTCCGCCTGGCAGAAAGGCAGCGAGGCCGACCGCACGGCCATCGCGGCGGAGGTCGACGACGCGGCGCGTTCGGTCGGGTTCATGCAGATCCGCGGGCACGGCATCCCCGAGTCCACGGTGAACGCCTTCACCCGGGCACTGGACGTCTTCTTCGGGCTGCCCCTGGAGGAGAAGAAGGCGCTGCGGTCGCCGTCCCCTGACATCAACCGCGGCTACACCCCGCCGCGTACCGAGAAGCTGAGCCTGAGCCTGGGTGTGGAGGCGGCCGCCGAGGATCTCTTCGAGGCCTTCAATGTGGGCGCCGAGGCCGGGTCCTACCCGGAGCTGGATCTTCCGGAAGCGCACTACCCGGCAAATATCTGGCCGTCCGTGCCGGGCTTCCGTCCGGCGGTGGAGGAGTGGTGCGCCCGGGCCGGCGGGCTCGCCGAGCGGCTGACCGATATCTTCGCCCGCGCGCTGGGGCTCGAGGAGGGTTACTTCGGGCCGTTCACCGACCACTCCCTCGATGTGCTGCGGATGATCCACTACATGCTCCCGGAGCAGGAGACGGTGATCGACCGCGATCAGATGGGGATGGGTGCACACACCGACTACGGCATCGTGACGGTGCTGTGGGCGGACCGCGTCCCCGGGCTCCAGATCCTCGACAGCGCCGGCACCTGGCACGACGTCCTGCCGGAGCCGGGCTGCCTGCTGGTCAACCTCGGTGATCTGCTGGCCCGCTGGACCAATGACCGCTGGCTGTCGACGATGCACCGGGTCCTGCCGCCGACCGACGAGGAGGGACGGGTGGTGCGGCGCCGCTCCGCCGCGTACTTCCACGACGGGAACTGGGACGCGGAGATCAGCTGTCTGCCCGGCTGCGTCCCGGCCGGCAGCGAGCCGCTCTACCCGCCGACGACGGTGGGCCGCCACCTCGCCGACAAGCTGGCGGGTTCGCGGGCCGGCCGGCTCAACGAGAACTCGCCGCGCGAGGCCGCCCGTCTGCGGGCCGCCGAGAACGGCTGACACCCGCACCGCCTCGCGTACGGCCGGGCCCCGTCCACCCGGCCCCGCCCGCGCCCCCGAAAGGCCGGCCATGCCCCCGAGATTACGCCGCCCCCTCCCCCCGCCTCCCGAAGCCGGACGCCGCCCCTCAACCGGCCGGGACGTCCCGGCCGTTGGCCGCCTGCTGAGCCTGGGATTACAGCACGCGCTGGTGATGTACGCGGGCGCGGTAGCCGTCCCGCTCGTCTTCGGCGCCGGAGCGGGGCTGGACCGGGAGACCGTCGGCGTCCTGATCAACGCCGACATGTTCGTCGCCGGGATCATCACGGTCATCCAGAGCCTGGGAGTGGGGCGGCTGCTGGGGGTGCGGCTGCCGCTGGTCACCGGCGGCTCGTTCGTCTGCGTGACCCCCATGATCATGATCGCCCGGCAGTACGGGATGCCCGCGGTGTACGGGTCGATGATGGCCGCGGGGCTGTTCGGCCTGCTGCTGGCCGTTCCGTTCGCCCGGGCGCTGCGCCTCTTCCCACCGCTGGTCAGCGGGGTGGTGATCACCGTCGTCGGCCTGGCGCTGATCGGTACGGCGCCCGGGATGATCGCCGGGCAGGACCCCTCGGCCCGGAGCTACGCGCCGGCGAGCCATCTGGCCCTGGCGGGCGCGGTGGTGGTGTTCCTGATCCTGCTGCGGCGGTTCACGCGCGGGGCGCTGGGCCAGGTGAGTGTGCTGATCGCGCTGGTCGCGGGCACGCTCATGGCGATCCCGATGGGGCTGGCCGACTTCTCCGGCGTCGGCGATTCCGGCTGGCTGGGAGTGGTGACGCCGTTTCGCTTCGGGGCGCCGCGGTTCCCGCCCGCGGGCGTCGTCTCGATGTGCGTGGTCATGCTGGTCGTCTTCGCGGAATCCACGGCGCAGATGATCGCGGTCGGCGAGGTCGTCCAACGGCCGTTGAGCGACCGGGCGTTGGGGCGCGGTCTCGCCGCCGACGGGCTGTCGGGCATCCTCGGCGGCGCCATGAACGCCTTCCCCGACACGGTCTTCTCCGGGAACGTCGGGCTGACGATCATGACCGGGATGCGCAGCCGTGCCGTCACCGCGGTCGCCGGCGCCATGAGGATGTTCCTGGGCACGATCCCCAAGCTGGGTGCGCTCATCGCCGCCCTCCCCCAGCCGGTCGTCGGCGGCGTCTCCCTGATGTGCTTCGCCACCGTCGCCGCGGTCGGGATCGGCATCCTGCGCCGGGCGGGCCTCGACCACGGCGACAACCTCCTGATCGCCGCGGCGGCGATCGGCACCGGCATGCTCCCCGTCGTCGCACCGCGGATCTACCACCGCTTCCCCGAGTGGTGGCAGCTGGTCTTCGGCAGCCCCTCGACGGCCGCGCTGATCGTGGCGTTCGCCCTGAACGTGCTCTTCCCGCCCGGCCGGCGACGCCTCAGGGAGCGGGAGGACTGAGCGAGGGCGCCCCCTGCTCCCCCGTCATCTCCCCCACCAGCGGCTGTTCCGTCCAGATGACCTTGCCGTCGCCGGTGTAGCGGGTGCCCCAGCGATCGGCCAGTTGGGCGATGAGGAAGAGGCCGCGGCCGCCCTCGTCGGTGGTGGCGGCCTGTTTGAGGTGCGGGGAGGTGCTGCTGTGGTCGGAGACCTCGCAGATCAGGGCGCGGTCGCGGATGAGGCGTACGTGGATGGGGCCGGAGGCGTAGCGGATGGCGTTGGTGACCAGTTCGCTGAGGATCAGCTCGGCAGTGAAGGCCTCGTCGGCCAGATCCCATTCGACGAGCTTGCGGACGGCCGCGGCGCGCACCTGGGCGACGGCCGAGGGGTCGGCGGGGACGTCCCAGTCGGCGACGTGCGAGGCGTCCAGTACGTGGGTGCGGGCGACGAGCAGCGCGATGTCGTCGGTGGGGCGCTCGGGGAGCAGCTCGCTCAGGGCGGCCTCGCAGGTCTCCTCCGGGGTCCGGTCGGCGCGGCCGGTCAGGGTGCGGGACAGCACGGCCATGCCGGCGTCGATGTCGCGGTCGCGGTCCTCGACGAGACCGTCGGTGTAGAGGACCAGGCGGCTGTCCTCGGGGAGCGGCATTTCCCAGGTCTCGAAGGGCATGCCGCCGAGGCCGAGCGGCGGCCCGCCGGGCACCTCGGCGAATTCTGCGGTGCCGTCCGGGCGCAGCAGCAGGGGCTGGCAGTGGCCGGCGCGGGCGATGGTGCAGCTGCCGGACGCCGGGTCGTAGATGGCGTAGAGGCAGGTGGCGCCGGTGACTCCGGCGGAGCCGTCGGTCGCCTCGTCCTGGTCGATGCGGGCGACCAGCTCGTCCAGGTGCCACAGCAGCTCGTCGGGCGGCAGGTCGAGGTTGGCGAAGTTGTGGACGGCGGTGCGCAGCCGGCCCATGGTGGCGGCGGCGTGCAGGCCGTGGCCGACGACGTCGCCGACGACCAGGGCGACCCGGGCGCCGGGCAGCGGGATGATGTCGAACCAGTCGCCGCCGACCCCGCCGACGCCGCCGAGCCCGGCCTGCGCGGGAAGGTAGCGGTAGGCGGCCTCGACGGCGTTCTGTTCGGGCAGGCCGCGTGGCAGCAGGCTGCGCTGGAGGGTGACCGCCATGGCGTGTTCACGGGTGTAGCGGCGGGCGTTGTCGACGCTGACCGCGGCGCGGGCGACCAGCTCCTCGGCGAGGGAGAGGTCCTCGTCGTCGAAGGGCTTGGGCTCCTGGGCGCGCCAGAACATGGCCACGCCCAGGATGACGCCGCGGGCGCGCAGCGGCACGGCGAGCATGGAGTGGACGCCGTAGTCGATGAGCCGGCGGGCCCGCTCGGGGTCCTGGCGCTGCCAGCCGGACAGCGCGGTCAGATCCGCTTCGAGTACGGGCTCGCCGTTGGACAGTCCCGCGCCCAGTGAGGTGTCCGGGTTGAAGCGGATCACCTTGCCGACCGGGTAGAGCGCGGTGTTCTCCGCGCCCTCGCCGCTGACCGCCGTACGCCGCATCTCCGGGCCGGAGCCGGACGGGGTCGGCTCCTCGCCGCGCAGCACGGCGCCCGCGAGGTCCACGGTGACGATGTCGGCGAACCGGGCGCCGGCGAACTCCGCCAGTTCCTCGCAGGTGCGCACGACATCCAGGGTGGTGCCGATCTCGGTGCCGGCCTCGTAGAGCAGTTTGAGGCGGCCGCGGGCCACATCGGCCTTGCCGGAGAGCGCCTGGAGCTCGGTGGTGTCGCGCAGCGTGGTGACACTGCCGGGCGGGCCGCCGGCCTGGTCGGTGGAGCGCTGGTTGACGGCCAGCAGGCGGTCCCCGACCGGGTGCACCTCGTCGGTCACGACCCTGCCGGAGGCGAGCAGTCCCTCGGTCCCCGGGTCCAGTCCGAGGTCGTCGACCTGGCGCCCTTCCACGTCGGCGGGCAGGCCGAGCAGCCGGCGCGCCTCGTCGTTGGCGAGCAGCACCCGGCCGCTGCCGCTGACGATGATCACGCCCTCGCGGACGGCGTGCAGGACCGCGTCGTGATGCTCGTACATCCGGGTCATCTCGGCCGGGCCCAGGCCATGGGTCTGGCGGCGCACGCGTCTGCTGACGAGTGCCGTCCCGCCGGTGGTGAGCAGCAGGACGCCGGCGGCGGAGCCGAAGAGCAGTGGGAACTGGTCGTCGACGACCCCGCTGACCTTGCTGATGGTGATGCCGGCGGAGACCAGGCCGACGACCTTGCCGCTGCGGTCGGTGACCGGCACCACCGCCTGGATGAGGGGTCCTATGGTCCCGACGATCTTCTCGGTGGTGATCCCGCCGGCCAGCGCGGGCGCCAGATTGCCGACGAATTTCTTGCCGATGCGGTCGGGCAGGGGGTGGGTGTAGCGGATGCCCTTGGTGTTCATGACGACGATGAAGTCGACACCGGAGCCCTTGCGGGCCGCTTCCGCGCGGGGTTGCAGCACCACCGTGGGATGGGGGCTCTGGAGCGCCTGGACGATGCCGGGGGCGCTGGCGAAGGCTTCCGCCACGGCGACCGAACGGTTGCGGGCCTCGCGTTCCGAGTCGGTTCGGGACTGCAGCACGAGTGCCGCTATGGCTGCGGCGACGAGCATCACCACGATCGCCACCTGCAGGAGAAAGACCTGGCCTGCGACAGTTCGCATTCTCAGAACCGAACGCGGGCGGCCGTAGCGTCCGGCCATGTCCTCTTTCTACACCTCCCGCTTACGGTGGGCGACCCGCGCGATGCGGAGCGCAGCCGCTCGGGGCCGCACCGCGAGGGCCGAGTTCACGGGCATCCCGGAGTGCGTCCGATGATCCCGCGCTCCTGGCTCGGGCACCAGAGGGCCAGTAAACCAGCGGGTATGTTTCACGGCTATCCGGTTGCGGAGTTCTTTATCCGCAGATGCGTATTGCCGTGGCCGCGGCGCCTTTGTCCGGCGGTGCCGGCAGCCGCGCGCCGGAGGTCCGTTCCCGTACGACAATGGGCGTTTTGCCCGATAGCAGCCGGGAATTGGGGCGTGTACGGCATTCGCCGTCACCCTCCGCCACCTGCTGGGAACGCCATTGGTCCGTTTCTCTCCCCTCTTCGCCGGCAGGCATGTAACTCTTGCCACAGGTTTGGCCGCCGGAATTCCGGATTTCGGCCGGTCGGGTGAGCGCGGGATATTGCGAATGTGCCTGGTCAGCCGGGATCGGCGGGAGCTCGGGGGCGATATGCGGGCGGCCTGGGAGGCCCGGGATCGTCCGTCGGGCCGGCAATGCCGTATGAGACGTTCGTGGGCATGCATGTTGCAGAGGAGATTCGTGCCGAGGCGGTTGCGCTCATCGACCACCACGCGCTCGGTCTGTGGAAGCCCAGTGACGCCGACCGGCGAGCCGCCGTGTCGTTGTTCCGCTTCCTCGAGACGGGCCTGCCGCTCAACGGCGAGCAGATCCGTTCCGCCCTCGTGGCCGCGGAGCCGTCGCCGGGCGTGAGCGAGAGCCTGCTCGGCCTGCTGCGGGCGACCGCCGCTCTGCTCGACGAAACGACAGTGGCCGACGGGCCCGCCGGGCGGGACGCCGTCGACCACGTGTGTCTGCTGCTGGACGCGCTGGCCCTGACCCGGCCCGCCGGGAAGTAGCGGGCCGGGCCGGGGCGCCCGTCAGACCGTCGCGGGGAGCTCCGCGCCCTCCTGCGCGGGCGCCTGCTCGTCCTCCGGGACCGAGATCACCCAGTGCGTCTCCTGTCGCGGGCGGAGGTAAACGGCCCAGTAGACGGCCGCCGCCGCGACGATGAACCCGGTGATGAGCAGGCTCTTCGTGCTCTGCTGCCACAGCACCCAGACCAGTACGAGCGCCAGCAGCGCCGGCACCGCGGGCCACAGCGGCATCCGCCAGGCCGCCTTGTGCTTGTGGACCCCCCGGCGGGAGACCAGCGCGCCCAGCGCGACGAAGACGTACATGGCGGCGACGGCCACGCCGGTGACCTCGCTGAGCGTGTCGAGGTTGACGAAGCACAGCGCCGCGCCGGGGATGCCCACCACGAGCGTGGCCACCCAGGGGGAGCCGAAGCGCTTGCCGAGGTGCGAGAAGGCGCGGTTGACCGGCGTCGGCCAGGCGCCGTCGCGGGCCGAGGAGAAGACCACTCGGGAGTTCTGGATCACCATCACGATGGCGGCGTTGATGATCGCCAGGGCGATGCAGAGGCTGACGAAGGTGCCGACGCCGGAGTTGCTCCAGGACTTCACCATGCCGGCGACGTCACCGGCGCCCAGGGTTCCCAGGTCGGGGGCGCCGAGGGTGATGGCGATGACCGGGATCAGGACGACCGCGGCGCCGATGGCCAGCGTCCACAGGACGGTGCGGGAGACGTTGCGGCGCGGGTTCTCCATCTCCTCCGCGAGGTACACGGCGGTGGAGAAGCCCTGGAGGATGAAGAGCGCGGTGGCCAGTCCCGCGACGATCAGGCCCGCGGTGACCGCCGTGCTGTGACCGTGCCCGGCGTCCATGACCGGGTGGACGAGCACCGAGGCCGAGCGCTGGGTGTGGGTGAAGCCGAGGAAGGCGACGACGGCGCAGGCCACGACCTCGAGGACGAGGAAGATGCCGGTGATCCAGGCATTGGCGCGCAGGTCCAGCAGGCCCATGACGGTGGCCAGCAGCATCACGCCGGCCGCGGTGTACTGCGGATCCAGGTGCACGATCGGGGCCAGATAGTCGGCCGTGCCCAGCGCGATGATGGGCGGGACGATCATGACGACGATCAGCGAGAGTATGAAAACCAGCCATCCCGCGAGCCGCCCCATCAGGGTGCCGACCATGGCGTACTCGCCGCCGGAGCTCGGGATGAGCGTGCCGAGCTCCGAATAGGTGAAGGCGACGCCGATACACAGCAGGGCCGCGACGGCGATGGTCAGGGCGGTGCCCGTGCCCAGGGTCGCGAACGAGTCCGGCACGATCACGAAGAGCGAGGACGCCGGCGTCAGACAGGACAGGGTGAGCAGGGTGCCACCGACGACACCGATGGAGCGGGTGAGCTTGGGGGCACTCTCCGTGCCGCTCTCGGTCGTACCGCGGTCTTCCCTGGCGGGAGCTGTGGAGGCAACGGGTGTGTTGGTCATATCTGTTATCCGTGTCCCATCAGTGCTGGCGGCAGGAAGGGGGCGCTCTTCGATGGAGAGGGCCGCAAAGCGGGGGAAAGCAGGCGAACTCCCGACTCCGCTTCGGTGACCGAATACAACCCCCGCGGACGACTCCCGTCAAGGTTTTGTTAAGGCCGCTCGACAACGAAATCCGTTGCGTGACGGAGGCCATAGGCGCTAATCGATGCCCAAGTGGCGATCTTGACTCGGATTTCGTGGCCTCCGAGGCGATGCGGATTCTGCCGCCCGGGGCCGTAATCCCCTTGTCCGCGAAGGGGATTTGTCCGCCCGGCGTCAGCAGTCGTCGCAGGCGCGGGCCCGGGCGACCAGGAGCGCGACATCGTCGTGGTCATGACCGTGGCGCAGCTCGCCCAGCAGCCGGTCGCAGAGCTCCTCCAGCGGCCGCTCGGGCTCCGCGAGCAGCTCGAGGAGGGTGTCGAGGCGTTCGTCGATGGGGTCCTCGCGGGTTTCGATCAGCCCGTCGGTATAGAGGACGAGCTGATCACCTTCGGTCACCGGCACCATCGTCTGCTCGAAGGTGACGCCACCGACGCCGAGCGGCGCGCCGGTGGGCAGGTCCAGCAGCTCCGGCGGCTGTCCGGGGCGTACCAGGACCGGGGGCAGATGGCCCGCGACGGCGATGTGGCACTGCTTGGCGTGCGGGTCGTAGACGGCGTAGAGGCAGGTGGCGAAGGCCGGGTCGAGGCCGGCGGCGATGTGGTCGAGATGGCGCAGCACCTCGGCAGGATCGAGGTCCAGGTCGGCCAGGGCGCGGGTGGTGGTGCGCAGCTGGCCCATGGTCGCGGCGGCGTTGATTCCGCTGCCCATGACGTCCCCGACCACCAGGGCCGTCTTGTCGCCGGCCAGCGGGATCGCGTCGAACCAGTCGCCGCCGACCTCGCTGGCCGCCTGCGCGGGCTGGTAGCGGTAGGCGATCTCCATGCCGGTGGGCTGTAGCGGCCGGTGGTTCATCAGGTGGCGCTGGAGGGTCAGCGCGGTGCGGCGTTCGCTCTGGTAGGAGCGGGCGTTGTCGATGCAGACCGCCGCGCGGGCGGCCAGCTCGACGGCGAGTACGGCGTCGTCCTCGTCGAAGGGCACCGGATTGCGTACGCGGTAGAGCGAGAGGGCGCCCAGCACCTCGCCGCGGGCGATCAGCGGGACCGCGAGGTAGGAGTGCAGTCCGGCCTTCCCCAGGAGTTCGGCGCCCTGGGGATCGGCGGCGATGCGCGGCAGATCCTCCTGGCCCACCTGGGGGACGAGCACCGGGCGGGCGTCGGTGACACACCGGGTGATCAGCCGGTCGGCGTCGTACGAGGCGATCTGACCGGTGGGGTCGGCGGCGCGGGCGGCGTCGGTGGGGTAGGCGGTGGCCACCGCCAGCGCCCGGAAGCGGGCCGCGGCGCCGGGGGTCACGGAGGCCGGGCGGCGGTTGTTCAGCACGGCGTCCAGGACGTCCACCGCGGCCAGGTCGGCCAGCTCGGGCACGATGACCTCGGCCAGCTCGCGGGCGGTCTGGTCGACGTCGAGGGTGGTGCCGACGCTGGCGGAGGCATCGGCGATGACGGCGAGGCGACGGCGCGCGCGGGCGGCTTCGGCGGCGGCCCGGTGCTGCTCCGTGATGTCCACGACAGAGGTCGCAAGTCCCAGGACCCGGCCGTTGGGGTCCTCCAGCCGGTAGTACGACACCGACCAGGCCTGCTCGGCGTCCGGGTCGGAGCCGGTGCGGCCGACGGTGAACTGATCCAGCAGCGGGGTGCCGCTGGCGAGGACCTCGCGCATCCGGGAGGCGACGACACCGGTGTCCAGGAACGTCAGCGTTTCATGGACGTCGCGGCCGATGTGCGCTTCGGCGGGAAGGTTGTTGATGCGCTCCAGCGCCGGGTTGACCATGACGAACCGCAGGTCGGTGTCGAGCACCGCCAGCCCGATCGGCGACTGGGCCACCAGCCGTACGGACAGCGCCAGGTCGCGCTCCACCCGCCGCAGGACGGCCTGGTCGGTGGCGATGCCCAGGGCGTAGGAGTCGCCGCGCTCGTCCAGCAGCCGCATATTGCGGAATTCGACCAGTCGGGTGCCGCCGTCCTTGTGCCGGACGGGGAAGACGCCGGCCCAGCTCTCGCCGCCTCCCATCACCTGGGAGAAGAGGGAGAGCGCCAGATCGAAGTGCTCCGGGCCGACCAGCAGCTGAGCGGCGAGCTCCCCCAGCGCCTCGTCGGCGTTCCAGCCGAAGAGGTCCTCGGCCTGCGGGCTCCACAGCGTGATCCGGCCGTCCGCGTCCAGCATCACCGCGGCCACGCCCAGAACATCGAGCAGGCCACCGGGCCGAGACGTGCCTGCCCCCGCCGGGGCCGCATCCTCGGGGAACGCGTCGGTCGCACCCATCAAGGCACTCCTTCCGCCGGTCACCGAGGACCGACAGCCGTGGTGCTCTCCGCGCCCGGCCGTCTGCGCCGTGCGTTCGCTGCCCTCCATCATCTCTCCAGACGGGACGGCCCCGCAGGGAGAGCGAGATCTTCCAGCAACGGTGTCCTGTGGGGGAGCCAGCATTATGCGCCGTAGTAGTACACCTGGGCGACCTGACTGACGAATTTCCCGGTGTGGCGGGATAACAGCCGTGCGGGGCCATCCGAATTGGTGTTGTTGATCTAGAGAGACTAGGCTTGCTTAGTTGCCTCTAGCAACTATTTTTCTCGTACCCGCACCGCCGGAGTCATGACCGCACTCCGGCCTCAGGAGAAGCCCCACATGTCGATGGATGACCAGAACTTCCGCACGTACGTGGAGGAAAACCTCGATGTTCTTAGCACCCACCCGGGCCACGAGGCCCTGATCCATCAAGGCCGGCGCGTCACCGCGGGGGAACTGCGTGACCTGGTCCACCGGATGGCGCGGGCGCTGCTCGCCCAGGGTGTGGGCCGGGGCGAAACCGTCACCCTGCTCTGCGGCAACCTCCCGGAGACCATCGCCGCCCGTTACGCGGCCAACCTGGTCGGCGCCCGCGTCAACCACCTTTACAACAAGCTCTCCGCCGACGCCCAGGCCGCCATCGTCCGCGACGTCGAGACCCGGGCGCTGATCGTCGACCCCCGCTACGCCGAACGGGCCGCCGAGATAACGGAGTTGGCCCCGGTCCCGGCCGTCCTCGTCCTCGGCCCCGCGAAGGTGGGCAGCGACCTTCTGGAGCTCGCGGCGCAGCAGTCCGCCGAGCCGCTGGCTGGCCGGGCCCGGCCCGACGACGTCTGCACCATCCGGCACACCGGCGGCACCACCGGCCACCCCAAGGGCATCTGCACCACCTTCGAGCAGGCCCGCTGGTTCCGCGGGGTGCTGCCCGAGGAGCCGGAGTTCGAGCGCCGCCAATTGGTGGTCACCACCCTCGCGCACGCCGCCGGGTACCTCGCCGACAACACACTGCAGAGCGGCGGCACGGTCGTGCTGCTCGACGACTTCGACCCGGCGCAGGCGCTGGCCGCGATCGAACGCGAGCGGATCACCGACATCTTCATGCTGCCGCCGCTGCTCTACCAGCTGATGGACCACCCTGACGCGCAGCACACCGACACCTCCAGCCTGCGGATGCTGACGTACGGCGGCTGCCAGGCGTCGCCGGCGCGGATAGCCGACGCGGTACGCAGGTTCGGCCCGGTGCTGTTGCAGGGCTACGGGCAGAATGAGGCGGGCGGCATCGCCGTACTCACCCCGGAGGACCACGACCTCGAGCGCCCCGAGCGGCTGCGCTCCGCCGGGAAGGTGCTGCCGGACGTCGAGGTGGCGGTCCGGGACGAGTCGGGCCGCGATCTGCCCAACGGCGAGCACGGCGAGGTCTGCGTCCGCTCCCCCATGATCATGCAGGGCTACTGGAAGCAGCCCGAGCTGACCGCCGAGGTGCTGCGGGACGGCTGGCTGCACACCGGGGACATCGGATTCCTCGACGACGAGGGGTACTTGACCATCGTCGACCGCATCAAGGACATGATCGTCGTGGTCGGCGGCCATGTGTACACCACCGAGCTCGAGGACCTGCTCAACTCCCATCCGCAGGTCCTGCAGAGCGCCGTCTTCGGCGTCCGCGACGCGGACCGCATGGAGCGGGTGCACGCAGTGGTGGTCCCCGCACCGGGCAGCGACGTCGACGGGCAGCAGGTGCGCGCGATGGTGCGCGAGCGGCGCGGCGCGATGTACGAGCCCGCGCACATCCGCTTCGCCGACGCGCTGCCGCTGACCGACGCCGGCAAGCCGGACAAGAAGGAACTGCGCCGCCTGGCCGAGCGGGAGCTCACCACCGCGGACCGGGCCCACGCGTAGGCCGTCCCGTTCGGACCGTCCGACAGGACGGCCCACGGTCCGGGCGCGCCGTGGGACGCCACCCTCGTGCGCTCACCAGCGCGCGGCCGGGGCCCGCAACGGCCCCGGCCTGCGTTCCGGCGCGCGCGATCGGGCCGCAGCCCGCCGGACGAGGCCGACGAGGCGTACCGGGAGACGGTGTCCGGCGCCGCCCGCTTGCGGATGGTGCTCACCCCCCGACGCGCCCGCCCGTCACTGCCTCCACTAGAGGGCGTCCCAGGACTCGGGGCCACCGCCCCGCCAGTCGATGAGATCGGTCTCCTCGATCTCGATGTCGTCGAGGCCGACGTGGCGCAGGGCCTTCACCAGGTCCTCGATGCGGTGGGCGACCCCCAGCTTGCGTTCGCCCGCCGTCACCTGCCGCGCCCCGTCCGGGCCCGGCGGGTGCACCGTCACCTGCGGTGGTGGGTTTGCTTCCATGGCACCAGGGTGCGGGCGGGGGCGGTGGTGCGCACGTTCCGGGGACGAGGAGGGGGACGGGTGCACGCGGCGGGAGCCCGTCAGAGGCGGATGATGACCAGCGCCGTGTCGTCGGAGGTCCCGCCGGGCGGCAGCAGTTCCGCCAGGAGGGCGTCGGCGAGGGTTTCGGCGTCGCTGCCCCGGTGCCGGGCGAGCGAACCGGCCAGGCGGGCCAGGCCCACGTCGATGTCCTCGCGGCGGCGCTCGATCAGGCCGTCGGTGTACAGGACGAGGACGGTGTCGTCGGTGAAGGGGGCGTGCGCCTCGGGCCGGGCCACATGTTCCGGTCGCGCGCCCAGGGGCGGGTCGGTGGCCTGATCGAGGAATTGCACGGTGCCGTCGGGGTGGAGCAGGGCGGGCGGCGGATGGCCGGCGCTGCTGTAGTGGACGGTGTGTGTGGTCCAGTCGATGACGACCTGCACCGCGGTGGTGGATTCCGCGCCGTCCACCGAACGGGCGTACAGGCCGAGCACCTCCAGCGCCTTGGCGGGCCCGGGGGCGACCAGGACGGCGGCGCTCAGGGCGCTGCGCAACTGGCCCATCACACAGGCCGCTTCGAGCCCGTTGCCGACGACATCGCCGACGGCCACCGCCATCCGGTCCCCCGGCAGATCGGTCAGTTCGTACCAGTCGCCGCACACATTGAGCGCCCCGATGGCGGGCTGATAACGCACCGCCGCCCGGTGATGCCCCACCGGCCGCGGCGCCGGCAGCATCGCGGCCTGGAGGGCCAGCACCACTTCCCGCTCCCGGGCGTGGGACTGGCGCAGCCGGGCGTTGACCTCCTGGAGTTCCCGGGCGCGGCTGTAGAGCTGGGCCTCCATCCGCTCCCGCTCGTCGCCGAACTCCGCGCGCCGCGCCCGCACCAGTTCGGTGACCTCCTCGACCCGGTGCACCAGCAGCTTCACCTCACCGTCGGGACCGAGTACGGGCGCATTGACGGTGCTCCAGTACCGCTCCTCGAACACACCGGGCCGGCCGGGCGCCTCCACGTCGTAGCGGTGCAGCGGCATGGCGTCGGGGGCGCCGGTGGCCATCGCGTGCCGCAGCGACCTTTCGAGGCCGCGGGGACCCCCGGAGTCGGGATCTGCGGGGTTGTCGGGGAAGACGTCGAAGAGATAGCGGCCGATCTGCTGGCCACGCGGACGCCCGGAGAGCCGCAGATGGGCCTCGTTGACGTCGACGATCACCAGCTCCGGAGTGAGCAGCACCGCCCCGCCCGGCAGCGCCTGGAAGACGGCCTCGTAGTCGATCTCGAACTCGCCGGACACGGGCGTCACCCGCCCGGACGCGGCTGCGCGCGGCGCGACCCGGCCGCCGTCCCGGAGCGGGCCTTCCGGGGGATCCGGCCGGCGGGCCGGGAGGCGGCACCGCGGCCCGCGAAGAGGACCGGGAGGCAGCGGCCGGCCCTCGTATACGGCGATGTCCCGTCGTACTCCACGGCCGAAATGTTTCCTTCCCACCGGCATCCACGCACGCCGGGCAGGACGCGCCCCGGGCCCACGAGGCCCGTACGGCAGGAGGGGGCGGGCCCCGATGCCTACGCGGCGGATGCCGCCGTTCGGGTCAGCCGGGGACCGCCGGGGGCGGGGTCCTGACCGGCCTGGAACCGGCCATCGGCGCTCCGCCCGGTCCGGTGCTGCTCGGCCGGCGCGGTGCAATGCCTGGGCATCTCCGCCGCGGCCGCCGCCCGGCGCGGGAGGTCTCAGCGCTTGCGGGCCCGGCTCGGCTGCACCCGGGCCGGCTCCCCCGGCATCTTGGGGTGGTCGGGCGGGTACGGCATGTCGCCCATGCCCTCGTCCGTCTCCTGACGGTCCGCCAGTTCCAGTACGGACTCCAGGCCGAAGGCGTGCTCGCCCATGTCCGCGTGGACGTCGCCGAGTTCGGCGAAGCGGGGCGGGACGGTCCGCAGGTCGAAGTCCTCGGGCGCGGCGTCGGTCAGCTCCTCCCAGCGCAGCGGGGTGGAGACCGTCGCCCGGGGCCGGGCGCGCAAGGAGTAGGCCGAGGCGATGGTCCGGTCCCGGGCCATCTGGTTGTAGTCCACAAAGACCTTCGCGCCGCGTTCCTCCTTCCACCAGGCGGAGGTCACCCGGTCCGGACTGCGCCGCTCCAGGGCCCGTGCCAGGGCGATGGCGGCCCGTCTGACCTCGGTGAACGTCCAGTTGGGGCGGATCGGTACGTAGACGTGCACGCCCCGGCCGCCGGAGGTCTTCGGCCAGCCGCGCAGCCCGTGCTCCGCCAGCAGCTCCCGCAGGTCGCAGGCGACCCGTACGGCGTCTGCGAAGTCCGTGCCGGGCTGCGGGTCCAGGTCGATCCGCAGTTCGTCGGGGTGTTCGGTGTCGGCGCGCCGCACCGGCCAGGGGTGGAAGGTCAGACAGCCCAGGTTCGCCGCCCAGATGACCGCGGCGGGCTCGGTCGGACACATCTCATCGGCGAACCTGCCGCTGGGGAAGGCGATCCGGGCGGTGGGCAGCCACTCCGGCAGCCCCTTGGGCGCCCGCTTCTGGTAGAAGAACTCCCCCTCGACGCCGTCCGGGAAGCGCTGCATGGTGGTGGGCCGGTCGCGCAGGCCGCGCAGCACGCCGTCCGCGACCGCGAGGTAGTACTGCGCGACGTCCAGCTTGGTGAAGCCGCGCTCGGGGTAATACGTCTTGTCCGGATGCGACACACGCACCGTGCGCCCCGCGACGTCCAGCTCCACAGCTCCTGCGGCCATGACTCAACGCTAAGTTCCGGCCGTCCCCGGCGCGCGCCGGGGCCGCCGGGCCGTCACGATCGAAGGCATGGACCTGCCCGTCATGCCCCCGGTCTCCCCCATGCTCGCCAAGCTCGTGGCCGACATTCCCGCGGGCATGCAGTACGAGGCCAAATGGGACGGATTTCGCGTCATCGTCTTCCGCGACGGCGACGAGGTCGAGATCGCCAGCCGTACGACGAAGCCGCTGACCCGCTATTTCCCGGAGGTGGTCGCCGCCGCGCGGGCCGAGCTGCCGCCGCGCTGCGTCATCGACGGCGAGATCGTCATCGCCCATGACGGGCGGCTGCACTTCGAGGAGCTGCTGGAGCGCATCCATCCGGCCGACTCCCGGGTCCGGGCGCTCGCCGAGCGGACGCCCGCCTCCCTCGTCGCCTTCGACCTGCTGGCGCTGGGCTCCGCCGCGCTGATGGACGAGCCGCAGTCGGCGCGGCGGGAAGCGCTGGTGCGGGCGCTGGAGGCGGCCCGGGCGCCGGTGTACACCGCGCCGGCGACCACCGATCAGGAGCTGGCGCGTCTCTGGTTCACCCGGTTCGAGGGGGCGGGCCTGGACGGGGTGGTCGCCAAGCCGCCGCATCTGCCCTACCGGCCGGGCGACCGCGCGATGTTCAAGATCAAGCACGCCCGTACCGCCGACTGCGTCGTCGCGGGCTACCGGCTGCACAAGAGCGGGCCGGTGGTCGGCTCCCTGCTGCTGGGCCTGCACGACGACGCCGGGCGGCTACAGCACGTCGGGGTGTGCGCCTCATTCCCGATGGCGAAGCGGCGCAGCCTCGTCGAGGAGCTGGCACCGCTGCGGATGGACGATGTCGCGGCGCACCCCTGGGGAGAGTGGACGGATGAGGCGGCGCACGCCTCCCGCCGGATGCCGGGTGGGCCCAGCCGGTGGAGCGGCGGCAAGGACCTGTCGTGGGTGCCGCTGCGCCCGGAGCGGGTGTGTGAGGTGGCGTACGACCATATGGAGGGCAGCCGGTTCCGGCACACGGCGCAGTTCCGTACCTGGCGTCCGGACCGTACGCCGGAGAGCTGCACCTATGCGCAGTTGGAGGAGCCGGTCGGCTATGACCTGGGGGAACTGCTGTCCGGCTGAGGAGGGGTCAGCGGGTGGTGCCGTTCGGCGGCCAGCGGCGGCGGCTCTCACCGGGCGCGAGGCGGTCCACCACTTCGGCCAGTTCCCCGCAGGCGTGCTCGATCTTGCGCCGGATGGCGTTCTGCTCGGTGATGATCGCCGACAGCAGCAGCGCGGTGAGCGCCGTGGACGCGTTGAGGGCCTGCAGATTGACCATCGCCTCCAGCAGGCTCTGCCCCTGGAACGGTCCGATGCGGCGGGTCGCCGACATGATCGCCACCACGGACACCAGCAGCACGACCGGCGCCGCCGCCGCCAACTGGAAGCGCAGCGCCGCCCACACGATCAGCGGAAAGACCAGGAACAGCAGGGACAGCGGGCTCTTGACCGCGAGGAGGGCGACGATGAGCGTGCAGACCAGCAGGGCCGTCGCCTCGCCCCACCGGTAGAGGGGGATGTCGCGGGGCCGCCGGACCGTACGGCAGGCCAGCACCAGCGGCGTGATGACGAGGATGCCCATGGCGTCCCCCACCCACCAGGCAGCCCAGGTCCGCCAGAAGTCGCCCGGTGGCAGGTCACCGGTGAGCAGCTGGGTGCCGCTGCCGAACGTCGCGCTGATGAGCATCCCGGCGAAGGCGCCGAGGAGCACCAGGGCGACGCCGTCGCGCAGCCGGTCCAGCGCGGGATGGAAGCCCACCCGCCGCAGCATCAGGCATGCACACACCGGGGCCAGGGTGTTGCCCGCCATGATGCCGAGGACGGTGACGTCGAGCGGGCTGATCGACGCGACGACGGCGAGGGTGCCGAGGGCGAAGGCCGGCCAGGTCCACATGCCCAGCAGGAGCAGGCTGCTCAGGGCGATGCCCGTCGGCGGCCACAACGGCGTGACCACGGTGTCCACGACCACGACCTGCTCCAGCAGCCCGATCCGGGCGGACCCGTAGTAGACGGCGGCGAGGGCGACGACCGTCAGGGCACGGGTAGCGAGCCGCCGGAACCGCTCGGTGCGCACCACAGCAGCCATCAGACAACGCCGGCGTCCCGCCATCGGCCGCGACACGCGTCCCCGGGGCGCGCTTCACCCGGGTCACTGCGCCGCCGCGTCGAAGCTCAGGACCATGACCGCCGCGTCGTCGGTGTGGCCGGTGCACTCGGCCGTGTTCATCACTTCGGCTGCCACTTCGGCCGGGTCCTCGCCGGCCCTGGTGCCGATCAGGCGGGCCACCTGCGCCAGCCCGGCCTCGATCGCGAACGACGGCCCCTCGACGACGCCGTCGGTGAGCAGTACGAACGTGCCGGCGGTGGTGAGCCGGCGGCGGGTGACCGGGTAGGTCTCGCCCGGCGCGATGCCCAGTGGCAGGCCTCCGGGGTCCTCGGCGACGCCGTAGCTGCCGTCGGTGCCGGCCCAGACGCCGGGCACATGGCCCGCGCGGGCGCTGGAGAGTTCCCAGGTGGCCGGGTCGAAGCGGAGGAAGGTGCAGGTGGCGAAGAGGCCGGCGGCCACCGAGAGCAGCAGGTCGTTGGCGCGGCTGAGCACCTCGCCCGGGTCGGCGGCGTGCGGGGCGACGGCGCGCAGGCCGATGCGGATCTGGCCCATGAAGGCGGCCGCCTCGACGTCGTGGCCCTGGACATCGCCGATGCAGTACGCCAGGGACCCGTCGGGCAGCGGGAAGCCGTCGTACCAGTCGCCGCCGATGTCCAGGCCGTGCCGGGCGGGCGCGTAGGTCGCGGCGACCCGTAGCCCCGGTACCTCCGGGAGGGTGGCGGGCAGCATCTCCCGTTGCAGCGCCTCGGCGAGCTCCACTCGGGCCTGTTGGAGCTCGGCCCCTTCCCGCGCCTGGGCGGTCAGCCGCCCGAGCGTGGTCAGCAGGTCGTCGGCGCTCGCCGACCGCGGGGGACGACGCCGAAGCATGGACCGCTCCAAGGTGCGTCGGTACATGGGCCACTGCGGGGTGCGACCCGCGCGGCTTGTCCGCTGCTGCCTCCTGACCTGGCGGGATCCACAACTCCCGGATTCATCATATTTCTGCGGGTCGGCTTCCGCGCGGCCGCCGGGTCCGCTCCCTCAGGCCGCGGCCGGACGGGTCGCCGTCAGCTGCCCGACGCCGGAGCGCACCGCCCAGACGAAGACCCCGAGCGCCAGTACCGCCACGGCGAGGGAGTCGTACGGGGCGGGCAGCCGGCCGGTGCCCTCGAAGGTGCCCAGCCAGGAGAGCGCGGTCAGGGCGGCGAGGTAGACCACCAGCCAGGCGCCGGTGCGCAGTTCCGTGCGGAGCGGGCGCACGGGCGCGGCGTGGGCTCCCGGGCGGCGCATGGCCAGGAAGATCAGCAGTCCGCCGAGGACCAGGGGCAGCGCCAGCCGCAGATCGTGCCAGCCCGACCAGTACACGAACTCGGTCGCCACCACGAAGCTGAGCGGGGCGATGTAGCGCAGCCCCGGCACCCAGCCGGCCGTGCGGCCGCCCGGCTCGGCGCGGAACACCGCTACCGCGACCGCCGAGGCCGCGTAGATCAGCAGGTACATGTCGCCCATCACGCTGACGATGTCCTGCCAGCCGCCGAACGGCAGCAGGAAGACCAGGATCACCACGAGGTTGACCACGAGCGCCCGGCGCGGGATGCCGAAGCGTTCGTTCACCTTCATGAAGTACCGCGGGATGGTGCCGTTCTTGGCGAGGGCGTAGGTGTGCCGGGCGTCGATGGCCACGCCCACGTAGGCCGAGCCGCCCGGGGAGAGCACCGCGTCCGCGTACAGCAGGCTGGAGAGCCAGTGCAGATTGAGGATCAGCGCGAGCTGGCCGAACGGCGAGTCGAAGGAGATCCCCTTCCAGCCGCCGCCCAGCAGGTCTTCCGGGACGGTGAAGAGGAACGCCACTTGCAGGGCCAGGTACATCAGGACGGCCAGGCCGATGCCGGTGAGGACCGCGGCCGGGATGGTCCGGCGGGGGTTGCGGGTCTCGCCCGAGAAGTCCAGCGGCGCCTGGAAGCCGTTGACGGAATAGACGATGCCGCCGCCGGCCAGCGCGGTCAGGCAGGCCACATAGCCGTACGGCGCGAAGCCCCCGTGGTCCGTCAGTCGTCCGGAGTGCCAGCCGGAGGCGATCAGCGCGATGACGGTGACGATCGGGACCACGATCTTGAACACCGAGATCAGGTTGTTGAGTTGGGCGAACATCCGCACCGCGAACCAGTTCAGCGCGGTCAGCAGCACGCTGAGCCCGGCGGCCAGCGCCAGCCCGGAGACGGTGAGGGTGTGCCCCTGGTAGAGACCCGGCAGGTAGTGGGCGGCGTACTGCATGATCGCGCTGATCTCGGCCGCGGTGCCGCCGACCGACAGCAGTACCGACCAGCCGACGAGGGTGCCGACCAGGGGGCCGCTGGCGTAGAGCGGCCAGCGGACGGTGCCGCCGCCCTCGGGCCGCGACGCACCCAGCTCGATCATGACCAGGGCGACGAGCGTGCACAGCACCCCCGCCCCGATCCAGGACAGCAGCGACGCCGGGCCCGCCGTCTGCGCCGCGTACATGGCGGCGAACAGCCAGCCGGACCCCACGATGTTGGAGAAGCCGATACCGGTCAGTCCCCAGAAACCCAGATCGCGGCGCAATCGCCGTTCCTGCGCCTGCACTTCCGGCGCGCCGGCCTCGTCGCCCCCGCCTGCCACCTGACGCTCCGTCACGAAAACGGCCTCCTTGATTCCCTGCCTTGCAGGTCGGAGCCTACGTGACGAGGCCGGTTGCGGATCATGCCGCTCCGGCGGACGGCAGCGCGGGGCCGAGGGGGACGCGGGACCCGATGGCCGGCACGGGCCCCATCGTCGGGTACGAGCATCGGGTACGGCTGTAACTGCCATAGCCGCCATGGGGCACAAAAAATCCCCGTACCGAATTGACGGCCGGGGTATTTCCCTGCGTATATTGGGAGCTTGCCTGTCTTGCGAAATGCAAAACAACTAACCACCCTTCACCATCAATGTATCCGAGCGGAGCCGAATTGTCAAACGAGTCGAACGAGGAATTGCAGAACGAGCAGGAATTCCTGGATCTGCTCCACGAGCGCCTCGCCGAAATGCGTGCCGGAGCGGAGACCGCAGTGAAAGCGGCCCTGCCGCTGGAGGGCAGCACCTTCCAGGCGCGGCTGGAGCGCGATGTGCTGGTGGCCGAGCAGTCCGGGCTGCTGGCCGCCCTCCACGCCGGTGAGAACGGGCTGTGTTTCGGGCGCCTCGCATTCCGCGACGGCCGCGATCACCACATCGGCCGGATCGGAATCCGGCGCGACGACCCGGACCGTACTCCGCTGGTCATCGACTGGCGGGCCGAGGTCGCCCGTCCCTTTTACCTCGCCACCGGACACACCCCGATGGGATTGCGCCGCAGGCGGCACATCACCAGCGCGGGCCGCCGCGTCACCGCCCTGCACGACGAAATCCTGGACCTCGCCGACGCGGTACGCACCGGGCACGAGGGCGCCGACGCGGACGCCGTACTGCTGGCCGCGCTGGATGCCGCGCGCACCGGGCGGATGCACGACATCGTGCAGACCATCCAGGCCGACCAGGACCGGATCATCCGCGCCCCGCACCGCGGCGTCCTCGTCGTGGAGGGCGGCCCCGGCACCGGCAAGACCGTGGTCGCGCTGCACCGCGCCGCATACCTGCTGTACGCGCACCGCGAACAGCTCGCCCGCCGCGCCGTGCTGATCGTCGGGCCCAACCCGGCGTTCATCGGCTACATCGGGGAGGTGCTGCCCGCGCTCGGCGAGACGGGTGTCCTGCTCGCCACGCCCGCCGAGCTCTTCCCGGGCGTGACCGCGACCGGTACGGACACCGCCCGGGCCGCCGAGGTCAAGGGCGGCGCGGCGGTGGCCGGGGCGCTGGCGCGCTTCGTGCGCGACCGGCAGGCCCTGCCCGACCCCGCGCTCGTGATTCCGCACGACGACGGCGAGCTGGTACTGGACGCGGAGTTGGCCGGCCGGGCCCGTCAACGGGCGCGCGAGGCGCTGCTGCCGCACAACCTCGCCCGCCCGCACTTCGCGTTCCAGGTCATCGACGGGCTCACCGCGCAGCTGACCGAACGGCTGGGCGCGGACCCGTACGGCGATGGGGGTCCCCCCTGTTCGAGCGAAGCCGGGAACTTGGGGGAGAACCTGCTCGGCCCCGACGACATCGCCCAGCTGGGGAAGGCGATCGCGGCCAGCGCCGACGTGCACCGTGCGATCGAGGAGTTGTGGCCGACCCTCACCCCTCAGCAGCTGGTCGCCGACTTCCTCGCGGAGCCCGTCCACCTTCCCGAGGCCGATGCGGTGGCGATCCGGCGCGCGGGCGGGGAGTGGACGCCCGCGGATGTGCCGCTGCTGGACGAGGCCGCCGAGCTGCTCGGCGAGGACGACACGGCGGCCAGGGTCGCCGAGGAGGCCGAGCGCCAGGAGCGCATCGCGTATGCGCAGGGGGTGCTCGACCTCTCCTACGGCTCGCGCACCCAGGAGTTCGAGGACCGCGACGACGAGGAATCGGAGGTGCTGGCCGTACACGACCTGCTGGACGCGGAACGGCTCGCCGACCGGCACGAGGAGGCCGACCACCGCAGCGCCGCCGAACGCGCCGCGGCCGACCGGACCTGGGCGTTCGGCCACATCATCGTGGACGAGGCGCAGGAGCTGTCCGCGATGGCCTGGCGGCTGCTGATGCGCCGCTGCCCCACCCGCTCGATGACCCTGGTGGGCGACCCGGCGCAGACCGCGGAGCCGGGCGGCTGCGGGGCGTGGGAGACGATCCTCGAACCGTACGTCGACGACCGCTGGCAGCATGTCCGGCTCGGCGTCAACTACCGTACGCCGACCGAGATCATGGAGATCGCGGCCGAGGTGCCCCGGTCGGCGGACCCCTCCTTCGAGCCGCCGCGCTCCATCCGTTCCACGGGCGTACGGCCCTGGGCGCGGCGCACCGACGACGTGGCCGGCGCGGTCGCCGAGGCGGTCGCACGGGATTCCCACGAGGAGGGCCGTCTCGCGGTGATCGCCCCGCGCTCCCGCCACCAGGCCCTGTCCGCCGCCCTGCCGACCGCCTCCGCCGGCGCCGCCCCGGATCTGACCAGCGCGGTGGTGCTGCTCGACCCGCGCCAGGCCAAGGGCCTGGAGTTCGACACGGTCATCGTGGCGGCCCCGGAGGAGCTCGGGACGAGCGATCTGTACGTCGCGCTGACCCGGGCGACGCAACGGCTGGGCGTGGTCCATACGGGGGCGCTGCCGGCGGGGCTGGAGACGATGCACCGGGGCTAGGAGGGTGTCACGAGCAGCACCAGCAGCCCGACCAGCAGGCACAGCGCGCCCCTTGGACGATGTGCTGCTGGTCGTCCTGCCTGCGGCGGTGGTTCTCCTCGAGGGCGCGCAGGCCCACGAGGTGGGCGCCCAGGATGACGGTCAGGGCCGCGAGTTCCTCGGGCTCGGCCTGGCCACGGTCGATACGCAGCGGCACCTCGGGGAGCTCGTCCGGAGTATCTATGCAGGTCACAGGCCCGACGTTAGGAGCGTGAGCGGGCGCTGTCGTGCGGGGGGCCGGTCCGTGTGGGCCATTCGGGGGACGCGGCGGCATCGGGGGTGCGAAGGCGGCCGGTGCCATGTGGCACCGGCCGCCGCTCGCGCATCGGTGGTCAGCGGCCGCAGTTGCCGCCCGCCGGCTCGCCCGCGAAGCGGTCGGCGAGCCAGTTGGCGGCCGGGATCGAGCCCACGATCGCTCCGAGGACGTGCTCACCGAACGGGATGGAGGTCCACTGGACGGTGGCGCCCCTGCCGCACCAGTCGGCCCGCAGCCGTGTGCCGACGCGGTACGGGATCAGCTCGTCGGCGGTCCCGTGGTAGAGGTACACCGGGGCATCCGGCGTGCGGGTGCCGAGGCGGGAGTCGCGCAGCCGCCGCTGCCAGTCCGGCTCGTGGAACGGGTTCTTGACGGTGACGTCGGACATTTTCTTGAAGAGCCCGGCGATGGTGCCGACGGCCACGCAGTTGTTCCTCATGAAGTCGACGTAGCGCCGGCCCTTGTCGTTGAGGTACTTCTCCAGGTGCAATTCGGGGTAGGCGGCGTTCTGGCCGGCGGCGGCCATCAGGATCAGCCCGGCGCCGACGTTGCCGTCGTTGTGGTCGGCGACCTTGAGCAGATCGGCGGGTACGCCGCCGGTCGCGGTGCCCTTGACCCGGAGCTCGGGCGCGTACGACCGGTGCAGTTCGGCGGCCCAGCTGCCGGCCTGGCCGCCCTGGGAGTAGCCCATGATGCCGACGGGTGAGCTCGGGGTGACTCCGGCGGCGGCCGCTTCGGGCAGCCGTTGGGCGGCGCGGGCGGCGTCGAGGACGGCCTGGCCCTCGGCGCGCCCCACGGTGTAGGTGTGGTCGCCTGGGGTGCCGAGGCCTTCGTAGTCGGTGACCGCGACCGCCCAGCCGCGGTCGGTGAGCCGCTGGATGAGGCCGGCCTCCATGGTGGTGCCCTTGGGGAATCCGGCCGACGGCGCGCAGGAATCGCTGAGGCCGACCGTGCCGACGGCGTACGTGATGAGGGGGCGGGGGCCCTGATGGCCGTCCTTGGGGACGATGACGGTCCCGGAGACGATGTTGGGGGCGCCCTTGGCGGTGGTGGAGCGGTAGGTGATGTGCCAGGCCCTGGTGAGCGTCGGCTGACCGGGCAACGGGTGGAAGGAGGTGGGCGAGGACGTGACGACGTCCCCGGGGGCGGCGGGTGCGGCCGCCGGACGGGCCGCGGCGCTGCTGCCCGTGAGGCCGAGCGTCAGGGACAGGGCGGCGACGGTGGTGAGGGCGGTGAGTACGGTGGAGCGTGGCTGCATGCGGCTCTCCCAACGGACGCGGGTGCCAGGATGGTTGGGGCGACCGTAATGACGTGTGGGTAAAGAAGGCGCTGACCGGGGCGCTCAGCTTCGTTGACCCGGCGTCTCATGAGGGGTGGCCGGATCGGCCCCATCATGCCCTCCGCCGGCCCCGTTCAGCCGGTAGGCACCGGGGGTGGTGCCCGTCCACCGCCTGAATGCCCGGTGGAAGGCGGTGTCCTCGGAGAAGCCGATCCGCGCGGCGAGTTCCGCGATGTGCTCCCGCCCCGTGGCCGGCGAGCTGATCGCCGCGTCCCGGCGCACCGCGTCCTTGAGCCGCTGGTACGAGGTGCCCTCGGCCTGGAGGCGGCGCCGCAGCGTCGCCGGGCTGAGCGCCGGCCGGGCCGCGATCCGGCAGAGCTCCGGCAGCCGCGCCGGGGGCCGGTCCCGCAGCGCCTGGACGAGGCTGCGCCGCACCTGCTCGGTCACGGTCGTGCCGTGGTCGCGCCGGCTGAGCAGACCGGCCGTCGCCTGCCGCAGCATCGCGGCCGGCGCGGTCTGACGGTGCTTGTCCTGCGCGCCGTGCCTACGGCGTGGTGATCCCGAGGAGACCACGGCGCCGCACTCTCCCGGGCGCCGGGCCGCGGTCTCCTCGGTGGTGACGGCTCAGCAGATCCGCGGCAGCTGCTCGCCCAACGGCAGATCGACCACCCGGGTACCGCCGAGCGGCGTGTGCGCCACCACCATCCCGGGATGCGCCTCGACGGCCTCCCCGATGACCGCGGCGCGGGCGCCCAGGGGGTGCGCGCGCATCGCGTCCAGCACCGCATCGGCGTGCTCGCGCGGGACGAACGCCACCAGCTTGCCCTCGTTGGCCACGTACATCGGGTCGAGGCCGAGGATGGCGCAGGCGTTGGCGACGGTGGCCGGGACGGGGACGGCACGCTCCTGGAGGGCGATACCGGTGCCGGAGGCGGTGGCGATCTCGTTGAGGGCGGCGGCCAGACCGCCCCGGGTGGGGTCGCGCAGGGCGTGCAGGTCCGGGGTGACGGCGAGCATCGTCTCGACCAGGCCGCCGAGGGCCGCGCAGTCGCTCTCGATCTCGACGCCGAATTCCAGGCCCTCGCGGACGCTCATGATCGCCACGCCGTGGACGCCGATGTCGCCGCTGACGATCACCACATCGCCGGGCATCACGCGCTGCGGGCGCAGGTCGACACCCGCCGGAATCAGTCCGATGCCCGCGGTGTTGAGGTAGATGCCGTCGCCGTGGCCGGCCTCGACGACCTTGGTGTCGCCGGTGGCGATCTCGACGCGGGCGGTGCGCGCGGCGGCACCCATCGCCTCGGCGACGCGGGCGACCACCGGTGTTTCGATGCCCTCTTCGAGGATGAATCCGCAGGAGAGGTAGGCGGCGCGGGCGCCGCTCATGGCGAGGTCGTTGACGGTGCCGTTGACGGCGAGGTCGCCGATGCTGCCGCCGGGGAAGAACAGCGGCCGTACGACGTAGGAGTCGGTGGAGAAGGCGAGGCGCAGACCGCCGAGCGAGAGGGCCGCGGAGTCGCCGAGCTGGGCGAGGATGTCGCCGCCGAAGGCGGGGGCGAAGATCTCCTGGACGAGTTCGGCGGAGAGTGCGCCGCCTCCGCCGTGTCCCATGACGATGCGGGGCTGGTCCCTTAGTGGCGTGGGACAGGTCCAGCCGGAGAGGTCGAGGGCGGGTGGGGAGGTGTCAGGCAACGGGGCTCGCCTCCAGCTTGGTGGGTGTGACGCCGAGTCGGCGGTAGAGGTAGTAGGCGGCGCAGGCTCCCTCGCTGGAGACCATGGTGGCGCCGAGCGGTGTGCGGGGGGTGCAGGCGGTGCCGAAGGCCTCGCACTCATGGGGCTTGATCAGGCCTTGGAGGACCTCGCCGCTGCGGCAGGCGGCGGGCTCGCGGGTGGCGATGTCCGTGACCGAGAAGCGGTGTTCGGCGTCGAAGTCGCGGTAGCGGGCGGACAGCCGCCAGCCGCTGGCGGGGATGGTGCCGATGCCGCGCCAGGAGCGGTCGGTGACCTCGAAGACGTCGTCGAGCATGGCCTGTGCGGCCGGGTTGCCTTCGGCGCGTACGGCGCGCGGATAGGCGTTGTCGACGGTGTGTTCGCCGCGCTCCAGTTGGTGGACGGTGCGGCGGATGCCCTCCAGGATGTCCAGTGGTTCGAAGCCGGTGACGACGATGGGGACCCGGAAGCGTTCGGCCAGGGCCGGGTACTCGCCCATGCCCATGACGCTGCACACGTGCCCGGCGGCGAGGAAGGCCTGGACCCGGCAGCTGGGCGAGCTCATGATCGCCTCGATGGCGGGCGGGACCCGGACGTGCGAGACCAGCAGGCTGAAGTTGGCGATGCGGTGCTTACGGGCCTGGTACACCGTCATGGCATTGGGCGGGGCGGTGGTTTCGAAGCCGATGCCGAAGAACACCACCTCGCGGTCCGGGTTCTGCCGGGCGATCTTCAGGGCGTCGAGCGGCGAGTAGACGACCCGTACGTCGCCGCCCTCGCTGCGTACCCGGAACAGATCCCGGTCGGTTCCCGGCACCCGCAGCATGTCGCCGAAGGAGCAGAAGATCACCTCGGGGCGGGCGGCGATCTCCAGGGCCTTGTCGATGACCTCGAGCGGGGTCACGCACACGGGGCAGCCCGGCCCGTGGATCAACTCGACCTGTTCCGGGAGGAGTTGGTCGATGCCGTGCCGGATGATGGTGTGGGTCTGTCCGCCGCAGACCTCCATCAGGGCCCAGGGCCGGGTCGCCGTGGCGCGGATGTCGTCGAGCAGCCGCCGGGCCAGCTCGGGGTCCTGGAACTCGTCGATGTACTTCACTGCTGCGCCTCCCGCACTCCGTCGCTCACGGCGGGCCCCGGCAGGACGCCCGCCTCGGCGGCCGCCGCTTCCCAGGGGTCGCCGAACTCCTCCTGCAACAGCCCGAGTTCCTCGAAGAGGGCGAGGGTCTGCCGGGCCGATTCCTCGTCCAGGCGCTGGAGCGCGAAGCCCACATGGACGATCGCGTATTCGCCCACCGCGAGGTCCGGTACGTACTCCAGGCAGACCTCCTTGACCACGCCGCCGAAGTCGACGGTGGCCATGCGGGTGCCGTCCCGTTCCTCGATGTCCATCACCTTGCCGGGTACCGCCAGGCACATGGGTTTCTCCTCGTCGTGGGGGGCATGGGTGCGGTCGTGGTGCGGTCGTGGGGGCGCTCCGCCGGGCTCACCGCGGTCCGCCGGCCGCGCGCGCCGCGACGACGAGCTGGCCGAGCGCCAGTCCCCCGTCGTTGGGCGGGACGCGACGGTGGCGCAGGACGGTGAGGCCGTCGCGCCGCAGCAGGCGGGCGGTGGTGCCGGCCAGCAGGGTGTTGGCGAAGACACCGCCGGTCAGGGCGACGGTGTCCAGGCCCGTGCGCTCGCGGGCCAGGGCGCAGCAGCGGCGGACGAGGGTGGCGACCGCGGTGTGGAAGCGGGCCGCGATCAGCGCCGGGGCGGTGCCGGAGCGGAGGTCGTCGACGATGGCGGCGAGTACGGGGGCGGCGTCGGCGAGCGCGGTCGCGGCGGGGTCGGCGGCGTCGAGCGCGAAGGCGTAACCGGGGCTGCCGGGGTCGTGGTCGCCGTGCGCGGTCAGCGCGGCGGCCTCCAGCTCGATCGCGGCCTGGGCCTCGTATCCGGCGTGGTGGCAGACCCCGGCGAGTGAGGAGACCGCGTCGAAGAGGCGGCCCATGCTGGAGGTGGGGACGCAGTGCAGGCCACGTTCGAGCTGCCGCTCCAGCAGCCGCCGTTCGTCCGGCGGGCAGGCCGCGACCGGGGGCAGGTCGCCGGTCCAGTCGATGCCCGCGGCGCGCAGCTGGGCCAGCGCCATGCGGTAGGGACGCCGGACGGTGGTGTCGCCGCCCGGGAGCGGGACGTAGCGCAGCCGGCCGAAGCGGCGGTATCCGTCGTAGTCGGCGAGCAGGATCTCGCCGCCCCAGACGGCGTTGTCGTCGCCGTATCCGGTGCCGTCGAAGGCGACGCCGATGACGGGCCGGCGGCCGTCGAGGCCGTTTTCGGCCATGGCGGCCGCGATGTGGGCGTGGTGGTGCTGGACGTGGATCAGCGGCCGGTCGCCGGTGTGGCGCCGGGCCCACCGGGTGGACCGGTAGCCGGGGTGGCGGTCGGCGGCGAGCAGTCCGGGGCGTACTCCGGTGACCGTCTCGAGGTGTGCCTCGGCCCGGCCGAAGGCCTCTTGTGTCGCCAGGTCGTCCATGTCGCCGATGTGGGCGGAGAGCCATGCGCGGCGTCCCTCACCGAGGCAGAGGACGTTCTTGAGGTCGCCGCCGACGGCGAGCGCGGGCGGTACGGAGAGGGGCAGCGTGATGGGGAGCGGCGCATGGCCGCGGGAGCGGCGGACGAACAGCGGCTCGCCGTCGCAGATCCGGATCACCGAGTCGTCGCACGGGACCTGGATGGGGCGGTCGTGGGTGAGCCAGGCGTCCGCCAGGTGGGCGAGGCGCCGCAGGGCCTCGTCGTCGTCGGTGACGATGGGCTCGCCCGCGACGTTTCCGCTGGTCATGACGAGCAGCCGGGGGCCGGGGGGATCGCCGGGCAGGCCGAACAGCAGGTGGTGCAGGGGGGTGTACGGGAGCATCACGCCGAGGTCGGGGCTGCCGGGGGCCACGGCGGGTGACAGTCCCGGCGTGGGGTTCGGGGTGCGGCGGCGCAGCAGGACGATGGGCCGGGCGGGGCCGGTGAGCAGGGCCCGCTCCTCGGCCGTCAGATGCACCAGGTGCTCGATGTCGTCGGCCTGACGCACCATCAGGGCGAAGGGTTTGTTGCCGCGGGCCTTGCGGCGGCGCAGCAGGGAGACGGCGTGGTCCTGGGCGGCGTCGCAGACGAGGTGATAGCCGCCGAGACCTTTGACGGCGACGATCGCGCCGTCGGCGAGGAGTCGGCGGGCGCCGGTGAGCGGATCCCCGTCGTGCTCGTGCGGTGGCCCGCCCACCAGGCGCAGCCGGGGCCCGCAGTCGTGGCAGGCGATGGGCTGGGCGTGGAAGCGCCGGTCGGTCGGGTCGGCGTACTCGCGCGCGCAGCGCGGGCACATCGGGAAGCGGGCCATGGTCGTCTTGGCGCGGTCGTAGGGCAGCGCGGTGACGATGGTGAAGCGGGGGCCGCAGTGCGTACAGGTGAGGAAGGGGTGCCGGTGGCGGCGGTCGGCCGGATCGCGCAGTTCGGCGAGGCAGGCGTCGCAGGTGGCGGCGTCCGGCGAGACCAGGGTGCGGGCGGGGCCGTCGGTGTGGGAGGGGAGGATGACGAAGCCGGTGCCGCCGGTGGGAGCGATGTCCTCCGCGTCGACGGCCTCGACCGCGGCCAGCGGTGGCGCGTCGGCGCGGATCCGGGCGGCGAAGCGGGCGAGGGCGGCGGGCTCGCCCTCGACTTCGGCCAGGACGCCTTCGCCGGTGTTGGTCACCTGTCCGGTCAGCCCCAGTTCGGTGGCGAGGCTGTGCACGAACGGCCGGAACCCCACGCCCTGGACGACTCCGCGGACGGTGATCCTTTGGCGTACGGCGGCCGTCGCGGGGGCGGCGTCGACCTGCCGGACCGTCATGATCCGCTCTGCGCCAGTGCGTCGGGGGCGACGACGGATGCGTGCTCGTGGGAGTGGGCCCGCCGGGCCATCACCGGGACGTGGACAGGGGCGCCGTCGCGGGCCGCCAGCGCCCGGTCGAGCAGGGCACCGTCGCCCTCACCGCGCCGGGCCGAGGTGAACACGATCTCCACGCCGGGGTTGACCTGTTCGACATGGGCCCGGAACGCCGTCTCGTCGAAGCCGACCGCCTCGGCGATATCGGCCTTGGTCACCACGACCAGGTGGGCGAGCCCGAAGGCGGTGGGGTACTTGAGGGGCTTGTCCTCGCCCTCGGTCACCGACGCCAGCACGATGCGCAGCGTCTCCCCCAGGTCGTAGGAGGCCGGGCAGACCAGGTTCCCGACGTTCTCGATGAACAGCAGCCGGGTGTCCGGCGGGAGCCAGCCGTCGAGGTGCCCGCTCAGCATTCCGGCTTCCAGGTGGCACAGCCCGTCGGTGAGGATCTGCTTGACGGGCACGCCGGACCGGGCCAGCCGCCGGGCGTCGTTCTCGGTGGCCAGGTCGGCGGTGAGCGCCGCCACCGGCACCCCGCGCCGCCGGGCGAGGGTCAGTTCCCGCTCCAGCAGGGCGGTCTTGCCGCTGCCGGGGCTGGAGAGCAGGTTGACGACCGCGGTGCCCCGGGCCGCCAGGTCCTCGCGCAGCGTGCGGGCGCAGGCGTCGTTCTTGGCGAGGACGGCCTGTTGCAGGTCGACGACACGGCACATGGTTTCAGCGCTCCTGGTGGGTCGGTACGGGCAGCGGGGCGTCGTGCCAGCTGACGCTGACGATCCCCAGTTCGCGGCCGGACAGCAGCTCGGTGCTCGCCCCGCCGCAGGCCGGGCAGCTCAGGTGCGGTGGCATTCCCACCGGCCAGGTGTTCGTACAGGGGCCGCAGCGGGCACGGGCCGGCACGGGTTCGACGATCAGTTCCGCACCCTCGAGGACCGTTCCGGCGCAGGCGAGTTCGAAGGAGAAGGCGAGGGCGTCCGGGACCACTCCGGCCAGTTCGCCGACCTGGAGCCGGACGCTGTCGACGGAGCGGGCGCCGTCGGGCCGGGCCGCGCTTTCGACCTGGTCGACGACCGCCAGCGCGATGGACATCTCGTGCATCGGGATCTCTCCGCTACGGGGCTCTCTGGGGTCCGGGGCGCGCTCGCCGGCAGGGGAAGGACCGGGTGCCGCCCGGCTCATTAGACGGCGGGGCCCCCGGGCGGCCGGGGTGCCCCGCCGGTGCGGGCCGTTGGCGTCCGCCGTTCGGTGCAGCGCCGTCGGGCCGGCCGGAGCCGGTGGCACCCGGCCGGCGGGTCACATGGAGCGCATCCGCAGGTAGCGCTTGATGTCGGGCAGCTGGGACATGACGGCGGCGAAGGCGGCGGCGAGTGCCGCGCCGAGGGCGATCTTGATCATGGTCCGGGTTCCTCTCACGGGTGGGTGGCGCTGGTGGACGGCCGGGCGTCGGCCGCGGTCGGTTCCGCCCCGCCGACCAGCCGCAGGATCAGCGCCACGGCCTCGTCGACGGCGGCGGCCACCGGCTCGCTCAGTCCGATGCCTTCCTCGACGTCGGCGGGTTCGCAGCCGACGACCAGGACGCGTTGCGGGCGGTCGGCGCCGGTGCCGGCGCTGAGCGTGCCGAGCAGGGCGAGCACGCTGTCCGGGGTCATGTGGTGGCCGTCGAGGGCGGGGGGATGGTGGCCGGCGGGGCCGGGGTCGGTGGCGTCGAGGAGGTAGACGCTGCCGGGTGCGCCGCCGCGCGCGGAGGCGTCCACGAGGACCACCGTGTGGTAGCCGTCGAGCATCCGGTAGGCCAGGTGCACCCCGCGTACCCCGGAGTCGACGACCTCGATGTGGTCCGGCAGCCGGTGTTCGCCGAGCCGCCGGACGGCCTCGACGCCGAAGCCGTCGTCGCCGAGGAAGATGTTGCCGACACCGGCGACCAGCGTCCTGGGCCGGGCGGGAGGGGCCGCGCTCACTCGTCCTCCAGGGGAGCGACCTCGTCGGGCTGGAAGTACAGGAACCGGCCCTGCTCGCGCCGGATGTCGGCGCCCGGGTCGCCCTCGACGGTCACCGCGAGGTGCACCCCGCCGTCCACGTCGTGCAGTACGGCCTCGATCTGTGCGCTGCGGCCGTGCAGAAAGAGGTCCTGGGCGTCGGTACGGCGCTTGCCGGGGCACAGCCGTACCCGGCTGCCGGCGCCGAGGGAGCGGCCGTCGACCGTGATGCGGTCGCGGACGGGATCGACGCTGCGGTCGCTCTCCGGGTCCCACCAGGGGGTTTCGGGGCGCAGGCCGGGCACGTCGGGGGCCGGGTCGGCGGGCGCGGCCGGGCCGGGGCCGGTGACGTCGCGCAGCGCCCGTACGGCGCCGTGCAGCCGTTCCAGCACTTCGGGGGGCATCGTGTCGGCGAGGTCGATGACGGCGGCGGCCCGGGGGTCGGTGCCGCGCGCCTCGCGCTTCTCCTGGTCGGTGAGGGCGGCGGTGCGCAGGGTGAGGATCTCGTCGATCTCCAGGGCGTCGTAGAGCGCGCCGGGGCTTTCGGGGGCGATGGCCGGGTGGTCCTCCAGGATGATCGGGGAGGAGAGGACCACGTCGGTGCGGCCGGGCTCGCCGGCCAGTACGGGCCAGGTGTGCTGGTTGCGGCAGGCCGCGGTGGCGCCCTTGGCCCACTCCGGGGGGTCGGTCAGGGACAGGAAGGACCCGGTGTCGAGGCCGAGCAGGAGATGGGCGGCGACCAGCGCGCGGGGCAGCGCCGCGTCCCGGTCGGCGGCGGGGCCGTCGGGGGTCCAGGTGCTGGTGTTCTCGACGGTGGCGGTCAGCCGCAGCGCCGTGTAGGGGCCGTCGAGTTCGCTTGCCGAGAGCCGCAGCAGGCCCTCGGTCTCCTCGCGGCGGCGCACCAGCCGCCCGACCAGCTGCCCGTCCGCGTCGTACACCGGCTCGGTTTCCTCCCGGGCGGGCCGGGAGAAGGGGAGGGTGCGGCCGGCGCCGAGGAGTTCGGCGACGTCGACGATGCCGGTGATGCGCTCCTCGACGCCTTCGTCCCAGGGGACCAGCACCCGGTCGGGGAGCGGGAGTTCCTCGACGGTCTCGAACTCGCCGTCGGGGCGCAGGCGCTGGACCGTACGGCGCTGGGCCTGGAGGAAGCGCAGTTCGGCGGAGAGCCGGGCGCCGGAGCGCGGTTCCATCAGGCATTCGGTGCGCTGGAAGGAGTGTTCCTCGCGCTCGGCGCCCCAGTGGGGCGGGACCAGCACGCCGAACTGCCAGCGCAGCCGGTTCTTGGCGGCGGAGGCGCGGTAGGGGTAGAGCACATAGCCCTCGAAGAGCACCGCGTCCGCCACCTGGCGGGCGGCGGCGAAGCGGGCCGCCATCTCGTCGGGCAGGACGCTGGTGGTCACGGCGCGGTCCTTTCGACGGTGGGCCGGGCGGCGGTGAAGGGGCGCGGGGGCGCGGGGGGCACCTGGCCCGCCCTGGGGGCGGTGGGGGGCGATCCGGTGGCCGGGGCGCACTCGAGCAGCGCCTCGACGGTCGCCTCCCAGGAGGGCAGGGCGTGCCGGGAGCGGAAGTCGAGCAGCGCGTCGAGGGTCTCGCGCCGGAGCCGGAGCCAGCCGCAGCCGGGGAAGTGCTGCTCGGTCATCTCCTGCCAGACCGCCACCGGCATCCGGAAGGGCGCCTCCTTGTCCCAGGGCACCGGTCCGACGCTGAAGCCGGCGGGGCCGGCGAACACCGTCCCGGAGAACAGCAGCAGGAGGGGTACCTCGCCGTCGCGCAGCGCGTGGAAGTAGCGGGCGGCGGCGATGTCCATGTCGTAGGTGCAGGGGACGGGCAGGTCCACCTCCGTCGTGCCGGTGAAGCCGGGGACGACGAGGGAGACCTGCGCGAACCGGAGGGGGTTGAGGGTGCTGCCCCAGCGGGAGCGCTCGCCGAAGAGGTCGGTCAGCGCCTCCGCCTCGTCGGAGGCGTAGCCGCGGCGGGCCGGTTCGATACGGATCTGGCAGCGCAGCGCGATGGCGTGCACCCGTGCGGGGTCGGCGGCGGTGATGCGCAGCCGGAAGACGAGGGTGGGGCCGGCGGCGTAGGGGTCGGCGCGGACGCCGGTGCAGACGAAGGAGAGGTCGGTCACGGCCGGTCGGCCTCCCTCGGCGGGTGGGCGCGGCTCGCGACGCGGGCGAAGAAGTCGGCGAGGGCGGTGCGCGCCTCGGCGCCGCCGTCGAAGCCCTGCCACAGGAGCCGCATCCGGCCGACGAGTTCGTAGCAGATGTCGACGGGCACCAGGAAGCAGTCGACCGCGCTCTGCGAGCGGCGCAGCAGGAGGGCTTCCACGTCGGGTTCGAGGAGGCGGGCCAGGGTGGTGGCGCCCAGGACGGTGCCCCAGGTGCCGGGGTCGAGTTCGCTCTCGGTGGCGCCGGCCGGGCTGGGGTAGAGCGCAACCAGCCGGTCCAGGTCGGTGTTCTTCAGGAAGAAGGCGACGCCGACGGGGATCTGGAGGAGGTCCCAGGTCGCGGTGTCGATGGTGTGGTCCGGGTCGGTGAGGTAGCGGCCCGGGACGGTACGGAACTGTCCGGCGCCGGCGCCGGGCCGTTCGAAGAGCAGGGCACAGGGGGTGCAGGCGCATGCCAGCGCGCGGCGTTTGGTGTCGACCAGGTGGCGGTGGTCGTGGTCGGCCAGCGGCGCGCCGCACAGCTCGCAGCGTTCGGGGGTGGGTGGTTGCGGCGCGCGGAATCTGCGCAGGCCCCGGTGGGCGGTGGGGGCTCCGGGGGGCGCGGGCGCGGTGGGCGGGGCGCTCACGAGGTGGTGGCGGCGGTCGGCGGGCGGCGGGAGATCTGCAGCAGCGTCGGCTCCGGCCCGGGCGTCTCCAGCCGCACCGAGGTCACCTCGGGTGCGAAGCAGGACAGGGCGTTCTCGATGGCCTGTTGGGCCGCCTGCGTGGTGCTCGGGCAGCCGCAGCCGCCCGATGCGGGGGACCGCAGGCGCAGCACACCGCTCGCCGCGTCGAAGCCCACGATCTCGGCGGGGTGCTGCGGCCGGAGGGTGTCCAGGGCGCGGCCGATGCGGGTGGTGACGTTCTCGGGGTGCAGATCGTGCAGTACGAGCAGGGAGGCGACCAACTCATCGCCGAGCAGGGCCGGTTGCCGGTCCTCGCCGAGGAGTTGCAGAATCCGGGTGAGTCCGGCGCCGTAGAAGTCCATCAGGGCGCGGACGAGTTCCTCGGCGGCCGCGCCGGCGTCGGTGTCGCCGTCGGTGAGCCGGTCCAGGATCTCTTCGACGCGGCGGCCGGTCGTCTCGGCGGCCGGAGCGGTGGCGGGGGCCGGTGCCGTGGCGGGGGCCGTGGTGGGGGCGCTCATCCGCCCAGTCCGCTCAGGCCGGTGGGCACATGCATCTTCTGTACGGACTTGCCGTTGCCGACGTACATATGGACGCCGCAGGGCAGACAGGGGTCGAAGCTGCGCACCGTGCGCATGATGTCGATGCCCTTGAAGTTCTCCGGGGAGTTCTCCTCGAAGATCGGGGTGTTCTGGACGGCGTCCTCGTACGGGCCGGGGGTGCCGTAGGTGTCGCGGGTGCTGGCGTTCCAGGGCGTCGGCGGATAGGGGTGGTAGTTGGCGATCTTGCCGTCGCGGATGACCATGTGGTGGGAGAGGACGCCCCGTACCGCCTCGGTGAAGCCGCAGCCGATGGACTCGTCGGGGACCTCGAACTTCTCCCAGGTCTGGGTGCGTCCGGCGCGGACCTCCTCGAGCCCCTGCTCCGCGAAGTGCAGCGCCATGGCCGCCGCGTAGGCCTGGAAGTACGTGCGGGCGCGGTTGCGCTCCAGCGCGTTGCTCCACTTCGGGATCTTCCATTCGAAGCGGGCCTCGGGCCTGGTCATGCTGCGCGGCAGGTCGATGACGACGCTGTGGCCGGTGGCCTTGACGTACGGGGTGTCGACGAGACCGGAGAGCGCGGTGGACCACAGGCGGGCGATGGGGCCGCCGCCGGTGTCCAGCGCCAGGTGCTCCTTGCCGTCGAACCAGCGGGGCGACATCACCCAGCTGTACTTGTCGTTGAAGTCCCGCTTCTGCGGGGCGGGGATGGTGTGCTGGTTCCAGGGGTGGCGCGGGTCGATGGGGTTGCCGAGCGGGTCGTGGGTGACGAACTGCTCCTGGCCTTCCCAGTCCTGGTAGTAGGAGCTGCCGAGCAGGATCCGGATGCCGAGGTTGATCTGGGTGAGGTCGTTGGTGACCAGCTTGCCGTCGACGATGATGCCCGGGGTGACGAACATCTTCCGTCCCCAGTCGGTCATGTTGCGGTAGGTGAAGTCGCAGTACTCGGGGTCGTTGAGCGCACCCCAGCAGCCGAGCAGCACCCGCCGCTGACCGACCTGTTCGTAGCCCGGCAGCGCCTCGTAGAAGAAGTCGAACAGGTCGTCATGCAGGGGCACGACGCGCTTCATGAACTCCACGTAGCGCATCAGCCGGGTGAGGTAGTCGGTGAACAGCTGGACGCTGGCGACCGTGCCGACGCCGCCCGGGTAGAGCGTGGAGGGATGCACATGGCGGCCCTCCATGAGGCAGAACATCTCGCGCGTGTAGCGGCTGACCTGGAGTGCTTCGCGGTAGAACTCTCCCTCGATGGGGTTGAGGGAGGTCATGATGTCGGCGATGGTGCGGAAGCCGTGTTCGCCGGCGTGCGGGGCTTCGGTGCGCTGGGCGAGCTCCCAGACCCCGGGGTTGGTCTCCCGGACCATCTTTTCGCAGTAGTCGACCCCGACGAGGTTCTCCTGGAAGATGTTGTGGTCGAACATGTACTCGGCGGACTCGCCGAGGTTGATGATCCACTCCCCCAGGTGCGGCGGCTTCACCCCGTACGCCATGTTCTGTGTGTACACCGAGCAGGTGGCGTGATTGTCGCCGCAGATACCGCAGATACGGCTGGTGATGAAGTGCGCGTCGCGCGGGTCCTTGCCCCGCATGAAGACGCTGTAGCCGCGGAAGACGGACGAGGTGCTGTAGCACTCCGCCACGCGCTTCTGTTTGAAGTCGATTTTGGTGTGGATGCCGAGGCTGCCCACGATCCGGGTGATCGGATCCCAGGACATCTCCGTCAGACCGCTGCCGTCACCGGCCGCCTTCGTCTTCGGTGCCATCGTGTGTGCCGTGCCCTTCTTTAGCGCGCGGGAGGGAGGGGGTCTGACGCCATGGGGTCTGGCCGCGGGGGGGACCGCGGGGGTGTCGCTGCGGGGTCTGCCTGTGGGGTCCGGCGGGAGCGTCCGGCGCCCGGCCCCCGACCGGGCGGCCAGGAGCCGGGCACTCACCGGCCGGGCGATCGGCGATCGTGCGATCGGGCCTGGAGGACTTCGGGGCGTACGGTCACCAGGGCGACCGGTAGCCGGTGGTCAGCTTGCCGCCGCGGTGGCGCCACTTGGGCTCGTGGTCCACGGTCCTGGCGGTGATGTCGCGCAGTCGGCGGACGACGCTGCCGTACGCGGCGCTGGCGGTGCTGGAGACCTTGCCACCGGGCGGCTCATCCATGAACGGCATGAATTTGTCGGGGAACCCGGGCATGGTGCAGGCGATGCAGATGCCGCCGACGTTCGGGCAGCCGCCGATGCCATCCATCCAGCCCCGCTTGGGCACGTTGCATTTCACCACGGGACCCCAGCATCCGAGCTTCACCAGACACTTGGGCGAGTCGTAGGTGGTGGCGAACTGCCCCTGCTCGTAGTACCCGGCCCGGTCGCAGCCCTCGTGCACGGTGGCGCCGAACAGCCAGGTCGGGCGCAGCTGGTCGTCCAGGGGGATCATCGGGGCCGAGCCCGCTGCCTGGTAGAGCAGATAGGTCAGGGTCTCGGAGAAGTTGTCGGGCTGGATCGGGCAGCCGGGCACGCACACGATCGGGATGCCGGCCTTGGACTTCCAGTCCCAGCCGAGGTAGTCGGGCACGCCCATCGCGCCGGTCGGGTTGCCGGCCATCGCGTGGATTCCGCCGTACGTGGCGCAGGTGCCGATCGCGACGACGGCCAGCGCCTTGGGGGCGAGCCGGTCGATCCACTCGCTGGTGGTGATCGGCTGGCCGGTCTCGGGGTTGTCGCCGAAGCCGCACCAGTACCCCTCCGGCTTGATCGACTCGTTCGGGATGGAGCCCTCGACGACCAGCACGAACGGGTCGATCTCGCCGCGTTCGCCCTTGAAGAACCACTCGATGAAGGTGTCCGCGCCCTGCGTCGGTCCGCATTCGAAGTCGATCAGCGGCCAGTGCACCTGGATCTTGGGCAGGCCGGGCAGCACGCTCAGCGCGATCTCCTCGATGCTCGGCTGGGTCGCCGCGGTCAGCGACACCGAGTCGCCGTCGCAACTGAGACCCGCGTTGATCCAGAGCACATGAATCGGGGCCTCGTCCGCACCGGACGGGCTCCCGTTCGCTTGCGCGTGGTCGACGGCGGTCGGCGGTCCTGCAGCCATGGGGGTGCCTCCTCGCAGGGGCGCATCGCAGGGGTATGCAACAAAAGCGCGAATGACGGCTTTCGTTCCCTTTGGTAGCACCGATCGCCCCGTCCCGAGCGGTTACGCGGGCCGTTCCGGTGACAGGGGCGTGGCGCGCGGCCCATGGCCCACTCAGCGGACGACGGCGGTCGGCGGGCCGTTCAGGGCACGAAGGCGGCGGGGCCCGGCGCATGCGTCAGCGGGCCGCCGCTCTCGTACGCGGCGACCCCGGTCCCGTCCACCCACGGCTTCAGGGCACCCGGCACCCCGGAACCCAGAAGAGCCGGCCCTGGTCCCCGCCGGCCGGCACATCACCACCCCCGCGGCGGCATCGGCGCCCCGCTCCCTGCCCGCCGCGACTCCAAGGCATCCCGGGGCGTCCTGCCGCCGCCCCACCAGGTGCATGGACCCTCGCCCACGACCTGGCAACGATCGATGCCGCGCTCCCCATGGGCGCGCGGCAGGGCGCTGCGCGGCGAGGCCTCGTACGGCCCGGCGGCAGCGCGGCGCTGAGTGACCGACGTCGCGGCACGCGCCCTGGGCCGCCCGGCCCGCGGTTTCCGCGTCCGGGCGCGCAATCACCGGGGGGCGTTGTCGGCCGCCCGGCGGTGGTGCCGTCAGCCCAGCGATCCGGCCTCCACCGTCGTCACATCGAACCGGCCGCCGCACACCCGCAGCCCGCCGCTGTTGGTGGTCATCGAGTCCTTGGAGCCGGGCGGGTAGGTGTAGACCAGCTGCGACTTGTTCCAGCACGGGGTGTCGGAGACGCCGTCGTTGACGGTGTGCAGCACGGAGTGCGCGCTCTGTCCGGGCTGCAGGCGGACGGAACCGCCCGCGGCGCCCGAGCGGGTGGCGGGCTTACCGACCGTCGAGCCGTCGCGCATGATCAGCGAGACCCCCGGGAAGCCCCGCAGCGTACAGGCCGTCTTGCCCTTGTTGGTGAACACCAGCGGGATGTGGATGTTGCCCGCGCCGATGTCGGTGCGGCCCATGCGCAGCGACATGTTGTCCGCGGTGCAGCGGTCCGAGACCGTCATGGCCGAGGTGTGGGACCGCGAGGCGCTCGGGGCCTTGGCCTCCGGCTTGCCGGCGGGGGTCTTCGCCCCGGCGCCGGACGACGGCCCGGCGGCCTCGGCGGAGCGTCCCTGACTGCCGGAGGGTCGCGTGTTGTTGCCCGACGACTGCGAGCTGTGACCGTCTTGCGCGCTGTTGGCCGCGGCGGGCGCGGACGCCGACGAGGAGTGCGAGGCCGAGTCGGTCCCGCTCTGGCAGGCGGTGAGCGCGAGCGCCGCGACGGCGATCAGTGATCCGGCGGCGACCCGGCGGCCGCGGCCGAGGGATTGGGCGGTGAGCGACATCAGTCTCCCCCTCGTCTGGTGGTTGCGTACCCTCAGGGGTGGGGGTGCGCACGGTCGGTCCGTTGTCCTTCCAGCGTGACCCCGTCCACTGCCGGTCCGCTAACGAGGCGCTAACGCACCACTAACGGTCCCGAGCGCCCGGCCCGGCGGCGGCTCCGGCGGCCCCCGCCCGACGGGCCGGGAACTCCGGATGCGCCGCTCAGGCTCGCAGAAATTCCCCCGTTCCGAACGCGCCCCTCACCGGTTCGGCCGCCCCTCCCTTCGGCCCCACCGGCACCACCACACCTCACCGGCCCCGGGTGACGCCGACGCCCCGCGGTGGCAATGTGCCGCGCGTTGTGCGTGTGGCCTCCGGGACGGTTGCCTATCGCGCGGCCGCCGACCGCATCCGCCGCGGCGGCCCCGATGAGCGTCCGAAAACCGCCCGCTCGAAGGTGACATTGACGAGAAACGGACGGCCGGCGCGCTACTTCCCCCGCCCCTGGTAGGCACCGATGTTCGGCGGGTCGGGGACCGGGTTGCCGTAGAAGTCGCGGTCACCCGACTCCGGGACGCGCACGCCCGCCCCGAGGGCCGGGGAGCCGGCGCGGAGTTGCAGGTCGTTCGGCCCGACGAAGCGGGGATCGGCGACCACCGCCGCGCTGTCGCCGGCGGGAGGGCGCGAGATCCGGGCGTAGAGGTTGTGGTCGTAGGTGTTGTGCGCATCGGTGATCGGGGAGTTCGCCTCGGCACCGGCGAAGACGTTGTTGCGGAAGACGACGCCGCCGGGGCCGTTGCTGCTCACCACGGCGGTGCCCGGGGCGCTGGTGGCGAGGGTGTTGTTGTGGACGAGGGTGTGGGTCGCGGCCGCGCAGACGACCGAGATCACGCCGTACGGTGCGGAGGTGTTGCGGTCGTTGAGGCTGACGTTGTAGCGCACCGTATTGCGGTCGGACGTCATCCCCTCCCCGTTGCAGACCAGCAGGAAGCCGCCCTCGTTGTCGTGACTGTAGTTGTACTGGTAGACGTTGCCGTTGTTGCCGCCGTCGATGTCGTACGCCATCGAGTCCCGGGTGCCGTGGCCACCGCTGACCTCGTTGAACTGATAGGTGACCCGGTCGGAATTCCAGGCCCAGATCCCGGCGTTGTAGCCGGCCGAGCGCATGTTGAAGCCGTCGACCCGGTTGTTCTCGACTCGCGCGCCGACCGCGTTCTGTACGACGATCCCGTCCCCGCCGATATCGCGCACCGTGTTGTGGTGGACCGAGAGGCCGGTGATCGGCGCGAAGGACGTGCCGGGCCCCTTCGGGTGTTCGGGCCGCCGGCCCCAGGTGGAGGAGGTGCCGATGCCGGTGCGATCGGTGTGCGTCACGGTGGAATGACGGACCGTCACCTGCGCGAAACGGGTCGGCTCGGCCGAGCCCTGTACGGCGAAGAGGATGCCGCCCGACGGGTCGGGGTCCTTGAAGTCGGCGCCGTTGACGTCGTGTACGTCCACGCCGTCGATGAGGTAGTGGTGCCCGGTGCCGAAGTCATGCAGCCGTACGAGCACCCCGGCGCGCCGGTCGGTGGTGGTGGCCGGGCCGGTGTTGGACACCTCGAGGTTGCGCAGCTCCCAGTACTGCACATTGTCCAGGAGGATCGCGGCCCGGGCGCCCGCGCCCTCGATATGGGGTGCGGCGCCGCTGCCGTACGCACCCACGGAGAGCGGCGCACCGGCCGTGCCGGAGGCGGTGGGTGCGAAGGTGCCGGTGCAGGTGGTGCCGCGCCGGAAGAGGATGCGGTCGCCGGGCCCCAGGACCGCCGCCCCCGCCTTCTCGAGGGTGCGCCAGGCGGTGCCGGGGCTGGTGCCGGTGGCCGCGTCGGATCCCGCGCCGCAGTCCACGTAGTAGGTGGATCCCTTGGTGTGCGCCTGGTCTCCGGCTACCGCCGGCGGGGCGGCCAGGGCCGCGACGGCAGCGACGGCGGCCGGCACCGCGACGGCCGCCCTGCGCAGCCGGGACACGGGGATGTTGAGCATCGTCTCTCCCGGTTCGGTGAATCGGCACGGGCGCGAGGGTCGCCACATCCTCGGGCACCCGCACCGCGCGGACAAGGCGCGCGGGGCGGAACGCCCGGGAAAGTCCAAGCCCTCGCCGCGAAAGTGCAACGGCGCGAGCGGGACGCCGCGGCCGCGTACGGCGCCACGGCGTCGCGAGCGGGACGCCGCGGCCGCGTACGGCGCCACGGCGTCCCGCGTCGTACGTCAGCCGGCGGCGGTGACGCCTCGCCCGGCCACTGCCGCCCGGTTGACGGCCGACAGCACGGCCCGTACGGAGGCCATCAGGACGGAGGTGTCCCGACCCGCGCCCCAGTGGACGGCGCCGTCGATCCGGCACTGGACGTAGGCGACGGCGGCGCTGTCCGGCCCGGCGGCGGTGGCGTGTTCGGCGTAGCTGACGATGTCGACGGGGTGTCCGGCGGCGGCCAGCGCGGCGCAGAACGCGGCGAGCGGCCCGTTGCCGGTGCCTTCGTGGACGGCGGCACCCAGTTCACAGGTGACCCGGTGCTCCCCCGGTGCGGGCTCGGCCGCGCTCCAGGCGCCGAGCGTCAGCGCACCGTCCGTCCCCGGGACGAGATAGGTCCTCCGGAACAGCTCCCACAGGGCCTCGGGCGTGGCCTCCCGGCCGCTGTCGTCCGTGGCGCTCTGCACCGTACGGGAGAAGTCGGGCCGCATCTCCCGCGGCAGGTCCAGCCCGTAGTCGCGGCGCAGCAGATGCGCGATGCCGCCCTTGCCCGACTGGCTGTTGACCCTGATGACGGCCTCGTAGCTGCAGCCGAGATCGGCGGGGTCGACCGGCAGGTACGGCACGGTCCAGGGCGCGTCCGACTCCGGTACGCCCAGTTCGGCGGCGCGCTTGGCGTGGTGGGCCAGGCCCTTGCTGATGGCGTCCTGGTGGGTGCCGGAGAAGGCGGTGTGGACGAGTTCGCCGGCGTAGGGGTGGCGGGGATGGACCGGGATGCGGATGCAGTCCTCGACCGTGCGGCGGACGGTGGCGATGTCCGAGAAGTCGATCATCGGGTCGACGCCCTGGGTGTGCAGATTGAGGGCGAGGGTCACCAGGTCGACATTGCCGGTGCGCTCCCCGTTGCCGAACAGACAGCCCTCCACGCGCTGGGCGCCGGCCAGGACGGCGAGTTCCGCGCAGGCCACCCCGGTGCCCCGGTCGTTGTGCGGGTGCACGGAGAGGATCACCCCCTCGCGCCGCTCCAGGTGGCGGTGCATGTACTCGATCTGGTCGGCGTACACATTGGGCGTGGCGACCTCGACGGTGGCCGGCAGATTGTGGGTCACCGGGCGGTCCGGCGAGGCGTCCCACAGCCGCGTCAGCCCGTTGCAGATCTCCAGGACGAGATCGGGCTCGGTGAGGTTGAAGACCTCCGGAGAGAACTGGAAGCGGATGTCGGACTGCGGGCGGGCGGCGGCCAGTTGGGCCATGTACGCGGCGGCGTCGCGGACCAGGGCGTGCACCTCGTCGCGGCTGCGGCCGAGGACGACCTCGCGCCAGGTGGGGGCGGTGGCGGTGTACAGGTGCACCACGGTGCGCGGCAGCCCCTCGATGGCGGCGAAGGTCCGCTCGATCAGCTCGCGCCGGGCCGGGGTGAAGACGACGACGGTGACGTCATCGGGGACGGCGCCGCTCTCGGCCAGATGCCGCACGAAGTCGAAGTCCGTACGGCTCGCGGACGGATAGGCGACCTCGATCTCCTTGAAGCCCATCGCGACCAGCAGGTCGAACATCCGGCGCTTGCGGGGCGTGTCCATCGGCTCCACCAGCGCCTGGTTGCCGTCCCGCAGATCGACCGGCACCCACAGCGGCGCACGCTCGATGCGGGCGGCGGGCCAGGCGCGTTCGGTGCGCGGCACCTCGACGCGCTCGTGGGCGGGCAGATAGCGGTGGGCGGGCATCGCGCTGCCGCGCTGCGGATTCCAGGCGGGTGCGGCGGCGGGGACGGGGCCGTCGGGCGTACGGAGCGTGGGGAAAGCGGGGGCGGCGCCGCGTACGGCGGCGGATGCGGTGGAACTCGTGCTGGTCATCGCGTCCTTCTCACCAGCCGGAGGGAGACCGGCAGCACCGAACCCCGCGGCGGGGTGCCGGTCGCTTCAGGCCCCGCCGCGGCGGCCGAGAAGGAGACCACGCAGCTTCATGCCGGGTACACTAACCATGAATCAACTCCTCAGACAACCTACTCCTCAGACAAGTTGAGGGGCAGACACCTTGAGAGGTGGCAGGAAGCAGCGGATGTCTCTCGAAGCCCTTCGCCCCAGTCCCCTGGTCGAACAGGCCGCCCAGCGGCTGCGTGACCAGATCACCGGCGGACACTGGCCGGTGGGCACCAAGCTCCCCGGCGAAACCACCCTGGCCAAGACCCTCGGCGTCGGCCGCTCCACCGTGCGCGAAGCCGTACGGGCGCTGGCCGGTGCGGGGCTGGTGCAGCCGCGGCAGGGCTCCGGCGTCTTCGTGATCGCCACCGAGCCGGCCGAGGACTGGCCCGCCCGCCTGCGCCGCGCGGCGGTCGCCGATGTCTACGAGGTCCGCATGATGGTCGAGGTCCAGGCCGCCCGCCTGGCCGCCGAGCGCCGCACGGAAGCCGATGCCGCGGCCCTCCGCGCCGCCCTCGACGGGCGGCGCGACGCCTGGTCCGGCGGCGACAACGCCGCCTTCGTGGACGCGGACATCGCCCTGCACGCGGCGGTGGTCGACGCCGCGCACAACCCCGTACTGGCCGACCTGTTCGCCGAGTTCGTCCCCGCCCTGCGTCAGGGCCTGATCGAACTCGTGGAGCTGCTCGGGCTCCACGATAGGGATCCGGTGCACGGCGAGGCCCGGCATGCGGAGCTGGTGGCGGCCGTGGTCGGCGGCGACGGGGAAGCGGCGAGCCGCACCCTGCAGGCCGAACTGGAGTCGACCTTGCGGGAGTTGCTGGAGCGCTGAGGCCGGCCGCCACCGTACGGGGCCCGCGTCAGGCCGGGGCGCGCGGCGATACGGGCCAGGGCGGGGAGGGCGGCGAGTCCGCCTCCGCCCTCCGGGGCACCGCGCCGCCGGATGGGCGTGCCGGCCCCCGCCACCGCCCGGTCCTGCGCGGCCGGAAGCTGCGGAAGACCGGGCGGCCGGGCCGGCCGGAAGGGCGGGGGGCCCGTCAGCCGGCGGCCCCCGACTGCTGGGCAAGGTCCAGGTCGAGGGTTTCGTCGGCGCCGCCGGAGAGCGATATCGGGGCGGCGTGCGGCGGGTAGCCGGCCGCCGCGAGGGTGTAGTGACGGGCCGTCAGGCCCGCGAAGGCGAAGGCGCCGTCGGGGCCGGTGACGGTGTGGCCGGTGACCGTGCCGTCCTCGAGGAGGGTCACCGCCGCGTCGGCGAGCGGGCGGCCGCCGGGGCCCCGTACCGTGCCGCGGACGCTGGCGGTCGGCCGCAGCCGGACGTCCTGACGGTCGGCCTCGGCGCCCGGGAGCTCGACGGCGCGGGCCTCGGGCCGGTGGTCCGGGGCGCTCAGGGCCAGGGTGTAGGCGCCGGACGGCAGATGCGCGACCTCCCAGCTGCCCGCGGAGCCGGACACCGTACGGGAGACCACCTCGCCACGGGCATCGGTGACGACGACGCTCGCCCCGGCCAGCGGGACGCCGTCCGGGCCCCCCAGAACGGTCCCGCCCAGCCGGCCGGTGCCGGCGAGCACCAGGTCCAGCGGGGTCGGCGTGCCCGCCCCGTGGTACGTGGCCGAGGCGGCGTGCGGAGCACGGCCGGGCGCGGCGCCGGTGAGGACGTACGTACCGGCGGCGGGGGCGGCCAGGTCATAGCGGCCGTCATCGCCCGTCGTGGTGACCGCGGCCTGCCGGCCCTGCCGGTCGATGAGGGTGACGGTGGCCCGGCGGACGGGCGCGCCGGCCGGGTCCAGGACCCGGCCGTGGAAGGCCGTGCGGTGCGGCGGGTCTTCGGCGACCGGCTTGGCCCAGGAAGGCAGGGACTGCGCGGGCGGCGTGGAGGGGGCGAATGGCGTGGGCAGGGCAGGCCGCGCCGGCGAGGCGGAGGCCACCGGGTCGTGCGCGCCGGCGCCCGGGGCATCCGCAGCGCCCGGGGCATCCGCAGCGCCCGGGGCGTCCGCGCCGTCCGGCCCCGCGGCCGCGTCCGCGCCCTGCGCCACCAGGGTCGGCGCCGCACGGGGCGTCTTGCGCTGCGACGGCAGGAACGCCGCCAGGAGCACGCCGATCAGGACGGCGGCCGTGGCGATCAGGAAGGAGACCCGGAAGCCGGTCATGGTGGGCACCGTCACCGGGCCCATGTCCTGGGACAGATGGGCCAGCACCATGCCGATCACGGCGCTGGACACGGACGTACCGATCGACCGCATCAGGGTGTTCAGGCCGTTCGCCGCGCCGGTCTCGGACGGGTCGACGGCGCCGATGATCAGCGCGGGCAGCGAGGAGTACGCCAGGCCGATGCCGGCGCCGACGATCACCGCGATGATGACGGTCTGCCAGGGCGCATTCATCAGGCCGATGCCCGCGCCGTAGCCGATCGCGATGACCAGCATGCCGAGCAGCAGCGAGACCTTGGGGCCACGCCGGGCGGCGATCCGCGCGTACAGCGGGGCGACGAACATCATCGTCAGGCCCAGCGGCGCCACGCACAGACCGGCCACCACCATCGACTGGCCGAGGCCGTAGCCCGTGGAGGTCGGCAGCTGAAGCAGCTGCGGCAGCACCAGGGAGATCGCGTAGAACGCCACGCCGACCGTGATGGAGGCGAGGTTGGTGAGCAGCACCTCGCGGCGGGCGCTGGTGCGCAGATCGACCAGCGGGTCGGACATCCGCAGTTCCATCACGCCCCACAGGACGAGGATCACCACCGCGATACCGAAGAGCCCGAGGATGGTGGGCGAACCCCAGCCCCAGTCGCTGCCCTTGGTGATGGGCAGCAGCAGGGCGACCAGTCCTGCGGTCAGCCCGATGGCGCCGGCCACGTCGAAGCGCCCCTGAGCGCGCACGGACGTCTCCGGTACGACGAGCAGGGTCAGCAGCATCGACAGCACGCCGAGCCCGGCGGCGCCGAAGAACAGGGTGTGCCAGTCGGCGTGTTGGGCGACCAGGGCCGCGACCGGCAGCGCGAGGCCGCCGCCGACGCCTATGGACGAGCTCATCAGGGCCATCGCCGAACCGAGCCGTTCGCGCGGCAGCTCGTCGCGCATGATGCCGATGCCGAGCGGGATGGCGCCCATGGCGAAGCCCTGCAGCGCCCGGCCGACGATCATGGTGACCAGATCGCTGGTGAATCCGCAGATCAGCGAGCCGACGACCATGACGGCGAGGCTGGTCAGCAGCATCCGCCGCTTGCCGTACAGATCGCCGAGGCGTCCCATGATGGGCGTCGAGACGGCACCGGCGAGGAGGGTGGCCGTCATGACCCATGTGGCGTTGCTGGGCGCCGTGTTGAGCAGCGTCGGCAGGTCCTTGATGACCGGCACGAGCAGGGTCTGCATCACCGCGACGACGATGCCGGAGAAGGCGAGGACCGGGACGATGCCGCGGCCGGCTCTGCGGTGCCCGCCGGCATCGGGTGCCACCCCCGCGGCGTCCTGGTCCGGTGCCCGTGCGGGCAGTTCGTCGGTCGGCGAGAGCGTCATACGTGCTGCCTCCAGGGCGGCGGTGGTGAGTGTCGTCGAAGGGAGCGGTGCAGGGCGGACGGCTGCCGTGGGACACGGCATCGCCCAGGAACGCGACACACGGTCCGGCACCGCCGAACCGTGATACGTGCATGCCGAACGTTTTATCCCAGCGCCCTATTCCGGCCAACAGGGCGCAGCCGGAGCACACCCGTAGTGATCTACCTCACCGCACGCCCCCCGGCGCCGCTGCGCCCCGACTCGACCTGCCCTGGTCACCCGCACGGCATCGACAGTCCCCGCCGCTCGACAGCGGCCTGCGCGGCCGCGGCCCGTCGGCCCGACGAGCCCTGGAGGCTCCCCACCGGAGCTACCACGAAGCTCGGCGACCCGGCGAACGGCAAACAGGAGCGCCGCGTCAGCGCGGCACCCCTGAGAACACATGAAACCATCTGGACGGTATGTTTTAAGGTTCCCGAAAAAGGCCGCTCCCCTCAAGAGGCGACGAATTCCAGATATCACACCAAAAGCCTCATGGCGTCGCCGCATCGATCAGTACGTCCGCCTTGAGGGCGGCATCGAGTGCCGCACCGCGTTCCGGGTCGAGATCCAGCTTCGCCAGAACGGCCGGCACCGCGATACTGGGCAGGGCATGCTGATGCAATATCGTGAGGCGGCTATTGAGATCGGCTCTGTTCGCCAGCGTCTGGGACATCAGCTGGACACCCGCAAAGGCACCCACATACAACTCGGCCGACTCACGGACAACAACGCTTTTCAGCAATTCGCCGCAGTCCCTCGCCTCACCCAGCTTCTCCTCGACAAAATGCGTCCAGGAGATCATGGAACGCTTGCGGTCGAGGTGGTTGGAGCCCTGCTCGACGGCCAGCCGGGCCGCCCCACGCTGGATCGGGTCACTGCGCAGCCGATACGCGAGCACCTGCGTCACATCGACGAATTCCTGCAATTTGATCTGCTGCGGCTCCACGGCAATGTCCAGCACATGCTCATCCAGCACGGCGAGCGCGAGTTGTTCCTTGGAGGCGAAGTGGAAATACAGGGCGCCCTTGGTCACCCCGGCGCGTTCGAGAACTTCGGCGATGGTGGCGCGATCGTATCCATGGTCGTCAAAAACCGAGGCCGCCGCCTCCAAGATCAGTCGCCGGGTCCGTATCGCGCGGTCCTGTTGCACCATCGGACGCCTCCTGTCTGTCGAAGTGTGCCAGGGGAGCAATGCTCGATTGCGGCTCCCACTCGTCTGCAGATCAGGTTTTTACCATTTTTCAGCGCCCAGTATTGAAAAGAAAACCGGATGGTACGTATCTTAACAGCGTTCGCGTCCGACACCATCCGTCAGATGCCTGGGGGCACTCATGAGCGACACGTTGTACGTCGATGGCAGGGTTCGGCCGAGAGCCGTGCATACAGGGCTACAGGATCCGGACGGAAGCGGCGTTCCACGTCAGCGCCATGACGTCGGCGTCCCCGGGAAATTCGTGCATCGCACCGCCATCGAAGACGTCCTGATCACCTCGTGTGACCGGCTGGACGACAGCCATTTCTCACTGACCGCCCGGTGGCCCCACGATCACAGGTACTTCACCCCGCACCACGGCCACCACAGCATCGTGCTCGCCGGCGAGACGATTCGACAGGCGGCACTTTTGCTTTCGCACACGGAACTGGGCGTACCCGTCGGCCACCATTTCGTCCTCACGGACCTGGCATACACCACACACCCGGACCATCTGACCGTTGACGGCCGGCCCAGGGAACTATTGATCGAGGCTTCCCTGGCCGACACGCGCATGCGGGCCGGGAAGCTCGTCGGCTGCCGCGTCGACATGGCCTTTCGCGCGGCGGGCCGCACCGTCGCGACGGGCCACACCCAATACAGCGTCACCACTCCCGCCGTCTACCGCCGGATCCGAGGCGAACGCCTTGCGGCCCGCCGGACCAACGGCCCGCTTCCCCCGCCCGTGCCGCACCAGCTGACCGGCAGCCTCGAGGACGGCGACGTCCTGCTCTCCCCCACCGACCGGAGCGACCGCTGGATACTGCGCATCGCGCCAGGCCATGCCGCGCTGGTGAACCCGGCGAACGACCATGTGCCGGGCATGGTGCTGCTCGACGCCGCCCAGCAGGCCGCCCGCGCCCTGACCGCGCCCTCGTCCTTCGTGCCGTACGCCTTCAGCACGGAGTTCCACCGCTACGCCGAACACGGCGCGCCCTGTGTGATCGCGGCCCGGCGAGTGCCCTCGGCTGTGCCCGGTACCGCCGATGTCGAGGTGGTCTCTTACCAGCAGGACGAGCCGGTCTCCACATCCCTCTTCACCGCGCCCGAGCGGCGCCGCTGAATCGTGCGGGCTCCCGACGGCGTACGCATTCCGGCACATCTGGCAGCGTCAAGAAGCGCCGTGCAGCGCCACATTGCCGCCGACCGCGCCCGTGGGAGACCGCGGCACGCTCGATACGCTCTTCGCACACCACCACAGCAGCAGGAAGGCGCCCGATCCGACCATGGGTGAACTCAACGGAAAGACCGCGCTGGTGACGGGCGCCAGCCGTGGCATCGGCCGCGCCATCGCCCAGCGCCTCGCCCGGGACGGTGCGCTGGTCGCCGTTCACTACAACAGCAACGAGACGGCGGCCAAAGAAACACTCGAGAGCATCAGAGCCGCTGGTGGACAGGCATTCACCGTCGGAGCGGAGCTCGGGATACCCGGTGACGCCGAGGCCCTGTTCGCCGCCTTCGACACCGAACTCGCCGCGTACGGCGCCGAATCCGGCCTCGACATCCTCGTCAACAACGCGGGGACCAGGTTCCGTGCGCGCCTGGACGAGGTCACGGAAGAGGAATTCGACCGCACCATCGCGGTGAACGTCAAGGCACCGTTCTTCCTCATCCAGCACGGCCTGCGGCGGATGCGGGACGGCGGACGCATCATCAATATCTCGTCGGCGGTGACGACTTTGGCGCACCCGCCGCAGATCGCCTACAGCGTCTCCAAGGGCGGGCTGGAAACTCTCACCCGCACCCTTGCCAAGGACCTGGGCGAGCGCAGGATCACGGTGAACGCCATCGCACCCGGCTATGTCGAGACCCATGTGACCGAGGCGCGCACGGCAACACCCGAGGGACGCGCCGCACTGGCCGCCTATTCCGTGTTCAACCGGATCGGCCAACCCGCCGACATCGCCGACATCGCCGCCTTCCTCGCCTCCGACGACTCCCGCTGGATCACCGGCCAGCGCATCGACGCCACCGGCGGCTCGATGCTCTGACGCGGCCGAGGCGGGGCCGACGCAAGGGACACGGCGGACGCAAGGGGCTCGATCGCGGCGCGCCGCACCTCCACCGTCCCGGAGGGCCGCGCCGCGCGTCGTCAGGCAGGCGGCATCGGCCAGTCGTCCAGGTTGCCGCCGCGCCATTCGACGAGTCGGGGGTCGTCGAGCTGGATCTCCCCGGCCGGTCCTGCGACGCCCGCGCGGCGGAGGAATTCGGCGACATCGCCGCGGCCGTGCGCGAGGCCCACGATCTGCCCACGCACGGTCACTCGCCGACCACCGGACGGGGTCGGCGGATGCACGATGACGGGCGGGTGCTCGGTCATGAGTCCAGCCTGCGCCGGGGTCCGCGACCGCGCACGTCGAAGGGCCCCGGCAGGAGGGCCACGGGCACCGGGCGGCGAGCCTCCCGGCGCCTCCCCCGTAGGCTGGCCCTGTGGTGACACCGACACCGGCAGAACTGACGCGGGAACTGCTCATCGCCGTCCGCGAGGTCATCGGCGCGTCCCAGGCCCAGCTCCGGGAGACCCTGGACCGACTGGGGCTGACGGTGCCGCTCGCGGATGCGCTGTGGGCGCTCGACCCCGCGCTGCCTGCCCCGTCGATGAAGGTCCTCGCGAGCCTGCTGCACTGCGATCCCTCCACCGCCACGTTCCTGGTGACCCGCCTCGAACGGCAGGGACTCACGGAGCGGGTGCCCGACCCGGCGGACCGGCGTTCCAAGACGGTCGAACTGACGGACAAGGGGGCGCTGGTGCGCGGCGAGCTGATCGAGGCGACGGTGGAGCAGTCGCCGCTGGCGGCGCTCAGCGCCGGGGACCAGGCCGCCACCTTGCGCCTGCTCCGCAAGGCCCTCGCGCTGGGCAGCCGGCCATGACCCATCCCCTGCACTCGAGCGAGTTCTCCCGGGACCCGTACCCGCTGCTCGCCGCCCTCCGGGAGCGCGGCCCCGTGCAGCGGATACGGACCGACAACGGCCGGACGACGTGGGTCGTGACCGGATGGGCGGCGGCGCGGGCGGCGCTGGCCGACGGGCGGCTGTCGAAGGACACCGGCCGGTTCTTCGCCGACCGTCCCTCGAACCGGAATCTGGCGCCCGCCGTCAGCCGCACCATGCTCGCCACCGACCCGCCGGACCACGGCCGGCTGCGGAGGCTGGCGATGAAGGCGTTCACTCCGGCGGCCGTCGCCCGTCTGGAGCCCCGGATCCGCGAGCTCGCGGCGGGGCCGGCCGATGCGCTGGCCGCCGGCCTTGCCGCGCGCGGGACCGTGGACCTCATCGAGGAGTTCGCCGTACCGCTGCCCGTCGCCGTGATCAGCGAACTGCTCGGCGTGCCGGAGCGGGACCGGGCGGCCGTGCGACGGTGGTCCAACACCCTGTTCGCAGCCGGGGATCCGGACGCCGTCGTCGACCGTGCCTCGCACGACCTCAGCGACTACATGACGGAGCTGATCGCGGCCCGGCGGCTCGCCCCCGGCGACGACGTGCTCAGCGGTCTGATCGCCGCCCGCGACGAGGAGGAGCGGCTGACGGAGCCCGAACTGGCCTCCCTGGCCGTGCTGTTGGTGGTCGCGGGCCATGAGACCACGGCCAACCTCATCGGCAACGGCATGCTGGCCCTGCTCCTCGACGAAACGCTGCACGCCGCCGTGCGGGACGATCCCGGGCTGCTGCCGGGCGCGGTCGAGGAATTCCTGCGCTATGACGCACCGCTCACCATCGCGACCTTCCGCTACGCCACCGAACCGATGGAGCTGGGTGGCGCCCTGATCGGGCCGGGGGATGTCGTCCTGGTGTCCCCCGGCGCCGCCAACCGCGATCCGGCGCAGTTCCCCGCCCCCGATGCCCTGAGGCTGGACCGGCCCGCCGGCCATCTCTCCTTCGGTCACGGGCCGCACCACTGCCTCGGCGCGACGCTGGCCCGCCTTGAGGGGCGGATCGCGTTCGAGGTGCTGCTGACGCGCCTCCCGCGGCTGCGGCTCACCGAAGCCGGCACCGATGCGCTCATCTGGCGGCGGACGCGGCTGATGCGCGGCCTGGCGAGCCTCCCCGTCACCGCGGCAGCCGGCTGAACGCGGCAAAAACCGGCGCCACGACTGCAGTGCGGCAGTCGCGGCGCCGGCTGGTTCCGGGCCGTTCGCGGCGCGGGGCCGCGATCCGGCTCAGCCTTCGATGGTGTGGCCGGAGAGGCGTTCGACGCCGCGGAGGAGGGCGGAGTGGTCGAGGGAGCCGTCGCCCTGGGCGCGGAGGGAGGCGA
>NZ_JBIWOD010000026.1:0-113549 GCF_044767545.1 Streptomyces sp. NPDC101227 | reverse complement strand
CAGGGGGGACCCTGTGGGAGAGTAGGACGCCGCCGAACAATCTTTGTGGGAAGCCCCGCACCTTATGGTGCGGGGCTTTTCCGCGTTTACGGGGTTCACCGGGTCTGGGCTGGTGTTGGTGGACGAGGCGTGGATCGAGGGGGTTTGCTGCCAGCAGCCGTCCGATCAGATTGCCGTGCGGGACGTCGAGGGCTTGTTGGAGAGAGACCACCTGCTTTCGGACCGCGGCGCCTGAAAGGCTGGCGCATCGATCAGCGCACCGATCCCGCCGTCTCTTTGCTAGCTGGGGACGCTGTGCTGGGAGTACCGGTACGGCACCAACCGATTTGGTCCTGAAGACTCTTGGTGCAGAGGAGCCGGCAGGGCGAGTCTGGGTCCTCGGGCTCGATCAGCAAGAGCTGTCGGTGACCCGAAAGGCACGTCTTAGCTGGCCCCGTACCTTGTGCGCGGGCTCTGTCAGAGGCGGCCGGAGGACTTCAGGGTGAGGTAGGCGTCGGCCAGGTCCGGGGCAAGGTGGTTCGGGGTCGAGTCGATGACCGTGATGCCCTGGTGACGGAGGCGGTCTGCGGTGTTGCGGCGGGCGGCGCGGGATTGTTCCGCGGCGGCGGCCGCGTAGACGGCCTCGGGGGTGTGCCGGCCGGCGGCCATTTCTTCTATGCGGGGGTCGGCGACGGCGGCGACGATGAGTTCGTTGCGATGGGTGAGGCTTGGGAGGACCGGCAGCAGGGCCTCCTCTACGGGGGCCGTGTCGAGGCCGGTGAAGAGCACGATGAGGGACCGGCGCTGGGTGCGGCGGTGGATGGAGGCGGCCAAGCCGCGTGCGTCCGCCTCGACGAGTTCGGATTCGAGGGGGGCCAGGGCATCGGTCAGGGCCGGAAGCAGATCGAGGGCCGTTCGGCCTTGTACGGAAGCCCGTACGCGGCGGTCGTACGCGAGGAGGTCCACTCGGTCGCCGGCGCGAGAGGCGAGGGCTGCGAGGAGGAGTGCTGCGTCCATGGAGGCGTCGAGGCGAGGGATGTCGCCGACGCGGGCGGCGGAGGTGCGGCCGGTTTCCAGGACGAGCAGGATGCGGCGGTCGCGCTCGGGGCGCCAGGTGCGGACGGCGAGGGTCTGCCGGCGGGCGGTGGCGCGCCAGTCAATGGAGCGTGTGTCGTCGCCGGGGGCGTAGTCGCGGAGGCTGTCGAATTCGGTGCCCTCACCGCGGGTCAGGATGCTTGTGCGGCCGTCGAGTTCGCGGAGTCTGGCGAGCTTGGCGGGGAGGTGCTTGCGGCTGGCGAAGGGCGGCAGGACGCGCACGGTCCAGGGGACGTGATGGTTTCCTTGCCGGGCTGCCAGGCCGAGGGGGCCGTAAGAGCGGACCGTGACGCGTACTGCGCGGTGGTCGCCGCGGCGGGTGGGATGAAGCGTGGTGGTGAGACGCCTGCGTTCGGCACCGGGGATACGGACGCTGTGGCGGGATGCGGTGATGTCCGTGCCGGGGTGGAAGGAGCTCGGGGGCCAGGCGTCGCGGATCTGCGCGCGCAGGGTGCGGCGGTCCGGGTTGGTGAGGGTGAGGTGTGTGTGGGCTTCGCCTGTTAGTCGAACGGTTGTGTCACCGGTACGGGTGAAATGGAGCTTTCGCACTGGCGCGGCGAGCGCGAGGTCGCACAAAATTGCTATCAGCAGGGCGAGTTGGACGGTGAGGATGCCGAGCCAGCTCGGGAGCACGAAGCCGACGAGGAGAGCTCCGACTGCGGCGATGAGGGCGGTGCGTCCGGTGAGGGCCACGGCGTCGCCTCAGCGGGGGACGGGGAGGTGGGCGAGCACGGCGTTGATCACGGAGTCTGCGGAGACTCCCTCCATCTCCGCCTCGGGGCGGAGCTGGATGCGGTGTCGGAGCGTGGGGAGGGCAAGGGCCTTGACGTCGTCCGGGGTGACGTAGTCGCGACCGGTGAGCCAGGCCCAGGCCCGGGAAGTGGAGAGCAGGGCGGTGGCGCCTCGAGGGGAGACGCCGAGAGAGAGCGAGGGGGATTCGCGGGTGGCGCGGCAGATATCGACGATATAGCCGGTGACTTCGGGGGAGACGGCGGTCTTGGCGACCGCGGCCCGAGCCGCTTCGAGGTCGGCGGCGGAGGCTACGGGGCGCAGGCCTGCGGCGCCTAGGTCGCGGGGGCTGAAGCCGTCCGCGTGGCGGGTGAGGATGTCTATCTCGTCCTGGCGGGCGGGGAGAGGGACCGTCAGCTTCAGCAGGAACCGGTCGAGCTGGGCCTCGGGGAGCGGGTAGGTGCCCTCGTATTCCACGGGGTTCTGGGTGGCGGCCACGAGGAACGGTTCGGGGAGGGGTCGGGCGGTGCCGTCAATGGTGACCTGGCGCTCCTCCATGGCTTCTAGGAGGGACGCCTGGGACTTGGGAGGGGTGCGGTTGATCTCGTCGGCGAGAAGGAGGTTGGTGAAGACGGGGCCGGGCTGGAAGGAGAACGCCGCGCTGCGGGAGTCGTAGACCAGGGAGCCGGTGACGTCGCTCGGCATGAGGTCGGGGGTGAACTGGACGCGCTTGGTGTCGAGTTCGAGGGTGGCCGACAGGGCTCGTACGAGCAGGGTCTTGGCGACGCCGGGGACGCCTTCGAGGAGCACATGGCCGCGGCAGAGCAGGGCGACGACCAGGCCGGTGACGGTGGAGTCCTGGCCGACGACGGCCTTGGCTATCTCGGTGCGGACAGCTTCGAGGGAGGCTCGGGCGCTGTCAGCGGTCGGGGTGCTCACGGGGGGCGTGCCTCTCTTGGGAAACGATCGAGATTTCGAGTTCGTCGAGTTGGTCGGCCAATTGCACCAGGGCCTTGTCATCCGCGGGAGCCGGGCCGAAGAGCAGGGCGTGAAGTCCGGCTTCGGCCACGGGTGCGGTGGTCAAGTGGGCATGGACGGCCGGGAGAAGGATGTCGGGGGTGTGGGCGTGCGCGGGAGGCACGCCGATGAGGGGGGCGAGCCGCGTGCGGGTGGCGGCGCGTAGGACGGCTGCGGCGCGGTCGCGGGCGTTGGCCTGCTCGTAGAGACGGGCGTGGCCTTCGGTGGTCTCGGCGGCCGGGACGGTGACCGGCAGGCGTTCGTGTACCAGCGGGCCGAGCCGGCGGGCACGCCAGAGAGCCGCGAAGGCCGCGGCGAAGGCGAGTTGGAGCAGGCCCCAGCCCCAGCCGACGGGTATGAGGTCGAGGAAACCGCGTTGGTCGTCCTGGGCGGACGCCGGGTCGCTCACGGAGGGGAGGTACCAGATCAGATGCTTGTGCGCACCGAGGAGTTGAAGGGCCAGCGAGGCGTTGCCGCGCTCGGCGAGGTGGTGGTTGTAGAGGAAGTCGGGGGAGCCCAGGAGCACGGTGTCGCGGCTGGTGTCGTGGGCCGGCAAGCGCAGCAGGGTGGGCAGGTCGCCGCTGAGGTAGCACCGGTCGGCCGGGCCGTCGGGGGCGAGGTAGCGCAGGCCGCCCAAGAGGGCATCACCTGCGCGGCGGGCGGCGGGCAGCGAACAAGCGGGACTGCGTGCCGTGTTGCCGGTCTCGGAGGCCGCCTTGATGTGAGGAGCGAAGGCATCGAGGGTGGTCGGGCCGGGGGCGAGCAGGACGATGCGGCCGGAGGTGTGCGCGGTTGCGGTGCGCAGGCCGGTCAGCTGTCGTGTGGTGAGGACGTCGGGGTCGGTGACGAGGAGTGTGGTGCCGGGGCCGGCCGCGGCGGCGGCCTCCTCGGAGGTGGTCACGACCTGGGTGGTGACGCCTTGGGCGGACAGGAGTTGGGCGAGGGCCCGGCTTCCGGTGCGGTCCGCCGAGCGGGGGTCGAGCCTGCCGTGCTGTTCTCCGGACTGCAGGGTCGCCAGTGTCACCCCGGTGACGACGAGCAGGAGGAGCGCGAGCAGCGGGCCTCGCGACTGCCGCCACAGGTGACGGGCGGGGGTCGGGGTCGGGGCGATGGTGTCCGTTGTGGCTGTGGTCATCCGCGGCTCCCGGCCGGGGCGGCGAGGTGGGGCTTGGCGTGCCGCAGGTCGTTGTCGAGGTCGGTCAAGAGGGCGTACTCCCGCTTCGTGCCGGGGCGGCCGCCGTATGTGACGTCGTCAAAGGTGCGGGCCGCGGCGCTCAGTTGGCCGGCGTGTGCGGGGAAGACGCGGCCGGCCGCGGTGGCGGCCTCGTCGGCGGTGCGGCCAGGGCCGGGCGTGAGCAGCGCGCGCTCTTCGAGGGCGAGGACGATGGCGCGCATGCGTTCCTGCATTGCCTGGCTCCAGTGGCCCTCGGCGGCGTGCCGGTCGGCGGCCGAACGGTGCTCGTCGGCCGTCCGGGGGGTATCGGCGAAGAGCGCGCCGCCGGTGGTCGGGGTGCGGCGGATCGCGCCGAGCCGCAGCCGGAGCGCGACGATCAGCAGCAGCACCGCCGCGACGACGGTGAGCAGCCCGATCCAGCCGCCGGGGGCGGCGCCGGCGGCTGTCTGGAACAGGTCGTCGATGCGGTTCCCCAACCAGGCCAGGGTCTGCTGGATCGGGTTGGGATCGTTCTGGTGGTACCGGGGGTCGGACAGCTCGCGCTCCGCCGCTTCGCGTGCGGGCGTGCGCGGAGTCCGGACCGGTATGTCTTCGCCGACACGCACCATGAGTCGTCCGAGTGCGGTCGTCATCCCCCCTGTTGTCACCGCATCAGCTTCCCGGAGTGGGGTCGGTGTGGGCATCCGCGGGGACAGCGGCATCGGCCGTACCCGCGGCGTCCGTGCCGTAGCCGGGGAGGCCTGCGGCGCGGGCGAGTTCGAGGTCGAGGGCCTCGCGGCGGATGCGCTGGTCCATGTAGAGGAGCGCGGTCACGCCTGCGCTGAGCGGGAAGGTGAGGGTGGAGCTGATGACGGCTCCGATACCCATGACGGTGAGGAAGGTCCAACTGGTGCTGTCGTTGGTGCCGTTCGCCCAGTCCATCAGGCTCTCGCCGTCGGCGGCGAAGGCGATGAGGGTGGCCGGGATCTGGATCATGAACTCGACGACGGCGACCATGAGGTAGGCGAGGAGCTGGATGCCCAGCACCCGCCACCACGAGCCCCGTACGAGCTTGGCGGAGCGGCGCATGGAGGCGATGACGCCCTGCTTCTCCAGCATCAGCGCGGGGGAGGCGAGGCTGTAGCGGACTCCCAGCCAGACGCTCACGATGGTGGCGGCCAGTCCGCCGAACAGGATGAGCAGCAGGCCCACTCCCACCCCGCCTGTGGCGGCGATGAGGATGCCAGGGGCCAGGCCGACCGCAGCGATGGCCAAGAGCATGACGGGAAGCAGGAGCAGCAGGCCGAACAGGCGCGGGAGCTGGCCGCGGGCGTCCTGCCAGGCCTGCGCGGTGGTGACCGAGCGGCCGAGGACAGCGCGGCTGGTGACCATGGTCAGCAGGCCGGTGGCGATGAGGGTGGCGAGGAGACCGATCAGCGCGGTGGCGCCGCTCGTGGCGAGCGTCTTGAGCATGTCGCGCATGAGGTCCGCCATGGCCGAGCGAGAGCTTTGGCCTATGGAGGGCGCCCGGCCGGGGCCCTGGAACCACAGTCCGGTGACGACCGTGATCAGGGTCTGCGAGACAACGGCGACGACCAGCGATATGCCGAGGACGGTGCGCCAGTGGGCGCGCATCGTGGAGACCGCGCCATCGAGTATCTCGCCGACGCCGAGCGGACGCAGCGGGATGACGCCCGGCTTGGCGGCCGGTGGCGTCGGGGCCCAGCCGGTGCCCCATCCCGGCCCGCCGGCCGGCGGGCCGTTCCAGCCGCCCTGGGCGGGGATGGTGGTGCCGGCGCGGGCGCGGGTGCCGGCCGCGGTGTTCTGGTCGGCCGGGCCGCCCTGGCCGGGGATCCCGGTGGGGGACGACCACTGGCCGGCGGGCGGCTGGTGCTTGGACCAGTTCGGCGGGGCCGGCTGCTCGGCGTCGGGTTCGTCGGGGGCGGGCTGCTGGGCGGGCTCCTGGGTGCCGCGGTCCGGCTCGTCGGAGGGGGCGGATCCGGGCGAGGCCCAGCCCGGAGAGTCGTTCATCTTCGCTCCTTCTTGCTGCCCGTAATCCGCCGGGGCGGCCGGGGTCCGGGGTCCGCGGTGTCAGTCATCGTGTCATGGCGGGTGGCTCTGTGTACCGGAGCCCTGAGCAGTGAAGGACCTTCTGTTCGGAGCGGTGTCGGCGGCAGACTGAGCCAATGGCCGATCAGTACGAGGTATCCGAGGCGGGCGCTCAGCCGCTCGCCATCCCGTCGTTGCGTTGGGAGGAGCCGCCGGAGGGGCCCGTTGTGGTCCTCCTTGATCAGACCCGCCTGCCCGGGGAGGAGGCGGAGCTGGTGTGTACGGATGTACCGGCGCTGGTTCAGGCAATCCGGACGCTGGCGGTGCGCGGCGCGCCGCTGCTGGGCATCGCGGGTGCGTACGGTGTCGCGCTGGCCGCTGCGCGCGGGTTCGATGTGGAGGATGCCGCGGAGATGCTGGCGCATGCCCGCCCGACCGCGGTCAATCTTGGGTATGGCGTGCGCCGGGCGGCCGCCGCCTACCGCGAGGCCGCCGGTCGCGGGGCTGGTCCGGAGGCGGCCGCGGCGGCGGCGCTGGCCGCGGCGCGGGCCGTACACGCGGAGGACATCGAGGCCAGCGCGCGGATGGCGGAGCACGGGCTGGCGCTGCTGGGAGAGCTGCTGCCGGGCGGTGGCCACCGGATTCTCACCCACTGCAATACGGGCGCGCTGGTGTCCGGAGGGGAGGGGACCGCCCTGGCGGTGGCGCGCGCGGCGCACCGGGCCGGTGAGCTGCAACGGCTGTGGGTGGACGAGACGCGGCCACTGCTGCAGGGGGCGCGGCTGACGGCCTACGAGGCGGCGCGCGCGGGCATGGCGTACAGCGTGCTGGTGGACGGAGCGGCGGGGTCGCTGTTCGCCGCCGGTGAGGTGGATGCGGTGCTGATAGGTGCGGACCGTATTGCGGCGGACGGCTCGGTCGCCAACAAGGTCGGCAGCTATCCGCTGGCGGTGCTGGCCCGCTATCACCACGTTCCGTTCGTGGTGGTGGCGCCGACGAGCACGGTGGATCTGGAGACGGAGGAGGGGGCGGATATCGAGGTCGAGCAGCGGGCGGGCAGCGAGGTGACGGAGCTCTCGTTGGCGCCCGGAGAGGGGGCCGGGGCGGGAGCCGGCGCCGGAATCGCGGTGGCGCCGGTGGGCGCGCAGGCCTACAACCCGGCCTTCGATGTGACTCCACCGGAGCTGGTGACGGCGATCGTGACGGAGGCCGGAGTGGTCTCGCCGGTCACTCGGGACGGGCTCGCCGAAGTGTGTTCCACGTCACGATGGAGTAAGTCACGATCAGGTAATGGGATGATGGCCGAATGAAGGGACGCGTCCTGGTCGTCGACGACGACACCGCACTGGCAGAGATGCTCGGCATCGTGCTGCGCGGCGAAGGCTTTGAACCGTCGTTCGTGTCGGACGGTGACAAGGCCCTTGCCGCCTTCCGCGAGACCAAGCCCGATCTTGTGCTGCTCGACCTGATGCTGCCCGGACGGGACGGTATCGAGGTGTGCCGGCTGATCCGGGCCGAGTCCGGGGTGCCGATCGTCATGCTGACCGCCAAGAGCGACACCGTGGATGTGGTGGTCGGGCTCGAGTCGGGCGCGGACGACTACATCGTCAAGCCGTTCAAGCCCAAGGAGCTGGTGGCCCGGATCCGGGCGCGCCTGCGGCGCTCGGAGGAGCCGGCGCCCGAGCAGCTGGCGATCGGTGACCTGGTCATCGATGTGGCGGGCCACTCGGTGAAGCGGGACGGGCAGTCGATTGCGCTGACCCCGCTGGAGTTCGATCTGCTGGTGGCGCTGGCGCGCAAGCCGTGGCAGGTGTTCACGCGCGAGGTGCTGCTGGAGCAGGTCTGGGGCTATCGGCACGCCGCCGATACCCGGCTGGTCAATGTTCATGTGCAGCGGCTGCGTTCCAAGGTCGAGCGGGATCCGGAGCGTCCGGAGATCGTGGTGACCGTGCGCGGGGTCGGCTACAAGGCCGGGCCCAGCTGAGATGACCCGGGACGGTGCGGCCCCGGAGGGAAAGCGGGGGCGTTCCGTCGACCCGGCGAGTGAAATGTCCTTTTCGGGAAAGTTGTCCGCTTGGTTGCTGCGTGGCGGGCAGCTGCTGCCCGACGGCGCGGTGAGCGGCCCGGTCCACCCTCTGCTGCGGCTCTTCAGCCGCTGGGTGCGACGGCCGCTGCTGCCCGCCCTGCGGCTGTGGCGGCGCAACATCCAGCTGCGCGTGGTGGCGACCACCTTGCTGATGTCGCTCGCGGTGGTGCTGCTGCTCGGCGTGGTGGTCGTCGGACAGGTCCGTAACGGCCTGCTCACCGCCAAGGCGCAGGCCGCACAGAGCCAGGCCGTGGGCGGCTTCAGCGTCGCCCAGAAAATGGCCGACGGCGCCGATGACACCCGGCCCGACGACGCCGCCCGCAGCGGCAACCGCGGCACCCAGGACTCCGCGACCTGGCTGACCGGCCTGGTCGAGCAGCTCGCCAGCGGCGGCCAGGGTGTCTTCTCCGTCGTGGCGCTCAGCTCCGACTCCGACGAACCGTTCGGAGACTCCAGCCCGGGCACCCGCGGCCCGCGCGCCTCCGGGGACGTCGACCCCGAGCGCAGCGTGCCCGCCGAGCTGCGGCGGAAGCTGGACACCAAGTCCGGGACGTTCCGCCAGTACACCCAGATCAAGCGCATCGGGTCGGACGACGGCATGCCGGCGCTGATCATCGGCAAGCGCCTCAACGACGTCAACAGCAACCAGTACCAGCTCTACTACCTCTTCCCGTTCAGCCAGGAAGAGGAGTCCCTGAAGCTGGTGACGGGGACGCTCGCGACGGCCGGAGTGTTCGTCGTGATCCTGCTCGGGGCCATTGCCTGGCTCGTGGTGAGGCAGGTCGTCACGCCCGTACGGATGGCCGCGGGGATCTCCGAGCGGCTGGCCGCGGGTCTTCTCCAGGAGCGGATGAAGGTCACCGGCGAGGACGACATCGCCCGGCTCGGCGAGTCCTTCAACAAGATGGCGCAGAACCTCCAGGTCAAGATCCAGCAGCTGGAGGAGCTGTCCCGGATGCAGCGCCGGTTCGTCTCCGATGTCTCGCACGAGCTGCGGACGCCGCTGACGACCGTACGGATGGCCGCGGACGTGATCCATGAGGTGCGGGACGAGTTCGATCCCGCCACCGCGCGCTCCGCGGAGCTGCTGCGCGGACAGCTCGACCGCTTCGAGTCGCTGCTCGCGGAGCTGCTGGAGATCAGCCGGTTCGACGCGGGCGCCGCGGCGCTGGAGGCCGAGCCGATCGATCTGCGCGATGTCGTCCACCGCGTCCTCGAGGGCGCCGAGCCGCTCGCCGAGGCCAAGGGCACGCGTTTGGTGGTGCGCGGCGCCGAGCGCCCCGTGATCGCCGAGGCGGACACCCGACGGGTGGAACGGGTCCTGCGCAACCTCGTCGTCAATGCCGTCGAGCACGGCGAGGGCCGGGACGTCGTGGTCCGCCTGGCGTCCGGCGGCGGCCAGTCCGGTGGCGCGGTGGCCGTCGCGGTGCGCGACTACGGCGTCGGTCTCAAGCCCGGCGAGGCGACCCGGGTCTTCAACCGCTTCTGGCGTGCGGATCCGGCGCGGGCGCGTACAACGGGCGGTACGGGCCTTGGGCTGTCCATCGCCGTCGAGGACGCCAGGCTGCACGGCGGCTGGCTGCAGGCCTGGGGCGAGCCGGGCGGCGGCTCGCAGTTCCGGCTGACGCTGCCCCGTACGGCCGGCGAGTCGCTGCGCGGCTCCCCGATACCGCTGGAGCCGGAGGACTCGCGACGCAACCGCGGCCTGGCCGAGGCGGGGCAGGCGGGCGACGGTGCGGGCCGCAAGGCGTCCACGATCCCGGCGCAGCCGCGCGCCGCGGAATCGCGCGCCGGGGCACGCCCCGCGGCCGATCCGGCGGCGCTGCCGGGCGACGGCACCCGTGTGGTGCCGGGGACCGGGGGCGCACGGAGCGGGGCGACGGCGCACGACGAGCCGGGCGCCGGCGGGCGGGAGCGGGAGGCCGGGCGTGGCGTGGAGCGGGAAGGCGAGCTGCGTGGACACTGAGCGGGGAGGCGAGGGCCAGGTGGGGCGGACGTCCCGTACACGCGCCCTTAGGGGAGCCGGGCGGGCGCGGAAGGCGGCGCTGCTCGGCTGCGCCGGCGTACTCCTCGCCGGGTGTGCCTCGATGCCGGACAGCGGCGACGTCAAGGCCGTCGATCAGTCGCCGCGCGCCGACGGGGACTCGCAGGTGCGGGTCTACGGCGTCCCCCCGCAGGACGGCGCGCAGCCGACGAATATCGTCCGCAGCTTCCTCGACGCGACGACCAGCGACGAGGCGGATTTCCGTACCGCCAGCCAGTACCTGGCCAAGTCGGCCAGGCGGAAGTGGCAGCCGTTCCGGGTCACCGATGTGCTCCAGGAGCGCCCCAAGTCCGAGCCGCAGGCTCAGCCCAACCGCGAGGACGGCAACGGCTACACGGTCGTGCTCTCCGGCAGCCAGGTGGCGAAGGTGGACGCCAATCACGCCTACACGCCGGAGGAGAAGAAGTACCGCCAGACCATCCACCTCATCAAGGAGGACGGGCAGTGGCGCATCGACCGGCTGCCCAACGGCCTGGTGCTCGGGCAGTCCGACTTCCAGCGGATCTACCGCTCCGTCAACAAGTACTACTTCGCGTCCTACGCGTCGGAGTCCGCGGAGCCGAAGGCCAGCCGGAACGTCCTGGTCGCCGACCCGGTGTATCTGCGCCAGCGGATAGAGCCGATCACGGCCAGCGTGGAGGCGCTGCTGTCCGGGCCCACGGACTGGCTGAGCCAGGTGACGTCGTCGGAGTTCCCGCCCGGTACGCGGCTCGCCGCGCGTGATCTGTCGCTGGACGACTCCAACGCGCTACGGGTCAAGCTGAGCAAGCAGGCGGTCAGCACCGATACCGGCCAGTGCAAGCGGATGGCGGCCCAACTCTTCTTCACCGTCCAGGACATGACACGCGCGTCCAAGGTCAGCGAGGTGCAGCTGGAGGACACCAGCGGTAACTCCCTGTGCGCGCTGACCCAGGAGCAGGCCGAACGCGACTTCTCGCCGACCCGGCTCGCCGGGCACTCCGCGCAGGAGTACTTCATCGACGCCGATCACAAGGTCGTCGCCATGTCCGACGCGGCCACCGAACCGACGCCGGTGCGCGGCCCGTTCGGCACGGGCAAGACCCCGCTGCGCTCGGTCGCCATCTCGCGCGACGAGACCACCGCGGCGGCGGTGTCGAGCGACGGCCGCGCGCTGTACGTGGCCGGCCTGGAGGACGGCACCCAGCGCGGCGCCCCGCTGCTGACCAGCACCGGCTCGGCCAAGGACGCGGACGAGGGGCTGACCGCGCCGAGCTGGGACGGCCTCGGTGATCTGTGGATCGCCGACCGCAACTCCCACGGCTCGCGGCTGCTGAGGGTGCGCGAGGGCAAGGGCAGCCCCGAAGAGGTGGCGGTGCCGGGCCTGAAGGGGCGGCGGATCAAGGCGATCCGGGTGGCCTCGGACGGCATCCGGATCGCGGTGCTGGTGGAGGACAAGGGCCGTACGACGCTCCAGCTGGGCCGGGTCGAGCGCGGTGGTTCGTCGGCGCACCCGGCCCTCTCGGTGCAGGAACTGCGGCCGATCGCACCGCAGTTGGAGGACGTGGTGGCCGCCTCGTGGGCGGGCGGCAGCCGCCTGGTGGTCGTCGGACGGGAGTCCGGCGGGGTCCAGCAGATGCAGTTCATGGAGACCGACGGCTCGGCGTCCAATGCGCAGACGCTGCCCGGGGTCAACGGCGTCAAGGCGGTGGCGGCCTCGGAGGACGAGACCCGGCCATTGATCGCCGACGCCACCGAGGGCATTGTGCGGCTGCCTCCGGACGCGAACTGGAAAACGGTGGCCAAGGACGGGACCGCGCCGGTCTATCCGGGGTAACGGCCCAGGTCACGGCGCGGGGCGCCGCGGTTTTCCACAGGGGTGGTGGCCGGACGCCGTCGGCGCGACCCTGGAGTCATGCAGGGTATGTGGCGGGAGCTGGCCGGTCTGGTGCTACCGGTCGACTGCGCGGGGTGCGGGAGGCCGCGTACGGAGCTGTGCGCGCGGTGCCGCCGCGCGCTGTCGGGTGAGGGGCACGGTGCCCGGCGGGTGACGCCGAGGCCGGGACCCGCCGGGCTGCCCCGGGTCTGGGCGGGCGCGCCGTACGCCGATGAGGTGCGGGCCGTACTGCTGGCGCACAAGGAGCGCGGTGCGCTGCGGCTGGCGCGGCCGCTGGGCGCGGCTTTGGCCGGGGCGGTGCGGCGGGTGCAGACCGGTGGCGGGCCGGTGGGCGAGCGGCGGGGCGGGGGCGTGGCACCGCTGCTGGTACCGGTGCCGTCGGCCCGAAGATCGGTGGCCTGCCGGGGCCATGATCCGGTGCGCAGAATCGCGCTGGCGGCGGCCGCCGACCTGCGGCGCGGCGGCGGCGGAGCGCGGGTGCTCGCGGTGTTGCGGCAGCGCCGCACGGTGGCCGACCAGGCGGGGCTGAGCGCCCCGCAGCGGCTGACGAATATGGCCGGTGCACTGGAGGTGCCGGGCGGGGCCCGGAGGCTGCTGACGGGGGCGCCAGTGGTGCTGGTGGACGACCTGGTGACAACGGGCGCCACGCTCGCCGAGGCGGCGCGGGCGATCGCCGCGGCGGGTGGCCGGGTGGCCGGCGCGGCGGTGGTCGCGGCGCCCCACAGGGCTTTCGAAAGGAACTGGAACTGACCAAGGAATTTCATCGGTGCAGGTAATGGGGGACAAATTTCACCCAAACGGAGCTGGTGGTCGCAAGGGGGTGCCGACACCCATCCAGGAGAGCTATGTTCGGTTGTGAGGACTTGGTGGCCGCTTTGCCTCGGATGTCGCGATGGGTGCGCTTAGGGGCTATTGAGGCGAACCTGAAAACGTTGGAGTGGAGAGCTCGCCCTTGGGGGAGGAGGAGGTGAAAGTCGCCAAGTCCGAGGCTTCGGCACCTACCGGAGCCTGGTGCAAGAAGGAGTCGCTCCCTCTGCGTAGCGGAGCGATCCGGGAACGGAGTTCTGCGTGGACATCGTCGTCAAGGGCCGCAAGACCGAGGTGCCCGAGCGGTTCCGCAAGCACGTGGCCGAGAAGCTGAAGCTGGACAAAGTCCAGAAGCTCGACGGCAAGGTGATCAGCCTGGACGTCGAGGTGTCCAAGGAGCCCAACCCGCGGCAGGCCGACCGTTCCGACCGAGTGGAGATCACCCTCCGCTCCCGTGGCCCGGTGGTCCGGGCCGAGGCGGCCGCAGCCGACCCGTACGCCGCGCTGGACCTGGCTACCGCCAAGCTGGAGGCGCGACTGCGGAAGCAGCACGACAAGCGCCACTCACGTCGCGGCAACGGCCGCATCCCGGCGAGTGACGTCGCCGTCAGCGTCCCCGACGCCGCGCATCTGAACACCAATGGTGAGCTCGCCACCGAGAGCGAGGCCGAACCGATGGTCCCGATCACGAAGATGGGTTCGCTCGATGTCCAGGGCGAAGGCCCCCTGGTCGTCCGCGAGAAGACCCACTCGGCAGCGCCGATGACGCTCACCCAGGCGCTCTACGAGATGGAGTTGGTCGGCCACGACTTCTATCTCTTCGTCGATGCCGAGACCAAGCAGCCGAGTGTCGTCTACCGGAGGCACGCGTACGACTACGGCGTCATCCACTTGAACCCCGACTCGTTCGGGGAGGAAGAGCCGGGGGGCGCGGGCGGCGCGCTCGGCGGCTGACACTCATCCGCTCGGTGCCCCCGGCGTACGCCGGGGGCACCATCGTGCCCGAAGAAAGCAGGAGTTGAAGCCGTATAGTGTTTGTGCCAGCCAGGGAGTATGTGGACACGAAACGGCTACTCGCCGGGGAGACGGTCGTATGGCATTGATCAGGCTGGCCGCGCGGGGCTGTTGTCAACCAGCCTTATATCCAAGCTCTGGCCCTTCGGCCGAGTAGTTGACGGGGAGGAACAATGGGGGACAGTTTCGGGCCCGTGAGTGACGGCGCGGACGACGAGGGAAGCGGTATCGGGGACGGCGCCGCCGCGGGTATTGCCGCGAGCGTGCCGCGAAAGGAGCCGATCCGGGTCCTGGTCGTGGATGACCACGCGCTTTTCCGGCGGGGCCTGGAGATCGTGCTGGCCCAGGAAGAGGACATCCAGGTCGTCGGCGAGGCCGGGGACGGCGCGGAGGCCTGTGACAAGGCCGCGGATCTGCTGCCCGACATCGTGCTGATGGACGTGCGGATGCCCAAACGGGGCGGCATCGAGGCCTGCACCTCCATCAAGGAGGTGGCCCCCAGCGCGAAGATCATCATGCTGACGATCAGCGACGAAGAGGCCGATCTCTACGACGCGATCAAGGCCGGGGCCACCGGATATCTCCTCAAGGAGATCTCCACCGACGAGGTGGCCACCGCAATCCGTGCCGTCGCGGACGGCCAGTCGCAGATCAGCCCTTCGATGGCGTCCAAGCTCCTGACGGAGTTCAAGTCGATGATCCAGCGCACGGACGAGCGCCGCCTGGTGCCCGCGCCCCGGCTCACCGACCGCGAGCTCGAGGTCCTCAAGCTCGTCGCCACCGGCATGAACAATCGCGATATCGCCAAAGAGCTCTTCATTTCCGAAAACACCGTGAAAAACCACGTTCGCAACATCTTGGAGAAGCTGCAGTTGCACTCCCGGATGGAGGCAGTGGTGTATGCGATGCGGGAGAAGATTCTCGAGATCCGCTGACCCTCTCGGGATCCGCCGGCCGTACGGTCGCGGCCGTCGGTCCGGGGGCTGTACGAGCCCCCGGAGAAGCCGGTCCGGGTGACCGGACTCAGCCGGTCCGGTCACTCATGTGAGTGAGTTCCGTTCGGAGGGCTTCGGCCAGTGCGGCGTCATCGCAGCGCTCCAGGCGTACGGAATCGCAGCCGACCCAGGTGGCGGCCTCATGGAGGGCCTGGGCCATGGGGCGGACGGCCTTGGGGCCTTGCAGCGAGACCTGACGGGCGATGAGGGTGGTGCCCTCGCGGGCCGGATCGACGCGGCCCACCAGGCGGCCGCCGGACAGCAGGGGCATCGCGAAGTAGCCGTGTATCCGCTTGGGGCGTGGGACGTAGGCCTCCAGGCGGTGGGCGAAGCCGAAGATCCGCTCCGTACGCGGGCGGTCCCAGATGAGGGAGTCGAACGGCGAGAGCAGGGTCGTGCGGTGCCGGCCGCGCGGCGGGGCGGCCAGGGCGGCGGGATCGGCCCAGGCGGGCTTCCCCCAGCCCTCGACCTCGACCGGCACCAGGCCCGAGCCCTCGATCACGGCGTCCACCTGCTCGCCCTTGAGGCGGTGGTAGTCGGCCAGATCCGCGCGGGTGGCCACGCCCATCGCGGCGCCCGCCTGGGCGACCAGGCGGCGCATGCACTCGGCGTCGTCCAGATCGTCATGCAGCAGGGCGTCGGGGACGGCGCGCTCGGCGAGGTCGTACACCCGCTTCCAGCCGCGGCGCTCCGTACAGACCACCTGGCCGGTGTCCAGCAGCCACTCCACCGCGATCTTGGTCTCGGACCAGTCCCACCACTCGCCGCCCTTTCGGCCGCCGCCCAGCTCTGACGTGGTCAGCGGGCCGTCCGCGGTGAGGCGCTTCAGGACCGCGGCGCAGGAGCGCTCGGAGTCCTTCATGATGTGCCAGCGGTGGCCCCTGGCGCGGTAGGCCCGGCGGCGGAACGCGAAGTGCGGCCATTCCTCGATGGGCAGGATGCAGGCGGCGTGTGACCAGTACTCGAAGCTGTGGGTGTCGCTCCAGTAGGCCGCCTCGACGGCGCCGCGGCCCACCGCGCCGAGGCGGGCGTACGGCACCAGCTCATGCGAGCGCGCCAGCACCGAGATCGTGTCCAGCTGCACCGCGCCCAGATGCCGCAGCACCCCGCCCACGCCGGCCCGTCGGTCCGGTGCGCCCAGCAGGCCCTGGGCCCGCAGCGCCAGGCGCCGGGCGTCGTCCCGGGAGAGCGCGGTCACGGGCGGGGGCTGGGTGCGTGGCGCTGTGGTCATGCGGAAAAGGGTAGGGGCGGGCACTGACAACGGAACCCGGCAACGGGCCTGGCACGGGCCGCGGCCCGGCGTTCAGTCCGGGTACGGGAGGTACGGCGTGGTGTCCGGGGCCGGGACCGGGACACCGGTGGGGCCGGGCGCCCGGGGCAGGTCCGACGGGAGCAGGGAGCCGATCCAGACGTCCCGCCGGGTGCCCTCCTGGACGAGCTTGGCGCGCAGGGTGCCCTCCATCCGGAAGCCGACCTTGCGGGCCACCGCCCGGGAGCCCTCGTTGCCCGCCTCCGCGAGCCACTCCATCCGCTCCACCCCAAGATCGTCGAACGCCCAGCGCACCACCGCCAGGGCCGCCTCGACGGTGTACCCCTTGCCTCGGTGCTCCCCGGCCGTCCAGTAGCCGAGCTCCGCCTGCCGCTCCGGGGTGCGCAGCAGGTCGAGCCGTACCAGCCCCATGGAGCCGATCAGGGAGCCGTCGGCCCGGGAGAGCACCGCGAAGGAATAGCTGGTGTCGGTCCGCCAGGCCTCCGGGGAAGTGGTGCCCGTGAACAGCTCGGCGTCCTGAAGGCTGTACGGCGAGGGGATGCCCGTCCAGCGCGGAATGTCGGGTTCCTGGCAGGCGGCGTATACGGCCGCGGCGTCCGGCGCCTCGAAAGGGCGCAGGAAGAGACGCTCGGTCGTGAGAATGACGGGCTCCATGGTGCGAGTCTGAGACGCGGCGGGGACGGCCGCGAAGGGATTTCGCGGTGATTCCCGGCACCTTCTCGCCAGCTCACGCGTTCACCTGAGGAGGGCAGGCCTGCCCTTGCCGCGGCGGACCTCCCCTGCCCGAGAGCGTCCTCCCTTACGATGGCCGTTGCGGCGGGGCCTGCCCCTGGATAAATGCCGCGCCCCGCGCACTCGACCGTGCCAGGCCCGACCGGCAAGGAGACCAGCCCAAGTGTCCGTCTTCAACAAGCTCATGCGTGCAGGCGAAGGAAAGATCCTGCGCAAACTGCACCGCATCGCGGGCCAGGTCAACTCCATCGAAGAGGACTTCGCGGCCCTCTCCGACGCCGAGCTGCGGGCGCTCACTGATGAGTACAAAGAGCGGTTCGCGGACGGGGAGAGCCTGGACGACCTGCTGCCCGAGGCGTTCGCCACGGTCCGTGAGGCCGCCAAGCGCGTGCTCGGCCAGCGCCACTACGACGTCCAGCTGATGGGTGGCGCGGCCCTTCACCTCGGATACGTCGCCGAGATGAAGACCGGTGAGGGCAAGACCCTGGTCGGTACCCTCCCGACGTATCTCAACGCGCTGTCCGGCAAGGGCGTCCACCTGATCACGGTGAACGACTACCTGGCCGAGCGCGACTCCGAGATGATGGGCCGGGTCCACAAATTCCTGGGCCTGACCGTCGGTTGCATCCTCGCCGATATGACGCCCGCCCAGCGCCGCGAGCAGTACAACTGCGACATCACGTACGGCACGAACAACGAGTTCGGCTTCGACTATCTGCGCGACAACATGGCCTGGTCGCAGGACGAACTCGTCCAGCGCGGCCACAACTTCGCGGTCGTCGACGAGGTCGACTCCATCCTCGTCGACGAGGCCCGTACGCCGCTGATCATCTCCGGCCCGGCGGATTCGGCCACCAAGTGGTACGGCGACTTCGCCAAGTTGGTCCAGCGCCTCAAGAGGGGCGAGGCGGCCAACCCGCAGCGCGGCGTCGAGGAGACCGGCGACTACGACGTCGACGAGAAGAAGCGCACGGTCGGCATCCATGAGTCCGGCGTCAGCAAGGTCGAGGACTGGCTGGGCATCGACAACCTCTACGAGTCGGTGAACACCCCGCTCGTCGGGTACCTCAACAACGCGATCAAGGCCAAGGAGCTGTTCAAGAACGACAAGGACTACGTCGTCATCGACGGCGAAGTCATGATCGTCGACGAGCACACCGGCCGTATCCTCGCCGGCCGCCGCTACAACGAGGGCATGCACCAGGCCATCGAGGCGAAGGAGGGGGTGGAGATCAAGGACGAGAACCAGACGCTCGCCACGATCACCCTCCAGAACTTCTTCCGCCTCTACGACAAGCTCTCCGGCATGACCGGTACGGCCATGACCGAGGCCGCCGAATTCCACCAGATCTACAAGCTCGGCGTCGTCCCGATCCCGACGAACCGCCCGATGGTCCGGATGGACCAGGCCGACCTGATCTACCGCACCGAGCCCGCGAAGTTCGACGCGGTCGTCGAGGACATCGTCGAGAAGCACGAGAAGGGCCAGCCGATCCTGGTCGGCACCACCTCGGTCGAGAAGTCCGAGTACCTCTCGCAGCAGCTCAACAAGCGCGGCGTGGCCCATGAGGTGCTCAACGCCAAGCAGCACGACCGGGAGGCGCCGATCATCGCCCAGGCCGGCCGCAAGGGCGCCGTGACGGTCGCCACGAACATGGCCGGCCGTGGTACGGACATCAAGCTCGGCGGCAACCCCGACGACCTCGCCGAGGCCGAGCTGCGCCAGCACGGCCTGGATCCGGTCGAGCACGCCGAGGAGTGGGCGGCCGCGCTGCCCGCCGCCCTCGAGCGGGCCGAGGCCGCGGTCAAGGCGGAGTTCGAGGAGGTCAAGGAGCTCGGCGGGCTGTATGTGCTGGGCACCGAGCGGCACGAGTCGCGCCGTATCGACAACCAGCTGCGCGGTCGTTCCGGCCGTCAGGGCGACCCCGGCGAGTCGCGGTTCTACCTCTCCCTCGGTGACGACCTGATGCGTCTCTTCAAGGCCCAGATGGTCGAGCGGGTCATGGCGATGGCCAATGTTCCCGACGACGTACCGATCGAGAACAAGATGGTGACGCGGGCGATCGCGTCCGCGCAGTCGCAGGTCGAGCAGCAGAACTTCGAGACGCGTAAGAACGTCCTGAAGTACGACGAGGTCCTCAACCGCCAGCGCGAGGTCATCTACGGCGAGCGCCGCCGGGTTCTGGAGGGCGAGGACCTGCAGGACCAGATCAAGCACTTCATGGAAGACACCATCGACGCCTACATCCAGGCGGAGACGGTCGAGGGCTTCGCCGAGGAGTGGGACCTGGACCGGCTGTGGGGCGCCTTCAAGCAGCTTTACCCGGTCAAGGTGACCGTCGACGAGCTCGAGGAGGAGGCCGGTGACCGCGCCGGCATGACCGCCGAGTTCATCGCCGACGCGATCAAGGACGACGTCCACGAGCAGTACGCCGCCCGCGAGGAGCAGCTCGGCTCGGAGATCATGCGCGAGCTGGAGCGCCGGGTCGTGCTGTCCGTCCTGGACCGCAAGTGGCGTGAGCACCTCTACGAGATGGACTACCTCCAGGAGGGCATCGGCCTGCGGGCGATGGCCCAGAAGGACCCGTTGGTCGAGTACCAGCGCGAGGGCTTCGACATGTTCACCGCGATGATGGAGGGCATCAAGGAGGAGTCCGTCGGCTACCTGTTCAACCTGGAGGTCCAGGTCGAGCAGCAGGTCGAGGAGGTCCCGGTCCAGGAGGCGGCCGAGCAGCCGTCCCTGGAGAAGGCCGCGGACGTCGTCCCGGCCGGCGCGGGCCGCCCCGAGATCCACGCCAAGGGCCTGGAGGCCCCGCAGCGTCCGGACCGGCTGCACTTCACGGCGCCCAAGGTGGACGGCGACGGCAGCGTCATCGAGGGCGACTTCGTCAGCGACGAGGACGGCGAGGGCCCGGCCCGCTCCGAGGCCGATGGGCTGACGCGGGCGGAGCGGCGCAAGGCGCAGAAGGCCGGCGGACGCCGCCGCAAGAAGTAAGCGCGCAGGACCAGGCGCCCCGGCTGTGACGGCCGGGGCGCTTTTGCGTGCCGGGGCGCCTTTGCGTGGCGCCGGTGGCCGGGGGGCGGCCCAGCTACCGCCGCGGGGTGTGCCAGGCGCGGCACCTCGCGGCGTGGTCGGCACACCCGCGGAGAGCTTCCCCCACGCCATCAGGGCGCGGCGGCCCATGGCGGGCGCAGCTCCGCCGCCTGGCAGCGGGGTGCCGGGACCCATGGCGCGGGCGTCGGGCCGAGGTCGAAGGTGGCGCAGCGCCACCGGGTGTCGGCGCCGAGTTCCAGGCGGAAGGCGAGGGCCCGGAGGCGGTCGCCGGAGGCGATGCGGGCGAATGCCTCGATGACTCCGGTGCGCGGTCGGCAGAGCCCGCACTCGTGGAGGGCGGGGAGGGGCGCGCGGCGGCCCCCGGCGGTGAGGGGCCGCAGCGGGGTCTGCGGGGCGAGTTCGACCAGCCGGTCGTAGGCGACGGGCAGGGCGTGGCCGAGGAGGGCGTGTACGGGGCTCTGGCCGCTGAGCGTGAGCAGCAGCTGACGGGCGAACCAGAGGTGGGGGCGTCGCTCGCGTGCGCGGCGCTGGGCGCCGACGGTCGGCAGACGGGCGGCTGCGGCGGCTACGGCGGCGGTGGACCCGTCAGGGGAGAGGCCGGTGGGGAGCGGGCGCCCCGGGGTGGTGCGGGTGGTGGTCGAGGGGCCGCCGGGGCGGGTGCGGGCGGCGCCGCGGCCGGGGCCTGCGCCGGGGCCGCGTGGGGTGCTTCCGGGGCGGCGGGGGGAGGGGGCGCGGCGAGGCTGGGGCGGAACGGGCCCGGTGGGCCTTCCGGCGGCCGTGGCGGCATCGGGGCCGGTGCGGGGCCGGGGTACGCGGTCGCCGGGCGCGTCGGTGGCGGGAGGCGCGCTGCGGGCGGTGGTGGGGTCTGTCGTGGCGGACGTGGCGGACGTGGCGGACGTGGCGGACGTGGCGGAGGCGGACGTGGCGTGGGCGGTGGCGGCGTCGTGGGGTGTCCGGCCGCGGCCGGGTTCTGTGGTGGCGTCGGAGGTTCGGTTCCGGTGGGTGTCCTTCATGGTGGTGCCCCCCTTGTGCTCGGCCGGTCGATTACCGGGCGGTAGCTTCGGGGATCTTCTATCGGCGCGCCGGGGCGGGCGGCAAGGCGGGAGCGGGTGGGTGAGCGGGCGCCGCAGAGTTCACCCGTTCGTGGCGCGGCCTTGGGAAATGGCCTCGGGAACGCGGTCCGGCGGGGGTGCGAGGCGGGTGGCGCGGGGGCGGTGCGGACGCCCCGATGGGGGACTCCCGCCCGTATGCTGGCTGGGCATTCTTCAGAGTCGAGCGAATTGAGCGGAAGCGGCTGCCATGCGCGTCTATGTCCCCCTGACCCTTTCCGGTCTCGCAGAGGCGCACAAGAACGGCGAGCTCGGCCCCGGGCCGCTGGACGCGTACGCCGTCACGCCCGCGCTGCGCGAGTGGTACGTCTCGGACGACATCGAGGAGCTGGAGTACGCGGCGCTGAACCGCGCGGCCCAGGCCTCGCTGCGGCAGCTCGCCGGGAACCCGCAGGTCACGCGCCGGCGGGTCGTGGTGGCCGTGGACGTACCGGAGGGCGCGGCGGTGGCGGACCCGGACCGGGGGCTCGATGAGTCGGCGCTGGGCGAGGTGCGGCTGGCCGGGCCGGTGGCGTTGACGAAGGCGGCGGCGGTGCATGTGGATGCCGCCGACGCGGAGGCGGATGTCGCGGCGGCCGCGGCGGCGCTCGGCGCGGCCGATCAGGGCGATGACGACGCCCAGTTCGTGGTGGACGGTGCGCAGGACCACGACCTGATGTGGTTCGGGGTGCAGGAGATCCCGCACGTGATCGGCTGAGGGACGGGCGGCCGCCGCCGGTCCGTTCTGCGGCGTTGTCAGTGGGTGCGGGTATTTTTTCTTCATGGGGTCGCGCAAGGGGGCGTACATGAGGATCGACGGGATGCGGCACGCGTCGCACATCGTGTGGGACTGGAACGGCACGCTGTTTCATGACACCGACGCGGTGATCGGGGCGACCAACTCCGCGTTCGCGGAGATCGGGCTCGAGCCGATCTCGCTCGAGCGGTACCGGGAGCTGTACTGCGTGCCCATTCCGCGGTTCTACGAGCGGCTGCTGGGGCGGATGCCGACGGATGCCGAGTGGCTGATGATGGACGACGCCTTTCACCGGCATTACAGCGAGCACCGGGTGCGGTGCGGGCTGGCCGAGGGCGTGGATCTGCTGCTGGAGGGGTGGCAGGCGGCCGGGCACAGCCAGTCGATTCTCAGCATGTACGGCCATGACGAGCTGATACCGCTGGTGCGCGGCTTCGGGATCGAGGCGCGTTTCGTGCGGGTGGACGGCAGGACCGGGCCCTCGGGCGGCGGCAAGAGCACGCACATGGTGCGGCATCTGGCGGCGCTGAAGGGCGTGGATCCCGGACGTACGGTCGTGATCGGTGACGCGCTGGACGATGCGGTGGCCGCGCGGGACGCGGGGGCGCATGCGGTGCTCTACACCGGCGGCTCGCACAGCCGTGCCAGTCTGCTGGCCGCCGGGGTGCCGGTCGTGGACACCCTCGCCGAGGCGGTGGAGGTGGCCACGCAGCTGGCCCGGGAGGCGGCCGCCGGGTAGCCGGCGGGGTGGCCGGGCGCCGCGCTCCGCGTGCCGTGCCATCGCACATCCGGACCGGCGAGACGTTGTCCGGATGGTCTAAGTTCGTAGTGGGGTTTTGTACGTAGACGGCCCATGACGGCACCCCTGCCGGGAGCGATAGCCTTGCACCGTGATCAGCGCGATAACCCGCGGGGGCATCGAGGCCCCCGCCGTGCGCCCGGGACACCACCGTGACCGGGCGGTCGCTGGTCTTTGCGGCCAAGGGCCCATGTCGACTGCGTCAAATCTCGTCGAACACGGCACGGCCATCTCTCATCGCGGCATAGCGTCGACATCGACAGGACACCCCGCGTCGCGGCGGCGTTGTGCGGCTTCCACAAAGTTCTTCCACGACGTCACGCAATGGCGCGCGACAGGAGCCAGAGGACATGCAGACCAAGCTGGACGAAGCCAAGACCGAGCTGCTCGCCAGGGCCGCCCGGGTCGCTGAAAGCAGCCCGGCCGGGGGACATCTCCCGGTACGCGGACTCGACCCGGAGACCCTGACGGGGTACCTCCAGCGCTATTACCTGCACACCGCCCCCGAGGACCTCGCCGACCGCGACCCGGTTGATGTCTTCGGTGCCGCGCTCTCGCACTACCGCCTCGCGGAGATGCGTCCGCAGGGCACCGCGAACGTCCGGGTGCACACCCCGACCGTCGAGCAGAACGGCTGGACCTGCAGCCACTCCGTCGTCGAGGTCGTGACGGACGACATGCCGTTCCTGGTCGACTCCGTGACCAACGAGCTCTCGCGCCAGGGGCGGGGCATCCATGTCGTGATCCACCCGCAGGTGATCGTCCGCCGGGACGTCACGGGCAAGCTCATCGAGGTCATCGACGCCAACGGCGACGGCCGCGGAAACGGCGCCGGCGGCAAGCGCGCCGCGCTGCCGCACGACGCGCTGACCGAGTCCTGGATCCATGTCGAGATGGACCGCGAGACCGACCGGGAGGACCTCAAGCAGATCACCGCCGATCTGCTGCGGGTGCTGTCCGATGTCCGCGAGGCCGTCGAGGACTGGGACAAGATGCGCGCCGCCGCGCTGCGCATCGGCACGGACCTGCCCGACGAGCCGGTCGCCGACGACCTGCGGGAAGAGGAGATCAAGGAGGCCCAGGAGCTGCTGCGCTGGCTGGCCGACGATCACTTCACCTTCCTGGGCTACCGCGAGTACGAGCTGGCTTCCGCGCCCTGTGAGGGCGGCGCCGACGAGGACGTCCTGACCGCCGTGCCCGGTACGGGCCTGGGCATTCTGCGCGCCGACCCCAAGCACCGCGAGAGCGACATCGGCCACCCCGTCTCGCCGTCCTTCAACCGGCTGCCCGCCGACGCCCGCGCCAAGGCCCGCGAGCACAAGCTGCTGATCCTGACCAAGGCCAACAGCCGCGCCACCGTGCACCGCCCCTCGTACCTCGACTACGTCGGCGTCAAGAAGTTCGACAAGGACGGCAACGTCGTCGGCGAGCGGCGCTTCCTGGGCCTGTTCTCGTCGGCCGCCTACACCGAATCCGTGCGCCGCGTCCCGGTCATCCGCCGCAAGGTCACCGAGGTCCTCGAGGGCGCCGGGTTCACCCCGAACAGCCACGACGGCCGCGACCTGCTCCAGATCCTGGAGACCTACCCGCGCGACGAGCTGTTCCAGACCCCGGTCGACCAGCTCCAGGCCATCGCCACCAGCGTGCTCTACCTCCAAGAGCGCCGTCGGCTGCGGCTCTACCTCCGCCAGGACGAGTACGGCCGCTACTACTCCGCGCTGGTCTACCTCCCGCGCGACCGCTACACCACCGGCGTTCGGCTGCGGCTGATCGACATCCTGAAGGAGGAGCTGGGCGGCACCAGCGTCGACTTCACGGCCTGGAACACCGAGTCGATCCTCTCCCGGCTGCACTTCGTCATCCGTGTCGAGCCCGGCGCCAGCCTGCCCGACCTCACCGACGCCGATGTGGACCGCATCGAGAGCCGTCTGGTGGAGGCCGCCCGCTCCTGGGCCGACGGCTTCGGCGAGGCGCTGACCGCCGAATGCGGTGAGGAGCGCGCCGCCGAGCTGCTGCGCCGCTACCCCGGCCACGCCTTCCCCGAGGGCTACAAGGCCGACAACTCCCCGCGCAGCGCGGTCGCCGACCTTCAGCACCTGGAAAAGCTCACCGGCGAGCCCGGCAACGACTTCTCGGTGAGCCTGTACGAGCCGGTCGGCGCCGGCCCCGGCGAGCGCCGCTTCAAGATCTACCGCACGGGCGAGCCGGTCTCGCTGTCGAGGGTGCTGCCGGGCCTGAACCGCCTGGGCGTCGAGGTCATCGACGAGCGCCCGCACGAGCTGCGCCGCGCCGACGGCACCGTCGCCTGGATCTACGACTTCGGTCTGCGGATGCCGGAGCACGTCTCCGGTGACGACGCCCGCGAGCGGTTCCAGGAGGCGTTCACCGCGGTGTGGACGGGCGCCGCCGAGAGCGACAACTTCAACAAGCTGGTGCTCCAGGCCGGCCTCAACTGGCGCCAGGCGATGGTGCTGCGCGCGTACGCCAAGTACCTGCGCCAGGCCGGGGCGACGTTCAGCCAGACGTACATGGAGGACACCCTCTCCAACAACGTCCACACCACCCGGCTGCTGGTCTCGCTCTTCGAGGCGCGGATGTCCCCGGACCGCCAGCGCGCCGGCACGGAGCTGACCGACGCCCTGCTGGAGGAGCTGGAGGCCGCGCTCGACGAGGTCGCCTCCCTGGACGAGGACCGCATCCTGCGTTCCTTCCTCACCGTCATCAAGGCGACGCTGCGTACCAACCACTACCAGAAGGACGGCGAGGGCAAGCCGCACGCCTACCTGTCCATGAAGCTGGACCCGCAGGCCATCCCCGATCTGCCGGCGCCCCGCCCGGCCTACGAGATCTGGGTGTACTCCCCGCGCGTCGAGGGCGTCCACCTGCGGTTCGGCAAGGTCGCCCGCGGTGGTCTGCGCTGGTCGGACCGCCGGGAGGACTTCCGTACGGAGATCCTCGGCCTGGTCAAGGCGCAGATGGTCAAGAACACCGTCATCGTGCCGGTCGGCGCCAAGGGCGGCTTCGTCGGCAAGCAACTGCCGGACCCCTCGGTGGACCGGGACGCCTGGCTCGCCGAGGGCATCGCCAGCTACAAGACCTTCATCTCCGGTCTGCTGGACATCACCGACAACCTGGTCGGCGGCGAGGTCGTACCGCCGAAGAACGTCGTCCGGCACGACGAGGACGACACCTACCTCGTGGTCGCGGCCGACAAGGGAACGGCGACGTTCTCGGACATCGCCAACGAGGTTGCCGAATCGTACGGATTCTGGCTCGGCGACGCCTTCGCCTCCGGTGGCAGCGCCGGCTACGACCACAAGGGCATGGGCATCACCGCCCGCGGTGCCTGGGAGTCGGTCAAGCGGCACTTCCGCGAGCTGGGCCACGACACCCAGTCCCAGGACTTCACCGTGGTCGGCGTCGGCGACATGTCCGGCGACGTCTTCGGCAACGGCATGCTGCTCAGCGAGCACATCCGCCTGGTCGCGGCCTTCGACCACCGGCACATCTTCATCGACCCCAACCCGGACGCGGCGACCTCGTACGCCGAGCGCCGCCGGCTCTTCGAGCTGCCCCGCTCGTCCTGGGCGGACTACAACACCGAGCTGCTCTCGCAGGGCGGCGGCATCCACCCGCGCTCGGCCAAGTCCATCCCGATCAATGCGCAGGTGCGGGCCGCCCTCGGCATCGAGCCCGGCGTGAAGAAGATGACGCCGGCCGATCTGATGCGGGCCATCCTCAAGGCGCCGGTCGACCTGCTGTGGAACGGCGGCATCGGCACGTATGTGAAGTCCTCGGCGGAGTCCAACGCCGAGGTGGGCGACAAGGCCAACGACGCCATCCGCGTCAACGGCGAGGACCTGCGGGTCAAGGTCGTGGGCGAGGGCGGCAACCTGGGCCTGACCCAGCTGGGCCGGATCGAGTTCGCCGCGGCCGGCGGCAGGATCAACACCGATGCGATCGACAACAGCGCCGGTGTGGACACCTCCGACCACGAGGTGAACATCAAGATCCTGCTCAACGCCGTGGTCGCCGAAGGCGATATGACGGTCAAGCAGCGCAACAAGCTGCTGGCCGAAATGACCGACGAGGTCGGCGAGCTGGTGCTGCGCAACAACTACGCGCAGAACACCGCGCTGGCGCTGGCGCTGGCCCAGTCCTCCAGCATGCTGCACGCCCAGCAGCGCTTCATGCGCCGCCTGGTGCGCGACGGCGACCTCGACCGGGCGCTGGAGTTCCTGCCCACCGACCGGCAGATCCGCGAGCGGCTGAACGCCGGGCGCGGTCTGACCCAGCCCGAGACCGCGGTGCTCCTGGCCTACACCAAGATCACGGTGGCCGATGCGCTGATCCAGACCGGGCTGCCGGACGACCCGTACCTCCAGCGGCTGCTGCACGCCTACTTCCCGTCGGCGCTCTACGACCGCTTCGCCGAGCAGGTCGACGGGCACGCACTGCGCCGCGAGATCGTGACGACGGTGATGGTCAACGACACCGTCAACACCGGCGGTACGAGCTTCCTGCACCGCATGCGGGAAGAGACCGGCGCCTCGCTCGAAGAGGTCGTACGGGCGCACACCGCGGCCCGCGCGATCTTCCGGCTCAACCAGGTCTGGGACGACGTCGAGGCGCTCGACAATGTCGTCGCGGCCGACGTCCAGACCCGGATCCGGCTGCACTCGCGGCGGCTGGTCGAGCGCGGCACCCGCTGGCTGCTCAACAACCGCCCGCAGCCGCTGGAGCTGTCCGAAACCATCGACTTCTTCAGCGAGCGGGTCGCCCAGGTCTGGTCCGAGCTGCCGAAGCTGCTCCAGGGCAGCGACGTCGAGTGGTACCAGACGATCCTGGAGGAGCTGACGGGCAGCGGAGTGCCCCAGGCGCTGGCCGTCCAGGTGGCCGGGTTCTCCTCGGTCTTCCCGGCGCTGGACATCGTCGCGATCGCCGACCGTACGGGCAAGGAGCCGCTGGACGTCGCCGAGGCGTACTACGACCTGGGCGACCGGCTGCGGATCAACCAGCTGCTGGACCGCATCCTGGAGCTGCCGCGCAACGACCGCTGGCAGTCGATGGCCCGCGCCTCCATCCGCGAGGACCTCTTCGCGGCGCATGCGGCGCTGACCTCGGACGTGCTGTCGGTGGGCAACGGCACCTCGACGCCCGAGCAGCGCTTCAAGGCCTGGGAGGAGGCGAACGCGGCGATCCTCAGCCGCGCCCGCGCCACGCTGGAGGAGATCCACGGGTCGGAGGGCTTCGACCTGGCGAATCTGTCGGTGGCCATGCGGACCATGCGGACGCTGCTCCGTACGCACAGCTGATACGCCCGCCACGACGCGGACGGCCCCGGAGCAGATGCTCCGGGGCCGTCCCCGTTTCCGCATGGCCGGGCCGTTCGCGGGCCGCCCGGCACGGCGCCCTAGCGGTGCGCCTCGTACGCCTTGATCACTTCGTCCGTCGGGCCGTCCATCAGCAGCTCGCCGTGCTCCAGCCACAGGACCCGGTCGCAGGTGTCCCGGATCGACTTGTTGTTGTGGCTGACCAGGAAGACCGTGCCGGCCTCCTTGCGCAGCTCGCGGATGCGTGCCTCGGAGCGCTTCTGGAACTTGCGGTCGCCGGTGGCCAGCGCCTCGTCGATCATCAGCACGTCGTGGTCCTTGGCCGCCGCGATGGAGAACCGCAGCCGGGCCGCCATGCCGGAGGAGTAGGTGCGCATCGGCAGCGAGATGAAGTCGCCCTTCTCGTTGATGCCGGAGAAGTCGACGATGCCGTCGTAGCGCTCGCGGACCTGCTCGCGGGACATGCCCATGGCGAGGCCGCCGAGGAGGACGTTCTTCTCGCCGGTCAGGTCGTTCATCAGCGCCGCGTTCACGCCCAGCAGCGAGGGCTGGCCGTGCGTGTAGACCTTGCCGCGCTCCGCGGGCAGCAGGCCGGCGACCGCCTTGAGCAGCGTCGACTTGCCGGAGCCGTTGGAACCGATCAGTCCGATCGACTCGCCCCGGTAGGCGGTGAAGGAGACGCCCTTGACCGCATGCACCTCACGCACGCCCGTCGAGGGCTTGCGGCGGACGATGCGGTTGAGCGCCGCGGTGGCGCTGCCCTTGCCCGCGCCGGTGCCGTACACCCGGTAGACGATGTGCAGATCGTCCGCGATCACCGTCGGGATCCGGGCCCCGGCGTCCTCTGCCGGCTGAACGCCGGTCCTCTGCTCAGCCACGTCCGTACCGCTCCTCGGCCTTCCAGAAGTACACATAGCCGACGACGCCGGCCAGCAGCGCCCAGCCACCCGCGAACGCCCATACGTGCGGCGGCAGTTGCTTCGCGGTGAAGCTGTCGATCAGCGCGAAGCGCATCAGGTCGATGTAGACGGCGGCGGGGTTGCCGTTGAGCAGGAGCACCACGATCCCCGGGAGGTGCTTGCCCTGGACGATCACGCTGATGCTGAACATCACGCCGGACGCGTACATCCACGTCCGCATGACGAAGGGCATCAGCTGGGCCAGGTCCGGGGTGCGCGCGCCGAGCCGCGCCATGACCATCGCCAGGCCCGTGTTGAAGACGAACTGGAGCGCCAGCGCCGGGAAGGCCAGCAGCCACGACCAGGTCGGCAGCTGCCCGAAGCCGAGCAGGATGACCACCAGTACGGCCATGGAGTACAGCAGCTGCTGCAGCTGCGCCAGGCAGAACGAGATCGGCAGGCAGGCGCGCGGGAAGTGCAGCGCCCGCACCAGGCCGAGGTTGCCGGAGATCGCCCGCGTTCCGGCCATCACCGAGTTCTGCAGGAAGGTGAAGATGAAGACGCCGGTGACCAGGAACGGGATGTAGTCGTCGACGTTCCTCTTCTGATTGAGCAGCACACCGAAGATCAAGTAGTACACGCCGGCGTTGAGCAGCGGAGTGATCACCTGCCACAGCTGGCCGAGCTTGGCGGTGGTGTACATCGCGGTGAGCTTGGCGGTGGCGAACGAGGTGATGAAGTGCCGCCGGCGCCACAGCTGGCGGGTGTACTCCGGCAGCGAAGGGCGGATGCCGCTCACCGCGAGGCCATGGCGTTCGGCCAGGGCGCGCAGCTCGGGATCGGGGGAGGCGCCGGATCCGGGTTTCCTGGCGGGTGCCGGGGCCGGGGGAGCGAGGGTCTCGGGCATGGGGCCGCTTTCGCTTGCGTACAGGGGCGGCGGAACGGGTCATCCGACGACGACGGAACGGGGCCGTATCGTCGCGACGATGCCGACACTAAAGGGATTCCACGTCGAGACGCAACCGTAGCGTCGTGACGCTATGCTCAAGCCATGGCAAAAGACGGGGCACGAGAAGCCGGCGGGACGGAGACAGCGGCGGGCCGCCGGGCACCGGCCGGCGCCGCCGTACTGCGGGAGGACAAGACCGCCGCAATCCGCGCCGCGGTCTTCGCGGAGCTGGCCGCGGTCGGATTCGCCCGGATGTCCATCGAGGGCATCGCGCGGCGCGCGGGCGTCGGCAAGACCGCGGTCTACCGGCGGTGGCGCTCCAAGCTGCACCTCGTCCTGGACGTGGTCTCCGCGGTGGCCGCCGCGGGCCTGCCGTCGCCGGACACCGGGTCGCTGCGCGGCGATGTCCGGATGCTGCTGGAGGTCGCGGCCCGCGCGCTGCGCCATCCGATGGCCTCGCAGATCCTCCCTGACCTGCTGGCCGAGGCGGCCCGCAGCCCGGAACTCGCCGAGGCGCTCAAGGCGGCCCTGCACGACAGTCAGCAGGGCGTCGCCGCGGCCATGGTGACGCGGGCCGTCGAGCGCGGGGAGATCCCGGCCGGTGCCGACGCGGGACTGGCGCTGGATCTGCTGACCGGGCCGCTGTACTGGCGCCTGGTTGTCGTCCGCGACGACCTGCCCGCGGGGTATCTCGACGCGCTGGCGCGGTCGGTGGCGGGGGCGCTCGGCGCGGAGTGAGGCCGTACGGCTGAGGGGGCGGCCCGGACTCACCGGGCCGCCCCCTCATTCGTGCGCCGTCACTTCTTCCGGAGCGTCAGCTTCGTCTCGCCCGCAGTGGCGTGAAGACGCCGTGTTGCCTGCCGAGGAAGGCCACCCCCGGCCGCCGTGATCTGGCCGGGGGGGGGCGTATCCGTATGCGGTCCAACGGCCGCCGTCAGCCCGCCAGTTCGATGCCGGAGGCGTCCGACGCGCCCGTGCCCGACGCCTGGTCGTCGCCCGCCTTTCGCGGCGCCGGCAGCTTGACCAGCCCGGCCGCGGCCGCGGCCGCCCGCGGCTGCGGCGCCACGGTCCGCTCGTCCATCGGCTCCGGCTCGGGGCCCGCCTCCTGGCCGAGGAAGACCTGCCGCACCACGCGCTCGGCGGCGTGCCCGTCGTCCCACTGGCAGAACCGCTCGCGGAAGGCGGCCCGCAGCGCGGTGGCCTTCTCGTCGTTCCAGCGGCCGCTGCGGAACGCCTCGATCAGCTCGTCCTCGGTGGTGGCGATCACGCCCGGGGTGTCGCCCGGCTTGCCCGAGAGCAGGTCGAAGGTGACGCCGCGGGAGCGGACGTAGGTGTCCCAGTCGTCCGCGTAGTTGATGATCGGCCGGTCGAGGTTGGCGTAGTCGAACATGATCGACGAGTAGTCCGTGATCAGCGCGTCGGCGGCCAGGCACAGCTCCTCGACGACCGGGTGGTCCGAGACGTCGATCAGCGCGCCGCGCTCCTGGAGCTCCTGGAGGCCCGGGTCCTGGTCGTAGAAGTAGTGGGTGCGCACCAGCAGGACGAAGTCCTGGCCGGCCGAGCTCAGCTCGCGGGAGATCTTCTCCAGGTCCAGGCGCGGGACATAGCCGACCTGGTAGTCGCGCATGGTCGGCGCGTACAGGACGGCGGTCTTGTCGGGGGCGATGCCCAGGCGCTCGCGGATGGCCAGGACGTCCTCCGCGGTGGCGCGGTAGTAGACGTCGTTACGGGGGTAACCGGCGTCCAGCGACGTGAAGTTGCAGGGGTAGACGCGCTCCCACTGCTCGGTGGTGTGCTGGTTGGCGGAGAGGGAGAAGTCCCAGCGGTCGGCGCGGGCGAGCAGCTTGCGGAAGCTCATGCCCTTGGCGGCGGCCGGGTAGCGCTTCTGGTCGACGCCCATCGACTTCAGCGGGGTGCCGTGGTGGGTCTGGACGTGGACCTGGCCCTCGCGCTTGACCACGCCGTCCGCGAAGTTGACGTTGTTGACCAGGTACTTGGCGCGGGCCACGACCTCCCAGTAGCGCGGCGAGTTCAGGACGACATGATCGACGCCGGCCGGGAGCTGGTCGGCCAGGGACTGCTTGACCACCCAGACGCCGTGCACGTTCGGCGCCAGCTCCTTGGCCTTCTCGTAGATCGCGAGGGGGTTGCAGGCGGGCAGGCGGTTCCAGTACGCGGAGTAGACCGCGAGGTTCTCGTCCAGCGGCTGCCGCAGCAGCGCCTGGTAGCGCAGGTCCATGGCCTTCTTCTTGGCCTGCTTGACGCGCTTGCCCGCGTGCTTGCGGACCGTGCGCTGGACCTTGCCGGCGACCTTGAGGCCGGCCAGCGCCGGGTAGGCGTCCTTGGCGAGCAGCGCGTACTTGCCGCCGGCGATGCCCGTGGGACGCATGAAGCCGGCCGGTATCCGCATGCGGTAGTCGCGGGCGGCGCGGTGGAAGAACTCGGCCGTGGCGTTCTGCGGGAGGCGGCCCGGCTTGTCCAGGATGGTCAGATAGTGGTCGATCATCTTGCGGAACATCTGCGGGCGCCAGCGGGAGAGCTCGGGGTGCGCGTCGAGATAGGCGAAGACCCGGCCGTACTGGTCGAAGACGTCGAAGTGCTTACGGCTGGTGGTGCGCAGGATGTTGCCGCCCTGGCGGCGCTGACGGTAGTGCAGGCACACCCGGTCCAGAACGGCGATCCGCCCGGCGGTGATCAGTGTGCAGAACGTCCAGGGGGCGTCCTCGTAATAGCCGACCGGGAATTCGAATCCGTGTTCTTCGATGAAGTCGCGGCGGTAGGCCTTGTTCCAGACGATCTGCAGCAGATCGAGGATCTCGGGGCGGTCGGCGAGCGAGAAGGAAGGGGCGCCGGATTCGCTGAGCAGGTCGGCGAGCGCATTGCGCCGGGCCGAGCCGTCCCAATAGGTCCGCGCGTAATCGAAGATCAGGATCTCCGGGTCCTCGGTGGCGGCCAGCCGCTCGGCCAGGGCGCTCAGCGCGCCCGGCACGAGGGTGTCGTCGCTGTCGAGGAAGAGGACGTAGTCGCCGGTGACCTTCTCCAGACCGGCGTTACGGGCCCGGCCCAGGCCGACGTTCTCCGGCAGGTGCAGGACCTGGACGCGGTCATCGAGCGCGGCGTACTCGTCCAGGATGGCGCCGCTGGCGTCGGGCGAGCAGTCATCGACGGCGATCAGTTCGAAGTCCGGGAAGTCCTGCGCCAGCACGGAGTCCAGGCATTCACGCAGATACCCCTGAACTCTGAAGCACGGGACGATGACGCTGAAGCGGGGTGCGGCGGCGTCGCGGACTATCTCTGACATGCGGTGCTACTCCTCGTGACGAGCTGAGTACAGAACGCAAAAAAGCCCCAAAGGGCGTGTTCCATTGTCAGCCATCCGACTCCCGTTCACCCAAAAAGGTTGGCCTTCGTAACCTGAAAGTTCTGTAGAACACATCGCGGCCCGAAGAACGTGGCGACTTTCCGAACGCGCGAGATTTTCGAGGCAACCAAATACTGGGTTAGTGACATCTTCCCTAGATGGGGCTCGATGAGGAGAGCTGATATTGCCCGCCCACCCGCCCGCTATTTCCCGCCGCCGGCTGCTCCGGGCGACCGGCGGTGGAGTGCTGGCGGCGACGGCCGGTGCGGGCGTCTGGGCCCGGCTCGTCCGCGAGGAGCCACTCACCCGAGCGGCCGCACCGGCCCGCCCCGGGCGGTCCCCGGTGGCCGCCGCGAACCAGACATTTCTCCACGTCATCGCCCATGCGGACGATGCGCTCTACTTCATGAACCCGAACCTGGAGCAGTCCATCCGCAGCGGGGCGCGCTCGGTCACCGTCTGCCTCACCGGCGGCGAGTCCGACGGGCGCAACGCCGGCCCGGACACCCCCGACCCCGACCGCGTCCCGCACGACCGGGCGGCCTTCGCCCGCGCCCGCACCAACGGGCTGCGCGCCGCGCACGCCCTGATGGCCACCGGGGACGCCGACAGTCCCTGGGACCTCGCGGCGATATCCCTCCTGCCCGGCTTCCAGGTGGAGCTGCACACCCTGCGCGAAGCGCCGCAGAACCAGCTGATCTTCCTGGAACTCGTCGAGGCCAGGGCCGTCTCGGCGCCCCGTGCGGTCAGCCTGCGCGGCCTCTGGCTGGGGGCGGCCGACGCCCTGCCCACCCTGCGCCCCGCGGGCACGCCCGTACAGGCGGCCTACCGCTACAGCCGCGACCAGGTCATCCGCACCCTGAGCGCGGTACTCGACCGGGTGCGGCCCACGGTGGTGCGCACCCTGGACCCGAACGCCCTGCACCGCTCCACGGCCCCGCTCGCCGCCGCGGACCCCCGTCTGGCCGGTCTGCGCTACTTCGACCACCAGGACCACACCGCCTCCGCCTACTTCGCGCAGGCGGCGCTGGCCGACCACTGGCGACGCGCAAACGGCCCCCCGGCCGTGGTGGAGAACTACCTGGGCTACGAACTCGGCGTGCTGCCCCACAACCTCGACCCCGGAGCCGCCCGCCGCAAGGCCCGGCTGCTCTCCGTCTACGGCTGGTCCGGCGGCCGCCGCTGCGGCGATCCCGCGGGCTGCGGCGACCGCAAGGTGGGCGACAGCGCCTACCGCGCCGGCTCCCGTGACTGGATCCGCAGCACCCGGTTGCGCGCGCCCGGCTCCAACGCCTGGATCCGGCCCCTGGAGGACGGCCGGCTCGCCGCCTTCGCGGTCCTGTCCGGCCGGGCGCACTGCTGGACCGAGACCCGGCCGGGCAGCGGCCGCTTCAGCGCTCCCGCCCCGCTCGGCGGCGACCGGCTGGAGGGCCAGATCCATGCCGTACGGCATCCCGACGGCGGTCTCCACCTGTTCGCCGCCCGCACCGTGCTGCCCGGCCCCGGCACCGCCCACCGTCGCGAACTGCTGACCGCCCGCCAGGCCGGCACCGCCCGCGACGGCACGCCCCTCTTCCCGCACTGGGTGCCGCTGGGCTCCCCCGACCCGGACCCGGTCCGCTCGCTGGAGACCGGCTTCCCGGTGGCGGTGGCGGCCCCGGACGGCACGGTCCATGTCTTCGTCCGGACCTGGGACGGCTCACTCGCGCACCGCGGTGGCCCGGACGGCGGGCGGTGGACGCCGTGGCGGCGGCTGGAGGGCCCGGTCGGCGCGCTTACGGCCTCGCCCCGGATCGTCGACGGCATCGACGCCTGTGTGGACTCCGAGGGGATGATCCATCTGGTCGCGCCGAGCGGCCGGACCGTCCACCACTGGGTGTCGAAGGAGGCCGGGCGGCTACCGCGGCCGGGCGCCGCCACCGGGCTGCCGGAGGCGGCCGGGCCGGTCAGCGTCGTCCCCCTGGCGGACGGCGCGGTGCGCGTCCTCTTCCGCCGGGCGGGCACCGCTCAGGTGCTGATCGCGGAGCGGCGGAGGCGGATCGGCAGCTGGCGGGTGGCGGCGCAGTGCGCGCCGGTCGGCGGCTACGGGCGGGTGGCCGCGGCGCCGGCCGGCGCCGGCGCGCGGATGGTGCTCGCGGTGCGGGACGACGCGGGCGGGGTGCGGGCCGCGATGGCACAGGAGGTCCCGGGGCCCTGGCACACCGGGCGGGTGCCGCATTCGGGGGCGGCCGGGGTGGCCGAGGACGCCGGGGGCCGCGCGGTGGTCGCGGTGCTCGGCAATGACGGCCGGCTGTATACGGCGCGGCAGCCGGCGGCCGGGCCGCAAGCGCCGTTCGGGGCGTGGGCTCAGGCCGGTTCGCGGGGGCGTGGCGTGGACTGACCGGCCCGGCGGCCCGGAAGCAGTATCCGCCGTGCGACCAGGAAGGTGAACGGGATCGCCAGCGCCGCCGCCGCCAGCGGTGCCACCTTGCTGTTCATCCCGCACCAGCTCACCAGCACCACCAGCCCCACGCTCTGCGTCACGTAATTGGTGACCTGGGTCAGCGGGAAGAGCAGGAACTTCTTCCAGGTCGGCCGGGTGCGGTAGGTGAAGTAGGTGTTGAGGAAGAACGAGCAGGTCATGCCGGCCAGGAATCCGATGGTGTAGGCCGCGAAGTACGGCAGCACGCGGTGCAGCGGCAGATAACAGGCGTAGAAGGTGAGGGTGTTGACCCCGCCGACGACGGCGAAGCGGATTATCTGGCCCCATTCGGGGAGCGCCGGGAGCCTCCGCCGCATGCGCTGCGGCATCAGCCGGCCTGGGAGGGGGCGGCGACGGTGGCGGCGTCCGCCGGGGTGCGGGGGCGCGCCGTGCCGTTGGCCCGAGTGCGCGGGCGTGCCGCCCCGCTGGCCTCCTTGACCAGGAAGTGCGGCCGCCGCTTGGTCTCGTAATAGATCCGCCCGATGTACTCGCCGATCAGCCCGAGCATCACCATCTGGAGTCCGCCCAGGCCCACGATGATCGCCACCAGCGTCACATAGCCCGGTGCGGTGATGCCGCCGACGACGGCGGCGCCGATCACCCACAGCGTGTAGAGCGTGGCGAGCGAGGCCAGGCTCAGTCCTGTGTAGATGGCCGCCCGCAGCGGACGGCAGTTGAACGACAGCATGCCGTCGATGCCGTAGTTGACCAGGCCGCCCAGGTGCCACTTGGTCTCCCCGGCCTCCCGGGCGGCATTGCGGTAGTCGAAGGTGATGGTGTCGAAGCCGATCCAGGAGAACAGGCCCTTGGAGAAGCGGTTGTACTCCGGCAGTGAGACCAGCGCGTCCACGGCGGTGCGCGACAGCAGCCGGAAGTCGCCCACGCCGTCGGCGAGTTCGACGTCCACCCAGGTGTTGACGGCGCGGTAGTAGAAGCGGCTGAGCGCGGTCCGCAGCCGCTTGTCGCCGTCCCGGCTGCGCCGGGCGATGACCTGGTCGTGGCCCAGCTGGTAGAGGTCGAGCATCTTCTCGATCAGCTCGGGCGGATGCTGGAGGTCGGCGTCCATGATGATCACCGCGTCGCCGGTGGCCTCCTTGAGGCCGGCCAGCATGGCGGGTTCCTTGCCGAAGTTACGGCTGAAGGAGAGGTAGCGGGTGGTGCTGGGGTGCCGCTGTGCGAGGTCGCGGAGCCGGGGCAGGGTGCCGTCCGCGCTGCCGTCGTCCACGTAGCACAGCTCGTACTCGACGGCGAGTCCGTCGAGGACCGAGCGGACCTGGTCGTCGAACCGGCTTATGACGGCCTCTTCGTTGTAGCAGGGGACGACGAGGGAGAGCTTCATGGTCGCGCCTTTTCGCCGGTGTTCCGCCGGGGGTCAGGGGACGACTCGGTCACCGTCCCCCGAGGGATAATTCTGGCAAATCTGGTGGAATGCCACGATTTGGGACGACGCGGCGAACGAGGGGTTGCGGCGTCTGAAGAGGGGGGTGGCGAGGGCCACCGCGGCCAGCGTCAGCGCGCCCGCACCACTCGCCGCCAGCCCCGGTACCAGGCCCGGAGGGGCGTACGCGCACGACAGCCGCGAGGCGCCGGAGCCCAGCGGCACGGCCAGCAGACCGGCGTACGAACCCGCCGCGCGCGACGGCCCGCCGTCCACCGAACAGCCCCACCCGGGCACCGCCGGAAGAGCGAACAGCGCGCCGCCGGAGCTGCCGGGCGGCAGCTCGGCAACCAGTCCATGGCCGCCGGTGTTCCATTTGACGAGGCCGCCCGCACGCCGGGCGGTCAGCGCGGCGGACAGTGCCCTGGGAGGGAGACAGCCGATGGGGTGTGCGGGGATATGTTGCCGGCCGGGTCCGGCGAAGCGGACCGACAGTGTGCCGTCGGCGGGCACGGCGCCCAGCGTGCGGACCGGGTTCGCGGTGGTGCCGTCGTGCCGCCCGATCGCCCAGCTCCACCCGCCCAGGGCGCTGACCTGCCCGTAGAACCACGGGGCGTACCAGACGGCGGTTCCGCCCGGGGTGCAGCGGGCGGTGAAGGTGGTGCCGAGGCCGTAGGGCTGGTCGCCATCGGCAGGGTCAGCGCTGCCAGCGCTGCCATGGCGGTCGTGGCGGTCGTGGCCGTCCTGGCCGTCCTGGCCGTCACCGGGATCACCGGGATCACTGGGAGTATCGGAATCGCCGGGGCCGGTGTCCGGGGCGGGGTGTTTGCCGTCGGGCAGCGTCCAGCCGCCGACGGTGCGCCCGGGGGCGGGGCCCGCGGCCGGGGTCAGGGCGGGGACCTCGTAGACCTTGGCGCCCAGGGCGCGTTCCTGGCGGGCGAAGACGGTCTCCGTGCCCGGCGTCCGGGGCCTGCCGGGGGCGCCCGTCCGGCGCGCGCCTCCCATGGCCGTTCCGAGGTCGCGGCGCACGGTCACGAGCGGGCCCGCGGCGGCCGGCCGGGCGGTGAAGCGGCCGCCGCCGCGCGGCGCCAGATAGCTGCTGACGCCCATCAGGGCGCGCCCCACCGGGTCCTCGAGGCTGAGCGTGTGCCGCCCGTTGATGTACCAGCCGGCGCCCAGGCCGCGCAGCGCCCGGGCGGTCGCGGCCGGCACGAAGCTGCTGTAGTACGAGCCGCCCTCGCCGCCGATCAGCAGCGGATCGTTGTTGGCGAACTCGTGCGGGCCGGGGTCGCTGCGCGAGTGGGGCCAGTCGTCGCGGGCGGCGAGTCCGTCCCGGGCGGCGAGCGCCCGCTGGCTCAGCGTGGCCTTCGGCCGGAACCACGCGATGTTGTCCCGCAGGGCCATGACGGAGTACGCCGAAGAGGCCGAGCCGAGCAGAACGGCACCGGCCAGCGCGGCGGTGGCAACGCTCCGCACGGCGCCCGGGGCGGCGCGGCGGTGGGCGGCCGCCAGCATGAGCAGCGCGCTCAGGACGACACCCCCGCCGCCCGTCACCAGGATCCAGGTGCCGCCGACCGACGGCCGGTCCCGGCACACCCACGCCAGCAGCCCCACCAGCGCCGCGCCCCCGGCCAGTTCACGGGCCCGCGGCCGGTGTGCCAGCGCCAGCCAGGCGATCATGACGAGGATCCCGCTGAGGACGAAGGCGGCCCTGAACGGACTCCCGTTCGGCAGCGCAAACCCGTGCCACAGCAAAATCGTCGGCTCCCACACGAACGAACCGGCCACCGCCGCCGCCAGGACGTACCACCCCACCCGCACCCTGACCGGCACGGCCCGCACCCACGGGAACGCCGCCACCAGCAGCAGCGCCAGCATCCCGACGAAAATGTCCGGGGCCTCCTCCGCGCCCCGCCCGCCCGGCAGCAGCTGCGCCAACTGATCGAGCAGCCGCGGCGGTCCGGGGTAGGACACCGCCGGCGCGGGCTGCGCCGTCCGGCTGGCCTCGAGGGTGACGGTCAGCGCGGGCGCCGCCAGCGCGATGCCCACCACCATCATCGAGGCGGCCCGTCCCAGCGACCGCAGCCGGTCGCGGACCGGCGTCCCGGAGGCCAGGGTCAGCCGCAGCAGCAGCACCAGCGCGGTCGCGAGGCTCGCCATCGCCGCCGTATAGAAATTCCCCGCCCAGGCGAGCGCGATGAGCAGCGTCCCGGCCACCCACCGCCGTCGGTGCAGACACCAGTCCGCCGCGATCGCGGTCAGCGGCAGCGAGACCAGTCCCCACATCCACATCGGATCGGCGGACCCGTCGCGCAGTACCCAGGCGCACAGCCCGTAGCCCGCCGCGAGCGGCGCCCGCAGCAGCCCGGGGCCCGGCCGCAGCCGCCCCAGGAAGACGGTCATCAGCGCCGCACCGAGCCCGATGCTCAGCAACGTCACCAAGAAGACCGGGAATTCGACCAGATGGCGCGGGAAGAGCCCGACCAGCCAGGAGAACGGGTTCATCAGATACGTGAGGAAGTCGGCCAGGAACGGCACGCCGTAGCCGCTGCTCCAGTTGAAGAACAGATCGCCGCTGGTGGTGCCGTGCAGCAGATCCCACAGCCGGGCGTGGAACGGAATGAACTGATTGCCCAGGTCGTTGACGGCGCGCGAGCGCCCCCCGAACGGGTATCCGCCGTGGACCGCCAGCGCCAGGCAGTACGCCCCCATGGACAGCAGCGCCGCGAGCCCGGGGGCGGCGAGGCGCCTGATGATCGGTCTCACGGTTGCCGCGGTCTCCAGCTCCAAGATCAAGATCGCCGGGGACTCACTCTAGGGGATATGTCTTAAATGTTCGTTTTGCTATGCCGAAGTGCGGGATAGTTTCCCCTGATTCCCCGTGGGCGCGGGCAGACCCCGGGGCGCCATGAGTGAAGGAGACGGAGTGCAGGTGGCCGCAACCGACAGTCCCCCGCCCGGCCACACCTCGGCGGCGGCCCCCTCCGCGGCCGTCTCGGTGATCGTCCCCGTCCACAACACCCGCCGCTATCTGGACCGCAGCCTCGGCTCGGTCTTCACCCAGACCCTGCCCCAGCACCGCATCGAGGTGATCGCGGTCGACGACGGCTCCACCGACGGCAGCGGCAGATGGCTGTCCGAAGCGGCCCGCACCCACCCCAATCTGACGGTCCTTCACCGCCCCGCATCGGGCGGCGCCGGCCGCCCCCGCAACACCGGCCTGGCCCACGCCACCGGCGACTTCGTCTTCTTCCTCGACTCCGACGACCGCCTCGGCCCCGAAGCGCTGGCCCGGCTCACGCAGATGGCCCGGACCCACGGTTCGGACATCGTCTACGGCCGGATAGTCGGCGCCGACGGCCGCGCCGCCCCCGTCGACCTCCGCATCACGAGCCCCCGCGTCTCCCCCTTCGACTCCCCGGTCTACTGGAGCCTGGCCGCCTACAAACTCTTCCGCCGCTCCTTCCTCGACCGCCACCGCCTCCGCTTCGTCGAGGGCCGCCTCCTGGCCGAGGACCTCCCCTTCGGCATCGCGGCGCTGCTGCGCGCCGACACCGTCTCCGTGCTCGCCGACTACGACTGCTACTACCTCCACGGCCGCGACGACGACAGCAACGCCACCCGCCAGGACGCCGACTGGCCCGAATATCTCTCCTATATCGCCACCGTCCTCGCCGGTCTCGCGGCCGAGGTCCCGCCCGGCAAGGACCGCGACGCCCTCATGGTCCGGCACTTCCACGGCGAGATCCTCATGCCCTTCGCCGCCCCCTACCTCGCCCGCGCCCCGGCCGGCCGCCGCGACATGGCGAACGCCGCCCGCCCCCTCGTCGCCCGCTACCTCACCGACCGCGTCCTGGCGGCCCTGCCGCCCCGTCTGCGCCTGCGCGCCCACTGCCTGCGGGCCGGCCTCGACGACGCGCTGACCGCCGTCATCCGCACCGATACGGGCGCCCGCCCCGGACCGCCCCATGTGGACCCCGACGGCCGCGTCTACGCCGCCTACCCCTACTTCCGCGACCCCGTCCGCCCCCTGCCCGACGCCTGCTACGACCTCACCCAGCGACTGGCCCTCCGTCAGCGCCTGACCTCCTACCGCTGGAGAGACGGCACCCTCCACCTCCACGGCACCGCCGAGCTGCCCGGCCTCATCGCCCACGCCACCGAACTGGTACTCCGCGGCCGGGGCGCCGAATACCGCCTCCCCACCCGCCGGGTGGACGGCGCCTGGCACGCCACCCTCGACCCGGCGACCGCCGCGGACGGCGCCCCCCTGGCAGACGGCATCTGGGGCCTGAAGGTCGCGGTCACCGCGCGCGGCGCAACGGGCCCGGCCGTCCGCCGCGCCGCCTGGCTGCACCCGGAGACCGAAGACCCCACGACCCTCGCCCCGCGCGTCCTCGGCCGCGGCCCCGCCACCCCCACGGTCGGCGGCCTCTTCCTCTCCCACCCCCACGGCCATCTCCACCTCGACCTCGACGGCCGCGGCGTACGCCGGCCCGTGGGCGGCGACCTGCGGGGGAGGATCACCGGCAGGCCCACCGGCCGCACCCGCGGCACCGGCCGTACCGGCCTCACCGCGTGCCTCACCCTCCCCGGATGCCCCGCCGACGCCGAGCTGCAGCTGATCCTCACGGACGCGACCCGAATGGCGGGACTGCGTACGAGCGTGGAACGCGGCGCGGGGGACCGGCTCACGCTCCGCGCCCGGCTGCGCGGCGCACCACGGGGGACCTGGCAGGTGGCGGTCCGGTTCGCCGCCGGGGCGCTGCGGCTCCGCCTGCCGGTGGAGGCCCCCGAAGGACGGGAGCCGCTGACGGTCACGGTGCCGCCGCGCCGTCCACGGAGCTGAACGACGGCGGCGCCCCGCACTCACGGGGTGTGCGGGGCGCCGCCGGTACGTACGCCGGGACCCGGCACCGGTGCGTCAAAGGCGCCGCACCCATGCGGCGGCGCCGTGGCCCACCGCCAGGTAGATCAGCGCGGGCAGGGCGTAGTTGAAGAAGACGCGCAGCCCCTCCGTGTCCATCGTGAAGATGTCCTGCGACCAGCCGGCGAGCCAGCCGGCCAGACCGTGCACGAAGTCGACGAAGACATTCGCCTGGTTGGCGTCGAGCAGGTACAGGAGGATCCACAGCCCGAGAAAACCTGCGGCGATATCCGCGACGGTGTGGATGATCAGGGCCGTCCGCTCTGCCCCCATGCCCCTGCGATTGCTCACCGGTCTGACGTGGGTGTCGTAAGGGGCGTTTCGCTCGCCGTTGTGCATTGGGCTCGGGTTGCCGTTGTATGGGTCGTTTTCCGCCGGGTGACCATGGGTATAAGACATGGCCGACGTGTTTCCTTCGGCCTCCCCTTGAAACCCGATCCACGGCTCGTTCACCTCGCCTTCCCTGACTCGGCACCCCGCCTCGACAGGCCGCCCACACCATGACGGTCGCCGCCGGGCGATTTTTCACCGCATGCCCGCCGTCGCATCAGGAATGGCTGTTCAGGAAGCCGGTCAAGGTGGCGCCCCACCGGCCGAGCGGGCTGACGGCGGCGCTCACGCCCGCCCGGATGCAGGGGCGGCGGGCCACGAGGGCTTCCCCGTAACGGTCGAGGCGCCGGCCGAGCCGATCGGCGACCGGGCCCCGTCGGCGGCCGAGCATCCACCGGACGGCCATCCAGTCGGCCGATAGGACGTCAGAAGCCGGTCCGGCGAACCCGCCGCCCGCGCGCGACCGCGCAGGGAGCGGGCACACCACCGCCGCCCGCCCCGCGCGTCTCGCAGGGCAGGCGGCGGGCGAAAGATCACGGCTGGTGCCGCTGCCACCCCGCCCAGGCCGACGCGATCATGTCGCGGACGTCATGGCGCGCCTTCCACCCCAGCTCCGAGGTGATCCGGTCGGCGGCCGCGACCACCCGCGCCGGATCGCCGGGCCGCCGCGGCGTGACCTCGGGCGTGACGCCCTCGTGCCCGGTGACCTCGCAGATCAGGTCGATCAGCTCCCGTACCGAAACGCCTTCGCCGCGCCCGATGTTGAGGGTCAGATCGCGCACCGGGCCGGGCTCGGCGAGCTTGCGGGCGGCGGCGACGTGGGCGTCGGCGAGATCGGCGACGTGAATGTAGTCGCGGATGCAGGTGCCGTCGGGGGTGTCGTAGTCATCGCCGAAAATCCGGGGGGCGGCGCCTTCGGTGAGCTTCTCGAAGACCATCGGGACGATGTTGAAGACGCCGGTGTCGGCCAGCTCGGGGGTGGCCGCGCCGGCGACGTTGAAGTAGCGCAGGCAGGCGGTGCTGATGCCGTGCGCCTTGCCCACCGCGCGGGCCATCCACTCGCCGGCGAGCTTGGTCTCGCCGTACGGGTTGATCGGCATGCACGGCGTGTCCTCGGTGACCAGATCGACGTCCGGCATGCCGTAGACGGCGGCCGAGGAGGAGAAGACGAAGCGGCCGACGCCGGCGCAGGCCATGGCCTCCAGGAGGGTCTGCAGGCCGTGGATGTTCTCGCGGTAGTAGACGAGCGGCATCTCCACCGACTCGCCGACCTGCTTCTTGGCGGCGAGATGGACCACATCGGTGATGTCGTGGGCGGCGAAGGTGCGGTCCAGCAGTGCCCGGTCCAGGGTGGAGCCGACGACCAGGGGGACGTCCTGCGGGATCCGGTCGACGATGCCGGTGGTCAGGTTGTCGAGCACCACGACCGGCTCGCCCGCCTGGCGCAGGGCCCGTACGACATGGGCGCCGATGTAGCCGGCACCACCCGTGATCAAGTAAGACATGGCGTCAATCCTAGGTCGGGAGCGAACGGGGAGGGGAGCGGCTCAGCGGCGGAGTCTGCCGGCCGCGATGCGCCATACGCTGCGCAGCCCGGCCGCGACCCGCAGCGAGAGCGCGCCGCCGGTCGTCGCGTACGGCTGGGCCAGGAGAAGGCCGTGGCGGCGGCTGGGCAGCGCGCGGCGGCGCAGCCCGGGGCCGGTCGCGCGGAGCGAGGCGCGGAAGCTGGAGGCATCGGCGCAGCGGACCTCGGCCATCAGGTCCCACGGCTCGGGGTCGGCCGCATGGCCGGTGCCCCGGTCGACCAGGGTCGCCAGGTCCAGGACCACCTCGGCGGTCCAGCAGGCCTCGGACCCGGTGACGGCGGGGGCGGGGGTGAGCGCGGCGGTGTGGACCGGGCCGCGCCGGTCGTCCCGGCGGCGGCGCAGCTCTATGTCGATGCTGACCGGGCCCGCCGCGGCCAGCCGCCCGTACAGATCATGGACGCGCAGCCGGAGCCGGCGGCTGCGGGCGCCGATGAGGGGCTCGGCGTCGATGGTCACCGGGAGGCGGTGCATCGGCTTGGTGCCCAGGGCGTCCAGCTCGACCTCGGGCAGGTCCGGGGACCATACGGCGAGGCCGTCGGCCTCCGCGTACGGGGGCAGCAGCCGTCCCGGACGGGCCGCGAGCTGGGTGAGGCGCTCCAGGTCGCGCGGGGCCGGGGAGGCCAGGACGACGCGGGCCAGCCAGCGGGCCGGGGCGCGCGCGGCGCGCAGATCGGCCTCGTCGAAACCGGCCAGATACTCGCGGGTCAGCCGCCACCACTCGGTGCGGTAGTCGGCGCCGCGGGTGTGCAGCTCGCGGAGGTACAGCCGCAGATCGTGGTCGAGGAACTTGGTGTCGGCGGCGTGGGCGAGGGCCTTGTGCCCGGCATCCTGGAAGATCTGCACGCTGGCGCGGTGGGCGTCGATCCGGGCCTGCCAGTTGGCGACGCTCTTGCGGTCGAGCGAGATCGACTGCTTGGCGGCGCTCCGGCGGACGTGCCAGATGTAGACGCGGTCGGGGATGGTGGCGATGCGGGGCGCGGCGGCCAGCACCCGGGCGGTGAAGACGAAGTCCTCGTAGGTGTAGCGGCCCTCGGGGAAGGTGATGCCGTGCCTGGAGAGGAACGTTCTCTCATAGAGCTTGTTGACGCACAGGGTGTCGCGGACCAGATAGGGGCCGGCGCCGGCGGAGTCGTGCACGGCCGGCTCGCGGTAGAGGGCGGGCAGCCAGGGAACATCGCGCTTCGCCGGGAGCTCGCGGCGCACACAGGCGCCCGCCGCCACCGGGACGTCATGGCGCTGCGCGGCGGTCAGCAGCGCCTGGGCCGCACCCGGGGGCAGTACATCGTCGCTGTCCAGGAACATCACATAGCGGCCGGTGGCGGCCCGCAGCCCGTCGTTGCGCGGGGTACCGCAGCCGCCGCTGTTCTCGGTGCGGTGCAGCACCCGCAGCCGGGGATCGGTTTGGGCGAGGGCGTCCAGGGCGTCGCCGGTGCCGTCGGTGGAGGCGTCATTCACCGCGATCACCTCGGTGACGGTTTCCCCGGGTGCCCCCTGCGCGAGTGCCGAGCGCACGGCATCGCCGACATGGGCGGCATCGTTGAAGGCGATGACGACGATGCTGACCTGCGCGGTTGGCGTGATGGTGGGCCCAGGCCGCGGCTCAAGGGCTTCTTTCACAGTCACTACATCTACATTTCGTGTCGACAGCATCTCTGGGCGCGAACGGGATCCGGTCCTTTTGTCTGATGGGTCAGAGGAGGAATTCCGTCGCACGGTTGCGCCCGTCGCCGCGGATTTCCGCGTTCTTGCCGTCTTCTTACTGGCCGGAAGACCGGGCTGGGGCGCGCAGGGGTCCGTAAGGGCTTCTGCACAAGCTGTAACGACGCGAAGGCCGCACGATGCCGATCCCGGCGCCACCACCTTGCCGCCGCGTCCCGCCCGCCGTCGCCTCCCAGTGGCTCATCCCCCGAGCAGATCGGCCACCCGGCCCGCCGCGCCGCCGTCGTCCCGGTGGCAGAAGGACTCCCGGAAGTCCGCATACGCCTCCGCGCCGGCCCGTGTGATGGCCGACAGGTCGCCCAGCGCATCGATCAGCTCACCGGTGGAGGCGAGCAGCGGGCCGGGCACCCGCGCCTCGAAGTCGAGGGTGAAGCCGCGCAGGGTGTCGCGGTAGTGCGGCAGATCGGGCGTCAGGAACAGCATCGGGCGGCCGGTGTTGGCGAAGTCGACGGCCAGCGACGAGTAGTCGGTGACCAGCACATCGGCGGCCAGCAGGAGCTCGGTGGCGTCGGGGTGGTCGGAGACATCGAGCGCGAAGGGGGCGGTGGGGGTCCCCTGGTCCGTGGAGGGGGAGCCGGGCGCCTGGGGGAGGGCCGGCAGCCGGTCGGCCACCAGGGGGTGGCTGCGGACCAGCAGGACGTGGTCGTCGGCGAGGGCGCGGCGGGCCAGGCCGAGGTCGAGGGGTAGGTGCAGGCGGTGGTGGGCGGCGTCGTAGGCGAGATCGTCGCGCAGGGTCGGGGCGTAGAGCACGACCGTGCGGCCCGGCTCGATCCCCAGGTGCTCGCGTACGGCGGCCGCCCGCAGTTCACGGTCCGGCGCCAGCAGGGCGTCCGTACGCGGCAGACCGGACTCCAGGAGCTCGCCGGGATAGCCGAGGGCGGCGCGCAGCACGGGGGTGCTGTGGGAGTTGGGGGACAGCAGCACGCTCCACTGGCGGCCCAGGCGCGGGCGGGGCGCCAGATGGGCGAGCCCGCCGCAGAACGTGCCCGCCAGCCCCGCGCCGATCTGCTTGAGCGGGGTGCCGTGCCAGGTCTGGATGACGCTCTGGCCGTCGCGGCGCAGGAACCACGACGGCAGATGCGTGTTGGTGACGATCCAGCGGCTGTGCGCCAGCGCACCGTGCCATTCGGCGCTGCCGACGACCACCGCGCGGGCCGAGTCCGGCACCGTGGCCTGCGCGTCGCGCACCGCCCACAGGTGCCGGACGTCCGCTCCCCGGCGCACCAGCTCTTCGTGCACCGCCCGCGGTGAGTCCCCGTACGCCCGGCCCCCGAAGCTGCTGTAGAGGACGGCCTCGCGCAGCGGGCGGCCCCGGTGCAGCGGGTAGTGCAGCTCGCGCAGCACCCGGCGGCGGTAGGGGCCGCGGTCGGTGGCGGGCAGCGCCGGACCCGCCGTCACGATCGCCTCGTCGTGGCGGTGCCGGTCGAGGGTGAGCGGCTTGCCGGCGACCGTACGGGAGGTGGGCAGCCCCTCGAAGACGGCGGGCGCGAGGCGGACCGGGGCGTCCAGCGGCGAGCCGGCGGCACCCAGCTCGCGCAGATGCAGCGTCCAGCGGCCCTCGCGCAGCGGCCGCTCACCCGCGAGGGAGGGCAGCGCGCCCAGCGGCAGCGCGCAGTGGAAGCGGTCCCCGTCGTGGGCGGCGGGGACCGCCGCCTCGGCCGCGTGCGCACCGTGCTTGAGGACGACCTCGGTGGCCAGCGGCGCGGCATCCGGCAGCCGCCCCGCCACCAGCAGCGTGCCGTCCGCCCGCCAGATGACGCGGTCCACATACGGCTGCGGGGTGCGGTCGTGGAGGACGAGGCGGCCGGTGGCGGTGGCCGCGACGACCAACTCGCGGCCCTGCGGCAGCGGATGGCCCACGGGGGACAGACACGGCGAGCAGGCGATCGCGTCCGTCGTGCCGTCCGGCAGCACCAGCTCCGGCATCCAGGTCTCGGTGTGTACGGGCGCGATCGCCCGCGGGACACCGTCCGGACCCGGGCGCGCGGCGGCCAGCGCGTCGAGGCGGATGCGCAGGGTGAGGACTTCCCCGGACCGCGCGGCGTCGGACCGTGCCGCGTCGGACCGCGCCGCCGCCGGCCGCGCCGCCTCTCCCGCCGGGCCGGGCTCCCCCGCCCGCCCCGGCTCCACCGGAAAGGTCACCACCGTCCCCGTCCCCTGGTGCGTCAGCCGCAGCGCCGCCGGCCGCGGGCCGGGCGCCGACACCGGCAGATCCAGGGCCTGAGCCGACGCCACGGGCCGCCCGGCGAGCCGGCGCGTCCGGCGTTCGACGGACAGCCGCAGCCGCCCGTCGGCGTACCGGGGAGCGATCCATACGCCGTCGCCCGCCTCATGGGCGAGCGGCGCGGCACCCGACCCGGTCTCCGCCGCCTCCAGCGCCGCCGCCCGCACCACCCCCGCCGACGCGACGATCACCCCGACCGACCAGTCCCCGTCCTCCCAGCGCCCGCCCCTGCGCAGCCGGGCGGGATCGAGCGTCACCTCGAACCCGGCCCAGTCGTAGCAATGCCGCTCCTGGCCGGATTCGGCGGTCGCCTGCGGCATCGCCACCTGCCGCAGCGGCAGCAGGATCCGGCGCCGCCCCTGAGCGAGCACCATCGTTCTGAGGTAGCTGCCCCGGGCGGCCGCGTCCAGGTTGCGGATGTACGCATGGCCGCGCAGCACCAGCGTTCCGCCACCGCTCCCGGCTCCGCCCGAGCGGGGGGACCCGCTTCGCCACACCGCCTCCCGGACCCGGGCCCGTACGGGAAAGTCCGTGCGGTCCAGCCGGGTCACGCCCGGCGGCAGCTCCAGCGGCGGGGTGAACGGCAGCACCGCGCGCTTGCGCAGCGGCGGGCCCGCCACATCGAACCCGGCCGGATTACGGGCCTCGTGCGCGAGCAGCGTCAGCAGATCCGCTGTCCGGCCTGCGCGGATCAGATACCAGCGCATCCGCAGCTCCACCGGGAGCGTGGGGAAGAGCCGGGGATCGACCTGGGCGAGAAAGTCCCGGGCACCCTCCAGGAACGCGGCACGGCACTCGGGCGCGGCCGCGGGCAACGCCGCCACGAGGTCGAGCAGCCCGTCGGTCAGCAGCCACCGGTCGTACTCGCGCCGGTAGTCGTGACGGCGGGGATGCGCCGGGTCGGCGAGGAAGCGCCGGATTCCGGCCACCGCCACGAACCGGTCCCGCACACCCGCCGCATCCAGCCGCCGGTGCCGCTGGGGTCCCTCCGGAAGACGGTGGTGGACGACGTGTTCGCGACGGACGTCCACCGCCCCGGCCAGGAAGTGCGCGGGCAGCGTCACCGCCGCGTCATCGCACAACTCCCCTTCCGGAAAAGCGAGTTCATGGCGGTCCCAGAAGCTGCGACGGAAGACCTTGTTGCCGGCGAGGTGGTCGAACAGCAGCGTGCGGTCCTCGGTGACGTGAGTGCGCAGCGCCGTCTCCCGCGCGGCAGGGTGATACCGGCACTGACTGCGGCCCGCCGCGCCCAGCCGGTAGACATTGCCGGTCGCGAAGTCGGCGCCGGACGTCTCCAGCACGCCGGTCAGATCCTCGTACGCGCGCGGCAGCAGCACATCGTCGGCGTCGGCGAACGCCAGGTAGGAGGTGCCCGGATAGGCGTGCCGGGCACCGGCGTTGCGCGCCGCGCCGAGCGTGAGGACGCCCCCCGGACGACGGACGGGCGGGCGGACGACACGGAACCTCGGGTCCCGGTCGGCGAACGCGCGGGCGGCGGCGACGGGCTCCGCGGCGTTCTCCTCCACCAGCACCACATCGAGCTCGGTCAGTGTCTGGGCCGCCACCGACTCCAGGCACTCCTCCACATTCCGCTCCGGCCCCTCGCTGCGGGGGACCGGGACGACCACGGTGAGCCGAGGCTTCATACGCGCGGACCTGCCTTTCCGAACACGTGCCGATCAGGCGAATCACGGGATTGCGGCGTTCAACTCGCCCGTCGGCGGCACGGTCACCGGATCTGCGCTGAAAGGGTGAGACGGCCGGGGCCCGCACAGGGGCGGCGCGCCGCGCGGCACGCCTCCCCCTCCATGCCGTAGACCGTTGGGCAGCGTCATGGCGCCCCACGCGCCGTGTCCCCAGGGAAAGGTGACCGCGACCCGATGCCCGGCCGAACCGACAGCTCCGCCGCCACCAACAGGCCCGACGTGCCCGCCCCCCAGGCGCGCGGCACCCGGCCCGCCAAAGGCGCCGGCACCGCACCACACGCCTCCACCGCACGCTTCCCGGCCGGGGAACGCACCGGCGTCGTACGGCCGTTGCCCGCCCGGCCCCGCTACCGCCGGCAGCTGCGCCGGATCGGCACCGGGCGGGTGCTGGACATCGGCTGCGGCGCGGGCGACACGCTCGCCGACTGCGCGCCCGGCAGCGTCGGCATCGACCACGACCCGCGCTCCGTGCACAAGTGCCGGGCCCGCGGGCTCACCGCCTACACGGCCGACACCTTCCTCGCGAGCCCGCACGCCCGGCCCGGCTCCTTCGACGCGCTGTTGTGCGCACATGTGCTGGAGCATCTGGACGACGAGCAGGTCGAGGGCCTGCTGCGGGCCTATCTGCCCTACGTACGGCCGGGCGGCGGCGTCCTGTTGATCACCCCGCAGGAGGCCGGCCACCGCGCCGAACCGGCCCCGGTCCGCTTCACGGACTTCACGCTGCTGCGCGCCTTCGCCGAATCGGCGGGGCTGGCCGTCCGGCGTACGTATTCCTACCCCTTGCCGCGCGTGGCCGGGAGGCTGCTGCGGCGCAATGTGTTCGCGCTGGTGGGGCAGGTGCCGCGGTAGGGCGTACGGGCGGGGGCGGGGTACCGCGCGGCACCCGGCCCCGGCCCGTACGCCCGTCGCTCAGCGCCCCGCCACGCGGCCCTTCTTGCGGGCGGAGACGATCGCCCGGGTGACGATCGGCGGCAGCACATCCAGCGCGACCCGGCGCAGCACGCTGCGCTGCGGCCGGGGCACCGAGCGCGGGCGGGGGAGGGCCGCGGCCGCCTTCGGGGCCGCCGACCGCTCGGGCGTGCGCGCCGCGGCCTTCGGCTCATGCCGGGAGGCCGGCTGCGCGGGCTCCTTGGCGCCCTTGGCGCTCAGCCGGATCAGCGGGGCGTCATTGACGTACTGCACCTCGTGCCAGACGTCCTTACGGGACTGCAGCCATTCCAGCAGCGCCTTCTGCAGCGGCTCCGGATCGCCCCATGTCCCGTAGAACTTGGTGCCGGTGATGCAGATGGGGCGCAGCCCCTCGTTCGCGACGGCCTGCCAGGTGGCGGCGGCCACACCCGGGCAGTGCTCGGCGCGGTAGTCGTCCATCACGACCACGCCGTCCTCGGTGAGCAGTTCGCGCACCGACAGGATGTCGCCGTGCACATGCTCGTACAGATGCGAGGCGTCGATATGTGCGAAGCGCACCGAGTCGTCGGCGACGTGGTCGCGGACGACGGAGCTGAGGCCCTGCACGATGGTGGGCAGCTCGTCGTGGAACGAGAGGTAGTTGGCCTCGAAGGCGCGGCGGGTCAAGGTCGCGTAGGACTTCTTCATCTCCTTGGAGTTGGAGGAGTCCTCGGCCGGGGAATCGAAGAGATCGCAGACCGTGAAGCGCTCGTCGGTGCGCATACGAGCCCCGATGAAAATGGCGCTTTTGCCCATGTACGCTCCCAGCTCGAGCAGGTCGCCCGAGACCGACCGGTCCCGCTGATGCGCGAGGAACCAGTCGAAGAGCAGCTGGTCCGCGGTGAAGAACCAGCCCTTCACGTCGGACAGCCGGGTAGGGCAGGGGAGTTGTTCGGCGCTCTTGTCTGCGATGGGGGCAGTCATGTGCGGTCCGTCTCCAGACGGTCGGGAATCGATGGCGATGTGCGACGCGTATGCGGATGTGCGTGAGGGGTATGTACCGGCGTTTTCTGCCGTGGATGTCATGCGGATTTGATTGTTATTTGTGGTGATTTATTCGGATCCATGGGGATCCGGTGTGGTGGTGTCCGCTGTTGCCGAAGCTCCCAGCCGCGGCCGGCGCTTCTCCTGTTGTAGATGCGGCCGGCGTGGGGGCCGGTTCCGCGTGGGCGCGACCCGCGCAGGGGCCGGGGCGCCGCCGCCCGGCACACATACCGTCCGGGCGCGTCTACGCAGTGTCCACGACAAGACCCCGCCGCACCATGCGTTTCGCGGCACTGACAGCCATCGGCCGCCATCCGCCGTCATCGTAGGGGGAAAGAAATGAACGGAAGATGGCGCGGGTCACCCCGGCACCTGCGCGCCTATTTCACCGCGCCGGCCATCACCCCGGAGACGAACTGCCGCTGGAAGGCGAAGAAGACGATCAGCGGCACCACCATCGACACGAACGCGCCCGGCGCCAGCACATCGATGTTGTTGCCGAACTGCCGCACCTCCTGTTGCAGCGCGACGGTGACCGGCGGATTGCCGCTGTCCGCGAAGATCAGCGCGACCAGCATGTCGTTCCACACCCACAGGAACTGAAAGATCCCCAACGACGCGATCGCCGGCCCGCCCAGCGGCATCACGACCCGGGTGAACAGCCGCAGCTCGCCCGCCCCGTCCAGCCGCGCCGCCTCCAGCAGCTCGCGCGGGATCTCCGCGAAGAAATTCCGCAGCAGGAACACCGCGAACGGCAGCCCGAAGGCCGTATGGAAGAGGATCACCCCGGCCGTGGTCTCGAAGAGCCCCACCGCGCCGAACAGCTTGGCCACCGGAATCAGCGCCACCTGCACGGGCACGACCAGCAGCCCGACGACCACCATGAACCAGCCGTCCCGCCCGGGAAAGTCCAGCCACGCGAAGGCGTAACCGGCCAGCGACCCGATCACCACCACCAGCACCGTGGCCGGCACGGTGATCGCCGCGGTGGTCAGCAGCGAACCCATCACCTTCTCGTTGCCCAGCAGACTGCTGTAGTTGTCGAAGGTGATCTGGGCCGGCTTGGCGAAGACCTCCCACCAGCCCGACTCGGCGATCTGCTGCGGGCTGCGCAGCGAGGACAGCAGCAGCCCGATGGTCGGCATCAGCCAGAAGAGCGCGACCAGGATCAGGAAGACGCGCAGCGCGCCGCCGCCGGTCCGGGCCGCGATGCGGGTGGCCGGCGACTGCTTCGCCGGTACGCGGCCGGCGCCGGCCGGGCGCGCGTCGGGGAGGGTCCCCTGCGTAGTCGTCATCGGCGACGCTCCTTCCGGATGCGCCGGAGATTGACGTACATCACCGGCAGCACGAGCAGCAGCAGGAACACGGCGATCGCGCTGCCCAGCCCCTCGTCGACGTCCGTACCGAACGACGACTGGAAGAGCTGGAGGGCGAGCACATTCGCGGACCGGAGGCTGGAGCCCGGCGCGATGATGTAGACCAGGTCGAAGATCTTCAGCACATTGATCATGAGGGTGACCAGGACGACCACCAGGACGGGCGCCAGCAGCGGCACGGTGATCCGGCGGAAGACCTGCCATTCGCCCGCGCCGTCCACCCGCGCCGCCTCCAGCAGCTCGCGCGGCACCGCCGCCAGCCCCGCCGCGATCAGCACCATCGCAAAACCGGCCCACATCCACACATAGGACCCGATGATGGCCGGGGTGACCAGCGTCGGGCCGAGCCAGTCGACGCCGTTGTAGGCCTCCGCGAAATTGGCCGCGGGCAGCCGCAGCCGGGCGCCGCCGGCCTTGTCCGCAGGCAGCGCGTACGTCCCGTCGGCAGCCGTCGTCGCCGAGGCGACCACCCTGCCGCCCTTGACCGCCTCGACCGTCAGGCCCGCCAGCGCCCGCTCCCGGCCGTCGATGACATTCGGCCGCCCGCCGCCACCGCGGGTGAAATCCAGCCAGACCGTGCCGGTGACCTTGCCCGGCCGCGGCTTCGCTGCGGCCGCCGGCCTCGCGTTCCGTACATCGGCCTGCTGTACGGCCACCAGCGGCAGGTTCACCGTCGCGCCCGCCCCGGCGCGCACGGCCGAGCTGGTGGTGAAGGCACCGCCGCCGGACGGCCGCAGATCCGCGTTCGGCCGGGGCTTGGCGCCCGGGAACGGCGCCGGCTCGGCGAACGTGTCATGCACACCCACCCACACCGCATTGGCCACCCCGCGCTCCGGGTTCTGGTCGTAGACCAGCCGGAAAATGATGCCCGCCGCCAGCATGGAGATCGCCATCGGCATGAACACGACCAGCTTGAAGGCGGTGCCCCAGCGGATCCGCTCGGTGAGCACCGCGAAGATCAGCCCCAGCGCCGTGGAGACGGTCGGCGCGACCACGACCCAGATGACGTTGTTCCGCAGCGCGGTACGGATCCCGTCGTCCGAGAACATCTCGCCGTAATTGCCCAGCCCCACAAAGCCGTTGCCGGACGCGTCGAACAGGCTGCGGTAGACGGAGAAGACGATGGGATAGACGACCAGCGCACCGAGCAGCACCAGCGCCGGCAGCAGAAAGACGACCGCGATCCACGAACGCGTTCCCATGACGCTTTTCCGCTTGCCGCCCGGCTGCCGGGCACCGCCCGGCCGGCGCGCGCCGTCAGACGCGGGCGCACGGCCGGACGCATGTGTACTGCCCGAGGCTGCGGTGGCTGGTAACTCGCTCATCGCGACGGTCCCCCCGTCCGGTCGAGGCGGTCGGCGTCAGTGCCCGAACGATTTCGCGGCGTCCTTCTCCAGCTGTGCCTGCGTCCCCGCGACGTCCTTGGGGTTCTTGAGGAAGTCCTGGAGGTCCTTCCACTCGCCCTGGCCCGGCTTGCCGCCGAAGGAGGCGGGCGCCTGGTCGGACATGTCGAACCGGAAGTCGTCGCCCGCCGCGATCAGCGCCCCGGCGATCTTGCGCATCACGCCATTGGCGTACGCCGCCTGGTCGAGCTCCTTGTTGGGCGAGATGAACCCGCCCGCCTGCGCCCAGATCTTGGCCGCGTCCGTCGACGCCAGGAACGTCAGCAGCGCCTGCGAGGCCTTGCTGTCCTTGAGCGCCACCGCCACATCGCCGCCGGTCACCACCGGGGACTTCGCGCCCACCGCCGGGAACGCGAAGACCTTGGCATCGGTGCCGACCTTGGACTTGGTCTGGGAGATGGTGGCCGCGGCGAAGTCGGCCGAGGAGACCATCGCGGCCTTGGGGGTGTCGCCGCCGCTGAACGTCTGCGTCACCGACGTCGGGAAGTCGGTCGCCAAGGCACCGGAATTGCCGCCCGCTACCAGGTCCTTGCGTCCGAAGAGCTGGCCCAGCGTGGTCAGCGCCTGCTTGACCGAGGGATCCGTCCACTTGATCTCGTGCCGCGCCAGCTGGTCGTACTTCTCGGGTCCCGCCTGCGAGAGATAGATGTTCTCGAACCAGTCGGTCAGCGTCCAGCCGTCCGAACCGCCCACCGAGACAGGCTCCACGCCCGACTCGGCAAGCGTCTGCGCGGCCTTGAGGAAGCCCTTCCAGTCCTTGGGCTCCGTGACCCCCGCATTGCCGAACGCCTTGGCGTTGTACCAGACCAGCGACTTGTTGCTGGCCTTGAAATAGACGCCGTACGGCGTGCCCTTGTGGGCGCCCAGATCCCGCCAGCCCTTGGTGTAGTTCTTCGCGAGCTGCGCCTTGGCGGTGGCGCCGAGCGGCTTGAGCCAGCCCTTCTGCGCGAACTCATTGAGCACGCCGACCTGCTGGAGCATCGCGATGTCCGGCGGACCGCCACCGGCGATCTTGGAGCCGATGAAGCCGGCCATGTCGTCGCCGCTCGGCACGAAGTCGACCTGGGCGCCGGTGCGCTTTTCGAACTCGTCCAGCACCTTGACGAAATTCTCCCGCTCCGGGCCCGTCCAGACCGCTGTGACCTGGAGCTTCTGGCCACTGAGCCGGGGGAGCCGGACCGTTGGGGCAGTGCTCCCGCCCTTGCTGCCGCCGCCCGCGTCGTCCTTCGTCCCGCCGCCGCAGCCGGCCAGCGCGAGGGCGAGGGCCGCGGCCGCCGCCAGGGCGGTCGTGGCGCGGCCGGCCGTGCCGTCGAATCGTGTGCGCATCCCCGTAGCCCCTTATCGCTGCGCCTGCCGTGCGTGCGGTGGTGCCGTGCGGTGGTGGTGCGGTGGTGCCGGCGCGGTGCCGCTCTCACGGTGCGCCCCGTGGCGTGCGACAGGTCTACGCCCGGATCCCCGGCGCCGCAATACCGCATCCGGCCTCAACTGACCTTTTGTGATGGGGCTGTTACGGGCGGTGGGGCCGCCGCCCGTGTCGGGCACCGGCGGCGGGCCTCACACGAGCGGCGGCGCGGCGGGCGCCCCCAGGGACTGCCCGGCCCGCTGGAGCGCGCTGGCCAGCAGGGCCAGGTCAGTGGGGCCGTTGCCCAGCTCGCGCAGCGGACGCCGGGCCGGCGGGTCCCCCATCCGCTGCCACTCCAGCGGGACGACCGTCGGCCGCAGCGTGGACGTACGGGGTATCCGGCCGGTCACCCGGCCCGCCTGGAACGGCGTCGAGGACCCGTCCGCCGCCCGGTCCAGCCGCCCGCGGCCAGGCGGCACCGGCTCCGATGCATCGGCCGAAGCGCCCAACTGAATGCGCAGCCCCGCCCGTTCGCTGGTCGCGGTCTCCGCCGTGCGGTCCGGATGGCCGCTCGCGGCTATCAGATGGACGCCCAGCGCCGCACCGTCCCGGGCGACCGCCTCCAGGGCCCGCACCACGGAACCGGCGGCCGGCCGGCCCGTACTGCCCAGCGCCGGGGCCACCAGCGCGTCGAAGTCGTCGACCAGCACGAACAGCCGCGGCATCGGCGGCGCCTGGTCCTCCGCATCCGGCGCCCCGCTGCGCGCCCGCAGCCGCAGCGTGCCCGTGCCCGAAGGGTCGGCCGGTGCCCCGCCGCTCCCTTCTTCCGCATTACGGGCACGATGACGGAAAGCGAGGAGCTCCTGCGGGGTGCTGCCGGGCGTATCGCCGTCCTCGGCCGAGCGGCGCGGTGCGATGATCCGCGGCGCCGGGAGGTGCTTGGCGCGCCACTCGGCGAACGGCGTGCCGGCCAGTATCTCCGCGCGCCGCTTCAGCTCCGAGGACAGCGCCTGCGCGAACTCCCGCATCCGGACCGGGTCCGAGGCGGCCAGATACGTCGTGACATGCGGCAGGTCCGTACACACCCGCAGTCCCTCGCCGCGCTCGCTGCCGCCGCCGTCCACCAGGACCAGCGACAGCAGATCCGGGCGGTCCGCGGCGGCGAGCGAGGCGGCCAGCGAACGCATCAGCTCGGTCTTGCCGCCGGCCGGCGCGCCCTCCAGGAGAAGATGCGTGCCGTCGGCGGCGAGGTCGGCGGCCAGCGGGCCGTGCGGGCCCGCGCCCAGCACCGCCGGGGCGCTGGGCCGGTCGGTGTCCAGGGCGGCCGCCCAGCGCGCCATCAGGGACGCGGGCGTGGCGCGGGCCAGCCCCAGCTCGTCCAGCAGCCGGGACGCATCGGGCAGCGGAACGGCCGCGCGGTGCACCTGGCGGTCGCCGGCCGTGGCCGTCGCCTCGGCCTCGCGCAGCGGCGCCAGCGCACGGGCGAACCGCTCGGCCCAGGGCGCGGAGACCGCGTCCACCGCCGCCACCGTGCCGTTCGGCCCCGTACCCGGCTGTACGACCCGCAGCGCCGTGGCCACATCGCCGCTGAGCACCGCCACCGCCCCGCACTCGCCGAAGGCGGGCGACGCCTTCCGGGCGGCCTCGTACGTCGCGGCCAGCGGGAAGGCGGGGGACGCGGCGGGCGTCTCGGCCAGACAGATCAGGTGGATGCCGACCGCCGGGCCGCCCGCAGCGAGCCGGGCCGCACTCTCGCGCAGCTCCGACGAGCCGAGGTCGCCGTCCACGATCACGACCGTGTACGGGCCCTGATGGCGGGCCGCGGCGGCGGCCACCTCGGCGCGGTCGGCGCTGGCCCAGTGGGGGCCGAGCGGGCCGTCGTCCAGGCGGCGCACCAGCTCGCCCGTACGGGCCGCGGCCTGCTCCTTGTCGTAGGCGAGCAGCAGCCGGCAGTCCTGGCCGTGGGCCGGGCGGACATGCGGCAGCCAGCCGAGCCAGGACCAGTCGGACACCCGCTCCTCGGCGCCGCGCCCCCGGTCCGTGGAGATCAGCACGAGCTCGAGGGTGCCGGGCGAGTGCAGGGCGGCGAGCTGGGCGACGGCGGCGCGGGCCAGCCCGGCCAGCCGCTCGCGCGGCCCGGCCAGGCCCAGGGACCCCGCCCGGCGCAGCTCGACGGTGACCGGCGCGGCGATCCGGCCCCCGGCCTTGCTGGTCGTGCCCAGCCGGACGGCCAGCGCATCCGGGTGCTCCTGCCCGCGCTCCCACAGGCGGGGGCCGGGACCGAGCGCCGTCAAGAGGATGGCGGCGGCATCCGGCCAGCGTTCGTGCGCGGCCGGCGCCTCCGCGCCCGCCGGACCCGGCCCGTACGCGGCGTCGGCCGGCTCGTCCGCCGGGTGCGGCAGTCCCGCCTCGGCGTCATCCGGCTGCTCGACGGCATAGCGGCCAGCGGCCAGCCGCCGCGCCCATGCCCCGATGCCGCCGCGGCGGGCCGTCCTGGGGCCTTCGGGGGGCACCAGCTGCTGCTGGCCGGCGTGCGTGCCGTCCGGGACGGCCGGTCCGTATTCCTGGTGGCTGTAGGCGGCGGCCGGACGGTCCGCCGCGTCGGCCCATGACCCGTCGTCGGGTGCCGTACCGCGCAGCGGCGTGTCCCGCCGCTCCGGCCCGGTCGGCGCGGCGGCGGGCGGCGCCGGGAAGGGGACGGCGGAGACCGGGCCCTGGGCGCCGTTCGGGGCCTCCCACGCGCCCGCCTGCCCGGCCGGGCCCTCCGGGGAGAACCGCGCCCCCGCCGTGCCGGCGGCCGCCGCGTCCCTCCCCCACTGCGGGGCGACTCCCGCCGCCGGCCCCAGTGCGACCCGCAGATGCCCCTCGCCGTCGGGGGCGGCGGGCAGCGCCGGGTCCGGGGTGCCGGGGGAGGACTGCAGGCGCAGGGCGGACTCGCCGACCCGCAGCAGGGCGCCGGGGAGCAGCGGGGCGGGCCGTTCGCCGAGGTCGGTGCCGTCAACCGCGGTGCCGTTGGTGGACCGCAGGTCGGCGACGTACACCGCACCATCCGGCTCGACCGTCACCGCGCAGTGCAGCCGGGAGACGTCCGGGTCGTCGAGGGGGACGTCCGCGTCGGCGGAGCGGCCGATGCGGATCTGGCCGCCGTGCAGCAGATGGACGCCGCCGGCATCGGGACCCGAGACCACGCGCAGCCGGGCCGGGCCGTGCGGCAGGCCGTGCGCCGGGGCGGGGCCGGGGCCCTGGAGGGCGAGCACCGCGCCGTCGATCAGCGGCGGCTCGCCGATCGCCGCGCGCTGCGGATCGAGCCGTTCGTTGCCCGCGTACAGCACCACGGGGCCGCCGCCGCCCGCGCCGCCCACATCCGCGCCCGAGCCGGCCACGGACGCCGCGAGGGAACCCGCCACCGCCGCCAGGGCGGTCCCGGCAGGGGCCGTCACGAGCACGTCGCAGGCGCGTGTGGTGTGGCCGCTGCGCGGCCCGAGGACGGTCAGCCGGATCTGCATCGCCGTCAACGGTCCCTTCTGCCGGGAATCCGGCAGGGGCTCGCTCACCCCCCGCCGCGCCCGAGCACGTCGGCACGTACAAGTCCCAAGCGCACGTCGCGACGGAGAGCGCGCGCCCCCACCACAATGCGTGCTGGGGGCATCCTCGCACCTGCCACTGACAACACGCCCGCCGACCGCCGCTTGGTGATCTTGATTGGTCTTCTAAGGGCGAAAAAGTGCCGGCTTGCGCGCGCCGAACGGCCTGATTTCGACCGCGGTGGTCAGCCGCCGGCGCGGCCGGCGCGCCCGCCGCGCCCATCGGCGGACGCCCGGCGGCAACCATCCGGCCGTATCCCGCGTCTTCCCCACAAGCCCGAGCAAGCCTCAACAGGCCTCGTCCGGCGCCTGGCCATGGAATGTGCCCGACGGCCTACAGTGGGTCGGACAGGCCGCGAGCCAGGCCATGATCGCCCACAAGCGTCTGACCCGGCGGGCCAGGCACAAGATCCACCACGACAGGGAGCGCATGACGTGCGGCCGGTAGGCAGCAAGTACCTGCTCGAGGAGCCGCTGGGACGCGGCGCCACGGGCACCGTCTGGCGTGCCCGCCAGCGGGAGACGGCGGGCGCGGAGGCCGCCGTTGCCGGCGAGCCCGGCGAGACCGTCGCGATCAAGGTCCTCAAGGAGGAGCTGGCGAACGACGCGGACGTGGTGATGCGCTTCCTGCGGGAGCGCTCCGTCCTGCTGCGGCTCACCCACCCCAACATCGTCCGCACCCGCGACCTCGTCGTCGAGGGCGATCTGCTCGCCCTGGTCATGGACCTGGTCGACGGCCCCGACCTGCACCGCTACCTGCGCGACAACGGCCCCTTCAGCCCGGTCGCCGCCTCCCTGCTCACCGCGCAGATCGCCGACGCCCTGGCGGCCAGCCACGCCGACGGCGTCGTCCACCGCGACCTCAAGCCCGCCAACGTCCTGCTCGCCGGCTCCGACGGCAGCAGCCAGATGCACCCGATGCTGACCGACTTCGGCATCGCCCGCCTCGCCGACTCCCCGGGCCTGACCCGCACCCATGAATTCGTCGGCACCCCCGCCTACGTGGCGCCGGAGTCCGCCGAAGGGCGCCCGCAGACCTCCGCCGTGGACATCTACGGCGCCGGAATCCTGCTCTACGAGCTGGTCACCGGCCGCCCGCCGTTCGCCGGCTCGACCGCCCTGGAGGTGCTGCACCGCCACCTGAGCGAGGAGCCGCGCCGCCCCAGCACGGTGCCCGAGCCCCTGTGGACGGTGATAGAGCGCTGTCTGCGCAAGCGCCCCGAGGAGCGACCCAGCGCCGAGAACCTCGCCCGCGCGCTGCGCACCGTCGCGGCCGGCGTCGGCGTGCACGCCACCCCGGCCGAGGCCGAGGCCGCCCTCGGCGTCGCCGCGCTGCTCGCCCCCGACCCGACGCCCGCCACGGTCCCCGGTACGGGCACCGACGGCGGCCAGGGCACCGGCGACGCCGACCCCACCCAGGTGCTGCCCTCCAACGCCGGCTCGTACGACCCGGCCGCGGCCACCAGCGTCCTGCCCGCCACCGGTGCACCGGGCCAGGGCGGCCAGGGCTACGGCCAGGGAGACGCCGACCCCACGCGGGCGATGCCCCCGATGCCCATGGGCGCCCCCGCCGGAGGCCCCCAGGAGCCCGAGGGCCCGCATCCGTGGGAGTCCCAGCTGCGCGCCGCCCGCGACCGCAACGAACAGACCCAGGTGCAGTACCTGGACCCGAACGACGACCCGCTGCGCCGCCGCCCCCAGCGCCGGCCCGGTCCGCAGCAGCCCCCGCCGCCGCAGTACCGCCAGCAGCCGCCGCCGTACGACCGGCAGCAGCGCCAGGCCCCGCAGCGCCGCCAGGAGCCCCCGCCGCAGCGCTACGAGCCGCAGCGCCCGCCCGCCCCGGAGCCCCGGCCCCGCCGCGAGCCCCGCCAGCGCAGCGCCAACCCCATGAAGATCCCGGGCCTGGGCTGCCTCAAGGGCTGCCTGTTCACCCTGCTCATCCTGTTCATCGCGAGCTGGCTGATCTGGGAGCTGACCCCCCTCCAGGAGTGGATCGGCACCACCAAGGGCTTCTTCGCCCAGATCGGGGACATCTTCACCACCGTGAAGGACTTCGTCGAACAGCTGGGCGGCAACGGCAGCGGGGCCTGACCCCGGACGGGCCGCTGCCGTCCCCGTAGCCGTTCCCGCCGTCGGCCATGTTGTTGATTTGTCGATTTCTGATGGGCGATTTCGCGCACAGAAGTGAAGGATGCGGCTGTCGGGGGCACTGAACCCCTCGGCACCCGCGTAGCTTTGACGCCAACTTCAGCCCCCGCAGGACGCTCGGGGGCCCGACACGTCGGAGCAGTCTTGGCACGGAAGATCGGCAGCCGGTACACCGCTCACCAGATCCTGGGGCGCGGCAGCGCCGGCACGGTATGGCTGGGCGAGGGTCCCGAAGGGGCCGTGGCCATCAAGCTGTTGCGGGAGGACCTCGCCTCCGACCAGGAGCTCGTCGGCCGCTTCGTGCAGGAGCGTACGGCGCTGCTGAGCCTGGAGCACCCGCATGTCGTCGGCGTCCGCGATCTCGTCGTCGACGGCAACGACCTCGCGCTGGTCATGGACCTCGTACGGGGTACGGACCTGCGCACCCGCCTCGAGCGCGAGCGACGGCTGGCCCCGGAGGCCGCCGTCGCCATCGTCGCCGACGTCGCCGACGGCCTCGCCGCCGCGCACGCCGAACGCATCGTCCACCGCGACGTCAAGCCCGAGAACGTCCTCCTGGACATGCAGGGCGCGCTCGGCCCCGGTGGCGCGCACCCCGCGCTGCTCACCGACTTCGGCATCGCCCGCCTGGTGGACTCGCCGCGCCGGACCCTCCCCCAGCCCCCGGCCGGGGGGAGCCCCGTCGCGCTCCGCTCGACCAAGGTCATCGGCACCCCCGACTACCTCGCCCCCGAAATCATCGAGGGCCTGCCGCCGCGCGCCTCCGTGGACGTCTACGCGCTGGCCACCGTCCTGTACGAGCTGCTCGCCGGCTTCACCCCCTTCGGCGGCGGGCACCCCGGGGCCGTACTGCGCCGCCACGTCACCGAGAGCGTCGCCCCGCTGCCCGGCATCCCCGACGAGCTGTGGCAGCTGCTGCTCCAGTGCCTGGCCAAGGCCCCCGCCTCCCGGCTGCGCGCCCCCGAGCTGGCCGCCCGGCTGCGCGAGATGCTCCCGGGCCTGGCCGGCATCCCGCCGCTGGACATCGACGAGCCCGACGGCGAGCAGCCGGAGAACGACTCGGAGGGCGCGCCCGCCACCGGGACCCGCGACTACCCGCCGGCCGCCCAGGCCGAGGACACCCCGCCGCGCGGCGCGGTCCCGCTGGTCCAGGGCGCGGCGCCGGACTCCAACCGCGACACGCACACCAGCATGCGCGTCCCCGGACCCGACGAACTCGCGGGCGGCGCGCACGGCACCGCCCGGACGCCCAGGGTCTCCGGCCAGCGCCGGGCCGGCTCCGCGCGGCACCGCTCGGCCCCGGAGGCGGTGCGCCGCCGCCGGATCAGGTTCGGCGCGGCGGCCGCCGCGGTGCTCGTGGCGGCCGGCCTCGGCGGCTGGCTGGCCTCGGGCGACGACGATCCGGGAGACGCCCGGCCGGGCGTCCACCAGCCCGACGCCCCCTGACCGCCACGGACCCTCCGGCCCCTGCGACCGCGGGCCCGGAGGGTCCGACCGCCCCGGCCGGGACACACTCTCGGCGGTAGCCGTTAGGCTGGGTGCGTGGCAGTCGTCGATGTATCCGAAGAGCTGAAGTCCCTCTCCTCGACCATGGGGTCGATCGAGGCCGTCCTGGACCTCGACAAGATGAGGGCCGATATCGCCGTGCTCGAGGAGCAGGCCGCGGCGCCGTCCCTGTGGGACGACGTGGAAAACGCCCAGAAGATCACCAGCCAGCTGTCCTACCTCCAGGGCCAGCTGCGCCGGGCCGATGATCTGCGCGCCCGGGTCGACGATCTCGAGGTGCTCTTCGAGCTGGCCGAGGCCGAGGACGACGAGGACGCCCGCGTCGAGGCCGAGGCGGAGCTCGAGGCCGTCCGCAAGGCGGTGGACGAGCTCGAGGTCCGCACGCTGCTGTCGGGCGAGTACGACGCCCGTGAGGCACTGGTCAACATCCGCGCCGAGGCCGGTGGCGTGGACGCCGCGGACTTCGCCGAGAAGCTCCAGCGGATGTATCTGCGCTGGGCCGAGCGCCACGGCTACAAGACCGAGCTGTACGAGACCTCGTACGCGGAAGAGGCCGGCATCAAGTCGACCACCTTCGCCGTCCAGGTTCCGTACGCCTACGGCACCCTCTCCGTCGAGCAGGGCACGCACCGCCTGGTGCGCATCTCGCCGTTCGACAACCAGGGCCGCCGCCAGACCTCCTTCGCGGGCGTCGAGGTGCTGCCCGTCGTCGAGAAGACCGACCACGTCGAGATCGACGAGTCCGATCTGCGGGTGGACGTCTACCGCTCCTCCGGCCCCGGTGGCCAGGGCGTGAACACCACGGACTCCGCGGTCCGGCTGACGCACCTTCCCACCGGCATCGTCGTCTCCTGCCAGAACGAACGCTCGCAGATCCAGAACAAGGCCTCGGCGATGAACGTCCTCCAGGCCAAGCTGCTCGAGCGCCGCCGCCAGGAGGAGCAGGCCAAGATGGACGCCCTCAAGGGCGACGGCGGCAACTCCTGGGGCAACCAGATGCGTTCGTACGTCCTGCACCCCTACCAGATGGTCAAGGACCTGCGTACGGAGTTCGAGGTCGGCAACCCCTCCGGCGTGCTGGACGGCGACATCGACGGCTTCCTGGAAGCCGGCATCCGCTGGCGCAAGCAGCAGGAGAAGTAGCCGCTCGGCCCTCCCGGGGCCGGATCCACGGCGGATCCACGGCGCATCTGATGCCCGGACAACTGTCTCCCTCGAGGAGGCAGTTGTTTTCGCTTCGGCGGTTTGGTCACAGTCGTATGTCCATGTACCGCCCAACACACAGCAATTCGGGCATCGGGACTTTATTCGACCTTGACGATGTTGGCCGAACTGGGAAGGCTGGGCGCGGCATGCGTATGTCTGGGGCGCGTGTTTGAACGGGGAGATGAGTGGCCTGCCCGCTGTGCGGGGCCGTGACTCGCGTACCCCCATCGGATCTCGCCCCGTACAGCGGTGCTCCAATGACGAGTTCAGCTACTGGGGGTAGCAGTACATGACGAAGAAGACGCGGCTGCGCGTAGCGCGCATTGCAGCCGGTGCGGTGATCGCGGCGGGTGCGTCGCTCACCGCCGCCGGCGCCGCCTCTGCGGCCGGAACCGGCCAGAGCCAGGCCGTCGAGGACAACTGCAGCCCGCTCGACCCGCTGCACCTGTTCTGCGACGACACCGGCGGTGACTCCTCCGGTGGTGACACCGGCGGCGACACCGGCGGCGACGGCGGCGACGACTCCACCGGCGGCACCATCGGCGGCGTGGTCGACGGCGGCCAGTCCGGCGGCCAGGACGACGGTGGCACCACCGACGGCGGCACCGACGACGGTGGCACCATCGACGGCGGCACCGACACCGGCGGCCAGGACAATGGCGGCCAGGACAACGGTGGTCAGGACAACGGCGGCCAGAACAGCGGCGGCCAGGACAATGGCGGCCAGGACGGCGGCCACGACAACGGCGGTCAGAACGGCGGCCAGAACAGCGGCGGCCAGAACGGCGGCCAGGACGGCGGTCAGACCGGCGGTCACAGCACCGGTGGTCAGAACGGCGGCCAGACCGGCGGTCACAGCACCGGTGGCGGCGACAACGGTGGTGGCGACAGCACCGGCACCGGCACCGACAACGAGGGCTCCAAGCCGATCGAGCAGCCGGGCCAGGGCAAGGAGGGGATGTCCAACACCCCCGGCCAGGCCAAGCAGCAGGCGAAGGGCGGAGAGCTGGCGGAGACCGGTTCCTCCGGTACCACCTTCCTGCTCATCGGTGCGGCGACGATGATCGCGGGCGGTGTCGGCTTCCGTATGCTGCCCCGTCTGATCAACAAGAACGGTGGCGGCGCGGCCGCGGCCTGACGCTGACACGCACAAACGGAGGGCCCGGGGCGCACCAGCGCCCCGGGCCCTCCGGCGTTTCAGCCCGGCGTTCCCGCCGGTACGTACACGAATGGTCGCACCCGGTCACGTCACGTGGTCCGCCTCCGTGGCCCCTGGCGCCGCGTCCCCTGCCGCGTACCGGTCCCCGGCGGGCCCGGACGGGTCAGACGGCCTGGTGGAGCAGTACCGCGACCGCGATCAGCGCGACCAGCAGGGCCACCAGCGCCACAGGGCTGAGCTGGCCGAATATGCCCTCTTGCTGCTGAAGCCGTTCTCTGCTGGCCCGGCACACAGGGCAGCGGCCCTCGCTCACAGGGGCCGCGCAATTGGCGCACACCAATCGGTCGTACGTCATGCGACCTCCTTCTTCACTGCGCCAACGCACCGGAAGGCGCATTGGTTCCCCCTACCACTGTGCCAGCTTCCGGGCGGAACGGCGCGCCCCGCGGGATTGTGCTCCTTTTGCCCGCTCCGCGTACCCGCGATCGGCCACCCAGATGCCGAGAATGTCCGGCTAGATGCCGTGAATAAACGCACCAACCCACGGCGGCGACTACGCCGCATCACGAGGTTCGCGTATGGTCACGCACACCGACGGGAGCCGCAACACGGCAAACCGTGCCCCTACCCAGTCGACCGTGGTGCATCAGTGATCCGATTCGACAACGTCTCCAAGACCTACCCGAAGCAGAGCCGCCCCGCCCTCAGGGATGTCTCCCTGGAGATCGAACGCGGCGAGTTCGTCTTCCTGGTGGGTTCCTCGGGCTCCGGTAAGTCCACCTTCCTGCGCCTGCTCCTGCGTGAGGAGCGCGCCAGCCATGGCGCCGTGCACGTGCTGGGCAAGGACCTCGCGAAGCTGTCCAACTGGAAGGTCCCGCAGATGCGGCGCCAGGTGGGCACCGTCTTCCAGGACTTCCGGCTGCTCCCCAACAAGACGGTGGGGCAGAACGTCGCCTTCGCCCTCGAGGTCATCGGCAAGCCGCGCGGCCAGATCCGCAAGACGGTGCCCGAGGTCCTCGAACTCGTCGGCCTCGGTGGCAAAGAGGACCGCATGCCCGGTGAGCTCTCCGGCGGCGAGCAGCAGCGCGTCGCCATCGCGCGGGCCTTCGTCAACCGCCCGATGCTGCTCATCGCGGACGAGCCCACCGGAAACCTCGACCCGCAGACCTCGGTCGGCATCATGAAGCTGCTGGACCGGATCAACCGCACCGGGACGACCGTGGTCATGGCCACCCACGACCAGCAGATCGTCGACCAGATGCGCAAGCGGGTCATGGAACTCGAAAAGGGCCGGCTCGTCCGCGACCAGTCGCGCGGCGTGTACGGCTACCAGCACTAAGCGTGTACGGCCCCCAGCACTGAAAGGACGCCATGCGCGCCCAGTTCGTCCTGTCGGAGATCGGCGTCGGTCTCCGCCGTAACCTCACGATGACCTTTGCCGTCATCGTCTCCGTGGCCCTCTCACTGGGCCTGTTCGGCGCCTCGCTGCTGATGCGCGACCAGGTCAGCACCATGAAGGGCTACTGGTACGACAAGGTCAACGTCTCCATCTTCTTCTGCAACAAGAACGACGCCGAAACGGGTGCCAACTGCGCCAAGGGCGCGGCCACCCAGCAGCAGAAGAACGACATCCTCGCCGAGCTGCACAATCTGAAGATCGTGCAGAACGTGCAGCACGAGACCAGCGACCAGGCATACAAGCACTACAAGGAGCAGTTCGGCGACACGCCCGTCGCCGGACTGGTCACCCCCGACCAGCTGCCGGAGTCCTTCCGGGTCAAGCTCAAGGACCCCGCGAAGTACGACGTCATCAAGTCGGCGTTCTCCGAGCGGCCCGGCGTCCAGGAGGTGCAGGACCAACGCGACACCGTTGAGCCGCTGTTCAACCTCCTCAACGGCATGAACATCGCCGCGCTGTGTGTGATGGGGCTGATGCTGGTCGTTGCGCTGATGCTGATCGTCAACACCGTCCGGGTGTCGGCGTTCAGCCGGCGGCGGGAGACCGGGATCATGCGGCTGGTGGGCGCGTCCAGCTTCTACATCCAGATGCCGTTCATCCTGGAGGCCGCCATCGCGGGCCTGCTGGGCGCCGTCTTCGCGTGTGTGCTGATCGTCGGCGGCAAGGCCGTCCTCATCAACAACTGGCTGGCCCAGAAGATTCAGGTGATCAACTTCATCGGCTGGGACTCGGTGGCGCAGGTGCTGCCGCTGGTCCTGCTGATCGGGCTGCTGATGCCCGCGCTCGCCGCGTTCTTCGCGCTGCGCAAGTATCTCAAGGTGTGAGGTTTGCCAAGGGGCGCCGTACGGTCAACTCACCGTACGGCGCCCCTTTGTCCCCTAGACTCACCGGCATGTCGGGCCCGTGTTCGTACGACCGGCCCCGCCGCATTCGCCGCGGGGCAGCCCTGACGTTGATCTTCGCGAGTGTGCTCGCCACGGGTGTGGCGACCGGCACTTGGGGCGACCGGGCCGAGGGCGCGGCGGGACGGACGGGGTCCGGCGCCACGGTGTCCGTCGCGGAAGACGCCAAGAGCCGCACCGCCGACCGCGCGGCCGTCGAACGCGCCGCGGCCCAGGCCATGGAGGACGGCAAGTCCGGCTCGCAGGCCGCCGCCGATGTGGTCAGCCGCAGCGGCGACCGCTGGTCGACGATCTACACACCCGGCGAGTTCAAGGACTTCGAGCAGCAGTTGGGCGGCTCCTACGTCGGCGTCGGCCTGTGGGTACGCCAGGCCGACGGTGGCCGGATCCGGGTGGCGCGGGTGCAGCCCGGCAGCCCCGCGGAGCGCGCCGGGATCGCCATCGGCGACGGGCTGCGCGCCGTCGACGGCCGGGCCGTCCGGGGCAGACCGGTCACCGAGATCGTCGCCGGGCTGCGCGGCGAGCCCGCCGGGGGCGCCGGCACCCCCGTCGAACTCGACCTCCAGCGCGGCACCCGCCACTGGCGCACGACCCTGCACCGCACCCGCCTGAGCAGCCAGAACGTCACCGTCGTGCCCCCCGCCGGGCCGCACGGGCCCACCCGTGTCAAGGTCGCCGCGTTCTCCCAGGGCACCGGCGAGGCGGTGCGCCGGGCGGTGCGCCGGGCCTCGTCGCACGGCGGCCTGCTCCTCGATCTGCGGGGCAACACCGGCGGTCTGGTCACCGAGGCCGTCTCCGCCGCCTCCGCCTTCCTGGACGGCGGACTGGTCGCCACCTACGACGTCCGCGGCAGCCAGCGGGCCCTGTACGCCGAGCCCGGCGGCAACACCCGCATCCCCCTGGTCGTGCTCGTCGACGGCGGCACGATGAGCGCCGGCGAACTGCTGGCCGGCGCCCTTCAGGACCGCGGCCGGGCGATCGTCGTCGGCTCCCCGACCTTCGGCAAGGGCTCGGTCCAGATGCCCAGCCGGCTGCCCGACGGCTCGGTCGCCGAGCTCACCGTCGGCCACTACCGCACCCCGTCCGGCCGGGCCGTCGACGGCCGGGGCATCAGCCCCGACCTGATCGCCGAGGACCATGCGGAAAAACGGGCCCGCACAGTAATGAGTGGCCTCGGTACCGGCTCGTAGTGCGAAAATGGCAACACGATGACTACGCAGACTAAGCAGACCAAGCAAAAGGGCAAGGACCCCGGGCACAAGCTCGTGGCCCAGCACAAGAAGGCGCGGCACGACTACCACATTCTGGACACCTATGAGTGTGGCCTGGTGCTGACCGGCACCGAGGTGAAGTCGCTGCGGCAGGGACGGGCGTCGCTGGTGGACGGATTCGTCCAGATCGACCGCAATGAGGCGTGGCTGCACAACGTCCACATCCCTGAATACGCCCAGGGAACCTGGACCAACCACAGTGCCCGCCGTAAGCGGAAGCTGCTGCTGCACCGCCACGAGATCGACAAGCTGGAGTCCAAGATCCAGGAGAGCGGCCACACGATCGTGCCGCTGGCCCTCTACTTCAAGGACGGCCGGGCCAAGGTCGAGATCGCGCTGGCCAAGGGCAAGAAGGAATACGACAAGCGGCAGACCCTCCGCGAGCAGCAGGACCGTCGCGAGACGGACCGCGCCATCTCCGCGGCCCGGCGGCGCCAGCGGGTGGCCTGAGCGGTAGCGCGACGGCCCCGCGGCCGCCCTGCGACGGCACTCCCGGGGAATACGCTGGCAACGGCACAGGTTGGTCACGTACGATGGCCAGGCACCCCACGGAGGGTGCAGGCGCCCCGGTGTAGGCGCCGGCTTGATAAATCAACATGGGGATGATCGGTTTCGACAGCGGATGTCGAAGCAGGGGAAGCGAGTCGAGGAAGCGGCAATGATCTCGTTAACCATATGTCGCAACAAATAATCGCCAACACCAAGCGCGATTCCTTCGCCCTCGCTGCCTAAGTAGCGACTTGCGAAGTGTCAGCCCGGGGCTGTTCCCGACCCGGATCCTGGCATCAGCTAGGGAACTAAACTTCTAGACCCGGTCACGGGGTTTAGAAGGAAATCAAACAGTGGCTGGGCCCGTCGGAGACTTGTTCGCGTGATCTCCGGGGCCGAGAAAATCGCAGCGAACTGCACTCGGAGAAGCCCTGATTCTGCACCGTTGGACGCGGGTTCGATTCCCGCCATCTCCACTCATCCCATGTAAGCCGCTGCCCCGCGAGGATCCTCGCGGGGCAGCGGCTTTTTGTCTGCCCGCCCGCCGTCCGCCTGCCATCGCCGGTGCACGGGCCCGGTCAGGCGGCGTCGGTGGGGAGGGCGGCCGGGCCGGTGCGGGTGGTGATCAGGGTGATGGCGAGGGCCAGGGCGGCGGCCGTAGCAGGAACGGCGTAGGCGAGACCGGGGCCCGGGGCCGGTCCGGAGAGGTGGTCCACGGCCCAGCCGCCCGCCGCCGAACCGCCCGCGATACCGCTCAGCAGCGCGGTCACGGCCAGGGTCATGCCCTCGTTCAACCGGTCCGCGGGGGTGCGGGACTGGATCAGACCCATGCCGGTGACCATGGTCGGGGCGGTGGCCATCCCCGCCAGGAGCAGCGCGCAGGCCAGCGCCGTCAGGCCCCCGGTCGAGGCGGCGAGGAGCGGGAGCGGCATGAGGGTGGCCATGGCGCCCACGCAGAGACGGAAGCGGTGCGGTGGGTGGTGCCCGGCCCGGCCGGCGGGGCGCAGCAGTCCGTAGAGGAGGCCTGCGGTGCAGGAGCCGGCTGCCTGGAGGGCGAGCAGGGCGCCCGCGGCCGGGCGTACGCCGTGGTCGTCGGCGTACGCGAGGGTGACCACCTCGAGGGAGCCGAAGATCGCGCCGGTGGCGAGGAACGTGAGCAGGAGCGGCGGCAGGCCGGGCAGGCGGAGCGGGGAGCGGGGGCGGGACGGGGCGCGGGGCGCGATGGGGGGTTCGGTGCGGCGCTGGGCGGCGAAGAGGAGGACGCCGGAGAGCAGGAGCGTGATCGCTACGGCGGTGCCGGCCTCGGGGAAGAGGGCGGTGCACAGGAAGGTGGCGAGGACGGGGCCGAGCATGAAGCAGAGTTCGTCCGCGGACTGTTCGAAGGAGTTGGCGGTGTGCAGCGCGGCGGGGTCGTCGCGGAAGAGGTGGGCCCAGCGGGCGCGGGACATGCCGCCGGTGTTGGGGGTGGTGGCGGTGGCGGCGTAGGAGGCGAAGAGGGTCCAGGCGGGGGCGTCGTAGTGGACGCACAGGAGGAGGGCGAGGGAGCCGAGGACGGCGAGGGCGGTGGCCGGGACGGCGATGCGGGCCTGGCCGTGCCGGTCGACGAGGCGGGCGGTCAGCGGGCCGACGACCGCCGTCGCGGCCAGTCCGGTTGCGGTGACGGCTCCGGCCAGCGCGTAGGAGCCACGGCTGCCGGCGATCATCAGGACCGCGCTGACGCTGAGCATGCCCATGGGGAGCCGGGCCAGCAGGTTGGCGGCGGTGAAGGCGCGGGTGCCGGGGACGGAGAAGATCCGGCGGTACGGGGCGAGGGGGTGGCGGCGGGGCGTGCGGCGGCGGCGCGCGCGGGCGCCGCGCCGTGCACCAGGTGCAGGGGCGGCGGGCCGTACGGGAGGGGCGGTCACGGGGCGGGCGGCGAGGAAGAGGATCATTTCTCTACCGTCGTGGACGGCGCCGGGGGACGTCCAACACCTGGTGGCGACCTATTCACGCATCTGGGTTGTGAGTTGGCGGGGCGGCTGGAAGGCTGGCGCGATGGCGTACGACGTGGAGCCCCGGCTGTTGCGGGCGTTTGTTGCGGTGGCCGACGAACTCCACTTCACCCGGGCCGCCGCCCGGCTCTATGTCGCCCAGCAGGCGCTGAGCCGCGATATCCGGCGCCTGGAGCGGGAGTTGGGGGCCGGTCTGTTCGTGCGGACCACGCGGCAGGTGGCGCTGACGGCGGAGGGTGAGCGGCTGCTCCCTTATGCGCGGCGGGTGTTGAGCGCGCAGGACGAGCTGGTTGCCGCGTTCCGGGGCGCCGCCGAGCGGCCGCTGCTGGTGGATGTCGGGGCGCCGGTGGGGACCGCGTTCCGGGTGCTGGCCGAGGCGCGGGAGCGGGTGCCGGAGAGCTGCGAGCTGGTCGCCCGCTTTCACAGCGGGCTGACCGGGGCGGCGGGGGAGCTGGCGGCGGGGCGGCTGGACGTGTCGTTCGGGCGGTTCGCGGGGCTCCCGGCGGGCGTACGGGCCGAGCTCGACCACCAGCCCGTACGACTGGAGCCGATGGCGGTGCTGCTGCGGGACGACCATCCGCTGGCCGCTCGGTCCGCCGTACCGCTCGCGGAGCTGGCCGGCGAGACGCTCTACGCGGGCGCCGGGAACGCGGGGACCGCCGAGTGGACGGGACTGGCGGCGCGGCTCTTCGAGGGGCGGGGCATCGCGATGGCCGAGCCGTTCCCGGAGATCGAGGGGCCCGAGGAGTTCGTGCGGGTGGTGCGGAAGCGGGGCTGGTCGGTGCTGGCGAGCGTGGAGTTCATTGAGGTGCCGGGGATGGTGTTGCGGCCGGTGGTGGATCCGGTTCCGCTGTCGCCGGTGTCGATGGTGTGGCGGCGGGGGCTGCGCCATCCAGGGCTGGAGGCGTTGCGCGCCGTGGCCCGGGAACTCGGGGAACGGGACGGGTGGCGCGCGCCTCCGGGGGAGGCGTGGTGGCTCCCGGAGGAGGACGCCGGGGTGATGGGGCGCCTCTCCCGTACGTCCCCGGGCTGACCCGCCCCTCACGGGCTTCCGCCGCGCCCCGTGAGTGCAAGGTTTCGCCGGTGTCATCGGGCGGCATCGGGGGGAAACCCGCCGTCCCTAGCTTCGGAAGCAGGAGCCAGGGACATGGGAGGCGGGATGACGGCCGAGGTAGGCACGGACGCGGCGGGCGGTGCCCCCAGCGGGAGCCGTAGCGGTGGTCGTACGCGGCGGGGACGGCGCTGGATCGAGCGGTGGGAGCCGGAGGACGCACAGTTCTGGGCGGAGACCGGGGAGCGGGTGGCGCGGCGGAATCTGGTGTTCTCCGTCTTCTCCGAGCACATCGGGTTCTCCATTTGGAGCCTGTGGTCGGTGATGGTGCTGTTCATGGGGCCGGAATACGGGGTGGATCCGGCCGGAAAGTTCTTCCTCGTGGCGGTGCCGACGCTGGTGGGCGGCGTGCTGCGGGTGCCGTACACGTTCGCGGTGGCGCGGTTCGGAGGGCGTAACTGGACGGTGTTCAGCGCGCTGTTGCTGCTGGTACCGACGGGTGCGGCGGCGCTGGTGATGACGCCGGGGACGTCGTACACCACCTTCCTCGTCGTGGCGGCGCTGACGGGTGTGGGCGGGGGGAATTTCGCCTCGTCGATGACGAACATCAACTCCTTCTATCCGTTGCGGAAGAAGGGCTGGGCGCTGGGGCTGAACGCCGGCGGCGGGAACATCGGGGTGCCGGTGATCCAGCTGCTGGGGCTGCTGGTGATCGGTACGGCGGGGGCCGACCGGCCGCAGCTGGTCCTGGGTGTGTATGTGCCGCTGATCGTGGCCGCGGCGGTGCTGGCGGCGCTGTTCATGGACAATCTGGCGCCGGTGACCAATGACACCGGGGCCGCTGTCGAGGCGGCCAAGGAGCGCCACACATGGGTGATGGCGCTGCTGTACGTCGGCACCTTCGGGTCGTTCATCGGCTACAGCTTCGCGTTCGGGCTGGTGCTGCAGATCCAGTTCGCGCGGACACCGCTGCAGGCGGCGTCGCTGACGTTCATCGGGCCGCTGCTGGGGTCGCTGATGCGGCCGGTCGGCGGACGGCTGGCGGACCGGATCGGGGGCGCGCGGATCACGCTCGCGAATTTCGCCGCCATGGGTGCGGCCACCGCAGTGGTGATCTATGCCTCCGCGCAGCGGTCGCTGCCGGTGTTCCTCGTCGGGTTCATCACGCTGTTCGTGCTGACGGGGCTCGGCAACGGGTCGACGTACAAGATGATTCCGGGGATCTTCCAGGCCCAGGCGCTGCGGCGGGGGCTCGAGGGGGAGGCGGCCGCGGCCTACGGGCGGCGGCTGTCCGGGGCCGCGATGGGGCTGATCGGGGCGGTGGGGGCGCTCGGCGGGCTGGGCATCAATCTCGCGTTCCGGCAGGCGTTCCTGGTGACGGGGTCGGGGACGCCGGCCTTTGTGGCGTTCCTGGTCTGTTACGTGGTGTGCGGCGCGGTGACCTGGGCCGTATACCTGCGCCCCGCGGCGCGCGGGCGGGCCGCGGCGGAGCCGGAGGCGGACGAGGGGGCCGCGCGGCCGGTGTACGCCGAGGTCTGATGCGTCCCGCCGGCCACCGGAGCCCCATGGGCCACGGTGGTCGGCGGGTGGGGCGGAAGGGGTGGCCGTAACAGACGGGAAATACTGGGGGACCGGGCCTGTCATCAGCCGTTGGCAGGCTTGCACCCTGGCACCCCGTGCCGCCCGAGCCGCGGCGGCAGGGAGACGACGCAGCACACCCTTGTGGGCGGAGCGGGACGGACGACCATGCACGATGAGCAGCAAGACCACGAGGGCCCGGCCGCCGTGCGGGCGCTGGACGGGTTCACGGTAGGGGTCACCGCGGCCCGGCGGGCGCAGGAGCTGGGCGCGCTGCTGGAGCGGCGCGGCGCCCAGGTCATGCACGCCCCCGCGCTGCGCATCGTCCCGCTGCCGGACGACACCGAGCTGCTCGCCGCGACCCAGGACCTGATCGACAGCGCCCCGGACGTGGTCGTGGCCACCACCGCCATCGGCTTCCGCGGCTGGGTGGAGGCCGCCGAGGGCTGGGGGCTGGGCGAGGCGCTGCTGGAGCGGCTGGCCGGCGTGGAGCTGCTGGCCCGCGGCCCGAAGGTGCGCGGCGCGATCCGGGCCGCCGGGCTGCACGAGAAGTGGTCCCCGGCCTCCGAGTCGATGGCCGAGGTCCTCGACCGGCTGCTGGCGGAGGGCGTCTCGGGCCGCCGGGTGGCCATCCAGCTGCACGGGGAGCTGCTGCCGGGGTTCGTCGAGGCGCTGCGGGCCGACGGCGCCGAGGTCGTGGGCGTCCCCGTGTACCGCTGGATGCCGCCGGAGGACATCGGCCCGGTGGACCGCCTGCTGGACGCGGTCATCGGCCGCGGCGTGGACGCGGTGACCTTCACCAGCGCCCCCGCCGCCGCCTCGCTGCTGCGCCGTGCCGAGGAGCGCGGTATCCAGGAGGAGGTGCTGGCGGCGCTGCGGCAGGAGGTGCTGGCGGTGTGCGTGGGGCCGGTCACCGCGCTGCCGCTCCAGGCGCATGACGTCCCCACCCACCAGCCCGAGCGGTTCCGGCTGGGGCCGCTGGTGCAGCTGCTGTGCCATGAACTGCCGGGCCGGGCAAGAGCGTTGCCGGTCGCCGGGCACCGCGTCGAGATCCGCGGGCACGCCGCCGTGGTGGACGGCGAGCTGCGCCCGGTGCCGCCCGCCGGGATGGCGCTGCTGCGCGCCCTGGCCCGCCGCCCCGGCTGGGTGGTCTCCCGCGCGGATCTGCTGCGGGCGCTGCCGGGCGCGGGCCGGGACGAGCATGCGGTGGAGACGGCGATGGCCCGGCTGCGGGTGGCACTGGGTGCGCCCCAGCTGATCCAGACGGTGGTCAAACGCGGGTACCGGCTGTCGCTCGATCCGCATGCGGAGACCGGGAAGTACGACGGAAGCTGACCGGGCGGGCGGGGCGGGGCGGGACGGACGCCAGGGACCCGGCCCCGGGCGGCGGGCCTCAGGCCGGGTTGTTGACGCGGATCTTGGACTGGCCGTGCTTGCGGGTCTCCCAGTCCTCCATGAAGCGCGCCTCCAGACCGTGCTTCCGGGCCAGTCGCAGCAGCGTCTCGGTGCGGTAGTAGAAGTCCTCGCGCAGCACCTGGTGCTCGGTGCCCTCGGTGCGGTCGAAGGTGAAGTCGAAGAAGCCGCCGGGCGCCAGGATCCGGCCGACATGCGCCAGGCACTCGTCGATGATGTCGATCGGCGAGTGCGAGAAGACGCTGTGCGCGTGGACGACGTCGAAGTGGGCCGCCGGAAGGAAGTCCAGCTTGAGGTTCCGGGTGATCGTCAAGTGCGGGAGCTTGTCCTGGAGTTCGTACGTCGTCAGGGTCTGCTTCGCGGATATCAGGATGTCCGGGGAGATGTCGATGCCGTAGTAGTTGCCGGCGTCGAGGTGGGCGATGAAGCGCCAGCCGGCCCGTAGGTTGCCGCAGCCGATGTCGAGCATGCGGTGGCCGGGCCGCAGGCCGTGCTCCCTCAGGTAGTCGAACTGCATCTCGCCCAGCGCCAGCCAGCGTTCATGGGTGCGGCTGCCGACCGCGGCCTCCGGGTTGCGGCCGGTGTCCGAGGCCATCACCGCCCGGTAGTAGTCCACGTGGTGGGGGTGCTTGAGGCGCAGCCAGGTGTCGCGTGCGGTGCGTTTGACGTACGGGGTGATGCGGGCCGGGTTCCGCACCGCGTAACCGATCTTGTGCGTCAGGCTGGCGCGGTTCTTGCGCAGGGATGTGGGCGACATGCCGCCGGACTATACATGAGATGTATACGCGAAGTGTCTACATGGGGTGTCTACATAAAGGGTCTGTGCCCGCGCAAAGGGCCTGCGTGACACGCCCACTTGCGGTGCCCGCGAGCGGCCCGTGGGCCGGGCCCTGTCACCGCAGGGTTCCGGCGGCCGCCCCCGCCGGGCACTCTGGGAGTCCACGCGTGCGTTCCGCGTGGGTTCTCTAAGGAGTGACAGGCACATGGCGGCGCATGATGACCTGCGGTTCGACTGCGGGCGGATCTGCCTGGACCTGGTGGCCACCACCGGCGAAGACGCCGAACGGCTCACCGGCCCCGAGCACTTGACGGCCTGGCTGACCGGCACGGGCGTGGTGCCCCGCGGCGTCCCCCTGGACGGCGTCGACGGGCAGTGGGTCGCCCGCTTCCGGGCGCTGCGCGAGCTGCTGCGCCGGGTCGTGCACGACGAACTGCGCGGCCGGGCGGCCGACGCCGACCTGGCGCGGCTCAACGCCGCGGCCGGGGCCGCCGGCCCGCCCGCCGTCCTCGTGGTGCGCGCCGGGGACGGCACGCTGGCCCGCACTTTCCCCGGCCCGCCGGACTGCACCGGGCTGCTGGCCGCGGTGGCCCGCGACGCCGTGGGCCTGCTGACCGACGCCACGGCGCGCGGGCAGCTGCGGCAGTGCGCGGGGGAGAGCTGCTCGCTGGTCTATCTGGACACCTCCCGCGGGCGGCGGCGCCGTTGGTGCTCCAGCGAGGTGTGCGGCAACCGGGAGCGGGTGGCGCGCCACCGCAGGCGGACGACGGCCCGCAGCGGCGCCGGCGCCCGGGACGCCGGGCCGGGCGGACGGTAGCGGTCCGGGCGCGGGGCCCGGCCCGGCGCTGCGGTACCGGATTCCCGGGCCGGATTCTTGGCCGAAAATGTTCGCCCGGCCCTGAGTGATCCCGCCCGCCCCGTCCGTATCCCTCCCCACAAGGCCGATTCATGGCATGGTCCCGGGCGCTCTCCGGTGATCCGCGCTATCGACCCGGGAGTTGGAGTGCGCAAGGATGCCGCCGTGGCAGACCGGACGACACCTGACGAGGTGCTCATGCGAGCCCTCTACGACGAACACGCGGGCCCGCTTCTCGCCTTCGTCCTGCGACTGGTGGCGGGCGACCGGCATCGCGCGGAGGACGTGGTGCAGGAGACGCTGGTGCGCGCCTGGCGCAACGCCGAGCAACTGCAGGCGGCGACCGGCTCCATCCGGCCGTGGCTGGTGACCGTCGCCCGGCGGATCGTCATCGACGGCCACCGCAGCCGTCAGGCCCGGCCCCAGGAGGTCGATCCGACGCCCCTGGAGACCATGCCGGCGGCCGATGTGATCGACCGGGCGCTGCGCACGATGACGATCTCCGAGGCGCTGAGCGATCTGAGCCCGGCCCATCGGGAAGCGCTCGTCGAGACGTACTTCAAGGAGCGTACGGTCAGCGAGGCGGCGCAGGCGCTGCGCGTTCCGGCGGGGACCGTACGGTCCCGGGTCTTCTACGCGCTGCGCTCCCTGAAGCTCTCGCTGGAAGAACGAGGAGTGACGGAGTGACCCCGCCCACGCAGCCGGACCGGCACACCGACGTCGGCGCCTACGCGCTGGGCGTCCTGGACGCGGTCGACGCGGACCGGTTCGAGCGGCATCTGGCCGGCTGCGACCGCTGCGCGGCCGAACTCGAGGAACTGCTCGCGATCTCCCCGCTGCTGGCCGAGTTCAAGGAGACCGCGCCCACGCCCGGGACGATCACCGCCGTACCGGGACCCGGCGTCCTGGACGGGCTGCTCGACGAGGTGGCGGCCGCCCGGCGCGGCCGCGGCCGGCGCCGGCTGTATCTCGTCGCCGCGGCCGCCGCACTGATCATCGCCGGACCGCTCGCCACCTTCGCCCTGACCGGCGCGGGACCGAAGGAGCGGCCCGCCGCGCCGCCGCTCGCCAGTGCCGTCCGCGCGCAGTACGCCGCGGGCGAGAAGGTGACCGCCGTCGATCCCGTCACCAAGGTCTCGGCGGGCGTCTCCATGGCCGCCAAGCCGTGGGGAACCCAGGTCGTCCTCCAGCTCGCGGGCGTCAAGGGGCCGCTCACCTGCGACCTGGTCGCCGTCGGCAAGGACGGCAGCCGCCAGACCGTCACCACCTGGGCGGTCCCCAAGGGCGGGTACGGCATCAAGGGCAGCGCCGGCAAATGGAACAGCGAGCCGCTGTTCGCCGCGGGCGGGGCGGCCCTCAACCGCGGCGACATCGACCGCTTCGAAATCCGTACGCTCAACGGCGACCGGCTGGCCGGCGTGGACGTCTGAGACCGGCCCGGACTCCCGCCGGCCCGTCCGCGGGGGCGCCGGGCGGGGCGTGCCGACGGTGAGCGGACAGGGTCCCGGAGCGATCCGGGACCCTCATCTGCCAGGACCTGGACTTCTGCCGAAGTTAACGTCTAGGTCAACATCCGACCGGACACGCCCATTTTTGTCCGTATGGCCAGATGCGTACGGTGCCCCGTTCGCGTACGGTTGACGGCTGCCCTACGCACAGCAGAAGGGGGCCTGGGTGGCCGCGCAGAACGCCACGCACGCGCCGGATCACGCATCGGACGCCGTCCATCACGCAGCGGATTCCGTACGCGACCGCGAGATCGAGGCCGAGCAGACGCATCTCGACAGCGTCTACCGGCGCCTTGAGGAGAAGATCCACGAGGCGGAGTTCCTGATGGACGACGCCGCCAAACGCGGCCAGGTCGGCACGCCCGGCGCGCTCGCCGAACGCGACGCCCAGGTCTTCCAGGCCGGCGTCCATCTCCACCGCCTGAACTCCGAGTACGAGGACTTCCTCTTCGGCCGGATCGACCTGCTCCCCGGCAAGGACGGCAAGAAGGGCCCGGACGGCGCGTACACCTCCGTCGAGCCCGCCGACGGCGCCATCGTGGACAACCGGGCCGAGATCGCCGAGACGCTGCACATCGGCCGCCTCGGCGTGCTCGACGCCGACTACACCCCGCTGGTCATCGACTGGCGGGCGCCGGCCGCCGCGCCCTTCTACCGCGCCACCCCGGTCGCCCCCGGCCGGGTCGTGCGCCGCCGCGTCATCCGCTCCAAGGGCCGCAAGGTCCTCGGCGTCGAGGACGACCTGATGCGCCCGGAGATCACCGCCACCCTGGACGGCGCCGAGCTGCCCGCGATCGGCGACGGCGCGCTGATGGCCGCCCTCGGCCGGGCCCGCAGCCACACCATGCGCGACATCGTCGCGTCCATCCAGGCCGAGCAGGACATGGTCATCCGCGCCCCCGCCGCCTCCGTCACCGAGGTCGAGGGCGGCCCCGGCACCGGCAAGACCGCGGTGGCGCTGCACCGCGCCGCCTACCTCCTCTACCAGGACCGCCGTCGCTACGCCGGCGGCATCCTGGTCGTCTCCCCGACCCCGCTGCTGGTCGCCTACACCGAAGGCGTACTGCCCTCGCTCGGCGAGGAGGGCCAGGTCGCCATCCGGGCGCTGGGCTCCCTGGTGGACGGCGCCGAGGCCACCGCGTACGACCCGCCGGCCGTCTCCCGCATCAAGGGCTCCGCGCGCATGCAGAAGCTGCTGCGCAAGGCCGCCCGCGGCGCGCTGGACCAGCCGCGGGATCCGCAGCGGGACACCACCCGGCTGCGCGTCGTCGCCTTCGGCGGGCGCCTGGAGCTGACCGCCGACGAGCTGCGCAACATCCGGCTGGCCGCGCTCGGCGGGACCGCCCCGGTCAACCTGCTGCGCCCGCGCGCCCGCCGGCTGATCCTCGACGCGCTGTGGACGCAGTCGGGCGCCGCCCGCCGCTACACGGACCCCGAGCTGGCCGCCGAGGTCCGCCAGGGCTTCGACGAGGACCTGAGCACCGAGCCGGACTTCCAGGAATTCCTGGACGCCTGGTGGCCCGAGCTCACCCCGCGCGGGGTGCTCGCCGCGATGGCCGACGAGCGCCTGCTGGGCCGCTGGGCCCGCCGGATCCTCAACCCGCGCGAGGCGCGCCAGCTGGCCCGCTCGCTGCGCCGGGTGGGCCCGGACGGCCGCGGCCCGCTGTCGGTGCACGATGTCGCGCTGCTGGACGAGCTCCAGCAGATCCTGGGCGCCCCGGCGCGCCCGGCCCGTCCGCGCGAGGCCGACCCGCTGGACCATCTGACCGGTCTGGAGGAGCTGTCGACCTTTGCGGACCGCAACTCCGGCGGCCGCAGCCGGCGCGAGCGCCTGGAGGAGGAACGCACCGACTACGCCCATGTCATCGTCGACGAGGCGCAGGACCTGACGCCGATGCAGTGGCGCATGGTCGGCCGCCGCGGCCGGCACGCCACCTGGACGGTGGTCGGCGACCCGGCGCAGTCGTCCTGGTCCGACCCGGACGAGGCCGCCCTCGCCCGCGACGAGGCCCTCGGTACCCGCCCGCGCCGCCGCTTCACGCTCACCGTGAACTACCGCAACCCGGCGGAGATCGCCGAGCTGGCGGCCAAGGTGCTGGCGCTGGCGATGCCCGGCATGCGCTCGCCGAACGCGGTCCGCTCGACGGGCCTGGAGCCGCGGTTCGCGCTGACGTCACCCGATGGTCCCGGCGGCCCCGGCGCTCCCGGCGCCGCCGCCGACGAGGAACTGGCGCGGGCCACGGCGGCCGAGGCCGCGCGGCTGCTGGACGAGGTGGACGGCACGGTCGGCGTCGTGGTGGCCATGAACCGCCGCGAGCAGGCCCGCCGCTGGCTGGCCGGGCTCGGCGACCGCGTGGTGGCGCTGGGCTCGCTGGAGGCCAAGGGGCTGGAGTACGACGCGACCCTGGTGGTCTCGCCCGCCGAGATCGCCGATGAGTCCCCGGCCGGGCTGCGGGTGCTCTACGTCGCACTGACCCGCGCCACCCAGCAGCTGACGGTGCTCTCCACCGGACGCGACGAGCCGGACGCGGCGGGGGTGCCCGACCTGCTGCGCGACTGACCGCCGTCGTACGGCGGCGCCCGCCGCCGCCGTACGGGGGAGGGGACCGGCCGCCGTACGAGGGGTCTTGAAAATCGGCTGCCCATGACGGGATTCGCTTCCCGGGATGGTTTGTTAGCCTGGGTGACGGCACCGGCTCGATCCAAGCCCCCGGGCCCAACCATCGTCGCTACGAGCGACCACTTGCCGCGAGGCGAGCATGGCGGGTCGGTGTCATTAAGCAGTCTGCGGGCGTCTCTCCTCCGGGAGGGGCGCCCGCAGTCGTTTCGCCGCCGTGGGCGCGGCGGCCGCCCGGTCCTTGCCGGAAATCGCCTTGCCGTGATCGGGGAGGGGGGTTCCGCTCACCCGTGCTCTCTCGTATGGTGGAAATGTCTTTCCGAATTTTGTAGCTGGTTACCGTGTACCGGCTGGTAGGTGGGACGATCGGACAACGCGCTCCGTACTTGGGCATCCCCGGGTCACGGAGCCGCATAGAGAGAAAACCAGGGAAAGCAGAGGAAGTCGGCCATGGCAACGGCGCCCAGCGTCTCGTACTCGATGACGGTTCGGCTGGAGGTCCCGGCCAGCGGGACCGCGGTCAGCCAGCTCACCACGGCCGTGGAGTCCTCCGGCGGGTCGGTCATCGGCCTCGACGTGACCGCATCCGGCCACGAAAAGCTCCGGATCGACGTCACCATCGCCGCCACGTCCACCGCGCACGCGGACGAGATCGTCTCCCAGCTGCGCGAGATCGTCGGCGTCACGCTCGGCAAGGTCTCCGACCGTACGTTCCTGATGCACCTCGGCGGCAAGATCGAGATGTCGTCCAAGCACCCCATCCGCAGCCGCGACGACCTCTCGATGATCTACACCCCCGGCGTCGCCCGGGTCTGCCAGGCGATCGCCGACAACCCCGAGGACGCCCGCCGCCTGACCATCAAGCGCAACAGCGTCGCGGTCGTCACCGACGGCTCCGCCGTCCTCGGCCTCGGCAACATCGGCCCCAAGGCCGCCCTGCCCGTCATGGAGGGCAAGGCGGCCCTCTTCAAGCGCTTCGCGGGCATCGACGCCTGGCCGCTGTGCCTGGACACCCAGGACACCGACGCCATCGTCGAGATCGTCAAGGCCATCGCCCCCGGCTTCGCGGGCATCAACCTCGAGGACATCTCCGCCCCCCGCTGCTTCGAGATCGAGGCCCGGCTGCGCGAGGCCCTGGACATCCCCGTCTTCCACGACGACCAGCACGGCACCGCCATCGTCGTCCTCGCCGCCCTCACCAACGCGCTGCGCGTCGTCGGCAAGAAGATCGAGGACGTACGGGTCGTGATGTCCGGCGCGGGCGCCGCCGGTACGGCCATCCTCAAGCTGCTGATCGCGGCCGGCGTCCAGCACGCCGTCGTCGCCGACATCCACGGTGTGGTGCACGCCGGCCGCACCGACCTGGTCGACGCCGACCCGGACTCGCCGCTGCGCTGGATCGCCGACAACACCAACCCCGAGGGCGTCACCGGCACCCTCAAGGAGGCCGTGGTCGGCGCGGACGTCTTCATCGGCGTCTCCGCCCCCAACGTCCTGGACGGCGACGACGTCGCGAAGATGGCCGAGGGCGCGATCGTGTTCGCACTCGCCAACCCCGACCCCGAGGTCGACCCGGCCATCGCTCGGCAGACCGCCGCCGTCGTGGCCACCGGCCGCTCCGACTTCCCCAACCAGATCAACAACGTTCTGGTCTTCCCCGGCGTCTTCCGCGGCCTGCTCGACGCGCAGTCCCGCACGGTCAACACCGAGATGATGCTGGCCGCGGCCGGCGCCCTCGCCGACGTCGTCCTCGACGACGAGGTCAACCCGAACTACATCATCCCCAGCGTCTTCAACGACAAGGTTGCGGGCGCGGTGGCCGGTGCGGTAAGGGAAGCGGCCAAGGCCGCCGACCCCGATGTGACGGCCGCCACGGCCCTCTGAGTCCGGCGCGTCGCGTGACACGCCCTCCGTAGGCCCCCCATAGGCTGGCGGTCAGCAAATGACCGCCTCCCTGTGGGGCCGGCCCGGAGCGGCGCGCTACGGAACGTCACCATGACGAGGCAGTGGGGCTTTCGTGTGACTCTCCAGGGTTCCGGATTGGCTTTAGTCCCGCAGGTAGGGGCAGGATGCGTAATCGGGCGCGAGGGTCTGGCAGCAGACCCGGGTCCGGGGACTGTCCGAGGGCCCTGGCAGCATCGGCTTCGCTGTGCCTGATACGCGGCTCTGCCGCAGGGCACGCCCATTGGCAAGAAGAACACGGGAGTACAAACATGAACCGCAGTGAGCTGGTGGCCGCTCTGGCCGATCGCGCCGAGGTGACCCGCAAGGACGCCGACGCCGTTCTGGCCGCCCTCGCCGAGGTGACGGGCGAGATCGTCGCCAAGGGCGACGAGAAGGTCACCATCCCCGGCTTCCTCACCTTCGAGCGCACCCACCGTGCCGCTCGCACCGCGCGCAACCCGCAGACCGGCGACCCGATCCAGATCCCGGCCGGCTACAGCGTGAAGGTCTCCGCGGGCTCCAAGCTCAAGGAAGCCGCCAAGGGTAAGTAAGTCCCTCGGCAGCACCGCACGAAGCCATAAAGGGCGGCCATCCCATCGGGGTGGCTGCCCTTTTGGCTGCGGTGGCCGGCCGCCGCGGCCGCGTCACGCCCTCCTGCGGACCGGGCCGGCCGGCTGGGCACCGGCCGTAGGGGCCCTGTGGCCCGTTCTGGGGCGCTGCCTCAAACGGCCGGGGTGAACGGGAAGTCCGACAGGTCAATGTCCTCCAGAGAGGCCACCACGGCCGTACGGGGACCCGGCACGACGCCCGGCACGGTCGGTACGGCCAGCAGCCGGCAGCCCGCGGCCAGGGCGGCGGCCGCGCCGGTGGGGGTGTCCTCGACGGCCAGGCAGTGCGCGGGATCGACGCCGAGGCGGGCCGCCGCGGCCAGATAGGGGTCCGGGTGCGGCTTGCCGCGCGGCGTCTCGCCCGAGGTCACCGACAGCGCGAAGCGATGCGCGCCGAGGGTGCGCAGCACCAGGTCGGCCACATGCCGCTCGGAGGCGGTGACCAGCGCGGCCGGTATGCCCAGCGCGTGCGCCCGGTCCAGCAGCCGCAGGGCGCCCGGCTGCACGGTGACGCCGGCCGCGACCCGAGCGGTGAAGTCCCGGTCCAGGCGGGCGGCGGTCCGCCGGACACCGAGGGCGACGCCGTGCTCGCGCACCAGGCGCTCGGCGGCATCGTCCACCGGCGCACCGGCGAACGCCGCCAGCACCTCGTCCGAGGCCGCCACACCCTGTTCCCGCAGGAAGTCGGCCACGGCCGCCAGCCATTGGTGTTCGGTGTCGACGAGGGTGCCGTCCATGTCACAGAGAAGGGCGGCGGGGAGCGCGGGGGCGGGGAGAGGGGACATGCAGGCTCACTGTTCGGTCGGGCCGGCTCGGCGGCTCGGGCGGGGCGGGCAGGGCGAGTTCGGGTCCCGGGTCCGGGATGGCTCCGGGGCGGGTGGAGGGGAGGGGGGAGGAGAGGGGACGGAAGCCAAGCTTCCCTCCGCCGGTTCCCTCCGCCGGTTCCCTCCGCCGGTTCCCTCCGCCAAGGTGCATTCCGCCAAGGCGCATTCCGCCAAGGCGCATTCCGCCAAGGCGCATTCCGCCAAGGCTCGTTCCCCGTTCCCCGTTCCCCGTTCCCCGTTCCCCGTTTCTCCGTTTCCGCGTTCCCAGATCCCCGTTCCCAGTCCCCGCCGCTGTCCCGGGAATACCGCCCCGCGCCCCCGAGTTGTGGCCCCGCAGGGGGCCCTCGCAACCCTTACGGGGTCTGTTCGACCACCCCGTAAGGGACCGGGCATGGGGACGGTGACGCACCGTCAGCCGACGGGCGGGCGGACGGCGGTCGTCCGAGTTTCGACCGGGCGGGCCTCGGCGATCGTCGTCGTGCGGCGTACGCGCAGGGGCGGGCAATCCCCAGCGCACTCGCAACTCCCGGCACACACGCCACAGGAGGCGAGGAACGCCTGGACGACGCGTTCGTTGCCGTGCGGCAACTCCTCGCCCGCGTCGGCCGCCCGGTCCGCGTACCTCGCGCGCTCCCGCCACGCTCTGGAGGGCGGTCCCGCCGATCCCGCGCCCGCCCTCGTCAGTGGCGCGGCCCTCTGCCCGGCGACGACGCCCGGCGGACGCACGGTCGCCCGCACATGGCTGTGGGCCGGGCCCCCAACGGTGGCCCGGCCCACAAGCGCGGCCTCGGTGTGTTGCGCGGCCTCAGCCCGCCACACGGGCGGGCTCGGCCCGCGGTGTCCCGTTCGGCAGTTCCACATGGGCGCCCAGCTCGACGAGCTTCTCCATGAAGTTCTCGTAGCCGCGGTTGATCAGGTCGATGCCGTGCACCCGGGAGGTGCCCTGCGCCGCCAGCGCCGCGATCAGATAGGAGAAGCCGCCGCGCAGGTCGGGGATGACCAGGTCGGAGCCCTGGAGCTTGGTGGGCCCGGAGACGACCGCGGAGTGCAGGAAGTTGCGCTGCCCGAAGCGGCAGGCGGAGCCGCCCAGGCACTCGCGGTAGAGCTGGATGTGCGCGCCCATCTGGTTGAGCGCGGAGGTGAAGCCGAGCCGGGACTCGTACACCGTCTCGTGCACGATCGACAGGCCCGACGCCTGGGTCAGGGCGACGACCAGCGGCTGCTGCCAGTCGGTCTGGAAACCGGGGTGGACGTCGGTCTCCAGGGCGATGGCGTTGAGCGAGCCGCCCGGGTGCCAGAAGCGGATGCCCTCGTCACCGATCTCGAAGGCGCCGCCGACCCTGCGGAAGGTGTTCAGGAAGGTCATCATCGACCGCTGCTGCGCGCCGCGGACGAAGATGTTGCCCTCGGTGGCCAGCGCAGCGGACGCCCAGGAGGCGGCCTCCAGGCGGTCCGGGAGGGCGCGGTGGTTGTAGCCGTCGAGCTTGTCGACACCGGTGATCCGGATCGTCCGGTCGGTGTCCATGGAGATGATCGCGCCCATCTTCTGCAGTACGCAGATGAGGTCCTCGATCTCCGGCTCCACGGCGGCGTTCGACAGCTCGGTGACGCCCTCGGCCAGGACGGCGGTCAGCAGCACCTGCTCGGTCGAGCCGACCGACGGGTACGGCAGCCGGATCTTGGTGCCGCGCAGTCGCTGCGGGGCCTCCAGGTACTGCCCGTCGTCGCGCTTCTCGATCGTCGCGCCGAACTGGCGCAGCACGTCGAAGTGGAAGTCCACCGGGCGGCCGCCGATGTCGCAGCCGCCCAGGCCCGGGATGAAGGCGTGGCCGAGGCGGTGCAGCAGCGGGCCGCAGAACAGGATCGGGATCCGCGAGGAGCCGGCGTGTGCGTCGATGTCCGCGACGTTGGCGCTCTCCACGTGCGACGGGTCGAGGATCAGCTCGCCGGCTTCGTCACCCGGGCGGACCGTGACGCCGTGCAGCTGCAGCAGCCCGCGCACGACGCGGACGTCGCGGATGTCGGGCACATTGCGCAGCCGGCTCGGGCCGCTGCCCAGGAGGGCGGCGACCATGGCCTTCGGTACGAGGTTCTTCGCACCGCGGACCCGGATCTCGCCCTCGAGCGGGGTGCCGCCGTGGACAAGCAGTACGTCGTCAGTAGAGACGGTCATGGATCTCGCGTTCCTGGAGACGGGCAGGGCCAAGCAGAAATGGTAAGGGCGCGGGAGGGCGGGTCCGTAGGGCCGTGCACCGATTAGGCATGTAATGGCTTTGTCACAACACGCTCCGCTACGATCCGGCTTTGATTCGTAATCGCCTTTTGGCCGAAAATGCCGCCGAATGTCTCGAATGAGTCATCTGCTCTTCGCCCCGTGCGCCGGTGCTGCCGCCGTACGCCCTGCCCTGCTCTTGCACCGCTCGGGCCGTTGACTCCCCGCTTCGGGCCGAAGTGCGGGATCATGTGCCCATGACCGAGGTGTCCTCGCTCACAGGGCGGCTGCTCGTCGCCACACCCGCGCTCGCCGACCCCAACTTCGACCGCGCGGTCGTACTGCTCCTCGACCACGACGAGGAGGGTTCCCTCGGCGTTGTCCTGAACCGCCCCACGCCGGTCGGCGTGGCGGACATCCTCGCACCCTGGGCCGCGCTCGCCGGCGAGCCGGGGGTGGTCTTCCAGGGCGGCCCGGTCTCGCTGGACTCGGCGCTCGGCGTCGCGGTGGTGCCCGGCGGGCCGTCCAGTGAGGGCGGCGTCGCCTCCGCGCAGAGCGGTGCGCGGGCCGGCGGCGGCGATACGGAGGTCGGGGGCGCGGCCGCCGCGGATACGGACGACCTGCCGCCGGGCGACGAGCCCCTGGGATGGCGCCGGGTGCACGGCGCGATCGGCCTGGTCGACCTGGAGGCCCCGCCGGAGCTGCTCGCCGCCGTCCTCGGCAGCCTGCGGATCTTCGCCGGGTATGCGGGCTGGGGCCCCGGCCAGCTGGAGGACGAGCTGGTGGAGGGCGCGTGGTACGTCGTCGAGTCCGAGCCGGGCGATGTCTCCTCGCCCGATCCGGAGCAGCTGTGGCGCGCGGTGCTGCGGCGGCAGCGCAATGAACTGGCGATGGTCGCCACGTATCCGGACGACCCCTCGCTGAACTGACCCCGTCCCGGGCCCGGCCCGCCGGTCCGCGCCTTCCTCGCCGGAGGGGGCGCCGCCGGGGTGCGCCGGAGGGGGAGTCCCGGAGGCTTGTTACGGGTTCGTCATGGGGAATTGTCAGACCCCGTCGCTATGGTTCGGGATACAGGGGACGGTGCGCGGGCGCGAGGGCGCGGCCGCGCGGAGACGAACGGGGGAGCGCCATGCACAGGCCGAGCCTGCCCGAGGATCTGGACCACCCGGAGCGGCTGTGGGCGCGCGCCGCGACGCTGTCCGTGGTGGCGGCGGCCATGGACGACTGGGACGACTTCTCCTGGGGACCGCTGGGCCTGGAGTGCTCGAACGGCGGCGGTGCCTACTGGTGGCGGCTGAAGCTGTACGACGGCGGCCGCGCCCTGCTGTGCGGCCAGGACTCGGACGGCAGCTACACCCACAGCGGCAAGCGGCAGATCGACTTCCTGGCCGGCGGTCCGCAGTGGCTGCCCTGGGAGCAGATGCGCTACGACGCCGAGGGCAATCTCTTCGGCTTCGTCTACTGGTGGCAGGACGGCGCCTGGGCCCGCGCCCCGTACCCTGAGACGATGCCGGACGACGGCCTGGAGATGGCCCTGAGCTGGGCCGGGACGGGTGACGACGCGATCGAGCGGATCGTCGAGGACCTGGTGGCCGTCACGGAGACCGAGGTCGATCCGGCGGCCGCGGTCCGCGCGTTCATAGCGGCCGCAGAGGCCCGTACGGTCGGCGCGGCGGACATCACCGCGCTGCTGGACGCGGTCTGCGATCAGGATTCCTGGTACGAGGTGCGCCCGAAGGCGGCGCTGGCGTTCGCCGTGGAACTGGGCCTGACGGCCGAGGACCGGGGCGGGGTGCCGGTCGCCTCGTAGGCCGCGGGCGTGGCCCCGTACGCGCTTCCCGGGCGGAGGCCCGCGTGGCGGCCCTCGGGCTTGTCCTCCATACGGGGACAGGCCGACGCTCCCGGGTTGCGGCGGGCGTGGGTACCCTTGGCAGTTATGAGCACTCTTGAGCCCGAGCGCGGGGCAGGTACGGGGACCCTCGTAGAGCCGACACCGCAGGTGTCGCACGGCGACGGCGACCACGAGCGCTTCGCCCACTACGTCCAGAAGGACAAGATCATGGCGAGCGCGCTCGACGGCACGCCCGTCGTCGCGCTGTGCGGCAAGGTCTGGGTGCCGGGGCGCGACCCCAAGAAGTACCCGGTCTGCCCGATGTGCAAGGAGATCTTCGAGTCCATGGGCGCCGGTGGCGACAAGGACAAGGGCGGCAAGGACGGCGGCAAGAAGTAGCCGCCCCGCTCCCGCGGGTTTGCCCTACGGCTTCGGTACGCGCATCCGCGCATACCGGAGCCGTAGGCGTCTTCGCCGTGGCAGGTTCGGTGCATGACCCACAGAGCCACGCCACACAGCGCCGTGCCGCACCGAGCCATCCCCCGGACGGCCCAGCCGGCCCACCCGGCGCATACGGACCTGCTTCCGGCGCCGCGTCGCCTGAGCTGGTTGCCCCCCACCCAGGGGCTCTTCGCCCTCGACCACGAGACGCTGCTCGATGCGCGGCCCGGCACCGAGGGCGCGGCACGCTGGCTGCGGTCCACGATCGGCGCGGCCACCGGTCTCCCGCTCGCGCCGGGCGCGGACGACGACAACCGCATCGTGCTCGCCATCGACCGGGATCTGGCGCCCGAGGGCTACCGCATCACCGTGGACGGCCATGCGGTCCGTATCGACGGCGGCGGCGCGGCCGGAGTCTTCTGGGGCGCGGGGACCTTCCGGCAGTTGCTCGGGCCCGAGGCATTCCGCAGGGCGCCGGTCGTGGAGCGGGACGAGTGGCACCTGCCGATGGTCGTCGTCGAGGACGAACCGCGCTTCGCCTGGCGCGGCATGATGCTCGACGTCGCCCGCCACTTCCTGCCCAAGGACGGCGTGCTGCGCTACCTCGACCTGCTCGCCGCCCACAAGCTCAACGTCCTGCACCTCCACCTCACCGATGACCAGGGCTGGCGCATCGAGATCCGGCGCTACCCGAAGCTGACCGGGACCGGCGCCTGGCGCGAGCGCACCAAGCTCGGCCACCGCGCCTCACCCCTCTGGGACGACCGCCCGCACGGCGGCTACTACACCCAGGACGACCTCCGCGAGATCGTCGCCTACGCCGCCGCGCGGCATATCACCGTCATCCCCGAGATCGATATCCCCGGGCACTCGCAGGCCGCCATCGCGGCGTATCCGGAACTCGGCAACGCCGACGTCATCGACACCACCTCCCTGAAGGTCTGGGACACCTGGGGCGTCAATCCCAACGTACTTGCCCCCACTGACAACACCCTGCGCTTCTACGAGCACGTGCTGGAGGAGGTCCTGGACCTCTTCCCCTCGCCGTTCGTCCACATCGGCGGGGACGAGTGCCCCAAGGACCAGTGGCGGGCCTCGGCCACCGCCCGGGCCCGCATCGCCGAACTCGGCCTGGACGGCGAGGACGGGCTGCAGAGCTGGTTCATCCGGCACTTCGACCGCTGGCTCGCCGACCGCGGCAGGCGGCTGATCGGGTGGGACGAAATCCTCGAGGGCGGCCTGGCCGAGGGGGCGGCCGTCTCCTCCTGGCGCGGCTACGCGGGCGGGATCGCCGCCGCCCGGGCCGGCCACGACGTCGTCATGTGCCCCGAGCAGCAGGTGTACCTGGACCACCGTCAGCACGCTCACCCAGACGAGCCGGTGCCGATCGGATACGTCCGCACCCTGGAGGACGTCTACCGCTTCGAGCCGGTGCCGCCGGAGCTGACGAAGGAGCAGGCCGCCCGCGTCCTGGGCACCCAGGCCAACGTCTGGACCGAGGTCATGGACAGTCAGCAGCGCCTCGACTACCAGGTCTTTCCCCGGCTCGCGGCGTTCGCCGAGGTCGCCTGGGCGCGGCTGCCGCGGCCCGCCGACCGCGACTACCAGGACTTCACCCGCCGGATGGCCGCTCATTACGCCCGCCTCGACGCCCTCGGCGTCGACTACCGCCCGCCCGGCGGCCCGCATCCCTGGCAGCGCCGCCCCGGTGTGCTCGGACGCCCGATCGACGGGGCGCCCCCAAACGTGTGAGCCCGTGCGCAAGGAGGTGTTCGCGCGGCCGGAGCCTGGGACGGTGGTTGCCCGCACCGCCGTACGGGCGATGAGCGCCCGCAAAAACGGCGCCCCGTACCCCGTGTGCCGCCCGCCCGTAGCCCCCACAAGCGGCGGACGAATCGGACCAGCCCACCGCATGGGGACGGAACGCCGCTTCGCGGACCCTCTCGCCGTGGGGCCGGGAAGATGTGCCAGAGTTGCCACGTCCGGGCCGTGAGCACGTACCGTACGGCGGAGCGGAACTGCCGGGACACCGGGGAAGGGGCAGCTGGCTTGACCACCCACGCACCGCAGGCGTCACCAACGGTGACATTGCCGGCCTCGCTCGACGAGGCGGTGGCGGCGCTCACCGCCATGCCCGCCGCCGTTCCGGTCGCGGGCGGCACGGACCTCATGGCGGCCGTCAACGCCGGACTCCTCAGACCCGCAGCCCTGGTGGGCCTCGGCCGGATCAGCGAGATCCGCGGCTGGCAGTACCAGGACGGCCATGCGCTGCTCGGCGCCGGCCTCACCCTCGCCCGTATGGGGCGCCCCGACTTCGCCGCGCTGATCCCCGGCCTGGCCGCCGCGGCCCGCGCCGCCGGCCCCCCGCAGATCCGCAACGCCGGGACGCTCGGCGGCAATATCGTCACCTCCGCACCCACCGGCGACACCCTGCCCGTGCTCGCCGCCCTCGAAGCGACCGTGATCATCGCCGGACCGGGCGGTGCGCGCCGCGAGATCCCCGTCAGCCACCTCCTGGCGGGCCGGGAGATGCTGCATCCCGGTGAACTCGTCGGCTTCGTACGGGTGCCGCTGCTGCACGCCCCGCAGACCTTCCTCAAGGCCACCGGCCGTACGGGCCCCGGGCGCGCCACCGCCTCGGTGTCGCTGGTCCTGGACCCGGCCCGGCGCGGCGTGCGCTGCGCCGTGGGCGCGGTCGCCGCGATGCCGCTGCGCCCCCTGGAGGCCGAGGAGTGGGTGGCCTCGCTCATCGACTGGGACGGCGAACGCGGCCTGGTGCCCGAGGCCCTGACGGCCTTCGGCGACTACGTGGCAGCCGCATGCATTCCCGACCCGGCGCCGCCGCAGGACGGTTCGGAACCCGTGACCCTGCCGCCCGCCGCGCTGCACCTGCGCCGTACGGTGGCAGCCCTGGCCCGCCGCGCACTTGGGAGGGCGCTCTCGTGAGCGAAGAAAACCACACCCCGCAGCAGCCGCACCCCGACCAGGGCTGGCAACCACTCCCGCAGGGCGGCGAGTACGAGTCGGAGGCCACCGCCTTCGTCCAGCTCCCGGAGGGCTTCACCACCGGCGTCTACGGCGGTGTGCCCGGCCGCTACGGAAACGGCTACGGCAACCCGGGCGCCGACCCGCTCGCCGCGCCCGGCCACGGCTACACCCCGCCCTCCTCGTTCACCCAGCACGAGGCCGCGCCGCCGGTCCCGGACGCGGGCACCGACCCGGCGTCGACCGGCCAGTGGACGATGCCGTTCGCGGACCCGTCGGCGGGATACGTCGACCCGTCCGCCGGATACCCGGCGCACTCGGGCCACTCGGGCCACCCCGGCCACCAGGATTCCGCCGCGATCTATCAGGGCGGCGCGCCCTCGGCGGCGCAGCCGTGGAGCGGCGACCAGGTGGACTGGCCGGTCGCGGGCAGCGCGGAGGCCGCCGGAGCGTGGTCGGTCCCGGCCGCGGCGGACGACGGCCTGGAGGAGTCCGGCGAGTATCTGGTCGGCGATGACGGCCTCACGGGCTACCACGGGCTGCAGGGGCAGGCCGGGCACCACCCGGAGCCCGGCGACGCCGCCGCTTACCAAGGCGGCTACCAGGACACCTACGGCGGCCCCGAGGCCCCGGCGGACCCCGGCGAAACCGGCCGCACCGGCCACTGGAACTTCGCGGCCGGACTGAGCGCCACGACCGGCGTGCCCGGACATGGCGAGACCGCCGCCGACGACCGGTTCCGCGCCCCCGCCGACGATCCGTACGGCGCGGCGGACGGCCCGGCGGACGGTCGTACGGAAGGCCTGCCCGGCGGCGGCGAAGCGGTTGACGGCGACCCGTACGGGACGGGCGCGGGCCGGATGGACGCCCCGGCCGCCGGCGCGACCGGTCACTGGTCGCTGCCCGCCGATGCGCTCGCCCAGTGGCCGCCCGCGCAGCAGGAAGCGGCTCCCCGCCCGGAGGCGGCGGCGCCGAGCATAGGTGCCGGTTCCGGTGGCGACCGGTGGGCGGTCCCGGCCGCCGAAGGGGAACAGCCCGACCACTCCGGGGAATTCGCGGCCGGCCCGCCGACCGCTCCCGCCGCGGGAACCGGCACCGGGGACGCGTACGGGGCCTACGAGCCGTACGGGGCGTACGAGGAGCACCGGGCGGCGGCCGGCGACGACCGCCTCGCCGGCCCGGACCAGCGGGCGCCCGGGGAGGCCGACGCGAGTGCCGCGACGGAGCCGGCGCCGGCGCTCGGCGCGGTGACGGCCGAGCACGAGGGCGCCGCCGCGCCCGCCCCGTCACCTGCCGAAGACCACGACGCGCATCACGACGCGCATCACGACGCGCACCTTGAGGCGGCCGGCACGGCCGCTCCCGGCGAAGTGGCCGAACCGGCCGAACCGGCCGAACCGGTGGGCCCCACCGAGCCCACCGAACTCACGGGCGTCCCCACCGACCCCACCGCCCCCGCCCACCTGACCGCACCCGTCCACGACACTCCCGTCCACGACACCCCCGCCCCCGACGCCGCCGGAACCCCCGACGAGCACCCCCACGACGAGCACCCCGCCGCCTCCTACGTCCTGCGCGTGAACGGCACCGACCGCCCCGTCACGGACTCCTGGATCGGCGAGTCGCTGCTCTACGTGCTGCGCGAGCGGCTCGGCCTCGCCGGGGCCAAGGACGGCTGCTCACAGGGCGAGTGCGGGGCCTGTTCCGTCCAGGTGGACGGGCGGCTCGTGGCCTCCTGCCTGGTGCCGGCCGCCACCACGGCGGGCAGCGAGGTCCGTACCGTCGAGGGGCTCGCGCAGGACGGCGTCCCCTCCGACGTGCAGCGGGCGCTGGCCGCGTCCGGCGCCGTGCAGTGCGGCTTCTGCATCCCGGGCATGGCGATGACCGTGCACGATCTCCTGGAGGGCAACCACGCCCCCAGCGAACTGGAGACCCGTAAGGCGCTGTGCGGCAACCTCTGCCGCTGTTCCGGCTACCGCGGCGTGCTGGACGCCGTCGACGACGTCGTCAAGGCCCGCGCGGAGGCCGCCGAGGCCGCGCACGCCGCTGCGGAGACCCCGCCGGACGCCCCGCAGGACAAGCCTCGGATCCCTCACCAGGCGGGCCCCTCGGACCCCACCGGCCACGCCCCGCACAACCAGGATTCTCCCGGCCACCCTCCCCAGCAGGGACCGGGCGTCGATCCGCAGACGGGAGGCGCCGCATGAGCAAGCGCAGCAGGGGCGTCCCCCCGGCCGAAGTCCTCCGGCTGCTGCCGGGAGGTGCCCCCAGGGGGAGAGTCATGGAGAGGTGCGCGCCGAGCGAGCGCGAGGCCGGGCGGAGCGAGGTTTCGGCATGAGTGGCACGACAGACGGCGCCGGCGCCGCGACCGCGACCCCCACGGCGAGCGTCCCGGTCCCGCCGGTGGAGCCGCCGCCGCGCGGCCTGGGCGTCTCGCTGCAGCCCGCGGACGCGCCGGCCAAGACCCAGGGCACCTTCCCGTACGCCGCCGACCTGTGGGCCGAGGGGCTGTTGTGGGCCGCGGTGCTGCGCTCGCCGCACCCCCGCGCGCGGATCCTGTCGATCGACACCAAGCACGCGGCCGAGATGCCGGGCGTCCGCGCCGTCGTCACCCATGAGGACGTCCCGGGCGACGCGGGGCACGGCCGGGGCGTCGCCGACCGCCCGGTCTTCGCCAAGGACGAGGTCCGCCACCACGGCGAGCCGATCGCCGCGGTGGCCGCCGACCACCCCGACACCGCCCGTCTGGCCGCCGCCGCCATCGCCGTCGAGTACGAGCTCATGGACGCGGTCACCGACCCGCAGCTGGCCTTCGAGGCCGAGCCGCTGCACCCCGACGGCAACCTCATCCGGCACATCCCGCTCCGCTTCGGCGACGCCGAGGCGGTCGGCGAGGTGATGGTCGAGGGCCTCTACCGGATCGGCCGCCAGGACCCGGCCCCCATCGGGGCCGAGGCCGGACTCGCGGTGCCGCGCCCCGATGGCGGCGTGGAGATCTACACGGCCTCCACCGACCCGCACACCGACCGCGATCTGGCCGCCGCCTCCTTCGGCCTCGACCCGGACCGCGTCAAGGTGGTGGTGACCGGCGTCCCCGGTGCCACCGCCGACCGCGAGGACCCCGGCATCCAGCTCTCGCTCGGCCTGCTGGCGCTGCGTACGGGCTGCCCGGTCAAGCTCGCCGCCACCCGCGAGGAGTCCTTCCTCGCGCACGCCCACCGCCACCCCACGCTGCTGCGCTACCGCCACCACGCCGACGCCGACGGCAAGCTCGTCAAGGTGGAGGCGCAGATCCTGATGGACGCCGGCGCCTACGCGGACACCTCCGCCGAGGCCCTGGCCGCCGCCGTCTCCTTCTCCTGCGGCCCCTACGTCGTCCCGCACGCCGTGATCGAGGGCTGGGCGGTACGCACCAACAACCCGCCGTCCGGCCATATGCGCGGCGAGGGCGCGATGCAGGTGTGCGCGGCCTACGAGGGCCAGATGGACAAGCTGGCCGCCCAACTGGGGCTGGAACCGGACGAGATCCGGATGCGCAATGTGATGGCCACCGGCGATCTGCTGCCCACCGGCCAGACCGTCACCTGCCCGGCCCCGGTCGCCGAGCTCCTGCACGCCGTCAAGGACGCGCCACTGCCCGAGCTGCCCAAGGACGCGCCCGAAGCGGAATGGCTGCTGCCGGGCGGCCCCGAGGGCGCGGGCGAGCCGGGCGCGGTACGCCGCGGCGTCGGCTACGCGCTGGGCATGGTCCACATGCTCGGCGCCGAGGGCACCGACGAGGTCTCCACCGCCACCGTCAAGGTCAGCGGCTCGGTCGCCACCGTCATCTGCGCCGCCGTCGAGACCGGTTCCGGCTTCTCCACCCTGGCGCGCCAGATCGTCCAGGAGACCCTCGGGGTCGACGAGGTCCATGTCGCGGGCGTCGACACCGACCAGCCCCCGGCCGGACCCGCCTGCCACGGCCGGCACACCTGGGTCTCCGGCGGCGCCGTCGAACGCGCCGCCAAGATGGTCCGTACGCAGCTCCTGCAGCCGCTGGCCCACAAGTTCGGCATGTCCACCGAGCTGCTCAGCATCACCGACGGCAAGATCACCTCGTACGACGGGGTGCTCAGCACGACCGTCGCGGAGGCGCTGGACGGCAAGGAACTGTGGGCCACCGCCCAGTGCCGGCCGCACCCGACCGAGCCGCTGGACGAGAGCGGACGGGGCGATGCGTTCGTCGGCCTGGCGTTCTGCGCCATCCGCTGCGTCGCCGACGTGGACATCGAGCTGGGCACCATCCGGGTCGTCGAGATGACCGTCGCCCAGGACGTGGGCCGGGTGCTCAACCCGCGTCAGCTGCGGGCCCGTATCGAGGCCGGCGTCACCCAGGGCCTGGGCGCCGCCCTGATGGAGAACCTGCGCACCACCCGCGGTCAGGTCCGCCACCCCGACCTGACCGGCTACGCGCTGCCGACCGCGCTCGACGCCCCCGACATCCGCATCGTCGAACTCGTCGAGGAACGCGATGTGGTCGCGCCCTTCGGCGCCAAGCCCGCCAGCGCCGTCCCGGTCGTCACCTCCCCGGCCGCCGTCGCCTCCGCCGTCCGCGCGGCCACCGGCCGCCCCATCGGCCGCCTCCCGATCCGCCCGCAGGCGGCGGTGGCACAGGCCGTGCAGATGTAGCCCGGGAGGGCGCCCCGTTGTTTTGCCGCCGCCCGCCCCCGCCGGGGGCGGGCGGTAACCACTGGCGGGCCGATCTTCCCGACTTTGCACAGAGGCCTCTCGGCATCCCGGGGGCATACAATGCAATCCGGGTTTCCCATGATTCTGCGCGGCGTTCGAGGTCCGCCTCCGCGGGAGCGCCCCGGCCCGTACACCGGCCGTCACGGATTGCGTTGCGGGTATTTCGGGTGAGGCAATTCAGGTGAGGCGATTCGGGTGAGGTATTTCGGGTGAGGTAATTCTGCCTACGCCCTCATCGGCTGATTTACCTCTTGATTACCTGAAGTCGAAGATTGACCCTTGACCCATGCTCTGCGTGGGGTCGTCGATACCCGTTTGCTAAGTATTCAGAGGTGCGGCTCCAGACCAGGGGGCGGAGGCATTGCGCGCACCTGTTGCCGATTCTTCCCGCTATTTTACGTCACGCCCTGCTCATGGCCGGCTGCCTTCGATCGCACGCGGGCAACATCGCAAGCACTGTGCGGAAAGGGGAATCCCGTGAGAGGGAAAATCGCACTGAGTTTCGCCGCGGCAGCTGCGCTGGCCGGAGGGGTGTCCGCTATCTCTGCCGCACCCGCCTCCGCCGCCCCGGAACAGAGTTGTCGGGTGACAGGAAATACATTGACGGGCTCGAACTTCGCCCCCAATGGGTCGTTCACAGTTTCTCCCGGCGGGGCGGCTGCGCGTTCTTCCGCCAATGGCAGCCTGACGACCACGGTTTCGGGTACGGGTCCGTTCTCCGTAGGCCCTGTGGCCTGCACCGGTGGGGCGTCCTCGGCGTCGTCCGGCAGTGGCGGAGCCGCTGCTGCGGTAGCCGCCGGAGCGAGCGCAGCACAAGCGGCGAGGAGCAAAGGCGCCTCCCCGGCGGCGGCGAAGGCGCAGGGTGTAGCAGCATCACAGGCCAAGGCGGCAAGCCTCGGCCTTTCGCAGACAGTGATTAACCAAGTTACCAATCAGACGAATGCCACTTTGAATCAGATTATCAATTCTCCTGGTTCAAGCATTACCAGCGCCACGGGCCTGTCGTCCGCCAGTTCCGGCTCCCAGACCACGCCCGCCAGCACAGGTGGCACGCCAACCACGCCGACCACACCAACTACCCCGACGACGCCGACGACACCAACTACGCCGACGACGCCGACGACACCAACTACGCCGACGACGCCGACCACACCGACGACGCCGACCACACCAACTACGCCAACCACGCCAACGACGCCGACTGGGCCTTCCGGTACGAGCACCACGCCGACTATGCCTTCCGGTACGGGCACCACGTCGACCATGCCTGTCAGTACAGGCACCACGCCCACCACGCCCACCACCACGGGCACCACACCCACCACCACGGGCACCGCGACCACTACGCCCGCCACCGTGGTCAAACCGGCCGGCGAGTAACTCGCTCGGAAACCGAGACGCACGAGACGAAGGGCAATGGGCCGGTCCCCTTTGGGAAGACCGGCCCATCAGCCACTCGCTCCAGGCCGGAGCAATGGAGGCCGTGGCGGGATTCGAACCCACGTAACTCGCTTTGCAGGTTTGTCCGTGCTGGTCAGAGCGTGATCCGCAGTCGTTCAGCCTTGTTCATCCCCGTACTCCCGTCCGTGGCGTGAACCCTCGTGAACGGCATCGAACGGCGGTGAATGAGACGGAAACTGAGACGGTGCCGAGGTCACTGACCAGGCAAGTCAGTCCGCCCTAAGCACGCGGCTTGGGGCTCGATGCCAGAGCGTCGGCCACAGTGGTCATGTCGGTGACCACTGCATTGGCCCCCGCCTCAGCCAAGGCGACGCCCTTGTGCGACTTGTTGGCGAAGCCGATGGACATTGCTCCAGCGGCACGAGCAGCTTCGACGTCTGTCACTGAGTCCCCGATGAGTGTGCAGTTGTGGGGGTGTACGCGAAGTTGTGCGGCGGCGAGCAGCAGCGAGTGGGGGTCGGGCTTCATCAGATCCGGCCGGTAGGCGGCGCGTCCAATGACCTCATGTACCAGGTGGCGAAGGCCGTGCAGCATCAGGAACGCTCGTACGCAGGCAGTGGAATTGTTGCTGACAATGGCGACCTTTCGCCCGGATGAGTGCGCCGCTTCGAGAGCGGCGACCGCGCCGGGGACGGGCGGCCCCGCGACCTTGACCGCCGACACTTCGGCTTTGGTCAGTGATTCTTCGATTGCCCGGATGACTGGCTCGCCGCCTTGGTCCGCAAGACGCAGGATCTCCATTGGGTCGTCGACACCATGCGCCTTGCCGCCAAGCGTCGCGTCGTGCTGGGTGACAACCTCCGTGAGTTCCCGCGCGACACCGGGGGCGGGCCGCCCCGCGAATACGTCGCAGATCGGCCCGTCGAAGTCGAACAGGACGCCGTTGGTGGCTCCGGCGATCTCGGCGAGCTTGCTACTTCCCATCAGGGTCGACGTCCCTTCCGATGGTGTTCCAGACGCTGTCAAACCACATGCGGGCCTGCTCGACCTGCTGAGCCCCACTCGACGACTCCCCCTCGTTCACGGAGTAGTGGAACAACGTGGCGTCCGCTCCCACCAGGTCGTAGATCTCTATGGCCTCTCCCTCAGCCACCACCTTGTTGGGCCGGATGGGGTAGTACCCGAAGAATGCGTCTTCCTTGTTGATCACGTACAGCTTGAAGAATTGCGTGCCGCCGTGGACCCTCACGCTCACGTTGGTTTCCGCCACCAGCCCGAGAACGCTTAGCTCGTGGATGGAGTTGGTGATGCTTCGGGTGAAGCCGACCATCATCTCGTGCATGCGACGGCGTAGGCGCGGGTCGTCCGCCCCGTCTTCGCGACGCACGGGCGCCGCGTGGGGCACCGACATGTCCGGCACCAGGATGCGGATGTCGATGCTCGACGGTGTCAGCCGGCCGACGCGGATCTTGTCGATGGGCTCCTGAAGCGCACTGTGCAGTGTCTCGCTGGAGAACCCGGCGAAGTCGATCGAGACCTCCGAGCTGGCAAACGCCTGCTCAACGTATGGGCGGAGACCGGCCGGCCGTTCGGTGCGGTTGCGGACGTACACGCCGCTGCCCTTGCGGGATACGACGAGGCCTTCGTCTTCCAGGTCACGGAGCGCCCGCTGGATCGTGGCGCGGGCGAATCCGTACAGCTCGGTCAGCTTGTTGTGCGACGGGAGCTTAGCCCCGGGGCCTAGCTTCCTGGTCCGAATGGCGGCGCCAAGACTGCTCGCCACCTGCTCATACGGCGGCCGGTCGTCGTCCGGATCCAGAGGTTCGGGCGTGAAAGTCATGCCCCTGATGCTACGTCCTCCCCCCTTGATCAGGACAGCCAGGCTAGTCAGGTGTTGACGTGACTAGCCAGGCTGGCTACGTTGTACTCATCCCAACCAGGCTAGCCAAGTTGGTCAGGATGGGGCGGCCTTGTTTGGCCTGCACAAACGCGTGATCTGCGTCGCCCGGACGGCCCCGTGACACGGGTCGAAAGGAAGCGGTCGTTGCTTGAGAACTGAACAGCGTGCGGGCCTCTGAGCCGTCTCCCCCATAAGTGACGGCCGCGCGGATGCGAGATCGCGCACCACTTCAGCCCTTTCGCAGCGCGTCACGCGCTGCGGCCGGTTGCCTCCCCTGCCCGTCCGGGCCGCGTTAAGCGCGGGCCTGTACGGGTGGGGCTGAGGGGAGCCGGAATCCACTGGGTCCACAACGGCGCGCGGCTCCGGTGTTTGCCCACCGGAGCCGCTGACGGGCCGTTCCACTGTGAGAGGAGCACGACCCAATGAGGTACATCGTTCCTGTTCAGGCGGTCGTTACCGCCGCTGATTTCGACCGCGAGCCGACGACCGCGGAGCTGGATGCGATCGACGCGGAGATGCCACTCATCACCGCGCAGGATGAGCTGCTCGTTGCGCAGATCATGGTCCTGGACCGTCGGCCGTCCGAGCTGGACGCCCGGCGCATCCGCCGGGCCCGACGCAAGGTGCTCGCCGCCCGGCGCGAGCTGGCGAACCTGTCCGCCACGGCGATCGCGCCGGGGGTGGGGGCGTGAGCTACCAGGACACCGCACTGACCGCCGCGCACGCGGAGATCAAGGCCGAGCTGGCCCGCACCGACACCAAAGCCAGCCTGCTGCTGGCGTTCACCGGCGCGATGCTGGCGGCCGGCGCCCTGCTGGTCGTGGCTGCGGTGATCGCCTGGGTCGGTGCATCGTGAGGACCACCCACCAGCCCCTGAGCCGGGCCCAACGGCTCGTCCTGACGGCCGCGTTCGTGCCGATGCTCGCCACCGGCGTGGCCGGTGGAGTGGGGACCTTCAGCAACATCAGCCGCGCCTACGGCACCGGCACCGCACTGGGCGCGGTGGCCGCCGGCGAGGGGGCGACCGCCGTGCTGGCGCTGGTGCTGCTCGGATTGACGATGCTGGGTCAGGCTTCACCGCTGGTGGTCCGGGCGGGCCTGTGGGCCCTGCCGGCCGCCGCCTCCGCGATGGCGGCCATGGCTGCCGACGATCCGGGCCGCACCGTCATCTACGCCGTGACTCCGATGGGCATGTGCGTGGCGGCCGAAGGCATGGCGTTCCTGGCCCGCCGCATCGTCGTCCACCAGGACGGCCGGGACGCCGAGGCGGAGCGCAAAGCCGCCGCCGTCGTCCAGGCGCTGGCCTACCACCGGGCCTGCGCCGCCAACCACCCCGACGCAAAGGTCCAGCGCAAGTCGGAGCGCGCCTCGTGGAAGCTCGCCCGGAAGGTCGGCGCCGGCGATACCGCCCTGGGTGCCCGTCTGCTGGACGTCCAGCGCGATCGGGTCACCGACGGCGCCAACGCCGCTCTCGGCGACATGTTCTCCGTCACCCGCGAGACCACGGAGAACGCGCCCCGGGCGCTGCCGTTTGGCGCCGTCCGGCCGGAGCTGGAGAGCACAGCGACCCCTGCAGCAAATACGGAGGAATCGACCGAGAGCAACGCAATTCGGTCTACGGCTGAGCTGGAGGAATCGACCCCCGAACCTGTCGTGTCGATCGAGGCGGAATCGACCCTGGCCACCCCCGACCCCGCGCCGGTAGTCGAGTCGGCCGGTCGACCGGTCACGGCGGTGGCAGCCGCCGAGTCGAAGCCGCGCCGGGTGACCGGTCGGGTGCCCCAGTCGGCCCGATCGCCCCGACCGAACCGGACCCCCGAGCAGCTGCTCGCCGAGGCACGGTCGGCAACCGCGGATTGGCCGGTCGAGGCGCTGACGGCCGAGGCGATCCGCCGGGCGGTGCACACCGCCCCGGCCAAGGCCCGGGAACTGCGCGAGATCCTGCGAGCCGAACGCGCTGAGGCCGCGTGATGCGGCTGAGCCTGGCCGACTGCTTCGACCCCACGGGCGAACGGTTCGGCCTCCCCACCTACCCGTGGAAGCTCGCCCCCGACGGCTACGCCACCCGCCGCCAGCTACGGGCCCGCGGACTGCGGCCCGGCGGACAGGACGTAGCCGCTCAGCTCCTGCGCCCCCGGCGGCGCCGGGAGCCGCTGACGGCCCACCTCTACCGCATCGACCAGGCCAAGCCCGTCCGTCCCATGACGGCCGGTAAGCGGGCCGCCCTGGCAAAGGCTCTGGCGGCCCGCCGCGTCTGCCCCGCCTGCCGCACGGACGCCGGGTACTGCATCCCGCGCTCCCTCGGCATGTGCGTGCCCTGCAACGACACAACCACCAGCCCAGCTGCCTGACAGGAGACACAGTGACCAGCAACAACAGTCCCCGCATTCTGCCCGAACTGGCCACGCTCGCGGCCGAACAGCGCGAGGTGCGCATTCGCTTCCTGAAGGCGGAGGAGGAGGTGCGGGAAGCTGCCCTCAAGGCCGCCGAGGAGAAGATGCGGACCGCGGCCGAGCGTGACGCTCAGGAGATGGTCACGACCGTCTTCCCCGAGACGCTCGCTCGCGTGGTGAGCCTGGAGATGTGGCGTGGCTACCCCGGCATCGACCGTGCCTTCAGGGACTTGGTGCCGCCGTCGGCCGTCGCCTACCTCGGTGGCAGCACCTACCTCCACTACACCGAACCGGACGCCGACGGCGGCTTGGTCATGACGCTGCACCAGCCGTGCACCGCCTGCGGCGCCCGCATCGAGCACCGGCTGTGGGACGACATCGAACTGGGCGCCTGCCTTGGCTCCGAGGACAACCCGCAGCTTTGCGGAACCCGCGCCTGCGAGCGCCGATCCCTTGATCTCTTCGCGGTCTGACGGCTGCCTGTCCGCCCCGGCAAGCGCCGGGGCGGGCGGGGAGCCGGGACAGCCCCGGCCCCGGAGCGACGAGGGAGACCTCCATGTTCCAGGCAACCGCAGGAAGGACTGACCATGCCCCCGCGCCGCTACCAGTTCGATAACCAGCTCCCCGTTCCGCGGCAGGACCCCTCCCTGCCCGTCTACCAGCCGCAGCCCCTGCCCGGCCCGGCCGCCTACGACGACGGTCGGCAGATCATCGTCCAGCACATCCACCAGGCCCCGCCCGACCGCACCCTGCAGCGCGTCACGCTCGCCGCCGGCGCCGGTGGCGGCGCGGTGGTTGCCGGTGTCTTCCTCGGCCCGATGGTCGTCACTGTGCTGGCCTCCGCGGCCCTGCCCCTCGCCTTCCTCGCCCTGGCCCTCGTCGCCGCCGCATGGGGTGTGGGGACCGTCGTGAAGGCGGCCGGCAGCGAGGACGCCAAGGCTGCCGCGAAGAACGTCGCCAGGGCTCGTAAGCGCCGCTGACGGCTGCCCAGACGCGCCCGGCCCACTGGCCGGGCGCGGTGGGGAGCCGGGACAGTCCCGGCCCGGACAGGAGCCGACATGGCCCAGCACGAGCCCAAGCTCACCACCACCGAGAAGGCCAAGCTCGCCTGCCTGGGCGCCCGCATGTGCAAGCGCTCGCTGGCAGGCGAGGACGTCTACCTCGGTGACCTCAAGCGCAAGTTCAACCGCGTCCTGGACGGCGCCGCCAAGCGGGCCGAGAAGGACGCGTGAATTCGCCCCGGGGCGGCCGATGGCTGCCAGGCGAACCGGCCGCCCCGGGCCCTGCTCTGCACTACCAGATGCGTGACAGGAGACACCATCATGACCGAACCCGCCGCGGAAGAACCGCAGATGGGAACCGTTCACCACCTCGACCGGCACCGAGCCCGCCGTGACACCGTCGACCTCGCCAAAGACACCACCGCCCCCGCCCCCGCCCCGACCGTCGACGCCGTCCCGCATCAACCGCAGCAGCCCACCGCCGATGGCGCTCCGCCCACCTCCGGCCGTACCCGGCTGACGGTTCGCCGGGTGCACGCGCTGGCCACGCACGAGCGCACCCGTGACGCTGTCGGGATGGTGGTGCGCCATGGTGGCTACTTCATCGGCGGCGCCGGAGTTGTCGCCAAGAGGGGCTGGGAGGGGCGGACCGTCGCCGTGCACCACCGGATGCGCGCGATGGCGCTGGCCGCCGGGGATCACGCGGCGGCGGCCGAATGGCAGGACCGGGCCGACCGGTTCCGCCGCGAGCGGCACGAGCGGCGCATTGAGCTGGTCCACAAGGTGCCGACGATGGCCAGGTCCGCCGCGATCGGCACGGCCGCGGCTGAAGGCGTCCTGCTGCTGGTCGGGATCTGCATGGCGATCCACGACCACGAGCTGCATGACGTGGTGGCTCCGACGCTGGCCGCGATCGACGCAGTACAGGCGCTGTGCTGGTTCGTGGGGATCGCGTGGGGCCCGGCCCTGGGGCTGGCGCTCGTGGCCGGTCTCTCGCATCTGTGGCGCGCTGGCCACAAGAACGAGACGGCGCCTGCCTGGGCCCGGCCCGCCCCCGACACGGTGGACGACGTCCCGATCACCCCGTCGATCGTGGTCAAAGCCCTGTCCGACCTGGGAATCCCCGCCCTGAAGAAAGCCATCAAGGAGATGGCAGACGGAGCCGCCGGAATGCTCGGGCCGATCCGCCTGGCGGGCTGCGGCGTCGAGGTCGACGTCACCTCCCCGTCCGGGGTGTCCACCGAAGAGATCCTGGGCAAGCGCCGCAAGCTCGCCGAGAACATGAACCGGCACGAACACGAGCTGCACATGAGCATTCCGCCGGCGCCCCGCACCGTGCGCATGTGGATCGCCGACTCCGGTGCCCTGGATGAGCCGATCGGCCCGTCGCCGCTGGTCACAGACCCGGATGTGACGGCCGATTACAAGTCGGGCCGTGCCCCGTGGGGTCAGGACCTGCGCGGCGACACGGCGCTGATTTCGCTGTTCCAGCGGCACATGCTCATCACGGGTCTGTCCAACCAGGGCAAAACCGCGTCCCTGCGGGCCCTGGCTCTGTGGCTTGCCTTTGATCCTCGGGTGAAGTTCCGCCTCGCGGACCTCAAGGGCGTCGGTGACTGGTCGATGTTCCGGGGACTGGCCGAGGTACTCATCGAGGGGCCGACGGATGAACACGTCATCGCTGCCACACAGATGGCCGAGGAGGGCGTCGAGGAGATGGGGCGCCGGATCGCGCTCATGAACGAGCTGACCCGCAAGGGCTGGTCACAAGACAAGATCCTGGCTGACCCGCGGTTCGATCCCCTGGTGCTCATCATCGATGAGGCCCAGGTCGCCTACGGCTCCGGCGCCAGGGAGACGTACGTCGCGGACAACGGGACGGTCAAGTACGGCGCGCCCTACGGGGGATCGAAAGCCGACAGTCGGTACTTCCAGGCCATCAAAAAGATCCACGACCAGGGACGGGCCGTGAGCGTCACGACCTGGGAGGGCACGCAGGACCCCACCAACGAGAACCTCCCGAAGCGGTCCCGCGAGGGCAACCACATCCGGGCCTCGCTCGTCGTCGGCACCGAGTCGCAGGCCGAGATGGCCGTCGGGGCGCAGGCCCTGGCGGGCGGCGCCGCCCCGCACAAACTCCGCCAGGGTCTCGACAAGGGCACGCTGGTGGTGGCGGGCGACGGAATCAAGCTCACCCCCGGCCAGTCGTCGGTGACCGTGCGCACGCACTTCATCGACATCGACCCGGCCAAGGAGATCGCCGAGCGGGCAAAGGCACGCCGGGCCGGCGTCCAGACGCAGACCGCCGCGGAGCCCGCAGAGGACGTCGACCATCTGGCCAACGTGCTCGAAGCGCTGGGCGACGGGAAGCGCATCCAGACCCAGGAGGTTCTGCGCCGGCTCATTAGCAAGCACCCGCATGCGTATGGCAGCTGGGAGCTGCACGACCTCACGCGAATGCTGCGCGAGGCAGGCGCTGAGCCGAAGGCGACACGGGCCGACAACGGCAAGACCGGCGTGGTGTGCGTCTCCCGTGCCCGCATCGAGACGGCCATCGAAGCACGCGAAGACGCCACCGAGAGCGACGCAGAGTAGTCGTTCACCGATGGAGGCGAGTGGTGGAGGCGCCGGAATCTGATGGAGAACTCCACCAGACGGTCCACCACTCACCTCCATCCGCTCTCAACTGCGGAAAAGCCGCCTCGATGGACCTGGTGGCCCTGATGGAGGCACCTCTCCAGCAGGGCCCCACAAGCCAGGTTTTCAGCCCTACGGCCTCTCTCCTCTCTCCTCCCCGTCGGTTACGCAAAGTAAAGACATGGTCGGCGCGGTCGGCCGCGTCGCCATCGAATGCAGCCCCAACCCGGTGGGCCCGCGCCCGCCTCGCCGCCAAGGAGACCCGTGTACGACGACGACTTCATCGACTGCGAACTCTGCGCCCCCACCGACGACAGCGAGCCCTACCCCTACGCGCACTGCTGCGGCTGCGGCGCCACCGGCGCCAACCAGTACACCGACTGCACCTGCGAGTAGGGAGAGCCCGATGACCACACTGCTGCGCCTGCGGATCCAGCGCGCCACCTGGCCCCGACCGGCCCTCATCCTCACCGACACGCCCCGCCCCGACTGCCGCTACTGCGCGGGCGACGGCGGCAATGAGCACGAATACGGCCACCCCGAGACCGGCGAATACGCCGGTTCCCGCTGGGAGCCGTGCATCTGCTGGAACCACAAGCGCCGCTGGCTCCTGGTACCCCTGCCCCGCTTGTCCCGGCGGCACCGCTGCACCCCCAACTGCCTCTGCAACGAACCGCCCTTCTAGCCATGGCTAGGGCGGCCCGCGTCTCGCCAAAGCCTCGGGCCGCCCTGGTCTCCAGTCCCTTACAGACCTGTGGAGGTCTCCAGCATGACTCAACCTGCCCCGATCCGACGACCCCGCGAGCTGCGGATCGCCCTGGACCTGGCCGCCCGTGGCGTCCCGGCCCTCCCCCTGCGACGCGGCAAGCGGCCCTTCGCCAACTGCCCGGCATGCTCGGGGAGCGCCTGCGGCGACCGTCCCCACATGAAGGCCGCCGGCCCCTGCCAGTGCCCGGCGCCTTGCCACGCTTGGGCCGCAGCAACTCCGGACCAGGCCGTCCTCACCTCCCCGGCCTGGTCGCGGGCCTGGCGTGACGCTGTCGCCGTCGCCTACCACCCCGGCGGCGCGGGACTCACCGTGGTGGACCTGGACGACGCCGCCGCCGTCGAATGGGCCCGAGCGAGCCTGCCGCCCACCCGGACCGTCCGCACGACCCGGGGCGAGCACTGGATCTACTGCCGCTCCATGCAGTCCGCCAACCGCGTACGCCCCGGCGTGGACATCAAATCGCGCATGTCCTACGCCCGCTGGCTTGGTCCCGGCATCGGCACTATGACGGAACTCCCGACGGCGGTCCGCGCCCTGGTCGAAGGAGAAGAGACCACCCCGCGCCCGGCGGTGGTCTCTTCCATCTCCACGCGCCTCACCGTCGACCGCGCCAGCGCCACCGGATGCCGCCACACCGAGAACTTCGTCCTCACCGGCCTTCTGCGCGGCGTCGAACGGATTCAGGCCCGGACCACATCCGGCGCCGGGTCTCAGGCGTACGGCGTCGCATCCTTCTTGGCCGCTCAGCACGCCGATTGCCCCGGCCCCTGCGGCCTTACCACCCTCGCTGAGCGCATCGTCGACGCAGCCGTCTCCGTCGGTGTCCCGGAGTCCTATGCCCGACGCGCCGTCATCCGCGGCCTCAACAGCGGCACAGGGAGGGCAGCGTGACCACACGCCGCATCAGCCCCGCCAAACTGGTCCGCACCCCCGCCGGGAGTGGGGCGCCGAAAGTCGTCGCCGAAGGCGCCCTTTCAGCTCTTCGCCCTGACCCGCAGATGGTCACGGTGACCGGCATCCAGCCCGGTTTCGTCGTGCGCGGGCTGGGCCGGGGCCAGCTCCCCGTAGCCGACTGACTGTGTGCCTGCGGCCACTACGAACGCGCCCGCGGCCGCCGTGCCGTCACCGAACTGACCAGCCGCGCCAGCGTGGGCAACTGCCCGCACCGCGCCCCCGAGACGAACAGGAGGAACGCTGCATGACCAGCTCCCAGCAGCAGACCGGCGCGACCGTGGACGGTGCGGCGCTGCTCGATGAGGTGGAAACCTTCCACCGACGCTTCAACGTCTTCCCGCACGAGGCCGCCTATGTGGCCGTGGTCCTGTGGGACGCGCACGCGCACCTGCTCGACTGCTTCGAGTCCACCCCGCGCCTGGCCTTCCTGTCCCCCGAACCGGGGTCCGGGAAGTCGAGGGCGTTGGAAATCGTGGAGACGCTCGTGCCCAACCCGATGGCCGCTGTCGACGCGTCCGCCGCGGCGCTCTTCCGCGCGGTGGCCGGGGTCGACGGCAAGCGGCCTACGATCCTCTTCGACGAAATCGACACCATCTTCGGCCCCAAGGCCGGGGAGAACGAGCAGCTCCGTGGATTCATCAACGCAGGACACCGCCGCAATCGGCCGATGTTCCGCTGCGTGGGCGACGGCGCCAACCAGACAGTGCAGGCATTCCACTCCTACGCTGCTGTAGCCGTGGCCGGGCTCGGCTCTCTGCCTGACACGATCCGAGACCGTTCCGTCAACATCCGCATGCGCCGCAGGGCACACAACGAGGAGATCGAGCCCTACCGCACCCGCATCCACGAGAAGGAAGGGTTCGCCCTGCGCGACCGGCTCGCCGCATGGGCAGAGCAGGTCAGTGAGCGGGTCATGGACGTGTGGCCGGCGATGCCCGACGGCGTCACCGACCGGCCGGCGGACGTGTGGGAACCGCTGCTCGCCATCGCGGACGCCGCCGGCGGGGACTGGCCCGACCGGGCCCGCGAAGCCTGCGTGGCACTGGTCACCGCGTCCAAGGCCAACGACAAAGGCAGTCTCGGGGTGCGGCTGCTGACCGACCTGCGGGACCACGTCATGGTCGGCATCGACAGGCTTCCGACGGTCGCGATCCTGGACCGGCTCAACGCCCTGGACGACGCCCCCTGGGCGGACCTCCACGGCAAGCCGCTCGACAACCGCCGCCTGTCCAAGATGCTCGCGGAGTACATGACGGCCGACAACGAGCCCATCGCCTCTCGCAACATCAAGACCGCCGGGAGCGTCCTCAAGGGCTACTACGTCGCCGATCTCCTGGACGCGTGGGCCCGCTACTGCCCCCCACCCCCAGAAAGTCCGCTACCTCCGCTACCCGGCACGGAAAACACCGTCTGACCAGCAACAACAGGGTAGCGGCAATCGGCATTCCAGTCCGCTACCTAGCCGCTACCCATCCGCTACCGCTACCCCTTCCCGCTACCTCAAACAGGCCCCTGACCTGCGAGGTAGCGGCGGTAGCGGAAGTAGCGGACTTCCCGGAAGGGGGCGGGAGCTCCGCCCCTGTCCCTGCCGTGCAACGAAGGAGCGTCGCGCGAATGGACACGACTCAACTCGCTGAAGTTGTCGACACAACCCTGGTGCTGCTGAAGGTCGAAGAAGCCGCCCGCCGCCTCCAGGTCGGTCGCACCGTCTGCTACCGGCTCATCAATTCCGGAGAGCTGGAGTCCCTGTTGGTTGGTGGACTCCGACGCGTCCCCGCCGACGCGCCGGCCGCATACCTCGCCCGTCGCCGCGCTGAGCAGCGCGCGGCCTGACGCATCCCTCACCGGAGCGCCGCCCCACAACAGGGGTGGCGCTCCGGTCGTTTCTCCACAACCTGAAGGAGCCCCGCCCGTGGCGGACGACAAGAAGCGCACCAGGCGCGCCAATGGTGAATCCTCCATCTACCTGGGCAAGGACAGGAAATGGCACGGCCGCGTCACCGTCGGAGTACGGGACGACGGCACGCCCGACCGCCGCCACGTCGAGCGCAAGACCCGAACCGAGGTGGCGAAGGCCGTCCGGAAGCTGGAGCGGGAACGCGACGCCAAGACCATCCGCAAGGCGGGTCGGCCCTGGACAGTCAAGACGTGGCTGGCGCACTGGATTGAGAATGTCGCACCCCTCGCGGTCAACGACAACACGATGGTTGGGTACGGCGTTGCCGTGCGGAAGCACCTCACCCCCGGCCTGGGCGCTCACCGCCTCGACAGGCTCAAGCCCGAGCACATCGAGGCGTTCTACTCGAAGATGCAGGCCAACGGCAGCAAGCCCGCGACTGCTCACCAGGCGCATCGCACATTGCGGGTCGCACTGAATGAGGCCGTCCGGCGCGGACACCTTGGCAAGAACCCTGTTGAGCTGGCCAAGGCACCGAAGGTGGGGGAGTACGAAGTGGAGCCCTACACCGTGGAAGAGGTGCAGCGCCTGCTGAAGGCTGCCGATCGGCACCGCAACTCTGCACGTTGGGCCGTTGCCCTTGCTCTCGGGTTGCGGCAGGGAGAAGTACTGGGGCTGAAGTGGGGGGACGTAGACCTTGACGGCGGATTCCTGGTGGTCCGCCGCAGCCGTCACCGCCCTCAGTATGCCCACGGATGCGAGAAGCCCTGCGGACGCAAGGCCGCCGGGTACTGTCCACAGCGGCGGCGCACCAACCCGGAGACGTCCACCACCAAATCGCGGGCCGGCCGCCGGGCGGTTGGTCTCCCCGAACAGCTCGTAGACCTGCTGCGGGTCCATCGCGTGGCGCAGGATGCCGAGCGTGAAGCCGCCGGGAATCACTGGGAGGAGGGCGGTTGGGTGTTCCCCAACGAGCACGGCCGCGTCCCCTCCCACCGCGAGGATTGGTCCGCGTGGAAGGCTCTGCTGACTGAGGCCAAGGTGCGTAACGGGCGCTTGCACGACGCTCGCCACACGGCCGCGACGGTCCTGCTCATCCTTGGTGTGCCTGAGCGGGCCGTCATGGGCCTCATGGGATGGTCGACTACGGCCATGGCCGCCCGGTATCAGCACATGGTCAACGAGGTACGGGTCGACATCGCGAGGCAGGTTGACGGTCTGATCTGGAAGCCCGAGACGGACCGGCCGGACGATGACGACGACGGCGCGGCCGGCGCCCTCGTACCGGCCAACTGAGACGGCAACTGAGACGGACGGCCAAAAGGGTGGCACCCCGCTTGGGGTGCCACCCTTTTCGTTTTGCCTGGTCAAGGCGGATAGAGGCCGTGGCGGGATTCGAACCCACGTAACTCGCTTTGCAGGCGAGCCCCTGAACCACTCGGGCACACGGCCGGGTTGATGCGGTGTGTCATGACAGTACGGTGCGGGGCCGGGGGCGGAGCAAGGGTTCCGGGCGGGCCGCCATGAGGCTGCAATACGGCGCAATGCGGGGTTCATGAAGGGGGGACGGCCCCTTCACGAGGCGGAGCCGCGGTGCTCAGGATTCCGGCGGGGTGTCCCGGACGGCGACCAGGCCGTTGAAGACGCCGATATAGGCGGTGCCGTCGGGGCCGAGGGTGATCGGGGCCCAGTTGTTGTCGTAGAGCGGTCCGGTGCCGGTCAGGCGCTTGAAGCGGGTGTGGCCGGTGCGGAAGTCGACGGCGGTCAGGTACCAGGCGTCGATGCCCAGGCGGTTGGGGTCCTTTGTGTAGTAGTAGAGGAGGCCGTTGGCGGTGGAGAGCTTGGCGACGCTGGAGGGGGCGCGTTCCTTGCTCTCCCAGACGGTGTCGCAGCCGCTGCCGTCCGGCCGGATGTCGACCCTGGTGATGCCGCCGACCACCGACTTGCCCAGGAGCAGGGAGGTGACGTTCTCGTAGCCGTAGTTGTTCTCGACGACGAGGCTGTTGCCGTAGCCGATGAGTGAGTTGTCGGTGGTGGAGGCGCCGGCGCCGAAGACCGGGACGGTGCAGAGCAGGCGGCCGGCGTCCGGGCCGGTGCGGCGGTAGACCAGGACGTTCATCCGGTCGTCGGCGTTGTCGGTGATGGCCACGTAGGGGTGGGCGGAGTCGCCGAGGAGGGTGGGGGTGGTGCCGGAGCCCTGGTTGATGGAGCCGGGCTTGCCGCCCGTGCCGCGGTCGTAGGTCCGGCGCCACTGGACGCGCGGGGTGCCGTCGGCGTCCGCGCGCAGGCTGTAGAGGGCGTGGTCGGAGACGATGGAGACCCCGTCCTCGGCCGCCGAGAAGCTGTTCTGGATCTCCTCGCCGGGCAGCTGGGTGGTGCGTACCGCACCGCTCTCCGGGGCGATGGTGCCGATCCGGCCCTTACGGGTCACCCACCAGATCCGGCCTTCCCAGTCGGGCTGGACGGAGGTGACCGGGTCGCATTCCCCGCGCGGGTAGAGGTTGGTCCAGCCGACGCAGTCGTGCGGGACGTAGGGGGTGAGATCCCAGTCGTCGTCGACGGTGAACTGCCAGGACCCGTCGGCGGCCCGGGAGTGGGACAGGCGCAGGACGTGCTGGCGGGAGTCGGCGAGGACGACCCGGTCCTTGTTGTCGAGGTAAAAGTAGGCGCCGCCCGAGGTGTCCTTGAAGATCTTGGAGAAGTCGAGGCGGGTGATGGCCTCGATGGTGGACGGGCGCTGCGGCAGCTTGTACTCGGCGAGGGTGGCCAGGCTCTTCGGGTCCAGCAGCTTGAGCCGGAAGCCCTGGAAGGTGCCGCAGACGGTCAGCAGGCGGCCGTCGCGGTCGAAGGTGACCGTGGCGCATTCACCGCCGAGCGCCGCCATCTTCTCGCTGGTCACGGACGGATCGGCGCCGAGCGGCCCCGGGAAGGGATGGGTGTCGCTGCTCGCGCCGTCGCCGTGCATCCCGGCCCGCCCGTTGGGCGCCAGGTACGGATGCTGCGGCGGCGCCTGGTCGGCGGGCAGGGGATGGGCGGTGGCCGGGGCGCCCTCGTACTGCGGGACCAGCCGGTGGCCCGGGGCGGGTGGTATCGGCACCGCCTGTGCGGCGGGCGTGAGCGCCAGAGAGGCGGGGAGGGCGAGGAGCAGGGCGGTAAGGCCCGCGCCGACGCGCCTCCCGATCCGTCCGCGGCGTCTGCCGCCCCGCCCGCCAGGAGCCCCAAATAGCCTTGTCTGCATACGAGTTCCTTCGTCTTCCGTCATCCGTCGGCAAGGGCGGCCGAGGCTAAGGCGACAGGGCAGAGGAGTCCATGGCTTCAGGGGCCCTGACATGGAGCGTTCATACGGTCGCCGATGCAGCACACGGTTTCCGGCCACGGCCGACCGGACGCGACTAGGACCAAAGCCCGACTCCATCCCCATCCCCGTCCCCGGACAGGGGCGCAACCGAGCTACGGCCCTTACGCTGGCAGGATGACCGCCGGCCACCCCCACCCGGGCCCCGACCTGGGGCCCCACCCGGGCGCTCTCCCTCACCGGCGGCGGCCTGACCTGGGCACTCGGCTCGTACGTACAGAGCCGCCGGCACCTCGAGCCGCACCGCGAACGGCTGATGGGCCTGGGCATGGCCTTCCTGGCCGCCGCCATCGTCATGGTCCCCCTGGCGCTGCTCGACGGGGTCCCGGTCTGGATCGTCGCCGCGGCCTGGACGCTCGGCGGCTTCGGAATGGGGCTCAACATCTCCAGCGGCGGCGTCCTGCTGCTGAAGCTGTCCCGGCCCGAGGACGCGGGCAGCCACTCCGCTTCGCTGCAGATGGCCGACGCGCTGGGAAACGTCACGTTCGTCGGCGTGAGCGGCGTGCTGTTCGTGGCCTGCGGCGGCGGCCGGATCGCGACCGCAACGGCCCAGGCCGCCGCCGCTCCGGCCCACCCGGCCGCCTTCGTCGCCGTGTTGGCGGCCCAGGCCCAGGCCGCGCACACGGCGGCGGGGGGGGGCGGTTGGGGGGGCCGTGGCGGCGCGGTGGGGGGGGGGGTGGTTTTTGGGTTTCCCCCCGGG
>NZ_JBIWOD010000025.1:0-127373 GCF_044767545.1 Streptomyces sp. NPDC101227 | reverse complement strand
CCCCGATCTTCGACCTCGTCGACTACGGCGTCGTCGGCGACCTCTTCGACGTCGTCCCGGCCCTCACCGAAGAGGTCAAGACCCGCAAGGGCTGACCTCCGCATTGGCCCCGGCCGGAGCACCGTCACTGCACCGCCGGGGCCCCGGACGCACCCCGCGTACGGGGCCCCGGCGCGTGGCGTCGTCGCCCTTCGCGCAACGGCGGAAGGCCACCTCGAAGAGTCGGTTGCCGGCCTCCCCTGCCGCCTGGGTCACGAGCAGAGGGTGTCCTCACGCAAGGGGTCCCGCTCGGTCAGCACGTTCCGCGCCCGGTCCGCCTGGGACTCGCCGACGGCGCGGACGATCCCGGCGACGTCGCCCGCGGGTTCCAGCACAGCGGAACGGCGTCAAGGACGGCCTGCCTACGTTCCCTCCTGCGGCACCGCACACCTACCGGCGGGAATCCCTCGGCCGGCGAGTCTTTCCCCGGCATGATGCGAGATCGTGTCAATCGCCGCCCGCCGTCCTGCGGTCCGTGATCACGGCGCGATGCGCGAGCCGACGGGCGATGGGCTCTACCGTCACGCCGTGCAGAACGACGCCGAGCAGCACTGTCGAGCCGGTCAGCTTCAGCAGTCGGCCGCCCCGGACGACCCATCCCCGTTCGAGACGAGAGGGACTCGTCGTCTGAGCCGCGGGCTCAGTCGGTCGCATCCGCTATGGGGGCGGGCTCGGAAACGGTCCGGGGCACGCTCCGGGAGCGGAGGCCCAGGGAGCACGTCCCGCTTCTGGTTCTTCCGTGCCTCCGCGTTCCAGTCGGCCGTCGCCTCGCAGGTCACGTCCTTCGCCGGGAGCTTACCGGTGAGCAGGTAGTCGGTGACCGTGCCGTCCGTGCATGCGTTGCCGTTCGGGGTAGGCAAGTGGTCGCGGCGTCGGCTGCCCTGGGCAACTATGAGTTCTACCAGCTCAGTCTCACCTCACTGCCGGACACACCGTACGAGATCGAGCGATGGATCCAGCTGAGCATGGCCGAGCCAACTTCTCCCGGCGGTCGCTCCCTGCACCCTGAACGCCTCATGCCGCCCGCAGCGGGCCCGGCTCCAACGAAGCATCTGTGCGTTGGACCGGTCGGGCGTCAGGGAGATTTGCCGGTGGGGCCTTTCATGACCAGGTCTGGCGCCCGCCATCATGGGCCGGCCTGCTGATGTCTCTACTGATGCCGTCCCACGCTTGTCGCCTGCGCGGTGGGTCACGTTACGTCGCGGTGACCGATGCCCTCCTGAAACAGGGTGCCTAGTGTCATCTCGTCCCTGGTAGCAACGGATCGGAATCGGACCCGCATGCGTCTGCTCACGTACTTCATCGGCTGCAGTGTCGACGGCTTCATCGCCGGTCCGGACGGACAGTGCGACTCTTCCGGCTTCGACGGCGACCTCAAGGCCGCGATCCTCGCCGAGTACCCCGAGACCATCCCGGACCACGTCCGCAGGTCGCTGGGTGTCGTCAGCACAGCGAACAGGAGGTTCGACACGGTCGTCATGGGGCGCGGTGCCTACGAATCCTCTCTGGCGGCCAATGTCACCAGCCCGTATCCGTACCTGCGGCAGTACGTGTTCTCCTCATCCCTCGAACAGCCCGCTCCCGACGTCGACGTTGTTGCCGGCGACCCGGCGGAGTTCATCCGCGGGCTGAAGCAGCAACCGGGCAGGGGCATCTGGCTGTGCGGCGGCGCGGTGCTGGCCGGACAGTTGCTGGGTGAGATCGACGAGCTGATCGTCCACCGCTACCCGGTGGTCTTCGGCAAAGGCATCCCCCTGTTCCACACCTCATTCGGCCCTGCCGTCTTCACACTGACCGGCTCCCGGATCTTCACCACCGGCGCGACCGTCACCACATACACCAAGCCGTAGGAGCACCCGTGTTGTTTCGCCCCACGACTGAGACCGATCAAGAGCGCATCGTAGAGGTGATCGTGGATGAGCCGGTGGGCTGGATCGGCGCCGACCGCTACCTGGCCGAGATGCGGCAGGGAATGTACCGGCCGGAGTGGACCTGGATCGCCGAGGACGACGGGCAGGTATGGGCCAGAGCCCTGTGGTGGGGACAGGCGGACAGCGCTCACCCCGTCGCACTGGACTGCCTGCACGTGGACCCCGCACTCCCCGACCGGGCGCAAGTGGCAGCCGAGCTGCTGAGCGCCGGGCTGCGGGCGTTCGCCGACCACGGTGCGCCCAGACTTCCGCTGTACAACCTGACGCTGCCCGTCGGCTGGCGTGACAATCCAGCCACAGCGGCTGCCGTGGGCTGGCGGTGCCAGGCCGCCGTAGCGGCCGGGCTCACCCACGAGGTGGAACGGCTGCGTCTGGAGTGGACACCCGATGCCGGCCTTGCCCGTGCCGAGGGCCGGCTGGCCTTCGCCCCGGCGTCGGACGAGGAGTTCCTCCAGCTGTTCCGGAGGGTAGCCGTCGGTAGCCTGGACGACGAGACCCGCAGGAACATCGCGGTCAAGGGTGCCGAAGCCACCGCCCGCGACGAGATGGACTTCAACCTCGGTAGCCCCGGCCGGCGCGAATGGTGGCGACTGGCGCACACCCCCGACGGGCAGGTCGTGGGGCTTGCTCTCCCGTCCGCGACGCCGTACGCCCGCAACGTCGGCTATCTGGGCGTCGTGCCCGAGTTCCGCGGCCGCGGCTATGTGGACGATCTCCTGGCCGAGATCACCCGCGTCCACGCGGACAGCGGCGCCGAGCTCATCACCGCCACCACCGACACCGGGAATGCACCGATGGCCGCGGCCTTCGCCCGCGCCGGCTACCGGACTTCGGAGATCCGCCTGATCTATTCCGCGCCGGTGGCATGAAGGCCGGGGCAACACATCCAGCGCACCGGACGATCAGCACACCGCAGAACAAGCGCCACCTCCCGCGGCGACGCAGTTGCCGTCTCATACCGACCACCGGCCCTACTGACAAAGGATGTTGCGTTGTCTCCCGATCCGACCACCGTGCACCCGCTGCCGGCGCATGAACGTGTGGTGTTCCTTCGACCGTTGATCACCTCACCGAAGATCGTCGTAGGCGAGTACACGTATTACGACGATCCCGAGGGCGCGAGGGACTTCGAGCATCGCAACGTGCTCTACGCCTACGGGCCGGAGCGACTGATCATCGGCAAGTACTGCGCCATCGCCGCGGGCACCAAGTTTCTGATGGCGGGCGCCGAGCATCCGACGATGGGGGTGTCCACGTTCCCGTTCACCATGTTCGGCGGCCGGTGGGCCGAGCAGACTCTGGACATCGTCACCGCGATGCCCAGCCGCGGCGACACTGTGGTCGGCAACGATGTGTGGTTCGGGCACCAGGTGACGGTGATGCCAGGCGTGCGGATCGGGGATGGTGCCATCATCGCGGCCGGCGCGGTGGTGACCGCCGACGTCACCCCTTACACGATCGTGGGCGGCAACCCGGCCCGGCCGATCCGGCAACGCTTCGCCGATGCCGACATCGAGCGCCTCCTGCACGCCGCATGGTGGGACTGGCCCGCCGACCTGGTCACCGAACACACCCGCACCATCATGGCGGGGGCCCCGGCCGAGATCGAAAATATCGGCAAACAGCTTGGACAGAGCGGCAGTTGAGGGCGGACCCGCCGGACCCCAGGTCTCATGGGGTGGGAGGGCGCACATCGTATGGAGAGAAGTGAAGAGTTGATGCCAGTGTTCATCGAGGAGTTCGCCGTAACCGATCGCGAGAGCGGCCCCTACGCGCTCACCTCGGGCCCGGACGGGGCGCTGTGGTTCACCCTGGTCCACAGCGGCGGGATTGGGCGGCTTGTGCCCGGAGGGGAGCCAACGATCCATCAACTCGATCCGGAGTGCGGGCCAACGATCATCGCTGTCGGGCCGGACGGCGCGTTGTGGTTCACCGAGCACCGGGCACACCGCATCGCCCGGATCACGCTTGACGGCAAGGTGACGGAGTTCGCACTGCCCACGGCTGAATGCGGGCCGTTCGGGATCGCCGCCGGGCCGGATGGGGCACTGTGGTTCACCGAGACCAGTGCCGACCGGATCGGCCGGATCACCACCGACGGCCAGGTGACCGAGTTCCCGCTGCCGATATCTGGGGGCTTCCCCTCTGCGATCACCGCCGGCTCCGACGACGGGATGTGGTTCACCCTGAACCAAGCCGACGCGATCGGGCGGATCGGCATGGACGGAACCATCACCCTCCACGGTCTGCCGACCAAGTCCGCTGCCCCGGTGGGCATCGCAGCCGGACACGACGGGGCGCTTTGGTTCGTCGAGATCGGCGCCGGGCAGATCGGGCGGATCACCGCCGATGGCGTGATCACCGAGTTCCCGCTGCCCGACCGCACCTCCCGGCCGCATGCCCTCACCCCCGGCAGCGGTGGCACATTGTGGTTCACCGAGTGGGCCGGCAACCGCGTCGGCTCCATCACCCCCGACGGCATCATCACCGTGCACGACCTGCCAACCGACGGCTCGGAGCCGCACGGCATCACCCTGGGCCCGGACGGAGCCCTGTGGACAGCACTGGAGATCGGCACACTCGCCCGCATCACCGCGCCCCGGACTCCGACGGCCCAACTGGGCCTCTCGACACCTTCCGCGTCACAGCAAGTCCAGACGACGCAGCACACACAAAGGAGACACCCATGAAGTACGCGCTCGTGATATTCGAGACCCACGAGTCACGCAGCGGGATCAAGTCTGATCCGGCCGCCCACCGAAAGGCATACGAAACCTGGATCGGTCAGATCGCGGCGGCAGGCAAACTGATCAGCGGCGATGCCCTCGCAACCGATCCCCCCACCGCGGTAACCGTGCGCAAGGCGACCGACGGAGCCTCCACCGTGGCCGAGGGGCCCGCGCACGCCGGTGAGGAAACCCTTGGCGGCTGGTTCGTCATCGACGTGGCCGACCGTGCGGAAGCCGTAGAACTCGCCAAGGCGCTCGCCACCCCCGAGACGGTCGAGATCTGGCCGCTCCTCGAAACCGCCTGAGCCGGACCGCCGACACACGAGAACAGGGAGGCACCCCCGAGGGCGCACACACGGAGGGCGACCCCTGCGTTCCCGTCCGAGGGCCGGTGGCTCCTGCTCGGTAGTCCGTCGCCGACATCACCACCGTCCTTGCATGCGTTGCCGCGATCACGATCGCCGGAAACTCTCCCTGGACATACAGTGGTGATCATGTGCTCGGTCGCGGCCGGGCCGCGGACCGGGGCGGGGAGTGTGCGGTGCAGGGACGTAAACAAGAGCGGCGGCATATCGAACGGATGCTCGCCGACGCCCACCGCGGGAAGAGCAGCGCCCAACTCCTCCACGGTGAGGCCGGCATCGGCAAAACCACCCTCCTCGAGCACGCGGTCGCCCGCGCGGAAGGCATGGGCGTGCTGCGGGTCGAGGGCATCGAGTCGGAGATGGAGCTCGCCTTCGGCGGGCTCCATCAGCTCCTCCTGCCGCTGCTGGACCTCATCGACCGGCTTCCCGCACCGCAGGCCGGGGCCCTACGGGCCGTCTTCGGCTTGAGCGACGAGGCCGTGCGTGATCGTCTCACCATCGGGCTCGCCACGCTCTCACTGCTCTCCGAGGCCGCCGCGGAGAGTCCCCTGCTGTGCCTTGTCGATGACCTGCAATGGATCGACCAACCGTCCGCGGACGCACTGACCTTCACCGCCCGTCGGCTACGGGCAGAAGGCATCGCCATGCTCTTCACCACCCGCGACATCTCCCCGGAGAGCGGATCAAGGGCACTGCCCCGAGTACACGTCACCGGCATCGACCGGCGGTCGGCCGTGGCGCTGCTGCCCGGCCTTGCGCCCCCGGTCGCCGAGCGGATCATCGACCAGGCACAAGGCAACCCACTGGCGCTGCAAGAACTGGCCGCCGCCCTGACCCCGGCACAGCGGGCCGGACAACTGGGACCACTGGCTCTGCCAGATGCGCAGCTGACGCCGCCGAGCCAGCTGCAGGACGCGTTCACACAGCAGCTCCGCCGCCTCCCCGAGGCCACCCAGCGCATACTCGCGGTAGCCGCCGCCGACGACACGGGGGACCTCCCCACGGTGCTGGCGGCCGCGGACCGCCTCGGCGGAGAGATCAGGGACCTGGAGCCCGCCGAACGCGCCGGACTGATCTTCGTCTCCGCACAGAGGCTGCGATTTCGGCACCCCCTCATCCGGTTCACCGCCTACCAGCAGACCCCGCTCGCCCGGCGGCTGGCGCTGCACCAAGCATTGGTGGCAGTGCTGGACGGCACGCAGCACGCGCACCGACGCGCCTGGCACCTGGCCGCCGCCACGACCGGACCGGATGAGCAGGTCGCCGCAGAGTTGGAACGGGTCGCCGTGTGGGCGGGCAGCAGGCAGGCGATGGCGTCCGCCTCCGCCGCGTACGAGCGAGCCGCCCACCTCACCGCCGATCCACAGCAACGCGCCCGCCGGCTGATCAACGCCGCGCAAAAGGCGAGCGAGGCCGGCCAGGACGAACGGTGCCGCGACCTCACCGAACGGGTGCCGCTGCCACTCCAGGACCCGGGCATGGCAGCGGACTTCGCCCGCGTTCGCTCCGTGGTCGAACTGGGCTACGGCAGCCCCGGTCAAGCCGCCCGCATCCTGGCCGACTGCGCGGACACGGTCGCCGCCGACCGCCCCGACAAGATCGCCCCGTTGCTGACCGACGCGATCCACGCGGCTTTCGCCGCCGGCGACCCAGCCCTTATGGCCGAGATCAGCGTCCGTACGCCCCTCCTTCCCGTGCTGGCCGTACCCGCCCAACTGCTTGCCGGCAACATCCCCGGCGCACGTCGGACACTGGACGATCTGGTACGGGCCGGTCTGCTCGCCGGCAGCGGGCTCATGGACCGGTTGATGACCGGGATCTACTGCCATCTGGTCGCCGACCACGCGGCCGCACACGACCTGGCCGTCGCCGCGGTCACCCACTGCCGCGAGCAGGGCATCGGCGGATGGCTGCCCACCACGCTGCATCTGCGCGCCCAAGTGGAACTGGCGCTCGGCCGACACGACGACGCGCACGCACACGCAACCGAAGCACTGAGGCTGGCCGATGGCTACGACCTGGACCACCGAGCCGCCCACCTGCGCGCCCTGTTGGCGCTCCTCGCCGCCGTTCGAGGGGAGGAGGCGTTGGCACAGGAACTGGCCGACCAGGCACTGGGCTACACCCGTCCCCGCGATGTCGGACGGGCCACGGCGGAGGCGCTGTGGGCGCTGGGGCTCCTCGACCTCGGCCTCGGGCGAGCCCAGGCCGCGCTGGAACACCTGACCGCGGCCCGGCAGGCGGCGGGTCACCCCCTCCTGGCGCGCCCCCTGTTGCCAGATCTGATCGAGGCCGCAGTTCGCGCCGGCCAGCCGGAGCGTGCGCAGGAGCCCGCACAACAGCTCACGACATGGGCGGCCGGCCTCCAGCAGCCCCACTTCGCGGCGCAAGCCCGTCGCTGCGCGGCCCTGACCAGCCCGGACACACAGGCCGAGCAGCATTATCTGGCCGCCTTGAACCTGCACGACGACGGCAGCGACTTCGACCGGGCCCGCACCGAACTGCTCTACGGCGAGTGGCTACGCCGCTCGCGACGCAAGCTCGACGCCCGTGACCACCTGCGCACGGCGATGGAGCTCTTCGACGAACTGGGCACACGGCCATGGGCCCACCGAGCACGCACAGAACTGCAGGCAGCCGGCGAGACCCACGACCCGGCCGAGGCCCCCGACTCACCCATGAGTCGCCTGAGCGCGCAGGAACGCGAAGTGGTCCGGCTCGCAGCCACCGGGGCCACCAACCGCGAAATCGCCACGCAACTGTTCCTGAGCCCGCGCACCGTCGGACACCACCTGTACCGCGCATTTCCCAAGCTAGGCATCAGCTCACGATCGGAACTCGCCGACCTGCTCGCTCCCTGACATCACGCCCACGTTGCCGGACCGCGTTCGGCTCGGCATCGACGAGGACCTTGAAATGCCCCCGCACGAACCGCGCTCGTACTCAAGCCCACCGCCGACGCGGCGTGCGAACCTCACCCACCGGATGTGGTGAGTCGTGAACGTGTTGCGATCCTCGGTCGCCTTGGGGAGACCTCCACTCGAACTCGCCGTCCTCGGGGTAGGCGGGGCCGATATTCCGATCCTCCGTCGTCCTTGGGGCGACCGCCACCGAGCGGCTCTGCGTGGCGTCAGCGTGTGAACTTCTCGATGGCCGCTGGGGTGACGGGGGTGAAGAAGTTGACGAGGTTGCCGTCGGGGTCGCGGAACAGCAGCGACCGGTTGCCCCAGGGCATCGTGGTGGGCTCGGTGACGAAGTCGGTGACGAAGCCGGTCAGGTTCTGGTGAACGCGGTCCACGTCGTCGACGAGGAACTCGGTGATCACGCTGTGGTTGTCGGCCGGGCGGGCAGAGCCCGGGGCGAACAGCGGGACGGTCCGGGTGCCGGCGATCGCGAGGGTGGCGCCCGCGGTCTTGAGTTCGGCGAAGTCCTCGGTGGCCCACCTCGCCCGCGCTCCTGTAGCTCGCTCGTAGAACTCGACGAGGCGCGCCACGTCGCTGGTGATGATGCGGATCGAGACGAAGTCCATGGGAATCTCCTTGGCTGTGCTGGAGGCGTGCACGTCGCAGGCTAGGAGAAATAGTGGACAGAATCGGTCCTGTATTCGCGTTAGGCTGCGGACATGCCCCGACCAACCGCCCGCGTGCTGACACTCCTGGAGCTGCTGCAGTCGGGCGGCACCCGGACGGTGGCCGAACTCGCCGACCGGCTCGGCGTCGAAGGGCGCACCGTGCGGCGGTATGTGGACCAGCTGATCGACCTGGACGTGCCCGTGGAATCGGTGCGCGGCCGCTACGGCGGGTACCGGCTCGCCCCCGGGTACCGCTTGCCGCCGCTCATGCTCAGCGACGACGAGGCGCTCGCCGTACTGCTCGGCCTGGTCGCCGGCCGCCGAGCAGGGTTGACGTCGACGGAGCGCACGGCAAGCGAGACGGCATCGGCCAAGATCCGGCGGGTGCTGCCCAAGCACACCGCCCGGCGGCTCGACACACTCCTGGAGGCTCTCGCCTTCACGGACCAGCCCGATGATTTCGACACCCCGGACGCCGGGGTCCTGCTCACCCTCGCCGATGCGGTGCGCCACCGCCGACCGGTCTCGATCCGCTACACCGATCGCGACCGACGGCGCAGCGAACGCACGCTGCACGCGTACGGGATCGTCGCCCATGCGGGCCGGTGGTACGTCACGGGCAAGGACGCCCGGATCGGCGAGGACCGGACCTTCCGGCTCGATCGCATCGCGGACGCGAGGAGCCTGCCCGGCTCATTCGAAGCGCCCGTGGGTCCCGGTCCGGCACAGCGCGTGTTGTCAGCGTTCGCCACGGCCGAGTACCGGCATGAGGTGACCTTACGGATCCACGGGACGGTCGGGCAGATCCGCGCCCACTTGCCCGTCAGCATCGCGATCCTGGAGGAGTACGAGCCCACGGCAGGCCAGGACCGGGCGGCCGAGCGCTGGCTGCGCGTCGAGCTGAAGGCGGAGCGGCTCGACTGGTTGCCTCCCGTACTGGCCTCACTCGACCGGCCGTTCGTCATCGAGCGCCCCGATGAACTGCGCGACCGCGTCACCGCGCTCGCCGATCGCCTTGCGTCCTACGCTCGCCAAGCCTGACCGCGAGGAACCAGTGTCATGAGAAGGCACACCTAAGGTCCCGCCTCAGTCGCTAGGGGCGAAACGCGGCAGACGATCGCCTGCCAGCGATCTCGGCCCAACCAGCACGAGCCGCCCAGCGAAACGTCACACCACCCCGCCGAACAGCGACTTTCAAGATGAAACGGCTTCAGTGGGAGTGCAAGGTCCTGACCTTCAAGCTCCGTATGAAGGGCTTCGAGTACGCGCAGATGGAGCGGACCTCAACGACCTCGGCCGCCAGGGCTGGGAGGCCCTCGGCACGCTCGCCCCGAGTTGCGGCGCGGGCCAGGCCATCGAAGTCCTCGTCCTCAAGCGGTCCCTCGGCTGACGGCGAGGGGGTATCAGGACCGCGGGCGCGGGGTCCAGCGCCAGACTGTGCCGTGCTGACGGGCAGCCTGCACCATGGTCCCGCTGGTCACTCCTCCAGGGCGGCAGTGCGATGGGGGTCAACTGACGTCCGTCAGGTCGACCTGTCGCCTCGCACTCACCGTGCGCAGAGCCGGTCCAACGCCGACCGGCTCGCCTCGTCTGCGCCGCGGTAGATCACCAACCGCTGGTCAGGATCTTGAAGTGGCACCAGCACTTCGAAATGCACTGCGATCTCACCGACGGCAGGATGCCGTATCACCTTGTGCCCGCGGCCGTTGACCGTGATGTCTCGCTCGGCCCACCATCGCGCGAATTCCTCGTCACGCGCGGCGCATTCGGCGATAAGGCCGGCCAACACCTGATCCTCCGGATGCGCGGCCCACGCGGCACGGAGGTGGGCGATCCCCTCCCGCACGACGCGTTCGCGGTCGACGTAGAGCTCGCGCATCTGCGGATGCATCAGGCACAGCCACATCGCATTGCGCCGCGCCGGCGGCAGGGTGTCGAAGTCCATTAGCAGTCTGGCCATTTCGCCGTTCCAGGCCAGGATGTCATAGCGGTGGTTCATCAGCATGCCCGGCAGCGGCGACAGGTCGGCGACCAGACGGGCCAGTGGCGGTGCCGCGGCGGTGGCGGGCTTGTCGGCAGTGCGGGGGCGCTGCTGGGCCAGATCGAAGAGGTAGGAGCGTTCGTGCGGGGCCAGACGCAGCGCCCGCGCCAGCGCCTCCACCACGTCCGCCGATGGCCGCAGCCCGCGTGCCTGTTCAAGGCGCACGATGTAGTCGATGCTGACCCCGGCCAGTTCGGCGACCTCTTCGCGGCGCAGTCCCGGGGTCCTCCGGGTCTGCCGACGCGACGGCAGGTCGAAATCGTGCGGGTCCAGGCGTTCGCGCCGGGTCCGCAGGAACGCGGCCAACTCCTGTGTCGTATCCACGCTGCGGGTCGTCACGATCGGTCCAACAGCCAGGGTAGGACCGGCATTCCCAGGAACTTCCTTCCCTTACCCCCGGGGCGCGGCGGTCACAGGCTTGTTCTCGGCAACGGATCATCAGCACAGGAGGACACGATGGCGCTCACCCTGGACACGTACCGGCTCCTTGGCCGCTCCGGTCTGCGGGTCTCACCGCTGGCGCTGGGCGCGGCGACCTTCGGCACCGATTGGGGCTGGGGCGCCGAGCGGGACGAGGCGCGCAAGCTGTTCGACCTCTATGTCGAGCGCGGCGGCAACTTCATCGACACCGCCGACACCTACACCAACGGCAGCTCCGAGAGCCTCCTTGGCGAATTCACCCGCGACAACCGCGAAAGCCTGGTCCTTGCAACGAAATACACGACACATCGCCGCCCCAGCGATCCCAATGCCGGGGGCCCGCACCGCAAGAACCTGTTCGCGTCGGTGGAATCCAGTCTGCGACGGCTGAACACGGACTACCTCGATCTGCTCTACCTGCACGTGTGGGACTTCACGACGCCGGTCGAGGAGATCCTGCGCGGCATGGACGACCTGGTCCGGCAGGGCAAGGTGTTGTACGTGGCGATCTCCAACGCTCCGGCCTGGCAGACCTCGCGCATGCAGGCGGTCGCCGACCTGCGCGGCTGGTCGCCGCTGGTCGCGCTACAGATCGAGTACAGCCTGATCCAGCGCGCCGGGGAACGCGAACTGATCCCCATGGCACGGGAGATGGGCCTTGGGGTGGTGCCGTACTCGCCGATGGGCGGCGGTGTGCTCACCGGCAAGTACCGTCGCGGAGACCTGGCCGGGACGGACACCGGATCCGAGGAGAGTTCCCGCAAGAGCCTCAACCACGCCTTGGGGTGGGTCACCGAACGCAACCTTGCCATCGCTGACACGGTGAAGGAAGTCGCCACGGAACTGGGCCGCACATCCGCCCAGGTCGCTCTGGCCTGGACCCTCCAGAACCCGCACGTGACGGCACCGGTCATCGGCGCGCGCACCCCCGCACAACTGGAGGACAACCTGGGCGCCTTGGAGGTCGACTTCACCGCCTCCCACCTGGTCCGCCTCGACGAAGCCGGCGCCATCGACCTCGACTACCCGCACACCTATCTCGGGGGCGACATCGCCCGCACGCAGACCCGGGGCGACCTGAAGATCGACGTCCGCCGCTGACGCCCGATCGAGCACCGAAGGCAGCGCAGCGCGTACGGCTGCCCTCGGTGCGGCCATCGGCACACCTCTGCCGCAAGAGCGCCCCCCGTGCTGATCTCAGTGACTCCGGCGCGCACCAGCCGTTAACCTCGATGTTTGTCTCTGGGCCGGGGCGAAAGCCGGCGCTACTTCGAATACATCAACGGCTTCTACAACACCCGGCGTATCAAGGAACGGCTCGGCTTCCTCAGCCTCATCAAGTTCGAGGAGAAGTGATACACCAAGCAGGCGACGGCGGAACAAGCGAACCGAAACCCCGTCAACCCCAGCTGACCAGTTGATCAGCACCTCCCGCGCAGCGGGGGAACCTTGCAGATCAGGTCGAATGGGGAAGCTCGACCGTTTCAGATATTCATGAACCAAGCTGCATCTAACGGCGATTGCGAACCCTGACCTTGGAGCCACCACGGTCGTGTCCGCGGATGTACGGACGTGGTGTACGGCATCGCTGACGGCATTGCTCCCGTGCTGGTGATCCGGCTGTCCATCCCGGTAATATGCCCGAGTCCGAGCCCGGTGCCCGATATATACACGTCACCCAGGGAGGCGGACGTGCTCAGTGGCGGTGGATCGACCGATTCCACACCCATCGCGGGTGCGACCGCGCCTCCGCAGCCCTCCGGCGACACTGCCCCCGAGGCTCCCAACACGCCGGTGATCTCGCTGCCGAAGGGTGGCGGCGCCATCCGGGGGATCGGGGAGAAGTTCACCGCGAACCTGGTCACCGGCACCGGCGGGTTCTCGGTTCCCCTCGCGATCAGTCCGGGACGGTCCGGGTTCGGCCCATCTCTGACGCTCGGTTACGACTCCGGTGCGGGCAACGGCCCGTTCGGGGTCGGTTGGGGAATCGGCCTTCCGGCGATTACCCGCAAGACCGACAAGGGGATCCCGGGCTATCTCGACGCCGACGAGGACAGCGAGGACACCTTCATTCTGTCCGGCACGGAGGATCTTGTCCCTGTCCTGGTGGAGGACGATGGCGAGTTGGTCCGGGATCGCCGTTCGCGCAGGGTGGACGGCTCGGATTATGCGGTGTGCCGATATCGGCCGCGCGTGGAAGGCCTCTATGCACGTATCGAGCGGTGGACCGAGGTACGGTCCGGCGACGTGCATTGGCGCTCGATCAGCCGGGACAATGTCACCACTGTCTATGGGCGTGATGCCGCCAGCCGTATCGCCGACCCGAACGACGCGCGCCGGGTTTTCAGTTGGCTGATCTGTGAAAGCCATGACGACGTCGGCAATGTGGTCCGCTACGAGTACAAGGCCGAGGACGACAGCGGCATCGATCTCGATGCCTGCTGTGAACGCAACCGCACCGCGGCCGGTCGCGCCGCGAACCGGTATCTGAAGCGAATCCACTACGGAAACACGGTCTCCCGGCTGGTCTCCGACGATTCGGATGATCCGGAATACATGTTCGAGGTCGTGTTCGACTACGGCGAACACGACGAGAGTACGGCCGAGACACGGCCGTGGACCTGCCGGCTGGACCCGTTCTCCTCCTACCGGGCCGGATTCGAGATTCGTGGCTACCGGCTCTGCCGCCGGGTGCTGATGTTCCATCATTTCCCGGACGAGCCCGGTGTCGGCCGTGACTGTCTGGTGCGCTCCACCGAGCTGGCTTATCGCGGCGACGCCGAGCGGGGCGCGGTGACGGGCGCGTTTGTGGAGTCGGTGTCACACAGCGGCTGGCGGCGGGCTTCGGGCGGATACCTCACCAGGTCGTTGCCGCCACTGGAATTCTCCTATTCCCAGGCGGAGATCGACACCGAGGTGCGCACGCTCGACGCGGCCGACCTGGAGAACGCGCCGATCGGTGTGGACGGATCGGCCTACCGATGGACGGACCTGGAGGGCGACGGGCTGGCCGGGTTGCTCACCGAGCAGGCCGGGACCTGGTTCTACAAGCCCAACCTCGGCGGTGGCCACCTCGGGCCGATGCGCGTGGTGCGCAGCCGCCCGGCCGGCGGCCGGACCGAACTGCTGGACCTGGACGGCGACGGCCGCCCGGCCGTGGTGGGCTTCGGTGGCACGACACCGGGTTACACCGAACGTTCCGACCAGGGCTGGGAGGTGTTCCGGCCGTTCCGGTCCCGGCCGGAGCTGGCATGGGACGACCCGAACCTGCGGTTCGTGGACCTGAGCGGCGACGGCCGCGCCGACGTGCTCGTCACCGGCGAGCCGGGCTGGACCTGGTACCGATCGCTGGGCGAGGAGGGATTCGACACCGGCCGCCGCAACTGGCCGGCGCGGGATGAGGAATCCGGGCCACGACTGGTCTTCGCCGACCGCACCTCGTCGATCCACCTCGCGGACCTGTCCGGCGACGGGCTCGCCGACCTGGTCCGGATCCGCAACGGCGAGATCTGCTACTGGCCGAACCTGGGCTACGGCCGGTTCGGCGCCAAGGTCACCATGGACGGCGCCCCCCGGCTCGACAATCCGGACCAGTTCGACCCGGCCAGGATCCGGCTGGCCGATGTCGACGGCTCCGGTCCGGCGGACCTGATCTACCTGCACCGCGACGGGGTCCGGCTCTACCTGAACCGTTCGGGCAACGCATGGAGCGCTCCCCACGCCCTGCCCCTGGCCTTTCCCCGGATCGAGAACGTGTCCGAGGTCGCCGCGATCGACCTGCTCGGCTCCGGTACCAGCGCTCTGGTGTGGTCATCGCCGCTGCCCGCCGACTCCGGCCGGCAGCTGCGCTACCTGGACCTGATGCGCGGCGGCAAACCCCATCTGCTGACCGCGGTACGCAACAACCTGGGCGCCGAGACACGGATCCGCTACGCCCCCTCGACCCGCTTCTCCACCGAGGACGCCGCCGCCGGGCGCCCCTGGCTGACCCGGTTACCGTTCGTCGTGCACGTGGTCGAGCGCGTGGAGACGGTGGACGCGATCGGCCGTAACCGGTTCGTCAGCCGCTACGCCTACCACCATGGCTATTTCGACGGGCCGGAGCGTGAGTTCCGGGGCTTCGGCATGGTGGAGCAGACCGATACCGAGGAACTGGAAGCGCTGGCCGACGCCTCCAATGTGGACGAGGCCACGTACCGGCCACCCACGCTCACCCGAACCTGGTTCCACACGGGTGCCTTTCTCCCTGGAGAGAGGATTTCGCGGCAGTTTGAACGCGAGTACCACGACGGCGACCTGTTGCTGCCGGACACGGTGCTGCCGGACGGCCTGACCGCCGATGAAGCCCGGCAGGCATGTCGGTCCCTGAAGGGATCGGTGCTGCGGACGGAGGTGTACGCGGTCGACGGCAGTGACGCCGAAGGGCGCCCGTACCGCGTCACCGAGCACAACCACCTGATCAGGATGGTGCAGCCGGCTGCCCCGCACGCCGACGCGTCCGGCATGCGGCACGCGGTCTTCGACGTACACCCCAGGGAGACCCTGACCGGGCACTACGAACGCACCCTTGACCCCCGGGTCGGCCATGAACTGACCCTCGCCGTCGACGCATACGGCAACGTGCTGCGGTCGGTGACCATCGGCTACCGCCGCACGCGCCCCGACCCCGACCTCGATGAGCGGGACGCGGGGCCCCAGCAGCGCACGCATGTGGTACTCACCGACCACGACTACACCAACGCCGTCGAGGAACCCGACAGTCACCGGGCCCCCTTGCCCTGCCGGACACGCGCCTTCGAGGGGGTGGGGCTCCAGCCCGTCGGAGACCGGTTCACCCACCCGGAGCTGACCCGCGCGCTGGCCGGCATCGATCAGACGATTCCCTATCAGGACTGGGACGCGCGGCCACCGACACCGGCACTCCGGCTCACCGAGCACGTACGCACCCTGTACCGGAGCGACGATCTCTCGGGGCCGCTGCCCCTCGGCACGCTCCAGGCCCGTGCCCTGCCCTACCAGGCGTACCGGCTCGCCTTCCCCGACGGCCTGGTCACCGCGCTCTACGGGGACCGGGTCGACGAGGCGATGCTGCGGACCGCCGGATACCTGTGGCACGAGGGCGGATGGTGGATCCCCTCGGCGCGGACCGCTTACGCGCCACCGGACACCGGTGAACTGGCATACGCCGAAGGCCACTTCTTCCTGCCCCGCCGGTTCACCGATCCGCTCGGCGAGACCTCGACGGTGTTGTACGACGACTACGACCTGCTCCTCGTCGACAGCACAGACCAGCTCGGCAACCGCTACACCGTGGGTGAACGCGACGCCGACGACCGGACGCTGTCCCACGGCAACGACTACCGCGTGCTGCGGCCCGCTCTCGTCACCGACCCCAACCGCAACCGGGTCCAGGTGGCCTTCGACGTGCACGCCAGGGTCTCCGGGACCGCGACCATGGGCAAGCGTGAGCAGTCCCTCGGCGACTCGCTGGACGGCTTCGATCCCGACCCGTCACCTGCGCTGGTGGCCCGCTACCTCGCCGACCCGCTGGGGGCAGGACACGAGTTGCTCGGGTCGGCGGGGACCAGGTTCTGCTACGACGAGTCGGCGTTCCGGCTGCGCGGCGAACCCTCCGTGGTCGCCACCCTCGCGCGGCACTCCCACCAGTCGGACCTCGCCCCTGGCGAGCAGAGCAGGATCACGCACACCTTCGCCTACGGAGACGGTTTCGGCCGCGAGATCCAGTCCAAGGTCCAGGCCGAACCCGGGCCGCTGACCGAAGGCGGCCCGGTCGCCGGGACCCGCTGGGCCGGCACGGGATGGACGATCTTCAACAACAAGGGCAACCCGGTCCGTACCTTCGAACCGTTCTTCACCGCCACCCACTCCTTCGAGTCCGAGGTGACCGCGGGGGTGAGCACGGCGCTCCTCTACGACCCGTTGGAGCGGGTGATCGGCACCCTGCACCCCGAGGGTATCTATGCGAAGACGGTGTTCGACCCGTGGCGGCAGCGGGAGTGGGACGGCAACGACACCGTGCTGACCGATCCCCGGCAGGATCCGGACATCGGCGGCCAGGTCCGCCGGCTGCTGGCCCCGCAGCCGGGATGGACCACATGGCACGCCGCGAGGGCCGGCGGCGCGCTCGGCCCCGAGCAGCAGCGCGCCGCCGAGAAGGCCGCGATCCACGCGGACACCCCCACGGACACCCATCTCGACTCCCTCGCCCGCCCGTTCCTCACCGTGGCGCACAACCGGTACGCCAAGGACGGAATGCCCGCCGAGGAGCGTCTGGTGACCCGCACGACCACGGATGTCGAGGGCAACGTCCGCGAGGTGCGCGATCCCCTCGGCCGCGTCGCGATCCGCCATGACTACTCGATGGTGAGCACGCAGGTGATCCGGGCCGGCATCGACTCCGGCACCGGGGCGCTGCTGCCGGACGTGCTCGGCAACCCACGCTGTACCTGGAACAGCAGGGGCTTTAGGTTCCGCACCGAGTACGACGCCGGCCACCGCCCGGTACGCGCCTACATCAGCGGCCCGGGCCTGACGGACGAGGTTCTGCACCAGAAGACCGAATACGGCGACGATCCGGCCCGCAACCTGCGGGCCAGGGTGTTCCGGCGGCACGACGGTTCCGGTGTCAGCACCCACGCGGCCTACGACTTCCGCGGCAACCTCCTGGAGGCGACGCGGCGGTTCCCGGTGGAGTACCGGCGAGCGCCCGACTGGCGGGAGGAGGTCACGCTCGAAGAGGAGGTCTACACCGGCCGCACCCGTTTCGACGCGCTGGACCGACCCATCAGCATCACCAGCCCGGACGGCACCATGGTCCGGCCGTACTACAACGAGGCGAACTTGCTGGAGCGTCTCGTGGCCACGGCCGACGGCACCGACACCGTGCTGGTCGCGGCGGTGGAGTACAACGCCCGCGGGCAGCGCACCCGGATCGACTTCGGCAATGGCGTGCGGACCCGCTACACCTACGACCCGCTGACCTTCCGCCTCACCGCGCTGCGGTCGCGCCGGGAGCGGCCGCGGCCCCGCCGCGGGCACCGGACGGTGCAGCGCCTGACCTACTGCCACGACCCCGTCGGCAACATCGTCTCGATCCGGGACACCGCGCAGCAGAAGACGTTCTTCCGCAACCGGGTCGTCGAGCCCGGCGCGGACTACACCTACGACGCGGTGTACCGGCTCATCGAGGCGACCGGCCGGGAACACCTCGGCCAGACCGACCCTGGTGACACCGGCGACGCGCCCAGGGTGGGACTCGCCCACCCCGGCGACGGTGCCGCGATGGGGCGTTACCTGGAGCGGTACGTCTACGACGCGGTCGGCAACATGCTGACCCTGGAACACCGCGCGTCCACCGCTCCCGGCTGGACCCGACGGTTCCGGTACGCCGAGCCCAGTGCGCTGGAACCGGAGGTGACCGGCAACCGGCTGAGCGGTGTGGGCGACGGCGAATTCGCCTACGACGCCAGAGGGAACACCACCGCGATACCCGGCCTGTCGGTGCTGCGCTGGGACCCCGAGGACCAGCTGGAGGCCACCGCCCGGCAGGTCCGCGGTGCCGGAACCCCGCAGACGACGTACTACTCCTACGACGCCACCGGACAACGCGTCCGCAAGGTCACCGACTCGTCCTGCGGCGAGGGGGACACCGCGAGGAGAAGCAACGAACGCCGCTACATCGGCCCGTTCGAGGTATACCGGGAGTACGGTGCGGACGGCGCGGTGACCCTGGAACGCCAGACCGTGCACGCGATGGACGACACGCGGCGCGTCGCGTTGCTGGAGCGACGGACCCGCGGCACGGATCCCGGCCCCGGACGACAGATCCGGTATCAGCTGGCGGACCATCTCGGATCCGCCACGCTGGAGTTGGACGAGCGGGCCAGGATCCTCACGTACGAGGAGTACCACCCCTACGGCGGCACGGCCTACCAGGCGGTACGCGCCAGGACCGAGACGCCCAAGCGCTACCGCTTCACCGGCCGGGAACGCGACGCCGAGACCGGCCTGTACTTCCACGGCGCCCGCTACTACGCCCCGTGGCTGTGCCGCTGGACCAGCTGCGACCCGGTCGACGCGCCTCAGGCCAGCCCGTACGAGTACGCCCATGGCAATCCAGTGCGCCTGATCGATCCCGACGGCCGGCAGACGCAGACCCCGACGCTGATGGACGTCTGGCAGTACGGCGTGAAGGTCGCCAACCGCGCGCAGCTCGGCCGCAATGTCCAGGTGGACCATCCCATCCAGGTCGCGGCCAGGATCGCCCAGCGCACGTCGCCGACGGGAGCCTCGTTCTATTCCCGCGCGGTCTCCAAAACCAGCCAGGAACTGGGCATCCTGGTCGAGACGGGCAAGGGCCTTTTCCATACCGAAGTCGGCAAACTCCAGAAGGTCATCACCCAGCAGGTCAAGAGCGGCGCCCTCGCGAGCGAAGGTGCGCTGATCGAGGCCACCCGTGACGCCTACCGGGCCGCGGGCCAGACCACGAACACCGCGATCAACTGGCGGGCACTGGACAAGGCCATCCTGACCAACCAGGCGGCGATCCACCGGTCCCTCGGCGAAACGGTGAGTGAGTTGGGGGCGGTCGGCGGGGGTGGATCCGCCCCCGCGTCAGGGGCGTCTGTTGCCGCCGAGGTGGAGCAGTCGTTCGCCCAGACCTTCAACCTGACAGAGCAGGCCGTGGCCGGCACCGCGGCGGCCGCCGCGCCGGCGGCGACGGAGGCCGCATCGGCCGCGACCGAGACCGCGTCCGTCGCCAAGACCGTTTCGGCGACCGCGCAGGTGGCCTCCGAGACCGGCGTCGCGGCCAAGGCGGTGGGTACGGGAGCGCGGGCTCTGCAGGCGGCCGCGCCGGTGCTCAAGGTGGTCGGGAAGGTGGCGGCCCCGCTGGCCGTGGCCGCCACCGCCGTCCAAGTGGCCACCGCGAAGACCACGTCCGAGAAGGTCGACGCCGGGATCGGTGTCGTGTCCACAGCGGTCGGTTTCGCGGGCCCGCCGGGAGCGGTCGCCGCGGTCGGCATCCAGGGCACCGCGTACGTCAGCGGCAAGGTGGGCGAAGTCGTCACCGAGAAGACCGGCAGCGAGACCGCCGGGGTGGCCGCGGCCACGTTGACCGGGGCGGCGGCGGGGGCAGGGGTCGGCGCCGTCGTCGGAAGCATCGTGCCCGGAGTGGGTACCGCGGTCGGCGCCGGGGTGGGCGCGGTCGTCGGCGCCGGCATCGGATTCGTCAAGTCGTACTGGAAATAGTCGTGTTGGACCAGCTGGTACAGCTGGAATCGGGGCGGAAGGGCGTAGGTTGATATGCCGGAGTTGATCATCGTTCGGTTGCATCCGACGAAGCCGAGGTCCGCGGCGGAGTTCCGGGCAGCCCTGGACAAGCTGACCCTGACGGCGTTCGACCTGACCTTCGCCGAGCCCAGGAAGGGCGTAGGGATCGGTTCGGCGAAGGGGCTTGCCGTCACGCCCGCCGATGTCACCAGGCACGACGTGAACGTGACCAACACGGCGATCATCCAGCACTACCAGGACATCGTCGGCGGCGGCCTGCCGCCCGTGACCACCCGGCACCAGGAGGCGATCGCCACCGCCGTGATCGTGGTGACGCCACCGGCGGGCCATCCGGAATACCCGACCGCCTCCTCGTACGACCTCCGGCTGGAGCTGACCCGCGACGGCGTCCCCATCGGCGACGGGGAGCTGGACTTCAACATCACGGTCACCAGCGTGGGCACGCTGCCGGTGCTCCAGCCGGCGTACTTCGCGATGCCCGCGAGCGCCTACGCGGCGGTGCCTGCGACGTCGCCCGGCGGGGACCAGGTCGAGCTGCCCAAGGACGGCACCCCGCCGAACTTCGCCGACCTGGTCGCGAAGGTCGACAAGGTGCTGGCGAAGGATCCCGGCACGGGCGGCTCCCTCGCCCAGCGCCCACCGCTCAGCCCGGCGCAGAGCCGGCATGTGGCAGCCGAACTGACCTGGGATCGGCTGGTGTATCCGCCGCCGGACCTGCCGCGCCCGCTCGGCGAGATGTACACCAAGCCGCCCGTGGCCGTCGGCCTTGACGAGCAGAAGGCGGAGAACGACCGGCAGCGCTTCGAGGCGGAACTGGCCGGCTATCACGCCACCGTCGACGTGAAGGCGTCCAGGCTCGCCACGTTCGTCTTCGCCGCCTCTGCGGCCGTGCAGGGCGAACGGCTGGCCGCGGCCGCCGCCCAGGCGAGGCTCACCCTCCCGATCCTGACAGGTGGTCAGGCCGGGCACGCCGCGGTCACCCTGGTTCCCCCGGGCGGCTCGACGACGCTCGACCCCACGTTCGCCGTGCCGGCGGCTTACCTGTACGCGCTCGCCGCGACACTGCCGACAACGGTCGATCCCGAACACCGCTACGACGCCGCCCGGTTCGGCACCGAGACGCAGTCCCTGGCGCAACTGCGGATCGCGATCGAGAACGGCGTGGTCGCCGCGTCCGAGCCGCTGCTCACCAAGCCCGCCGAACCGGCGATCGGCCCGCAGGCCGCGGCCCGCCGACTGCGCGCGCTGGGCTCGGTCACCACCTCGGACCCCACCGTCGCGCCGGCACCGCCGGTCTCCACCATGGTGCGCTCGTGGAGCACGCACCCCGGGGCAACGGAGGCCATCGACGCGGAGTTCTGGGCCCCGACCGCGACCACCTCCCCCGGACCGTACCTGGAGCTGGTGCTGCGAGCGGTCACCGGCAACCATGCGCCGCTGGTGGTCGCGGTGGGGCAGCCGCCGCTCTCGGTCACCGCGGTCGCCGGGCTCGTGGCCGTCACCGATGAGCAGTGGCGCACCGTCCTGCGGGACAATCCCGCGCTGCTGCCGCCGTTCACCGAGCCGGGCACGGTCGCGGAGCGGGCGCAGGCCTTCGTCCGGCACCTGCGCACGTTCTTCACCGTCCCGTTCAAGCCCCCGACCGCGGAGAAACCCGCCGCCGGTACCCTGCCGACGCTCGGCGTCTCCGCCTCCGATGTGTTCGCCCGCATGATCGCGGCATACGGCGACCACGGCGGTGGCGCCTTCGTCTTCGGAGCGCCCCGGGACGAGGCCGCGTTCGCGGCCGCGCTGGCCGACACTTTCGGCGCGGACATCGCGGCGCAGCGGTGGCTCGAGCAGGCGGTCGCGGTGCTCGACGCGCTGCACGAACTGACCGCGTTCGCGGCCGGGGACGAACTGCGGTTCTCGCTGATGGAAGCGCTGTACTCGGCCGGCTTCACCAGCAGGTCGCAGCCGGCGGCGCTGCCGGCGGCCGATTTCGCCGCGGCGCTCGCCGGGACCGTCGCGCACCCGTTCGCCGCCCAGATCCAGGAAGCGGCCGGGGGCCCCGCCGATCCGGCCGGCCCGCCGGACGAGAGTTTCGCGCCGGTCAACCCGGACGGCACCCTGACCGACTGCGTGCCGCCCGATCACCTGTCACCGTTCGGCCCGCCTCGGTACCTCCATGACCTGCTGCGGATCTCGGCCGCGTCGACCTGCGAGCACCCCACCACGCCGGCCAACGTGGCAACGCTCGGCGAACTCCTCGCGGATCGCCGCGGCCCGCTCGGCGATCTGCAGGTGACGGCCGCCAACCTCGGTACCCCCCTGCCGGTGATCGACCTGGTCAACGAGAGCCTGGAGAAGCTGGCGGGCGGCGGCACGCCCGGCGCGATCCACGACACCGCGACGGATCGGCTCGCCGGGCACGCCCTGGGGCAGCCGCACGATCCGGCGACCTTGTTCGCCGCGGTGCCGGAGCACTCCTCACCGGCCACCGAGGCCCTGCCCCAGGCTCACCTCGACGCGTACGGCCTGCTGCGCAAGGACTTCACCTCACCCGCCCTGCCGTACCACCAGCCCCTGGACGTGAACAGGTCCTACCTGCGCTTCCTGGGCACCAGCCGGTACGCCGCGATGCGCCGGTTCCGCAAGGAGATCACCGAGCTGGTGCTGGACCCGGCGCACGAGCCCGTGGGGTTCCAGAGCCACCGGTGGCGCTACCCGGTCCGGTTGGAGACCGCCTGCGAGTACCTGGGCATCTCCGCCGAGGAGTACGACCTGCTCTATGCCCACGACATCGTCCATCGGAAGGCGCGGGCCCGGCTGACCCTGTACGAGGTGTACGGGTTCGTCAAGGAGTCCGTCGGCGATGCGTCCTGGACCGACGTCGTGCTGCGGGTGCCCGAGTTCCTGGACCGTACCGGCCTGGGCTACTGCGAGTTCCTCGCACTGTGGCGCAGCGGCTTCGTCGCGTTCCAGCGTGCCGTGGTGGAGGGCGGAGACCCGAGCTTCCCCGACTGCGAGCCGTGCTGCCTCGACGACCTGCGGATCAGGTTCACCGATCCCAAGGACCAGCAGGACCCGCGCGCCGCGCTGCGCAAGCTGATCGTCTTCGTCCGGCTGTGGCGGCGGCTGCGTGAGGGTGCGGCGCCGGGGATCACCTTCGCGATGCTGCGTGATGTGTGCGAGGTGTTGCGGCTGTTCAACGGTTCCGCGATCAACCCGGACTTCTGCCGCCAGCTCGCGGCGCTGCTCATCCTGCACGCGGAGCTGTGTCTGTCTCTCGTGGACACCTATCGGGCCGACGCGGCATCGCCGGCCGAGAGAGTGCCGCTGCTGGGGGTGTGGGCCACCAAACCCCCGGCCGCCGGGGCCGTCGAGCTCGTGCTGGACCGGATCGGCGACCTGGCACGGGCCCGCTATTCCTGCGGGGACCGGGAACCGCGCTTCGCCAAGGCGCTGGCCGGGAACCTGACCGTGCTGTCCCGGCTGGCCGGGTTCGACCCCGGCACGGCGAGCGACACCTGGCACGCGCTGCCCACGCACACGCTGCGGTTCGTGGAAGTCCTCGGCAAGATCTACGCCTCCGACTTCACCGTCGGCGAGATCATGTGGCTCTTCACCGTCGAAGAGCACCGCGACGGTGACGACCCGTTCGCTCTCCAGGACCGCAACGAGTCGGCCGACGATCCCCTGTCCCTGCCCGAGCCGGCGGGATCGACCGGGTGCAACGAGGCGCAGACCCTGTGGGCGCTGCGGCGCTCCCTGCTGGCCGTGCGCGTGTCCGAGGAGGACGCCGAAGCCTGGACGTGGCCCCGGATGACCGCGATCTTGCGGGACGAGTTCGGCTACGTCCCGGCGGAGGGCGGACCCGACGCCTGGCAGGTGCTCGGGGAACACTTCTTCCCGGCCGTGCTGGAGCGGTGCGGCTGCCCTGTCGATGTGCGGGGGCGCCAGTACCGTACGCCGCTGGCGGCAGCGGACACCTCTCCCCCGATGTGGCTGCGACCGGAGGAAGGGCCGTTCGGCTACGACAGCGCCGCGCAGGAACTGTGGACCTCGCTGCCGGTCTCCGACACCGAGGTGATGGAGGAGCTCAGCCACCTGCGGCCGCTGCGGGAGGCCGAGCGGGTCGCCGTACGCAACCTGTACTTCGCGCCCCGAGCCGCGCTCGCGCCGTTCGCCGCCCTCTTCGAGAACGCCGAGCTCGCCATCGACACCCTGGTCTCCGAACCCGACGAGCAGGCCAGATTCGCCTACTTCCAGGCCCAGTTCGCCCGATTCCGGGCGCGCTGCACCGTGATCGTCGACCATCTTGCGGCGCACGTGGCCGCGGTGACCGGCTGCCCGGCCGACGCGGGCGCGGCGGCCACGGTGCTGCGCAGCCTGTGGGCGGACGAGAACGCGGCGGCAACGCCGTGGGAGACCGACGACGGCAAGACCCCCGAGGTGACCTGGGCGCCACCGCCCAGCGGTGGCGCGTTCGCCGCGCTGCTGGGCCTCGTCGGCACCGGTCTGCTCGGCGAACTGCACGACGGCGCGGGGAAGCTGGTCTGGAGGGAGACCCGCGGTCCGGCCACCGCGTTCGGTCCGGTGCGCGACCACTACAACGCTCCCGTGCCCACCGTGCTGCCGGCGATGGACCTGGCGCCGAGCCCGGCCCAGTCCCGCTTGGTCGGCGTGCGCAACGGATTCGCCGTCAGGGAGGGCGACGCCGAACCGCTCGGTGGCGCGAGCCCCTTCACCGTATGTTGGACCGGCATGCTCCTGGTGGACGAGGCGGGCGAGTACCACTTCCACGCCGGCGCGCCCACCGAGGGCGACACCGCACCGGACTTCGCCCGCGCCCGCGAGCACCGCTGGCGGGTCACCCTCGGGCGCGGCCAGAAGACCTGGATCATGCTGGACCACAACTGGGTCTCCGACGACGCGCCGGCGGCCGCGTCACGGGGCGTGCGGCTGCGCCGGGGCGCCTACCGGATCACGATCGAGTACGCCCAGTCCGATCCGACCTTCGAGCGGGCCGAGGAGGTCTGTCCGGAGCACACCGGATTCCAGCTGAAGTACCGCGGCCCGGACAGCGACGGTGTGCTGACGGAGATCGCCTTCGACCGGCTGTTCCGGGACGCCAAGGACGGCACGCTGGGCGACGGCCTCGTGGGGACCGCGGGCCGGTACGCCTCGGGCGAGGCCGCCGCCCAGTACCTGCAACGGCGCTACGGCGCGACCCTCCGCGACATCCGCCGCACGTACCAGCGGGCGGTGAAGGCAGCCCTCCTCGCCCGCCGGTTCGCGCTCTCGGCGACGATCGTGCCCGGATACCGGCAGTCCGAACTGGGCCACCTGATCACGCATCCGGAATCCTTCGCCGGCACGTCCTACCCCAGGACCGGGCCTTCGGCGTTCGGGGTCCACCACGCCTGGTTCGACTTCGATTTCCTGCCGGTGTCCGACCCCTACCCGCCGCAACCGGTGGGGGATCAGCGCACCGCGCCGAGCCCGCGCCGCCAGGCGGCACTCTTCGACTGGTGGGAACGGCTCTTCGACTACTGCCTGCTGCGGGCGGAGACCGAGTCGGCCCGGGAGCGCCCCGCCTGGCTGCTCTTCGCCGACGTACTCGAACAGCAGCCGGACGACCCGACGCAGCTGCTCAGGCACCTGGGTGTCGATCTGGCGCACTCTCCACTGCTGCACACCTATTTCGCGAAGCCGCCTTACGTACTCGACGCCGACGACCTCACCGACGAGCGGTGGGCGCTGCGGGTCTGGCAGGGCGAGAAATGGCTGACCCGGCTGCGCAGGAACTTCGCATGCCGGTGGATCGGCGATGCCGTGCCGTGGAAGTGGGCCGCCGACGACCCTGGGGCACAGCCCGACTCGGGCAACGCGAACCTCACCCGGTTCGTGCGGGACGGCGGTTTCGAGAACGGCGAGCCACTGCGCTACGAGGACCTGCGCGGGCTCAACGACGGCTTGCGGGAGCGGGCGCGGACGGCACTGCTCGGGTACCTGTGCGGGATGGACCGAGTGCCGCTGCCCTGGGCTCCGGGCACGTTCGCGACCGCGCCGAAGGATCTCTCGGACCTCCTGCTCCAGGATGTCGAAGCGGGCATCTGCCAGCGGATGAGCCGGATCGAGGAGGCCATCCGGACCGTACAGGCATTCGTCCAGCGCGCACGGCTCGGGCTCGAACCCACGCTGACGCCCGGCCCGGAGTTCGTCCGGCTGTGGGAGCGGCGGCTCGCCACCTACCGGGCGTGGGAAGCATGCCGGCGCCGTGAGGTCTACGGGGAGAACTGGATCGAATGGGACGAGCTGAGCACCGCGCGGGAGTCGGCGGCGTTCGCGTTCCTGGAGTCCGAGCTGCGCCGGTCGACGTTGACCGTGCCGGTGCCCGGTGGACTGGAATGGTGGCCGGGGCAGCGGCCGCCGGAGCACCCGTCGCTGACCCTGCTGCAGTCCCGCGAACCGTCCGGCATCCAGCTGCTGCAACCGGCCCCGGAGGGCCTGGGGTTGCTCGGCACGCCCGAGCGGGCCGCCCGTAACTCCTGGCTCGCGCCGGTGCTCGGCCTCACCCCCGCCCCCCGCCGCCCGCAGGACGACCGCCCCAGGCTTGAACACGACCCGCAGCGCGACCCGCGCGATCACCAGGAGACAGCCGATCAGGACCCCACCGAACTCCCGCTGTGGCTGACCGCCGCGGTCCGCCTGGGCACCCGGTTCGTCCGGGTCGCCGCCGCCGGGCTCCCCCCGGCCGGGACGCATTTCCAGGCACGGCACGAGGACACCACCTGCTGCGCCCGGTGCGGCGAGGAGCGGCACGTCGTCGACGAGTACTACTTCTGGCTGGCCGGTTCCGCGTTCTACTCGGCACAGGACCAGCAGGCGGACGTCGGCGCTCAGCCGGACCAGGCACACCACGACACCTCCGACTGGCACCGGCCGGAGAAGCTGCCGGCCCTGCTGGAATGGGACGCACAGCCGATGACGCACCTGTACTGGAGCCGGGTGCGGCACGGTGAGTTCGACCCGCCGCGCCGGTCCGGCCAGGGCATCGCCGTCACTGGGGAGACGGCCACCCTGAAGTTCTCCGGACGCACAGCGGATTCCCTGCGCTTCGAGGTGGTCGGCGCGGTCACACCGGTCATCGGTCACGCCGATCCGACACCACCGGGATTCCGTTACGACCTCGCCGAGGACGAGGCCGTACCCCTGCCGCTGGTCGAGACGCCGGACCCGGCACCGAGCTTCCCCGGGGGGCTCGCGGCCTACCCCTACTTCGTCTACGTCGCCCCGGGGGCTCCGCTGCTGCCGCCGTCGCCGTTCAGCGTGGCGATGACCGTGGCCGGCGCGCTGCGCACCCAGTGTCAGTACGAGTCCGCGCTGAAGTGGTACGAGCTGGCATACCAGCCCCATGTCCGCGACAACACCTGGGCCTCCTGCGCCACGGACAACCAGCGACGCCGAGGGCGGCAGGACCTGCCGTGCTGCCCGAGTTCGCCCGTCTGCGAGGACCGGGCCAGGAATCGGGCGGTGCTGCTGGCCCACCTCGAGACCATGATTCAGTGGGCCGATTCCCACGCCTGCCACAACACCGTGGAGGGCGCGCAGCAAGCTGGCGTCATCCTCGCCGCCGTCCAGCGGATCCTGGGCGATCGCCCCACCGTGGTGCGGGCCCAGGACCACGTCGGCGAGCCCATGACGGTGAGTGGCCTCGTCACCCGTCCCGCACCGCTGAACCCGCGGCTGATCGCCCTGTACGACGACACCGCGGACCATGTCGCCCTGGTTCACCACTGTCTCAACCGCTACCGGCTTCCCCAGCGTGGTGCCTTCGGTGAGACCGGGCTGCGGGAAGGGTGGCAGGAGACCGTCGAGCCGTGCGCCGGTGACTGCGCGGACGACTGCAAGTGCGGCGGCAGCCCGTACCGGTTCACCTTCCTGGTTGCCAAGGCCATCGAACTCAGCGCGGAGGTACGCCAGTTGGGCGCGGCGCTGCTCGCGGCCTACGAAAAGGGCGATGCCGAAGCCCTGACCGCGCTGCGCAACAATCACGAGCGGCAACTGCTCGAACTGACCCTGGACATCAGGAAGAACCAGTGGCGGGAGGCCGACTGGCAGGTGCAGGCGCTGGACAAGACCAAGGAGGGCGCGCTCGCCCGGCTGCGGTACTACCAGGAGCTGATCGTCGGTGGGCTCAACGCCGGCGAGACCGGCTACGCGGCGCTGACCGGCGTCACGATCGCGTCCCGCATCGCCGGCAATGTGCTGGAGGGCGTCGCGCAGGGAATCGGGATCAGCCCCGACATGTGGATCGGCATCGCGGGCGTCATGGGCACTCCGCTGGAGTTCAACCAGCTTCCGGTCGGCAACAAGCTCGCATCCGGCTTCTCCACCGCGGCGCGGATCATGATGGCGATCGCCGACAACGCCAACACCGGCGCGGGTCTGAGCCTCACCGAGGGCGGCTGGGACCGCAGGGAACGAGAATGGCACCACCAGGCCGAGATCACCGGCATCGAGATCGAGCAGATCGAACGACAGATCCTGGCCGCCCACCGGCGACGTGACATCGCGCTGCGCGAGCTGAACAACCACCAGCGGCAGATTGACAACAGCGCCGAAGTCTCCGACTTCCTACGGGACAAATTCACCGGCACCCAGCTGTACCTGCATCTGCAGCGCGAGACCGCCGCTCTCTACCGCGGCCTGTACGAGGTGGCGATGCACACCGGACGCCGGGCGCAACGCGCCTTCAACTACGAACGCGGCCACACCGCCCGCGCCTTCCTGCCCGAAGCCGGATGGGACGACCTGCACGAGGGCCTACTGGCCGGCGAACGACTGCAGTTGGCCCTGCGTCAGATGGAAGGGGCCTACCTCGACGCCAACTGCCGTGAATACGAACTGACCAAGCACATCTCGATGCGCAAGGAGTTCCCCCTCGCCTTCCTGCACCTTCAGCACGCCGGCTGGGCCGAGATCGACATCCCCGAATGGCTCTTCGACCTCGATCACCCCGGGCACTACCTGCGCCGCATCAAGAACGTGACGGTGACGATCCCCTGCGTGGTGGGCCCCTACACCGGCGTACACGCCCGGCTGACCCTGCTCGGCAGCAGCACCCGCGTCGACCCCACCCTCCCCCGACCACCGGCCGGATGCTGCTCGGGCCCCGAGGGCGACGGCTACCACGCCGGCAGGGACGACCGGCGGGTGGTGCGTGCCTACGGTGCGACCGAGGCGATCGCCACATCCAGCGGCCAGAACGACGCGGGCCTCTTCGAACTGCGCTTCGCCGACGAGCGTTACCTGCCCTTCGAGTTCGCCGGAGCCGTGAGCCGCTGGCGCTTCGAACTGCCCCAGGAGAACAACCGGTTCGACTTCGACACGCTCGGGGACGTCGTCCTGCACCTCAACTACACGGCCAGGGAAGGCGGCGACGCACTGCGCAGGGCCGCCGGCACCGCCGCACGGCGATATCTACCGGGCGCGGGCCTGCAGTTGTTCGACGTGCGGCACGACTTCCCCGACGACTGGCACCGCCTGACCACCGCCACGGGCCCAAGGCGGTTGCCGCTGCGCTTGACGCGGGCGCACTTCCCGTACCTGCCTGGTGATCAGGACCTGCGCGTCAACAGGCTCGGGCTGTTCGTCGAGACCACGGGCTGCGACGACGTCGGCCACATCACAGTGCGCTTCAGGACTGAACACGAGGTGCCCCACGGCCCCGGCGGGAACGGCGGCTGCGGCGGACACGACATCACCTGTGTGACCGGTGCCGAATACCCGGGCCTGTTCCACGGCGAGCTGAGCCTGCCACTGGCACCGCTGCGTCGCGCCCGAGACCACGAGCTGGGAGACTTCACCCTCCCCGCCGATGTCGGCCCGGTCACCCGGATGTACATCCTGTGCGGCTACGAACTCGTCCCGTGACCCGCTTTGTGGGCCAGGCCTGGGGCGCCGGCTTGATCGGTGGCCGGCGTCGAGCGGCAGCAGCGGTCCGGCTCGCCCCACTGGCCGAAGGCGCGCGCGACCTCGATCCAGACCGTCCTCGTCGGCTGCCCCGAGCTCGAACGCAGCCTCGCGGCAGTCACCGCGGGCCTGACCCTGCCCTGGAGCTCACGTGTCGTGGAGGGCCATGTCAACCAAATCAAGATGATCAAACGCCGGATGTTCGGCCGCGCAGGGTTCCAACTTCTCCGCAAACGAGTCCTTCTCGCGTGACGGAGAGTGGCCGCTGCACGGAAGCTGAGTCAGAATCCGAGAAATGACGTCACTGCATGGGCCGTCCGCCATCTGTGACAGCTTCTTCAAGCCTCCTCGATGATCGAGGAGATAGTGAAAGACTTCGCAGGGGCGGACGCCTTCTCACCACAGGAGCCTTCCCAAACCACGCAACCTCACAGGTCGGGGACACTAGGTAGCCCAATTTCTGACCGTCGCGGACGCAGCGATGAGTTTGTCCGGCCAGGGGAGTCTCACCACCGTTATCGCCATCACAGGAGGAACACGTGGCTCAGCTACTGAGAGTCCAGAACTTCAACGTCTCGAGTGACGGAATCGGTGCCGGTGAGGACCAGACCCTCGAGAGGCCGTTCGGTCATGTCGAGCCCGAGAGGCTGTTCGCCTGGGCCGGCGCCACGGCGAGCTGGCCCATGCGCACCGACCCCGGGGGGAGCCGGGGCCTGGACGACTACCTCACGCGGGACTACGCACGCAACATCGGCGCCGAGATCATGGGCCGCAACAAGTTCGGGCCCCAGCGCGGGCCCTGGAATGACCATGAGTGGCAGGGCTGGTGGGGTGACGAGCCCCCGTTCCGCACTCCGGTGTTCGTCATGACCCACCACAAGCGTCCTTCGTTCGCGCTCTCCGACACCACGTTCCACTTCGTCGACGGCGACCCGGCCACGGTCCTCGAGCAGGCGCGGAAAGCGGCGCAGGGCAAGGACGTCCGGCTCGGCGGCGGAGTCACCACCATCCGGCAGTTCCTGGACGCCGACCTCGTCGACACCATGCATGTGGCTGTCTCGCCGGTGAAGCTCGGGTCCGGAGTACGACTCTGGGAGTCACCCGATGAGCTGCTCGACCGGTTCCACCTGGAGGTCGTGCCCAGCCCGAGCGGGGTGACACACCACCTGTTCTGGCGAAAGTGACCGGTCCTCAGGGCCGGCCCCGGCCGGCTGCATTGCCTTCCGGGGCCAGCCCTGAGGCGGGCCGCCGAGTCGAGCCTCGGGTAGTCAGCCGGCCTGGCGGTTTTCTCAACTCGGGCCCGGGTGGAGGCAAGCCGGAAGGAGCCGGGCCATGTGGGACTTGCCAGTGCCGGAGTCCCCGATCAGGCAGAGCGGCTGACTCTTCTTGATCCATTCACAGCTGGCGAGGGTATGAACGGTGGCCGCGTCGACAGCGGCCGCTCCACCACGGGACCAGGCTCACCGTACCGATAGTGACCCGACGCGAGTGAGTCGGCGAGTACATCGGCGGTGAAGGTGGCGATGCCGTTCTCACGCGCGATGTGGACGGGTGTTGGAGCAGCAGGGTGCCGATCCCCCGGTGGTGGAATTGGTCGGCTACGGCCAAGGCGATCTCGGCGGAGGCGGGGTCGCCACAGGTCTCGTACTCGGCGATGCCGACGAGCCGGTCGCCCTGGACCGCCACCAGTGTGTGGTGGCCGGATTCGGGAGGCGCGCAGAGCCGGTCGGCGGCCTGCTCGCCGGAGCGGGCGGTTGACCAGGAAGAACCGGATGTGCAGATGGTCCGTGGGCATCGCGTCGTAGAGCCGACGTAACCGACCACGATCCTCGGGCACGCCGGGCGCAGCCGGACCGTGCTTCCGTCGGCGAGTAGTGCACAGACCTCACGGGTACTGGAGGCGGTGTCAGCGTCGATGTCGGTATCCGTCATCGACGCTGCCTCTCCTCGGCCCGTGTCGCCAGCCCCTGATCGCGCTCGGAAGCGCGGTCCGCCACCGGTGACCCCACCCGGGCGGGAGCCGGTCTTTCGAGGTCGAACGTCACGTCCACGACGCCCTCGACCGCCCGTCCCAGCCGTGCCGCGACGGGGATGAGCGACGTGTCGCGGATCCGGCCGCTGAGGGTGACCACTCCGTCGGTGACACCGACCGACACGTCCTTCGCAGATCCGGCGAACAGCCGGCCGACGATCTCCGTGCGGACTTCCGCCTCCAGGTCCTCGTCGGAACGCAGAAAGACCTTCAGCAGGTCGGAGCGGCTGACGATGCCCTGCAGCAGCCCCTCGTCGTCGACCACAGGAAGCCGCTTCACGGACTTGTACGCCATCGTCCGCGCCGCCTGGGCGAGGGTGTCCCCGGCGTGCGCCGTCAGGGCGGGTGTGCTCATCAGCTCCCCGGCCGTCAGAGCCCCGGCCTTGCGTACGTCGTCCAGCCGGCGCAGCTGCTCCAGACGGTCGGGGTCGGATTCCCGGAATTCCTCCTTGGGCAGCAGATCGGCCTCGGAGACCACCCCGATCACCCGCCCCTCCCCCGCCAGCACGGGCAGCGCGCTGACCTTCCACTGCTCCATGGTCTCGACGATCTCCTTGAACCGCGCCTCCTGGCCGACCGCCACCACCGCCTGGGTCATCACGTCGCTGACGGTGTACGGAGTGTGCTCCATGACGCCTCCTCGTTACGGACCGCGTCGCACGACTGGTGTGACACTTCCAGCCTGCGTCCTCTCACGGGCACCGGGCAGGGCCGTCCGGCCCTTCCGCCGCGCGTCGACGGACCCGGTCCTGGCCCCGTTCGGCTCTTCTGCCCGGGCTGGGCACGGCACTTCTTCGTAATGTCGGCGTATGGCGGTGAAGCAGGGCGGAGACGGTCACGGCAAGCTGCCGCGGCCGCTGTACGAACGGGAGCTCTACCGGTTGCAGACGGAGCTGGTGAAGCTTCAGGAATGGGTGCGCACCGAGGGCGCCCGGCTCGTCGTGGTCTTCGAGGGGCGCGACGCGGCCGGCAAGGGGAGCACCATCCAGCGCGTCACCCAGTACCTCAATCCCCGGGTGGCGCGGATCGTGGCGCTGCCCAGGCCGACCGAGCGTGAGCGCACCCAGTGGTATTTCCAGCGCTATACGGAGCATCTGCCCGCAGCCGGCGAGATCGTGCTCTTCGACCGCAGCTGGTACAACCGGGCCGGTGTGGAGCGGGTGATGGGGTTCTGCACCCCCGGCGAGCACCAGCGGTTCCTCCGGCAGTGCCCGATCTTCGAACGGCTGCTGGTGGAGGACGGGATCCTGCTGCGCAAGTACTGGTTCTCGGTCAGCAACGAGGTACAGGAGCAGCGGTTTCGGCGTCGGCTGGACGACCCCACGCGGCGCTGGAAGCTCTCCGCCATCGATCTGGAGTCGCTGACCCGCTGGGAAGAGTATTCGCGGGCCAAGGACGAGATGTTCGTGCACACGGATATCGCCGAGGCACCGTGGTACGTCGTCGAGAGCGACGACAAGCGTCGAGCCCGGCTCAATATGATCGCCCATCTGCTGTCCACCGTGCCCTATCGCGACATCGCCCCACCGGCGCTCGAACTGCCGCCACGCGCGCCGGCCACCGACTACCGGCGGCCGCCCCGGGACCTGCAGACATACGTTCCCGATCACGCGGCCGGGCTGGAGAAGTAACGGCAGGACCCGGCAGCGCATTCGCGCGTGGCGTGAAGTAAGGCGCGAACCGCCGGAGCGGCCCGAGGGAGGCCGATGTGGGCGTTACAAGGTCCGGGAGCGCCGCTGCCGCCTCGGTGGGCCTGACAGGGTGAACCGCCGGGTGCAGCGTGCCGAGCTCGCCGCCGCTCCCGAGGCCGGTCAGCTGCACCGTGGCGAGGAGTTCGGCGTCCCCGGGGTCAGGAAGCAGGCGGGTCGCGGGATACCAGGGCGCGTGGACCGCCGCGACCCGGAGGTTGAGCAGGGCCGCGCCGCAGCCGATGTGGAGGGCACGGTTGTCGGGGTCGCCACGGTTGGGAATGCGCGCGCTCGGCCAGCCGGCGCATGGCGTCGACCTCGGTGACGGCTCGCGCCGGGCCATGTACGAGTACGCTCCACCCCTGGCTCAGGGCCTCGTCCACGTGGTCGACCTCGAAGGCGACCTCGGTTCCTGGCCGCTGCCGGAACGGCGCCGGGCGCGGTCCGGTAAGCGATCGCACGGTCGACGACCTCGTAATTCACCGGGACCACCATCAGCCCGTCCGGTGTCGAGACGGCGACACGCCCCACTCCGTGTGTCCCGAGCCGGTCCCTGCATTCGTCGGGGCTCAGCTCCCGTAGCTCGGGGTGGTAGGCGGCCTGGCCCTCGCCTGGTGGCAGATCGGCCCCGCCACCGCGCAGACGGGCCGCCGTGGTGCCCAGCGCGTCGGCGAGGCGGGTGAGCCCCTCGATATCCGGAGCGGCCGGTCGCTCCTCCACGTACGCCAGATACGACGTGGCATGCCGGCGCGGTCGGCCACCTCCGCGCGGGTGAGCCGCTGCCGGCGGCGTTCATGGGCTACGCGCCGGCCGATGTCGCCGGGGTTGAGCAGCCGGTAGGACGCCGTGTCGAGCGCAGAGGGCTCCCCTTCGGGGTGTTCGTCCTCGGGCCGGTGCTCAAGGTGGTGGGCATGCGCATCGGGTCCGGGGAACACGAGCGTCACGTCGTTGGTATCCGACCAGCGCACGTTGTAGGGCGGCGTTCCGTCATCGTGCGGGATTCCGACGATTTCGCCGTCCCGCCCGGTCGCCCCCGTTGCCGGACTTTCGACAACGAGTTGGTCGCCGATGTGCGCCCGCATGGTCATCACCACTCTCCGGCGCCGCGTACTCCCCCTGTCCCCTCCAACGTGACATGCCCGCATGCCGACGGCACGCGGGCCAGAAGCCCTGTTCCGAGGGCCGATCGGTCCTGATTCCGCCGATGGGGGCCGGTCGGCTCATCCAGCTCCTAGCCCTCGGGACCCAAGGACCAGGGCAAAGGCGTTCCGACCTGCACCCGTCAGGGACGCCGCCGCGTCCTCGCACGGCACCTCGCTCGACAGCCGCACGTTCGGGGCACGCTGTGCCGCCCGCGCCGTCGCCGAGGCGATGATGCGGTCGACGGCTTCCCGGGCTTCCTGACCGGACGGACCTGCGCCGGCGACCCGCGCGTCGGGCGCCTCATGATGCGGCGGAGCAGCATGCACGAGGCGCAAAGCCCGTGGCGCGCTGCCTCGTCAGCGGCCCAGTCCACGGCCTCCAGTCCGGCCTCGGATCCGTCGACCCCGACCACCAGGGGAATCTCCACCGCCCGCACCTCCTCCGCCTGTCGCTCGCCGCGCCTTTCCCCCTCCCGGGTGTGCCCCGCGCGGCTGCCGATGGGGACCGAGGGGCCCTGGCACCCGTCGCGCGACGGCAGCACGCTGAAAGGGCGGAGGACATTCCCGTCCCCGCGTTCCAGCGTCCGACAAGACGGAGGCAACCGCCATGGAGTCCGTCGTCACCGTAGGCCTCGACGGTTCGGCAGAGAGCCTGGACGCCGCCCGCTGGGCCGCCGACGAAGCCCATCAGCGCAACTTCACGCTCCGCCTGCTGCACGCCTGGCCTCTCCTCTCCCCGGCAGCCGCAGACGCAGAGGCGCCGTCCCCCGAAACGGATCAGAGCTACTGGGCGAAGCGGATCGTGCACGACGTGCAGCGGGACGTCCACGAGCGCCACCCGTACTTGCCGATCGTTGAGGACCTGGTCGCAGCGGATGCCGTGACCGCTCTGCTCGACGCGGCAGCCCAGTCCTGGGTTCTCGTGCTCGGATCACGGGGACTGACACCCACCGAAAGCTTCTTCCTGGGCGACACCAGCATGGACGTGGTGGTCCGGGCCGCCCGGCCCGTGGTGCTCGTGCGCACTGGCATGGGCGAAAAGCCCGGCACCTCCACCCACGAGGGCGGCGTGACCGTGGGGCTCAGCCTGCATGGGCCCTGCGACAACCTCCTCGAGTTCGCCTTCGACGCCGCTGCCGTGCGCGGCGTCCGACTGCAGGCCGTGCACGGACGAAGCCTGCCGGTTGCGGCGTACGCGCCGTGGGGCGTGGATCCCGACGAGTCCAAGGAGATCCGAGAGGATGCACTGAAAGGGCTCAGCGAGGTGCTACGCCCCTGGCAGGAGAAGTTCCCCGGCGTACAGGTGGTCAACAGCGTGCACCTCGCAAGCGCGGCCCGGGCCCTGGTGCAGGCGGCCGCGGGCTCCGACCTGTTGGTGATCGGCCGACGCGAGCACCGGCCCGCCCTGGCGCCGCGTCTGGGCAATGTTGCCCATGCCGCCGCGCACCACGCAGCCTGCCCGATGGCCGTGGTTCCCCATGGCTGAACCGGAGACCGCACAGGCATGACAGCGAGGAGGTGACATCATGCGCGCACTCGTCTACCAGGGCCCGGGAGAATGCACCTGGGATACGGTCCCGGACCCCGTGATCGAGGAGCCGACCGACGCCGTCGTACGGGTCGAGACCACCACCATCTGCGGCAGCGATCTGCACATCCTGGCAGGAGAGTTGCCTGAGGTGAAGCCGGGGACGGTGCTCGGCCACGAGGCCCTCGGCGAGGTGACCGAAGTCGGCTCCGGAGTGCACTCCCTCCGGCCCGGTGACGAGGTGATCGTGTCCTGCGTCTCGGCCTGCGGCCGCTGCTCGTTGTGCCGGGAGCACGCATACGGGCAGTGCCGCGGAGGCGGCGGGTGGATCCTCGGCAACAGCATCAACGGCACCCAGGCGGAACTCGTCCGCGTCCCCTTCGCCGACCACTCCACCCACCGGCGCCCCGGCGCAGTCACCCGCGAGGACGCGGTCCTGCTGGCCGAAGTCCTGCCCACCGCCTACGAAGTCGGGGTGCGCAACGGACAAGTGGGCCCTGGGGACACCGTAGTTGTCGTGGGGGCCGGGCCGATCGGCCTCGCCGCCGTCCTCACCACGCGGCTCTTCTCACCCCGCAGAACCATCGCCGTAGACCTGTCTCCCTCACGGCTCAAGGCCGCGGCACGGCTCGGCGTCGACTTCGCCGAGCTCCCCGGGCGGATGATCAGCGACCTGGCGGAAGGGCCAGGAGCCGACGTGGCCATCGAGGCCGTCGGCGCACCGGAGAGCTTCGTCCTGTGCACGCAGGCGGTGCGCCCGGGAGGGCATATCGCCAACATCGGCATGCACGGCAAGCCCGCGACCCTGCATCTTGAGGCGCTGTGGCGCAAGAACGTCACGATCAGCACCGGACAGGTGGACACCTTCTCCACGCCCTGGCTGCTGGACGTGGTGGCGTCCGGCCGCCTGGACATCTCCCCGCTGATCACCCATAGCTTCGGCCTCAACCAGGTGGAAGAGGCCTACGACGTCTTCGCCCGAGGCGTCGAGACCGGAGCGCTCAAGGTCGCGTTGCACCGGGAGTAGGGCCTGCCGACGTACCCGGACGAAAGGTCACGGTGAAGACCGTGTGTCCGGGACGGCTCGTCACGGCAACCGAGCCGCCGTGCGCGGTGACCACCGCGTGCACGATGGCCAGCCCGAGCCCCGTGCCGCCGGCGGCTCGCGAACGGCCGTGATCGGCCCGGACGAAGCGGCCGAAGATCTCGGGGCGGAGATCCTCCGGAATTCCCGGGCCGTCGTCCGCGACGGTCAGCCGGGTGCCGGAGTCGTCGGCCGTCAGCTGCACCGTGATCGTGGTCCCTGCGGGCGTATGGCTGCGGGCATTGGCGAGCAGATTCCCGATCACCTGATACAGCCGGTGCTTGTCACCGGTGATCGTTACCGCCGTCTCGGGGAGATCCAGCAGCCACCGGTGGTCAGGACCGGCCGCCCGCGCATCATCCGTCGCATCGAGCACCAAGTGGGTCAGGTCCACCGGCGTCCGCTCCAACGCCCGGCCGGCATCGAGACGGGCGAGCAGCAGCAGATCGTCCACCAGCCGGCTCATCCGCTCCGACTCGGACTGGATGCGGTCCAGGGCGCGACGGACATCGCCGGGTACGGGCCCTTGGTGCCGGAGGGCCAGTTCCGCGTGGCCGCGCACGTTGGCCACCGGGGTGCGCAGCTCATGGCTGGCGTCGGCGGCGAAGTGGCGCAGCCGCTCCTCACTGGCCTGGCGACGCTCCAGGGCGTTGCCGACATGGCCGAGCATGCGGTTCAGGGCGGTACCCACCTGCCCGACCTCGGTGCGCGGGTCCGCCACCGGAACCGGCTCCGGCATGGCCACCTCGCCGCTGGCCAGCGGCAGCTCGGCCACGCTCGCGGCGGTGGCGGTCACGCGCCGCAGGGGACGCAGGGACAGTCGTACCCACAAGGCCCCCATGACGCCGGTGACGAGCAGGGCGCCGCCGAAGACCGCTGCCTCCACGGCCTCCAGCCGGTGCACGGTCTCCTCGACCGGGTGCAGCGGCAGGCCTGTGACGAGGACATCGCCGTCGTCTCCGGCCACGGCATTGACGCGGTAGCGCCCCAGCACGGACAGCCGGATGCTGCGTCCCGTGCCGTCCGTGGGGAGCGCGGCCAGCTCCCGTCGGTCGTCTCTGGTCAGCGGCACCCTCGCATCGGCCGCCGCACGGACCACGGCCGCCTGGGTCGGGGTGCCACGCAGCAGCCGTGCGCCGAACGTGCCCTCCGCCTGGCCGCGGGTGTCGGGCCGGTTGTCGGCGTCCGGTCGCGCCTCGTGTTCCAGGCTCACCGCGAAACGGCCGGCCGAGGCGGAAAGCTGCTGGTCGAGGCGGCGCACGAGAAAGCCTTCGAGCGCGACGACGGTGGTCACTCCGACGGCGAGGCACGCGAGGGCGAGGAGGGCGACCAGGCCGGCGGTGAGCTGACTGCGCAGGGTGCGCGGTAGCGGCCGCATCACGTCTCCTCCGGCTTGAGGACGTAGCCGACGCCCCGGACGGTGTGGATCATCGGTGGCCGGCCGGCGTCGATCTTCTTGCGCAGATAGCTGATATACAGCTCGACGACGTGCGATTTGCCGCCGAAGTCGTAGGACCAGACCCGGTCGAGAATCTGTATTTTGGACAGCACCCGCCGCGGATTGCGCATCAGGAATCGCAGCAGCTCGAACTCGGTACGGGAGAGTTCGATGAGCTCGCCACCCCGGACGACCTCCCTCGCTTCCTCGTCCATGATCAGCTCGCCGACGACGAGGCGGTTGCCCTCGGGCTCTCGCGCCATGCCGGCTCTGCGCAGCAGGCCGCGCAACCGTGCCAGTACTTCTTCGAGGCTGAACGGCTTGGTGACGTAGTCGTCGCCGCCCGCGGTGATCCCGGCGATACGGTCCTCGACGGAGTCGCGTGCGGTCAGGAAGAGGACGCAGACCGTCTCCAGTTCCCGGCGCAGCAGATGCAGCAGCCGCAGGCCGTCGATGTCGGGGAGCATCCAGTCCAGCACGACGGCGTGTGGACGGAAGGTGCGGGCCGCCTCGAGGGCCGTGGCGCCATCGGCCGCGGTGCGGACCGTCCAGCCCTCGCTCGCCAGGGCTCCGGAGAGCACTTCGGTGAGGTCCGGCTCGTCGTCGATCACAAGGACGCGGACCGGCGCTCCGTCCTCGCTCTGCAGAGGGACTGTGGTGCAGTGGTTCTCCATGGTCACTCCAGGATCCCCCGGACGTCGGCCCGCGCGGGCCCGCCCTTGTTCTGAGTTTCCTCTGAATTCGCCGGTCAGCGCCCCGCACAGGCCGAATCAGAGAATCTTCAGAGGTTGCCCTGCGACGGTGGCGCCGACCACGGAAAGGGAGCCCTATGAGCACCGTTTCGCACCCCCGCCGCGGTACCGTGCGCCGCCTGTCCCCGCGCCGGCCGCCGTCCCTCGTACCGCTGCTGGCACAGAGCACCATCTGGGCGGGTGCCGTCGGCGTGCTCGGCCTGTGGTGGGCGGACACCGCGTCAGTGACGAGCCCGGCGGACTGGCTGACCGGCGCCGGGCGGATCACCGGGCTGCTCGCCGGATACGGCTGCGCGGTACTGGTCGCCCTGATGGCCAGGATCCCGCTGCTGGATCACCGCCTGGGCACGGACCGCCTGGCTCGCTGGCATGCCATGGGCGGACGCTACGTCCTCTCGCTCGTCCTCGCCCACACGCTCCTGGTCATCTGGGGATATGCACTCGCCTCGCACAGCGGCGTGGTGCACCAGACGACCACGCTCGTCGTCGACTATCCCGACATGCTCAAGGCCACCGCGGCCTTTCTGCTGCTGCTTGCCACCGCCGTCGTCTCGGCGCGGGCCGCCCGCCGCAGAATGAGTTACGAAACCTGGCACTACCTGCACTTCGCCACCTATCTGGCGGTCTTTCTCGCATTCGGCCACCAGCTCTCCAACGGCGCCGACTTCGTCGGCCACCGGCCCGCCCAACTGGCCTGGTACGCGCTCTACCTCTCGGTGGCGGCGCTCATCGCCTGGTACCGCTTCCTGCTCCCCGTACGCCGAGCGCTGCGCCACCGCCTGTGTGTCACCGACGTCCGCCAGGAGGCACCGGGGGTGGTCTCGGTCCATCTCACCGGCCGACACCTGACGGAACTGGGGGCGCAGCCGGGCCAGTTCTTCCGCTGGCGTTTCCTGGCTCCGGGCCTGTGGTGGACCGCGACCCCGTATTCCCTCTCCGCGCCACCACTCCCCCATCACCTCCGCATCACGGTGAAAGAGGCCGGCGGGCACAGCGCTGCTCTGGCACACCTGCGACCCGGCACCCGCGTATGGGCCGAAGGCCCCTACGGCGCCTTCACCGCGGCGCGCCGCAGAGCCCCTAAGACGCTGCTACTGGCGGGAGGCGTCGGCATCACACCCCTGCGCGCCCTCTTCGAGACCCTCCCCGGAGAAGTCACCCTCGTCTACCGGGCGCGGCGGCCCGAAGACCTCGCACTCCGCTCCGAACTCGATGCCATCGCCACCACCCGCGGCGCGATCGTGCACTACTTCGTGAGCCAACCGGCCAGGTACTCCTTCCCGTTGACGGCCCGCGCGTTGAACCGCCTGATACCGGACCTGGCCGCGCACGAGGTGTACCTGTGCGGCCCACCCGGCATGACCGAAGCCGCCCAGCGCGCTCTACGGGGCACCGGAGTGCCACGTCGCCACATCCACCACGAGTCGTTCGAGTTCTGAGGAGCCACCACGTGCGCCGAGCCGTACTCACCACCGCGTCGACCAGCGCCCTGGTCGTCCTCCTGCTCGCTCTCAAACCCCACCACAGTCCCGGTCCGGCCGGCGGCGCACCGGCGACGAGCGCCGCACCGGCACCGTCCGGCACCGCACACCGGGGCGCCGGCCATGGACAGGACGCCGGTCACGGAAACGGCACGTACACCGGCGCCCCGATCGCCATCAGGTACGGCACCGTGCAGGTAGCGGCCACCGTCAAGGCCGGCCGGCTCACCGCCGTCAAAGTGCTCCAGGCACCGTCCGAGAACGGCCGCGACCGGGAGATCGCCGCATACGCCCTACCTCGCCTGACACAGGAGGCCCTCAACACCCACAGCGCCCAGATCGACGCGGTCTCCGGCGCCAGCTACACGAGCGCCGGATACACGCAGTCCCTTCAGAGCGCATTGGACAAAGCAGGTGTCTGATCGCCGGCGTGGCCTGCGCCATGTCGAGCACGCGATGGGCACCGTGTTCTCCTTCGATATCCGCGACCCGCACACCGCCGCCGTCCCTTCCGCCCTCAACGACGCCGTCGCCTGGCTCCACCACGTCGACAGGGTCTTCTCCACCTACCGTCCCGACAGCGCCATCAGCCAACTCGCCCGGGGCGACCGCACACTGGACGACTGCCCGCCCGAAGTACGGGAGGTCCTCGGCCTCTGCGCCCAGGCCGGCCGCACCACCGACGGCTGGTTCAGCCCCACACCGGACGGCACTCTCGACCCTTCCGGCCTGGTCAAAGGGTGGGCCGTGGAACGCGCCTGGCAGATCCTCCACGACGCGGGAGCCCCCAACATCTGCGTGAACGGCGGCGGAGACCTCCAGCTCAGCGGCGAGTCCGCCCCCGGCGTCCCGTGGTGCATCGGCATCGCCCACCCTCTGCGGCCCGGCGAGCTGTGCACCGTCGTCACCGGCCGCGACCTGGCCATCGCCACCTCGGGCACCGCGGAACGCGGCGCACACATCCTCGACCCGCACACCGGCACCCCCGCCGACGGCCCCGCCTCCCTCACCGTGGTCGGCCGACGACTCACCCTGACCGACGCCTACGCAACGGCAGCATGCGCCATGGGAAGGAAGGCCAGGAAATGGCTGGAACACCTCGACGGCTACGAGGGCTTCGCCGTCACGCGCCACGGCCGGTCCTGGTGGACAAGCAAGTTTCCCGGCACTCGGAATTCGGACCGCATGCTGTGACCCGAACACCACACGGACGTCACAAAGCTTCGAGCACCGCAGGTCCGAGGGAAGCACCCGCAGTCTCGACCGATCGCCCCTCTCTCCCCATGGCCGAAGCGGGACACGTGGGACAGCAGCTGTCCAGGCTTGCACGACGGCGTATCGACTGCGCTCTGGAGCTCCTGCCGGCCGGTACTGCACCTCGCTTAGCCCGCCCTCTCGGGCTTCATGGCACCGGCGGCCGGGGGTGTCCGACGCCGTGGCCGTCGCCACCCGCTACGACAAACGCGGATACGTGTACCTCGGCACCGTCAAGCTGCCGCCCTCCTCATCTGGCTCCGATCGTAATCTCGTACGGAAGCGACTGATCTGGCGATCTGTCCTCAACGCCGGACCAGGCAGAACGGATGCCCCGCCGGATCGGTGAAGACCCGCCACCTGTCCTCACCCGGCTGGTGATCCGGCTTGCCCGCGCCCAGCTCCAGCAACCGGGCCTCGGCCTCGTCCAAGTCCTCGACCGCAAAGTCGAGGTGCAACTGCTGGGGAACACTTTGGTCGGGCCAGCGTGGAGCCCGGTAGTCGTCGACCCGTTGAAAGCCGATGAAGAGTCCGTCCGCATGGCTGAGACCGGCGAAATCAGCGTCTGATTTCGGGTGGGGTTCGAGGCCGGACGCCTGCTGGTAGAACGCCGCCAGAGCCGGCGGATCAGGGCAGTCGAGTGTTATCGCGGTCAACTTCATCTGCAGGGGCATGGCACCTCCGGACCGATCGGTGGACTCTCACGATGCACACGCTAGAGGCAGCCGCCCGCTCCGGCGTCGATATCCAAGACCGGAGCGACAGAAGCTAGGGCCGATCGACCAGGCAAACTCACCCGCGCCCGCTTGCCTTGCGTCGCGTTCACGCCCTCAGTTCACCCTGGGATGGACCTGCTCCAGCGCGGGCAGATGGTCATCCTCGTTATTCGCCTCGATCACCGCGTAGCGCGCCCGGTGCTCGTGGTGCAGCACGGAGCGCGCTGCAACGACTGCGTCGGGCGAAGTCATGCGCATGGTGATCAGTATCCACACCGGCGGCCGCGGACCCTGCGGCGGATCCACGGCACCACCCCGCCCGGCGCTGGTCTGAACGTGCCTGGTTTCGGAGCCTCCGAGCGCCAGGAGCCGACACCACTCCGACCCACGCTTCTGCAACACCCTTTAGCCAAGCTGCGTAAGTCAGCGCCACGAGTGCCGTCCCGTAACCCGAACGATGCTGCAAGGCATCTGCTGTGATCCGACGCTGAGAAAGCCGCACCGTGCTCCCGGGGCCGGCCGGTCACCGATGCAGCGGGAGCATCGTGCGTGCCGGATCCGGTACAGGGTCCGGCACGGCGAGTGGGGGCGGCTGGACCGCCCCCGGCCGGGCGGCGCGCCATCCCAGCAGCATCTGGGGCACCAGAAGTCCTGACAGGATCCACAGCGGGATCTGCCAGCCGCCGGTTGCGCTACGCAGCAGACCCATCGTCAAGGGCCCTACGGCAGCAAGCAGGTAGCCGACGGTCTGCGCCATCCCGGACAGGCGTGTGGTGATGTGCGGGGTCGCTGACCGCAGCGCCAGCAGGATCATCGCCAGCGGGAAGGCACTGCCCGTGCCGATGCCCAGGACACACACCCACACCCAGGCCTGTCCGGGGATGAACGTCAGGCCGCCCAGTCCTGCGGCAACGGCGCCGGTCACGGCCAGGACCAGGCACCGTTGGTCCCTCAGCCGGGCCGCGAGGGCGGGGACGACGAAGCCGCACGGGATTCCGACGCACATCATCGTGGACAGCATCGTGGCGGCCTCGGGCCAGTCGTGCCCCTGGAACCGCATGATCGTCGGAAGCCACGAGACCAGCACGTAGAAGGTGAGCGAGACCAGGCCCAGGTATCCGGCTACCGCCCATGCCAGCCGGGACCGCAGCAGGAACCGGCTGGAGGGCTGCGGTGCGGCCTGCACCGGGACGGGGCCGGAAGCGGTGCGGCGGCCACTCGGTCGACGGCCCCCGGTACGGGCGTGGGGTGTCCTGTCGGCACGGCTGAGCCACACCACGGCGGCGATCAGCGACGGCGCCGCCCACGCGGCGAACGCGATGTGCCAGCCGACAACGTGCTGCAACGGGACGGCCAGGCCGGCGGCAAGCGCTCCGCTGCCGGCCATGAGCGTCATCGCGATCCCCGTCAGCACGCCCGTCCGGACGGGGAACCGCCGCTTGATGACGGCAGGCATCAGCACGTTGCCGACAGCTGTCCCCGTACCGGCCAGTGCCGTCCCCGCATACAGGGCGATGGGGGACGGCACCCCACGCAGGAGCACCCCGGCGGAAATCAGAGACAGCGCCAGGGCGATGGCGGCCTCGGCCCCGATCCTGCGCGCCAGTGGCGCGGCGGCCAGGGCGAACACGCCCAGGCACAGCACCGGCAAGGTCGTCAGGATGCTGACGCCCGCGACTCCCAGGCGGTACCGGGTCTTCACCTCGGCGAGGACGGGCGTGACGCAGGTGATCGCCGGACGCAGGTTGACCGCCAGCAGTACCACCCCGGCCAGGATCCAGATGCGGACCGCGCCGTATTTCCGAGCGTGAGCAGACATGCGTTCTCTCCATGGTGAACGTCCGGCGGGCGGCCGGCCGAGCGGTGCCGGAACAAGGCAGACCCCCCATCGATCGGATGGGGGGTCTGGGCACCGGTATGTGGAACCTCGATCGTGTCGCGGGTGCGAGTGCGTGCGTCCCCGATGTGGTGATCGGGGGTGGGGGGTCAGACCTGTGCGGCCTTCTGGCTGAACGGGCACTTCGCCGCGGTGGCTCCGGTTCCGGCCGTGAATGCTGCCGTCGTCGCCTCGGTAGCGGCGGACGGAGTCTTCAACTGATCGAGGATCTCCGTCGAGAGCAGGTCCTGCTTGCCCTTCAGCGCGTCGGCGATCTCCGTGTCCGATACGAACACCAGCTCAGCGGCGATGTTGTCCTGGACGATGCGGGCGATGTTGTCCAGCACGGTGAAGACCGGGTCGGCCGGCGTCGACGTCGTCGGGAAGTCGATCAGGTGCGTGGCGACCTTCTTCGCGTCCATGCACGGCCCGATGATGATGGTGTTCTGGTTCAGGACACTGGTGGTCCACTGGGAGAGGACTCCGACGTACATGTCGGACCAGGCCGCCTCGCCGATCTGCGCGCGCCACTTCTTCATCAGCGCCTGCACGCCGGCGATCTGCGCCTTGCTGGCCCAGTACATGTTCTTCTCGACGTTGGGGAACGCCGCTTTCGAGAAGTCCTGGTAGGACTTCATGTCGAACTGCTTCGTCTTGACTGCCGCGTCGATGAAGACGTTCGCCTTTTTGATCATCTCGTCGCAGGACGAGGTGAGCTGGGCGGGCAAACCGGCAGCCTTGAGGTTGCCCTTGGCGGTGGTCATGGTCTTCTGGAAGTCCTGCAGCGGTGTGATCCAGCCGGTGCCACCGGCCGGGCCGTACGCCGTCATCTCCAGGTCGTGCGGGTCGATGCGGGCGGCGTTGGGGATGTTGGGGACCTTGTCCGACAGGTACGGCGCCAGGATGGTGAAGATCCCCAGCGGTACGTGCGCGATGGACTTGGCCAGCTCGAATATCGGGTCGACGGGCTGGACGGCCTCCTGTGTGCCGCCGTGGATCAGGGTGAATTTGCCGCCTCTGTTGTCGTTCTGCACGACCATCACCGGAGAGAGAACTTTGATGAGTTCGGCTTTGAGCGCCGCGTAGTTGGCGCGCATGCCGACGTTCACCGCGAGGATGGAATCCCGCGCCTCCTTCTCGGTCACGGCCGCCGCGGCGGGCGCGTCGTCTGCCGCATACGCCCTGCTGCTGGTGAGCAGCGTCGCCGCACTGACGGCGGTTGCGGTGCCCAGGAATCCTCTGCGTGTAGCCACGTGCTTGGTACCCCCTTGAGAGAAATGACACGGGGGAGCGCAATGTCTTCCTTGTCCCCCGCGGAGGGGACAGTAACGATCCCGACAGAACGCGGGAATCAGACAATGACACAGGAGTAGGACCCCTGCGCCTGTGTGAAAGCAGAACCCGACCGGTCAGCCCAATTTGCCTTCCTCATCTGCGAGTTCGTTCCGAGACAGGCTCCACAAGCGGAACCGGCCCCACCTGCCGGGAAGGCGGGTGGGGCCGGTCGTATCAGCCAGGGTGGCTACTTCAGGGTGTTGCCCTTGCGCACCACCACCCCGTACAGGTCACCGATCGTCGCCAGTGCGCTGCGGTGTACCTGGTCTGCCGTCAGGTCGCCGTTCACGGAGGGCAGTGGCCGCGTCGCCGACGCGTCCGCCACCACCGTGGGCCGGTTGCCCCGCAGGAACGCACCCTCCGTCGTGAACAGCGTGCACATGTGCGTCATCCAACCGGCGATGATCACGTTCCGGTGCCCGGCCCGGTCGACCAGCTTCCCCAGGTCAGTACCGACGAAGGCATTGGGGACCTTCTTGGTGACGACGGCCTCACCCCTGACGGGTGCGACCTCGGGCATGATCTGACCGATCTTCTTCCGCACGTCGTAGGGCGTGCCGGGGCCTCCGTCGTTCTGCACGTGGATGACCGTGCCGCCCGCCGCGCGGGTCCGCTTCAGAAGATCGGCAGCCGCGTTGAGCGACTCCCGCCAGCCGGCCAGCCGCATCGTGCCCTGCGTGTAGGTCCGCTGGTAGTCGACCATGATCAGAGTCGAATCCCGCAACGAAGCCGGTGCCTTCGGCAGCTTGTTCAGGGTGCGCAGCGTCGTCGTGTCCGACGCGTCCGCGGCCCTGGGCACAGCGGGCCGGGCGTCCGCGGTCCTGCCGTCGGTCGCCCCGGCCACCTGCACCCCACCCAGCGTCGCCACCGCACCGACAGCGACAGCGGCGGCGAGGCCCACAACCGTACGGACCAAGGCCGCCCTGCCGGTCCGCCTCTCGGCCACAAAGTCAGCCGAGCTGTGCGGCGGACGACACGACGACGCCGTACAGGTCCTCGATCGTGGCCAGCGCACCGTGATGCACATGCGCCGTCTCCACCTCCTTGCCCACCGCGCGCAGCGGACGCGTCGCCGACGCATCCGCGACAACGGTGGGGCGGTTGCCCCGCAGGAACGCGCCCGCCGCCGTGTACTGCACGCACATGTGCGTCATGAACCCGGCCACCACCACATCGCTGTTCCCAGCCGCGTCCACAAGGTCACCGAGGTTCGTCTCGTGGAAGGCGTTCGGGGTCGTCTTGACCACGACATCCTCTCCGTCGATGGGGGCGACGGCGGAGTGGATCTGACCGATCGGTGCGGTGATGTCGTAGGGCGTGCCCACACCGCCGTCGTTGATCACGTGAATGACCTTGGCTCCGGCTTCGCGGGCCCGGGCCAGCAGGTTCGCCGCGGCGTCCAGCGCGGGCTGCCAGCCGTCCAGCTCCATCACGTCCTGGGTGTAGGTGTTCTGGTAGTCGACCATGATCAGGGTCGCGTCGGACAGCTTGGCGGGGGTCTCGTCAAATCCGTTGAGCTGGCGCAGCGTCGTCGTAGGCACAGGAATGTCCTTCGTGAGATGTCGTCGATGGCGGCGGCCCCGCACCGTCCGGCGGGCCGCCTCTTGAAAGTACGGACCCAGCCCCCATGGCGGCAATGTCATGTAACTTGCAAATGCCGCCATCACCTCCTGGGGAGCCGCACCGTGCCCACGCCAGAACGCCTCGTCGTCATCGTCCTGTTCGACGGCGTCGACCTGCTCGACGTCACCGGCCCGCCCGAGGTCTTCGCCCTCGCCAAACGCGAATCCCCCACTGCCGACCACCGCGTCCTCCTCGCCGCCGACACCCTGGACCCCATCACCACATCGGCCGGCGTCCGGGTCCTGCCCGACATCACGTTCGCCGAGGCCGCCCGCCGCAGCATCAACACGCTGCTCGTCCCCGGCGCGGTCACCGAGGACACGGAAGGAAAACTGCGGCCCGTCATCGCGCCCGCCGTCGTCGCCCACGTTGCCGCTCTCGCCGCGCGGTCCCGCCGCGTCACCAGCGTCTGCGTCGGGGCACACATCCTGGCCGCCGCCGGGCTGTTGGACGGCAAACGTGCCACCACCCACTGGTCGACCGCCGATCAGCTGGCCGCCGACCATCCCGAGGTCGACGTCGACCCCGACCCGATCTTCATCCGGCACGGCGACGTGTGGACCGGCGCCGGGATCAGCGCCTGCCTGGATCTCGCCCTGGCCCTGGTCGCCGAGGACCTGGGCGAGGCACTCGCTCTGCGCGTCGCCCGCCAGCTGGTCATGTACCTCAAACGCCCCTCTGGCCAGTCGCAGTTCTCTGTCCCGACGGAACACGCCCCCACCACCAAGCGCATGGACGACCTGCGCCACCACATCCTCACCAACCTGGCGCAGCCGTTGACCGCCGCCGGCCTGGCTGCAATCGCCAACGTCAGCGAGCGCCAACTCCCCCGCATCTTCCGCGCGGAGCTCGGCACCACACCCGCGGCCTACGTGGAATCGGCCCGCGTGGAAGCCGCCCGCAACCAGCTGGAATCCACCGACGACACCCTGGACCGGGTCGCCACCGCCTGTGGGTTCCGCACGATCGACACCCTGATCCGCGCGTTCCGCCGACAGCTGGGCATCACACCCACCGACTACCGACGCCGCTTCCGGACAGGTTGAGCACCGGCAACCGGTCGAGTGCACGCCCACCATCAACGTCGATGCGGCCATCCGCGTCGGTTTCGATCTGGACGGCCCTCAGGCCCCTCGCCCATGTTCCATCCGTCGACCAGCGGCGACGACGGTCGTATACCGCCTTTCGCATCCCGAAGCACGTCGGCAGGTCCAGCCAGGGGATACCGGTCCTGAGCCGGAACGGGATGCCGGTGATCACCTGACGATGACTCTTCCAACACCCGCCCCGGCCGTCGTTCTTCGGTAAGCAGGGCTCCAGCCGAGCCCATTCGTCGAGGTGCCGGTCTCAGCGGCCTTCACGGGCGCTGCCCCACTGCCCCGCTTCAGGCCGCGAACTCCAGCCAGTGGCCCATGTTCAGCAGGGCCTCGCCGTACGGCCGGACGATGGGCCGGCCCGCCTTCCTCGGCCGCCCGGGGCCGCGGCCCTCCGGCACGATCACCTCCCGCCGGCACAATGGACTGAGCACTTGCCGCCGGTCGTCTCAGACCGGTCGACTGCCAAGGAATTCCAGGAAGCCGGTGCCACCACGGTGGTCGACGGCTTCGAAGAGCCAGGCACGCTGGAGCTCTGACAGGCGCGCTCCGTACCCGCGAAGCGTCTCCGGCGGTTCAGGTCAGGGAGTTGAGCCGGTTGCGATGGCATAGCCGATCGCGGCGGCTGCGTCGGCAATGTCCGCCAGGGATACCTTGTCGTTCAAAGTCGTGACCACGTCCTGGGTCAGTGGGCGAAGGGCATATACGTGGCGCACCGCGTGGATGTCGACCGGGATCTCGTAGTAGTCCTCCGCGAAGTTCTGGAATGCCTCCGGCGATGGGTCGACCAGCATGTGGAACAGCCAACCCGATCCGTCAGGGTCGGCGTTGTCTTCAGGAAAGTCGATCCCTCCTGCCCGCCAGTGCTCGCTTCCCGCCTCACGCCACATGCAGGCCGTCACTCTGGGCACTCCGTCGTCTGTGAAGGCCGGCTCTTCGACGCTACTGCGGAACGCCTCGGGGACCGAGTCCACTACGCCTGGCCAGGGCGCGTCGTCGACATATGGGCTCATCGCCGACTCGTGGTCGAAGCCTCGGACATACGCGCCCGCCGGAGAGAAGATGACGTCGAACTCGTCTCCCGAGCCGTTGCGCATCGAGGCGATCTCCTCCGTCTCGGACCAGGCCCGGCTGAATGAGTAGCAGCGCTAACCGTCAGGGTTCAGCACAGCCTCCAGCATGGCCATCGACCGACACCGGTCCCGCAGCGTCGGTATGTCGGGAAGAGCCTCGGCAACATCGCGAACAGTCACGCGGCCTACCCAAGCGCACGCCACTGACAACAGATCACGCGTTCGCCGAGCGGCGGATCTCGCGCCCCAGCCGAGGTGACATTCGAGGTGTCCTGCCCAGGTGCGCAGCTTCACGTCCAGGTCTTCCAACAGCCCGACCGCCGCCCGCAGCGCCACAATGCCGCCGCGCGCCGTAGATCGCCCCGGCGCTGCCAATCATCTGTTCGCCCCCGCACGTCCCCCCGTACACACGACCGGGACGACGTCCGGATCTTTGTGGGTTCCGCCAGTACGCCGGCTTGCCGGGATCCGTAGAGACTGCCAATCAGAGGCCGCGGCGCGCCCGAGGACGGGGGACCGTGCCGTGGCCAAGGACATGACGAAACACGGGGAGGACAGCGCTGTGAGCACACAACAGTACGACGAGATCGGTGAGGCGTACGAGGGCTTCAAAGCCCTGCCACTGGAGCAGTACGCAGTGGTGCCCAGCTTCCTGGCGATGGTCGGGGACGTGCGCGGCAAGTCGGTCCTCGACCTGGCCTCCGGCACCGGCTTCTACAGCCGGGAGTTCAAGCGGCGCGGCGCCACGGAGGTACTCGGAATCGATATCTCCGGCGAAATGGTCGCCGTGTCGGAGGCACTGGAGAAGGCCGCCCCGCTGGGCATCAGCTACGAGGTGGGCGATGCGTCCGAGCTGCGTCCCTTCGAGCAGCGCTTTGACATCGCCCTGGCGGTCCAGTTGCTCAACTACGCGTCGGACACCGCCACCACCGAGCGGATGTGCCGCAACATCCACCGGAGCCTGAAGCCCGGCGCCGAGTTCTTCTTGCTCAACCAGTCGCCCGACTTCCGCTTCGACGGGCCGACACCGGAGAAGTACGGCTTCCGCAGCGTGCTCACTGGTGAGGAGGTCGAGACCGGACCGCAGGTCCGGACCACGGCGCTGCTCGACCCGCCGGTCTCCTTCGTCGCCAACCTCCCGCGCCGCGAAGTCTACGAAAAGTGCCTGCAGGCAGCCGGATTCAGCGAGCCGGCCTGGGTTCCGCTGACGGTGTCGGAGGCCGGCGTGCGCGAATTCGGTGCGGACCACTGGGCGGATTTCCACGCCAACCCCCCGCTGGAGATGCTGCGCTGCCGCGCTTGACGACAGTCCGGAAATCCGGTGGCCCGCCCTCTGGGATTCGCCCAGGGTCGGGCCATCGGTCGTTGGTCATGGTCGCACCGAATCCTCAACCGGTTGACTAATAAGCGCAAACTGTCCTACTGAAGAGCTCAGCCACAGCCGGTAATTCGGTGCTCGCTATTTCCCTCTCAGAAGTCGATCTCCATACCGCTCTCCTGCGAACCCGTCAGCAGGTCCCGAAGGGCTTCCTCATCAAATATTGGGATGCCCTCGCGCCATGCCCTGTCGACCTCTCTTACCTGCGAGCGGAGTAGTCGATCGTGATCGTGGGCCGCTGGCGTAGGAGTTACTCGATGGGACGTGGTAGACAGCCTGACTCTTCCCCTACCCACGAAGTCTTCGGATCACTTTGTCAGGAACACCGACGGCCCACGGCCCATGATGGCGTCGGCGAATTCTCATGACTCACGGCCTTGACTAGTCATCCGGTCGGCAACTCCCCCTCGGGACCTTGAATTATCGATGGACACAGACGGGTGGCGCGCACGGCTTCACTCAACAGCTCACCCATCTCCGCATGGATACGCCTGGGGCAATCAATTCCAATCCCGCCTCTGTCAGGGCCCGTTCGAGCGCCTCCCAAACGCCCCGGCGCGTACGTGCGCCTCTCCTCCGACCGCTTCGGCCTGGAGGCCGGAGTCGACCGCCGGCTGGAGGATGCCGAGGACTCACGGGCCCGTCTTCGCTGGGGCCCCTTCGTCAAGATCCACAAGGAGAACGACACCTCGGCCTTCAAGAAGCGCAAGATCGTCAAAGCCGACGGCCCCGTCGACTGGATGGTGCCGCGCCCCGAGTTCCGCCAACTGCTCGCCGACCTCGCCCACGACGTGATCGACGGCGTCATCCTCTACGACCTCGATCGCCTCGTCCGCCAGCCACGCGACCTCGAAGACCTCATCGACATCGTCGAGTACGTCAAGCACCCGGAAACCGGGGCCACCGGCGGCCGCATGAGCCTGATCAACGGCAGCGACCCCCACATGGCCGCACGATGTGCGTCATGGCGCTCAAGTCCTCGGAGGACACTGCACGTCCGGTGAGGGTGGCTCGGCAGAGGTGGAGCCGGCGGGCAGACGATGGCTAGGCCGTTGGCCGTGGTCCTTCGCGGCGAGCAGCGGTCCATGCGGCGAGCAGCTGCGCGTACTCATCCTGCTCTTCGGGCCATAGGGCCCGGCCGGTGTGCCGCATCAGGCAACGTTCACCCTGTGGTGAGGCCCGCCTGCCAACGAGTTCGACCGCTGGCGATAATCGACCGATGAGTACCGTCGAACGCCCTATGCCGCCCCTGAACGCCGACGAGCGCACCACGCTCGAAAGCTGGCTCGACTTTCACCGCACCACACTCGCCATGAAGTGCGAGGGCCTGGACGATGAGCAGGCCGCCGTCGCGTCCGTGCCACCGTCCGGTTTCACTCTGACCGGTATCGTCCAGCACATGGCGGAGGTGGAGCGGAACTGGTTCCGCCGAGTGCTGACTGGAGAACAGGCCCCGCCCATCTACGACCCGCAGGCTGACCCGCATGGCCCCGACGGCGGCTTCGAGCTGGCCGAGGGCGCCACTCTGCACGACGCTCTCGCCACCTGGCACGAGGAAATCGCCCGCGCCCGCGAGCACTGCACCGACCGTGCCCTGGCCGACACCGGTCGCTTCATGGAGCAGGACGTCAGCCTCCGCTGGATCTACGTCCACATGATCGAGGAGTACGCCCGCCACAACGGCCACGCCGACCTGCTCCGAGAACGCATCGACGGAGCCATCGGCGTATAGCGCCGGTCAGACAGCGTTGCCCCTGTCACGACGGGTATGCGCGCTGGCCGTTGGCGACGGAGGTCTCAACTCGTGCCGTATCGGAGAGCTTATGCCCCGTGGTGACGTGACGCGCCGTCCGGATGCCGGTCCCGGGCGGCGCGGTGCCGCCAGGCTGCGGCACTCGGGCGTGTCCGATAGGTCGTGAGGTGCCTGCCCCGGCATCAGTAGCGCGTGCCGGCCCGGGAGATGCCTATGACAACCTGATGCCGCGGTACTGGGCCAGGATCCCGGTGATGCGCTGGTACTGGCCGGAAGTGAAGCGGTTGCGGCAGTTGTCGTTGGAGTCGTCCATGTAGTTGTGGATCGGGTCCGCGCCGGGCTGCGGACAGGTGTTGCGGCCGGTGGGGCAGCCCACGGCCGGGGAGGCTTCGGCCGGGGTGTCGCTGACGTAGTCGCCGTCGCCCGAACAACCGCCCTGGTAGGTGCTCCAGAGCCCGGCCCAGTGGCCGATCAGATTGATTGCCGTCTTGCCCTGGTGGTGGTGAGGGCGGGTACCGCCGGGCATGGTGTCGTACGAGAGCACCACTCCGTCGTCACCGGGGCGGGAATTGCAGTCCCAGGGGTAGGTGGACCAGCCTCGGGTGGCGTCGGCGTGGACCGAGAAGATGTTGAGAATCTGCTGGTTGCCCTGGTGGGACTGCATGATGCGAGCCTCGTCCTGGCTGCCTTGAGCAACGCCGTGGAGTACCGAGCGGGGCACGCCGTGGCGGTTCACTTGCTGGAGGTTGAACGACAGCCCGATCGGACTGAAGGCGTGGTTCACCACGTTGAGCTGCTTCGCGATGGCCGCGTCGGTGATGTTCCCGTCAGACGGATTTTTCTCGTCGTAGAACACATTCCAGACAACCCCTACGCTGGACGCCATCAGCTTCTGCGCCGGGTGGATGCTCGGGCGCTTCTGGAAGTCCCTTTGCACGGCTGCGGCCGGTGCCATGCTGACGGTGGCGTCCCCGCGACCGGTGCTGGTTTCCGCCGCCGAACGAGTGACGCAGGCGTGCGCCGTACCTGCGGCACCGGGACCGGCCGGGACGACCAGGCAGGCAGCCAACAGCCCCGACAGTGCCATCCCGCGGCGAAGCATCCTCGTAGCCTTCACACCTCACCCTTCGTGTGAGTCCGTGTCACTGTGTGTGGATTGCATGCCAGCAGCCGCGTTCGTTCCGTTCCCTCACGAACTGTGGAGCGGCAGAGCGCGGATGCAACCGTGCACCGACGCCTATGGCACCAGCCAGGCGACGCTAGCGACAGCAGACGCACGGCGCCCAACACACTGACAAAGAGCGCTCGTTCGCAGTAATGCGAGTCAACACCCCAGTACACGGGCGGAGCCGGCAGTCAGCGTGGGGCGTGGTGCAGGGAAGAAATCGGCGCCCGGGCAGAAACGCCGGACCGGTGTGACGGCCGCCCATCGATGGCGGACGGGGGTGAGGTAAGCGGAGGAGTCGCCTGGGCCGGGTCCGTCGCCACCTCGGTTGGCGCCGCTCCGCAAGCACGGCCTTTGCCACGCTGCCCCTGCTCGTGTCATGGCCCATCGGACAGACCCTAGGCCGTTGGTCGCGGTCCGTCGCGGCGAGCGACGGCCCATGTGGCGAGCAACCGCTCGTACTCGTCCTGCTCGTCCGGCCACAGGGCCCGACCTGTGCGGGCGGCCATGAACAGGCGTATCGCCTCGTTGACCTCGTCGGCATCAGGAACGCATCTGGTCGCCATGATGCGGATGATACGGCCGGCCACTGACAAACGCTCCGAATTCGGGAGCGATCACGCGAACGGCCCCAGCCCGCGACCGAGAGGCAGTGAGGGATTGGAGCCCAAGCGATTGGCCCTGCCCCATACTCTGGCAGTGACGAGCTGAACAGAGAGGGGCAAGGCCATGACCGATGCCACCCCCGACCCGTACGCCACTCCGCTGGTCTTTGGGCAGAGAATGCGGATCCTGCGGGAACGCCGCGGAATGTCTCGTATCGTTCTGGCCGGCCTGATCGGCATGTCGCCTTCCTGGGTGAAGCGCATCGAGAACGGCCAGTTGCAGACACCCGGGTTGGACATGATCCTCCGTATCGCCGAGGCACTTCGGGTTCGGGTCCTCACCGAACTCACGGGGCGCACCAGCATGCGAGTTGATCTGTTCACCGGCCCAGGGCACCCCCGGCTCGCCGCCGTGCGTGCGGCTGTGAACGAGTTCCCCGTCACCGGCGACCGACCAGCCCCCGTCACCGAGTACATGCGCGCCCGGCTCGCGCGCGCCTAGGCGTCGACCGGTCGGCGCCGTGCTCCAGGCGTCCGCTCAGCCGTCTCCGGGGGGTGCCGGGGAAGTTCGCCACGGCTTGCGCTGCTGTGGTCGCGGCAGGTCGAGGCTGCCGTAGTCCTCGCCGGGGATGGCCCGGCAGTAGGAGTGTGGCACGCAGATCTCGATGGCCCGTACTCCCAGACTCGGCCCGCCGCGGCCACGGCTCGGGAACTTCCCGCCTGTGGCCGTGGTCTGTCCTGCGCCCCACCTCGGGCGGCTTCGAAGACCAGCGAGGTGAGGCAATCGGAGGTCAGGCGAGATCGAGGAGTTGTTCGTAGAAGCCGCCGAAGCCCCTTTCCAGGTCCACCAGATGAAGTTCGAGGATCCAGTGGCAGGTCCGCCCTGCGCGGTCGGTGCGGCGCAGTGGGGTGTCGTTCTCGGGGGTGATGTAGGACTCGGCCTTGGCTCCGTCGTTGGTCTCGTGGGGGAATTCTCCGACGAGGTGGCCGGCGTGCCAGATGCCAATGGTCCAGCCGGCCTCGGCGGCGAGGCGTTCGACCTCGGCGTGCAGCTGTCGACCGGTAATAGCCGGATCGGCGGCGAAGAAAGCACGGCCGGCGTCGAAGATGCGCGGCAGGTCCTGGAGGAGACGGTGCTTGTGCGGGTCGTCGCCGAAGACGTATGTGCGGCCGAAGTCCGCCTCGTACTCCTCGAAGATCGGCCCGAAGTCGGCGAAGGCGATGTCGTCGGGGCCGATGACCCGGTCCGGCGGGTTGTCCCGGTAGGGGCGGAGGGTGTTGGGGCCGGAGCGGATGATCCGCTTGTGCCAGTGCTTGGTGGTGCCGAACATGTCGTTGGCCAGGTCGCGAATCAGGTCGCTGACCTCGCGTTCGCCCCGGCCGGGCGCCACCAGTCCGCGCGCCTCCACCTCGGCGAACAATTCGATGGCCTTCTCCTGGGCCGCCACCAGCCCCTCGACCCGCTGTACCTCCGGGACGTCCGTCGTCTCGAATGTCATGAGGCACTACCCGCACGAGAGCGGGCCAACGGCCCGGTCCGACTCAGCGACGTGTAGACGGGCATCGTCACTACCTCCAACGTATTCATCACAAATGCAGCGAATTTTGGGGAAACACTCAAGCAATTGCCAAGAGATTGTCGAATCCTAGCCGCATATGCAGGATGGGTCGTGTCGCATTTCAGAGGAGGCGGTCAGGTGGGCGACAGAGACCACGGCAGTGCCGTCCGCGCATGGCTCCGGGGCATCGAGGTGTTCGCGGGACCGCTTCCGGAGTTCGCGCCGGAACGGGCTCCTGCGGATCCTGTGGCGCTGTTCCTGTCCTGGTTGTCCGACGCCGTGGCGGACGGTCTGCGCGATCCGCACGCGATGACCTTGTCCACTGTCGACGAGGCCGGTGACCCGGACGCCCGCGTGCTGATCCTGAAGGGGGTGGACGGCTCGGGGTGGCAGTTCGCCGGGCACGGTTTCAGCCCCAAGGGGCACCAGTTGACCATCCATCCGCGGGCCGCACTCACCTTCCATTGGCCCCAGCACGGCCGGCAGGTGCGCCTGCGCGGGCCCGTGACACCGGGGTCAGCCCAGGACAGCGCCGCCGACTTCCTCAGCCGTTCGGTGACCGCCCGGGCCGAGTCGCTGCTGGCCCGCCAGAGCCAGTACCTGACGGACACCGCCGAGCGCGACCACGCTCTCGAAAAGTCACTGGCTCGGGTCGGGCAGGACCCTTCACTCGTCGACGCCGGCTGGACCCTCTACACCCTCGCCCCGGATGAGGTGGAGTTCTGGCAGGCGGCGAAGAGCCGTGTACACACCACCCGCCTGCGCTACGAGCGCGCAGCGGACGGCTGGGAGCGGTGCCAGCTCTGGTCGTAGCTCCTGCATCTACTCCGCGGCCCGGCCGACACCACCGGCGGTTCGCGAGCCCTTCCCTGACCCTGCTCACGAGGCGAGGCAAAACGGTATGACCACACGCACCACGGACGGCAGCGCCGGCGACGTCGACTACGGGGCCTTCGGCTCCGACTACTCCTCCTTCCGCCGGCCGGACGAGCGCATCGCCCGGTTCATCGCCGAGGCCCTGGGCGAGTCGCGGACCGTGCTCAACGTCGGTGCCGGCGCCGGGTCGTACGAGAGCGCGGCGCGTACGGTGACTGCGGTCGAGCCCTCGGAGTCGATGCGCGCCCAGCGCCCCGCGCCACTCCCCCGGGCCATCGACGCCGTCGCAGAGGACCTGCCGTTCGCCGACGGCGAGTTCGACGCGGCGATGACGCTGTTCAGCGTTCACCAATGGTCCGACGTCCGGGCCGGCCTGCGCGAGATGCGACGGGTGACCCGCGGGCCCGTGGTCGTCCTGACCTGCGACCCCACCCTGGTCCGGGAGTTCTGGCTGTACCGGTACGCGCCCGAAGTCCTCGACACCGAGGCCCGCCGCTACCCACCCCTCGCAGAACTGACCGCCGCCCTTGGCGGCACCGGCACCGTCCGGACCGTGCCCATCCCGTCGGACTGCACCGACGGGTTCAACGAGGCGTACTACGGGCGCCCCGAGATGCTGCTCGACCCGGCTGCCCGCCAGGCGTGTTCGGCCTGGAGCTTCGTTGACGACGCGGCCCGCGAGCACTTCGACCGGGCCCTGCGCGAGGACCTGGACAGCGGGGCCTGGGACGAGGAATTCGGCCACCTGCGCGGTCGGCCGACGTACGACGGGTCGCTCGTGATCGTGCGCGCGACCCCGTGAAAGGAAGAGGAACGCACGATGGCAGTACCCGACCGGATGGACGAACAGCTGCGGGCCCTTGGATGGGTGGAGGCGCAGCGGAAAGGCGCCGCAGCAGCAGCCTTCACCTACGCGTCCAGCACCACACCCGGTAGCCGTGGACAGTGCTCAACGATGTGCGTGTGCCGGCGAGACGGGCTCGGCGATCGCATCATCGCAATCGCCGAGCCCGCGACGCACGTCAGCGTCTCATAGGCAGCCGCCGGAAACGGCTCGTCGGCTACGGCACCTCAACGGTGGTCTCGCAGGAGCCGCCGACCGCGATCGAATCCGTGCCCGGGAGCGTCGGACCGCCGTTGGTGTGTTGCCGTCGGCCGCCGCTTCGTCGTGTTGAGCAGCACCGACGCGTCGTTGACGAACGTCGCCGAGCTATTGCTGTTGGCCGTGGCGACATCGGGACGCCCGTCGCCGTCGAGGTCGGCTACTGCTGTGGCCTGCGGATTACTACCGCCGTTGAGCCCGAATGCCAGCGGCCTGCCGAACGCACCAGTGCCGTCGCCCTCAAGCACCATGACCTCGTCCGAACCGGTGCTGGAAGCGACCAGGTCGGCGTGGCCATCGCCATTCAGGTCGGACACCGACGCGGAGCTGAGGTTCTTCCCCGCCGATAGGACGCTCGCAGTGCCGAACCCGCCCGCGCCATCGCCGAGCAAGACAGCGACGCGCCCCGGCAAGCCGGGCGCCACGATGACGGCGTCCAGCTTGCCATCCTCATTGACGTCGGCGAGCTTGAGCGTGGACGGCAGTGCCACACCGGCCGAGACGCTCGACGCCGTGCCGAAGCCCCCTTGTCCGTCGCCCGGCAGCACGGAAAGCGTGCCGGTCGATGAGTTTGACGTGATGAGATCCAGATGGCCATCACCGTTGAGATCGGCGGCCGCGATGCCCTGTGGGCCGGTGCCGCCGCCCAGTCCGAACTGCGTCGCCGCGCCGAATGTGCCGTCGCCGTTGCCGAGCACTACCGAGGCGTTGTTCGTGTTCGCGTTGGACGTCGCGAGATCCGGCTTGCCGTCCTCGTCGAAGTCGCCCACGGCGACGTCAGTCGGGAAGCGTGCGACACACGGGTTGTCGCCCGTGGTGTCGCACCCGGACCTCGGGTTGAGTTGCACCTCCGCTCCGGCGCCGAGAGCGCCGGATCCGTCGCCGAGCCAGACCAGAGCGACATTGCCGCGCCCGTCGTGGCTGATGACGTCCATGTGGCCGTCGCCGTTGACATCGCGGATCACTGCCGAGTGGAGAAATTTGCTCCACACGGTGCGTGGCGCCGCGTACTTCGTCACAGCGCCGAAGCGGCCGCCACCCGAGCCGAGGAACACGCCGAGGCCCTCGGTGCGGATCGCCGTCACGAGGTCCGGTATCCCGTCGTTGTTGAGATCGCCGATCGCGACGGCGGAGCTGCCGCGGCCGTTGTCATCGAGGTTCACCGCGGTACCGAACCTGGTCGTGTGGGCGACGGCCGCCGAGGCCGGGCTGTCGGCCATCACGACGGTCGCTACCGCGAAGATGAGCGTCAGAACTCGGCGTGACCGACCGCGCGTGAACGCAACTGAGCGGCCGTCCGGCGTGCGGTGCCGACGTGGTGATCTGTGCATGGGTGAGGCCCCTCCTCAGGGCCTGATGAACAAGAGTTGGTGACGCACTTCGGCAGTACGACCGCCGATTGGCAAAGTGCTGTGCCGGTCGTTACCGATCCGGCCGGCATCCATGGCCGAATGGCATGGCGTCAAGCGACTGCCGGTTGGCGGCTGCCGCGTGGGCGCCCTGCCGGCAGGAGTATGCAAACCGCCGAAACCATGACGTGCGGGGCGGACAGCACGTCGGAGGGCCGGAAGGCGGCTCGGTAGGCGGCGACCGCGGAGAGAACAGCCGTCGGCATCGAGTGGCAGTTCACCACGAGTGGCAACCCCGGCCCTCCCGCAATCGGTGCGCTGCCCCAGGCGCTCGCGGCTGAACCTGTCCACGTTCGAGCGATCGAGGCACGGCCGGCGCGGCGGCGACGACACTCGGGGTCAGATCGTGCTCGGCGATCCAGTACCGGGTGTACCCGAGCCGGTTCGGCATGGCGTGCCAGGTCGATCGTCCGGTGCAACGCCAGCGCGGGAGTCGAACCCGAGGCGAGGGGTACGAGGTCAAGTACTGGGAGCTGGACGGGTCCTTCAGACGGCACTTAGACCCACCCCCCTCACAGTTTGCGTCCGATCGGCGAAACACCCAGAGCGCGGATGCCACGAACGGTCTCGGTTGTCGGCCCGGGACCGCGATGTCCGGCACCCTGCCCTGGGCGAAGACAGTGAACCAACGGACCGGAAAGGAAACGACTGGTTGCGAACACGAAAGACGGCCGCATGGCGTGCCCGCGCCCTGGCGAATCCACCAGGAAGGCGGGAGACGGGCCGGGAATCGACTTGCGCGGACTGGATGGATCACCCAAGAGGCGAACCTGCCACAATGTCCAGCATCTACCAGATGAATCGGTGCTTCGACCTCACATATGCATATGCTGCCGAGGCGAATGATCGAGACTGAGGAGGTGCAGGATGACGAACGAACGCCTGCCCCCGGGGCAGCAGGCGGCCAGGGGATGGCCTGTGTCCCACTACGGCCCGGTGCCCAGGTTCCGTGCCGACCGCTGGAACCTCCAGGCCTTCGGAGCCACCGCGACGGGAGAGAAATACTCCTGGTCGCTCGAGGAGGTCACGGCACTCCCCACGACAACGGTCATCGCGGACCTGCACTGCGCATCGGGTACCTCGACCTTCGGCCACGAGTTCTTCGGCGTGCCGGCCGCCGTCCTGCTGGAGCTGGCGCCTCCTGGCCCACACGTCACCCACGTCATGGCGTGGGCCGAGTACGGCTACAGTGCCAACCTCCGCATCGAGGAATTCGCTTCCGAACAGACACTTCTGGCCACTCATCACAACGGCGAAATGCTCACCGCCGAGCACGGCTTCCCCCTGCGCCTGGTCGTCCCCCACCTCTACGGCTACAAAGGGCCCAAGTGGCTGCGCGGCATCGAGTACATGACGCAGGACCGGCGCGGCTTCTGGGAGGAGCGGGGCTACCACAACCTTGCCGACCCGTGGGCGGAGCAGCGCTACTCGTACCAGGAGGACGACTGCCTCTGAAGGGTTGAACCGCCTTGCGAGCGATGCCACCTGACGGGCCTCGCAGGTGATTCAGGGGCTCTGGAAGCCTGCCTGCCGCAGGATCTTCTGGGTCTCGGGCGAGGAGAGCCACTTGACGAAGGCGTCGGCCGAGGCGGCGTTCTTGGTTGCCTTCAGGGTCGCCGCCGGGTAGGAGGCAATGGCGTTCTGGTCGTCAGGGATCTCGACCGCGTCGACCTTTCCCTTGGCCACGGCCGCGTCCGTCCAGGGCATCGGCGGGGGCGCCCTGCTCGACCTGCGCGGCCAGCTCCTGTGAACCGGCGAAGGAGAACGCGACCTTCGTGCCCGGATGTTCCTTCTCTTAGGTCGCACCGGCGGTCTTGAACTCATCAGTGAGGGAGGCCGCGGCCAGCACGGTCAGGTGCGCGGCGGGCGGCTTCCCCGGCCCGGTCGCGGACGGTGTCGGGGACGCGGAGGTGCCACTGCTGCCTCCGCAGGCGGCCAGGACGGGAACGAGAACGGCGCCACTGAGGAGGCCGACAGCGGCCCGGAATCGCCGGACGACAGAGAGAGCGCGCATGGCAGAATTCTTCTCCGGTGCCGTTATCTGGGCCGCATGCAAATATGCACCAGCTGGCGGGATCGGTACCGTATTTGCCACGACAGAACTTCCACCAGGCCCTCATTTGCAATTGCCGGACCTTTCCTCATGGCGTGCGGACGACCACCCGAGCGGAAGGAAAACCCCAGCTCAGGTGGGCTGATTCCGCTGCGAGCCATGCGCATCATGGAGCTCTCCTGGAATACGCAATGAGGTTGCGCCAATTTGGCTGGCAAATGCACAACTAACGTTCTGGGCATGATTTTTCATCCGGTATTGTCGGGCGTGGCGCACGTCATAGAAGTGCTTGCCGATCCGTTTCCGACTTTGTGAGGCGTGTTTCATGAGCCTGTCCATCCGCAACCAGATTCCCGGCACGGTCCTCTCCGTCACCGCCGGTGAGGCCATGGCGTCGGTGAAGGTGCGTCTGGCCGCTGGTCAGGTCATCACCGCCGCGATCACCACTGATGCAGTGAAGGACCTGGGACTGGCCGAGGGATCTGCCGTCAAGGTGCTGGTGAAGTCCACCGAGGTCTCCCTCGCGACCGGCCCGGTCGAGGGCATCTCCATCCGCAACCAGATCGCCGGCACGGTCACCGACGTCTCCACCGGTGGCGCCATGGGCTCGGTCCGCATCTCCGTCGAGGGAGGTGGGCTGACCGCCGCGATCACCAAGGACGCCGTCGAGGACCTCGGCCTGGCCTCCGGCACCTCCGTCGTGGCCCTCATCAAGGCCACCGAGGTCTCCCTCGCCGCCGCCTGATCACCCGCTGACCCGCTGAGGACCGCGCACCGCAATGGTGCGCGGCCCTTGTTGTGGAGCGAAGGCTCACACACGAAAGGCATGGGCCGTGAGCGGACCGGAGCGCAACGGCAACCCACATAGCGGCGGCAGGTAACGCCCAGGACCGACAGTCGTGTTCATGCTCTCCGCGACCGCCACCCTGCCGCCCACCCACGTGCCGCCACAGCCGTCGGCGGTGTCCTGGGCGCAGGCCCGCGTCCTGGCACACGGCGCGGCGCAACCGTCCCCGGCCCGTACCGTGCCGCTGTGCGATGCCGCCGGGCTGACACTGGCCGGCGACCTGTGCACCCTGCGGCCGCTGCCGGCGTTCGACACGGCAGCCATGGACGGGTATGCCGTGGCGGGTCTCGGCCCCTGGCATGTGCGCGCGGCCCTACGGGCAGGCGGGGTCTGGGAGGACACACTCGACGCGGGCGAGTGTGTGGAGATTTCCACCGGGGCTCACGTACCGGCAGGAGCGTGCGCCGTGCTGCCTCTGGAATCAGCGGTGGCCGGCGACGACGGCAGGGTGGCCGGCCCCTTGCCGCCGCCGGGCCGGCACATCCGCAAGACCGGCGAGGACGCCCCGGCAGGACACTGCCTCGCCCCGGCAGGGACCAGAATCGGGCCCGCGCTGCTCGGCCTCGCCGCTTCCTGCGGCCACGACACCCTGGCGGTGGTCCCCCGCCCACGAGTCGGAGCGCTGGTCACCGGGGACGAACTGGACCCGGCAGGCCTCCCCCGCCCTGGGCGGGTACGTGACGCCCTCGGACCGGCCCTGCCGACTCTGATCTCCGAACTCGGCGGCGAGAGCTGCGGGGTGCGACACGTACCCGACCAGCCGACGCGACGGCTGGCCGCGGCCGTTCACGAGAGGCAAGACGTCGACGTCGTGGTGGTCACGGGCTCCACCTCCATCGGCACCACGGACCAGCTACGTCGTCTGCTCGACGACGCAGGAGCCCGTATGGTCGTCGACTCGGTCGCCTGCCGCCCCGGACACCCGATGCTGCTCGCCGAACTCGCCGACAACCGCTGGGTGGTAGGCCTGCCGGGAAATCCCTACGCGGCCCTGGTCGCCGCTCACACCCTGCTCGGCCCGTTGATCGCCGGCTTGTCCGGCCGTGCATCGGCTCCCCTGCCGCACGTCCCTGTGAGAGGGCGGGTACGGCCCGCCCCTGGGCCGACGCGCCTGGTACCCGTCACTTGGAACGGCTCCGAGGCCAGGATCGCCGATGGTCATGGCGCGGCATTCCTCCAAGGCGCCGGCGTCGGTGACGCACTCGCCGCCATCACTCCCGGCTGGACCGACGGCACCCCGGCACCCTTGATTTTGACACCTGGGTGATCCAAGCCGGTCACGACAGCTCCAGCCCCGGTGCACGAGGGGCCGAAGCCTTGGTGTTCCTCCACCAGGTCGCGCTCTCCGCTCATTGGGCCTGCCGCACTCTGAGGCGATGCGGGACAACGGCACACCGTCGGACATTCGGGTCACGCGCCAGGGTGGCCCGAATGAGGGCTGCGCGTGCGGAGAGGGCCACATCTCCTGGAGGTCCACCGAAGGGCGGGCCGCTGCCCTGTCGGCCGGCCCCGTGTGTGGCAGACACAAGGTCGGCGGACCATCGCGTCTGCGCCCGGTTCAGGCCGAGGCAGAGGGCGGCGGCCAGCCCGAGAAACGCCAGGTAGTTGCCTGAATTCCGCTCACAGCCGGGGTGCCGATTCCGCGCACGTCCACCCTCCCTTCGCGATGCGGTATGGGATCACAACGTCCCCACGTCGCGAACGGAAGGGAGGCTTGCGTCCGGTGGTCATCCGGTCGGCGCAAACTGTCCCAAGGTCGGATCACCAGACGGGCCGTCCAGTCTGTTGGTCCACGAGTTCGACGTCGGACTTACGTGTCTGACCGCTAAGGGAGCGTGAGGCCACGGTGTCAGCCGTGCCCTCACGCTCCCGTGCCAACGCGACCGCATCGCCCTGGAACGCCCAGGTCAGCTTCGGCTCCATCGCATAACGGAACACCCGCCGTACCGGCCGCGTGCACAGCAGCGTGATCAGCGTGACGGCCAGCACCGTCACCACGACCTCGCCGACCGGCGTGCGCACCCAGGGGAGAGTGTCGTACCAGCCGGACCAGCGTGCCATCTTGATCGCGAAACCGTGCAGCAGATAGCCGTACAGCGTGCCCGCGCCCAGCTTCGTGAACCACGTCTGCCGCCGTGGCACCAGGGCCAGGAAGCATACGGTGAGCACCATGGCGCAGCCGAACAGCGCGAGTTCCATGACCGGGGAGACCCACGCCGGCACGCCCAGGTCCTGTACGGCGTTGTTCTGCCGGAGCCATGCGACGTTCATGCGCGGCGCCGCCCAGTATGCGAAGACAACGGCGCCCAGCATCACCGGCGCTGCCGCGACGCGGATCGCGCGCTGCCGCAGCAGGTCGAAGTGGGCCGGCTTCAGGTGCAGTCCGAGGACGAAGAACGGCAGGAACTGCAGTACCCGCCTCATGGCGAAGTCGTTGCCGACCTGGGGTGAGGCCGCTGCGAGCACGGCGATGATCAGCGCCAGTGGAACGGGCCAACGCACGAGCTTCCAGATCGGGGTGGTCAGCCGCCAGATGAAGAGGGCTGCCAGGAACCAGTCCAGGTAATACGGGCTGGTGAGGCTGATCGGCTCGTTCGGGGTGTCGTGCACCCAGCGCTGGAAGTAGGCGTAGAGGACCTCGAACACCACGTACGGCACGGCGACACTGGTGATGAGCCGCTTGAGCTTGGCCGGGCTGAGGTCGAATCCGCGGGAGAAATAGCCGGAGATGAGGACGAACGCCGGTATGTGGAAGGTGTAGACGGTCATGTAGAGCGCCATGGCCGCCCGGCCGCCGTGGGTGAGCGGCTCCCACGTATGCCCCATGGCGACGAGGACGACCGCCAGGTACTTCGCGTTGTCGAAGAACGAATCTCTCCCGCCGGACTTGGGCTCGACGCGTGGGGCGGGACCCTGCTGCCCTTCGGGCGCCGGGTCCACAGTACGTATGAGGGGTAAGGCCGCGCGGAACATTTGAGGCACCCTAGCCGCACAGCTGTAATGGGTAAAACCGTCCACACGACTGATCCGTCGTCCGTCCGTCATGTCGGCGCAACGCCAGGCCCGTTCATACGTTCCGCCCGCTTGATGCCTCATCATCCGCCTCAATGGAGGCGTGTCGCGAGTCTCGACCATGCCCAGGGAGTGTCCGACGGGTCAGGTGACGGGCTTGCGAGCAGATCGTTCGCTTGGTGTGGGGCGGGGAGATCTATCAGATACGGAGTGGGCTCGGCTGCGGCCGCACCTTCCGAGGAATGTCGGTCGGGGCGGACGGTGGAAGAACCACCGCACCGTCATCAACGGCATCCTTTTCCGCCAGCGGACCGGCATCCCGTGGCGGGACTTACCCACGCGGTTCGGCGAGTGGAAGACCGTTCATGATCGACACCGGCGTTGGTCGGCGGACGGCACATGGGAGAAAGTCCTGCGGGCCGTTCAGAGCAACGCCGACGCGGACGGCAGGATCGACTGGAGTGTGGTGAGTATGGATTCCACGGTGTGCCGTGCCCATCAGCATGCCGCCGGGGCTCTCCATCGCCCAGCCCTGAAACCGGGTCGACGCGCTCGCCCTGCAGAGCATCGTCCGCACGAGGGGATCGGCCGTTCACGCGGCGGTCTCACGACGAAGATTCACCTGGCGAGCGAGGGCGGATGCCGTCCGCTGGCCATCCTGGTCACGCCCGGACAGTGGGGTGACGCGCCGCAGTTGATCCCGGTGCTGGACCGCATCCGTGTCCCGCGTCCTGCCGGCGGTCACCCGCGGACGCGTCCGGATCACATGTGCGGCGACAAGGCGTACAGCTCGCGCCGAAACCGCCACTACCTGCGGCGACGGCAAATCCGGCACACGATTCCCGAGCGCCGGGGACCAGCGAGCCAACCGTCGACGGCGCGGCAGCCGGGGCGGTCGCCCCGCTGGTTTCGACCGGGCACTGTATGCCCGCAGGAACGAAGTCGAGCGGACCCTCAACGCTCTCAAGGGCTTGCGCGCCGTGGCGACCCGGTACGACAAGAGAGCGTACGTCTTTCACGGAACGATCACCCTCGCCGCGATCCGGCTGTGGGTTCGTTGATGGTCCGCCGCACAGTTCTTAGCCCCTCACTTCACCGGACGAGCCCGATGGCTTCAATCTCGATCATCCACTCGGGGTCGGCGAGTGAGGAGACCTCTACGAACGACTCGGCAAGGTGGGGCTCGTTGGGGAAATGTTCCGCGCGCAGCTTGGCGAAGATGCCCTGCCGTGCAATGTCGGTGACGAACACGGTCGCCTTGACCACGTCGGCGAGGCTGGAGCCCGCGTTCGTCAATACCGTCGATAGGTTCGCGAGCGCCTGGCGGGCCTGCGCCTCGAAGTCCCCGGCGCCGACCGTGGCCCCCTGGGCATCGATCGGGGCCTGGCCCGAGGTGAAGACCAGATTCCCGACGCGGATACCGAGCGATATGCCGGCCGACTCGTACCAGTCGGGCTCCGCGGAGACGCGTACACGCTCAGCGGCGGGCGGTGTAATGGACATGGTGCTGACACTCCTTCAAAACTGCTTGTGTATAGCCGAGCGGCGGCAGTCGCCGGCTCGATGGTGATCCATGCAGGACAGCCACGGAATGCCGTGATCCATTCCCGCGGGCCCGTGGCGTCGCATCTGGGCCAGATCGAGTGTGAGCGCGCGGTGACGGTTGTCCAAGTACACGAGGGCGCGCCACACCTCGGACAGGATTCATCGGACAGGCCCTAAGCCCGTTCGCCGGTGCAGCCACTGCCTCGGGTGACCGCGAGCAGCGCCATGTCGTCGGTGATACGGCCGCCGGAGTGGCGTCGCACCTCGGTGAGGAGGGCGTCAAGCAGCCCGTCCGGCCCGGGAAAGGCGCGTCCGGCCAGCCCGGCCGCGGGGTCGTAGAAGTCCCCCGCGCGGTTGCGCGCCTCGCTCAGGCCATCGGTGTACAGCAGGAGCGTCGCTCCCGCGGGGAAGGGCAGGGTGTCGGTCCGGTCCCGGGCGGTGCCCAGCTCCGCCAGCCCCAACGGGAGGGCCGGCTCGGACGGTTCCGCGCTGCGGACGTTGCCGGCGTGCAGTACCAACGGCGCCGGGTGACCGCGGTTGACCAGCCGCAGTTCACCCCCGCAGTGCGGGATCTCGACGAGCACGCCGGTGACGAACCCCTCGGTCCGCTCGGGCCCCGCCCGCCGCGCTCTCTCCCGCAGCAGCGCCCGCTCCAGCCTGGCGGCGACCCCGACGAGCGTGGGTTCCTCCTCGGCAGCCTCCCGGAACGCCCCCATGGCCACGTCCACCACCTTGACGGCATCCATGCCCTTGCCCCGTACATCGCCGATCAGGCAACGTACGCCGTACGGGGTGTCCTGTGCGCTGTACAGGTCGCCACCGATCTGTGCGTCCTTCACGGCCGACCGGTAGCGGACGGCGATCCGCAGGGACCCGATCGAAGCCGGCAGCTGTGGCAGCACGGCCCGCTGCACGGCCAGAGCGATGCGGCGGACGGCCTCCAGCCGCACATTGCTGTAGTACATGAGACGGTTGACGACGACGGCGAGGGCCGAGACGGTCGCTACCGCCGCCAGCTCACTCCGGCCCCCAGAGGCCCCTATAAGACCGAAGTGGGTCAGCAACGCGATGTCGGCGGCGCAGGCACCGAGGCCCGCCAGGACCGTCGCGCGCAGCGACAGCAGCGCGGCGGCGGTCATCGGCGCGGCCGCATAGAAGGCTTCCGCACTGACATGCGGAGAAGTGCGGTAGTCGAGGACCGCACCTCCGACCAGCAGGATGACGGGCAGCAGCTGAAGGTGGCGCAGACACCAGCGTCCGACGGCGGTGTGCCCCACGCTCAGTGCCCTCACGTACCCGCTCCCGCTCTGTCGCGCTGTACCCACGCTCAAGCATCCTCGGGCCGGGTTTCGGCTGCCAGTCGTACAGCGGCCGTACCGGTATGCCGTCTCGCTGCAGGTGGCGGCACCGGGGATCCCCGGGGCAGCGGCATGCCCCCTGGGACGCGCCGGCGCAGCATCTTGCGGGACAGCGCCAACCATTCCCCCGGCAGTTCGCCGAACGAGACGGCGCCCCTGTCCCAGATGGTCTCGCCGCCTGACGATGAGGTCCAGGCGCCCCGTCGCCACGGCTCATCCGGCTGCGCGGCGCTCGCCCTTGCACCGTCTCGGCTCTCGCGGGGCGTGCCTCCTCCCAGGTGCCGTTGCCGAGTTGAACTCCGGGCGCGCAATCGGCTGAAAAGTACCGCGTCATATGACGCTCCCATCGGGAGATACGAACGCGATTATCATCTCAGCGTAATCAAGGAGTCACGTGGGGTGGAAACAGGCATTCGATCAGGCGATGGCAGAGCTGCAGGAGACACGTGAACAGCTCAAACGTATCGATGACCCGACACTCGGGTTGCCCGCGCTGCACGGGGAACTCACACAGAGCCGCCTGAAAATCCAGGAAGCCATTCAGATGGGCGTCACCGGACTGCGAGAGGAAAACCGGGAACTACGCCGCCGCCAGGACCGGATGATCAGCGACCTCAACGAAACCCGGGCCGACTTCCGGGAGCTTCTGGACCTCGCTGACACCCTGCGCGCCGCCACCGCACCCCACACCGGGCCCCACCCCCCAAGCGACACACCGGAAGACCTTCCGGAAACGGCCCACCCCCAGCCCGCCGAGGATTCACGGAGACCAGCCGGCCACGATCCTGGGCCCGCACCCGACGAAACACCATCGGTCCAACACACCGAGCCCGACATCAACCAGCAGGGGGAGAGCATGGAAGGCACCGACCAGCAACCGCAGCCCAAGCCCGGAGACGACAACCAGAACCTCGCCCTCAAGAACGCGATCGAGGCCGCCTACCACGGCGTTCAACCTCCTGCGCAGCCGTCCACCGCGGCGCAACATGCCCCCTCGAGCGAGCCAGAGGACGTGAAGGTCGTGCACGGGGTCCTGCTGCTGAAGGCAGCCGGTGTCGCCTCCGCCGAGCTTGTCGCGCACCGTGACACCTGGGAGTGGCTATCCGCCCTGGCGGTCGGCCACGCTCACTTCCGCACCCCGCCCGCCGTCGAAGACGTCAAGGAAGGCCGCATTCAGACCGTGCTGTCCGGGCGCGCGCTCATCGCCCTCCTGATCGAGCTGTGGAATACCCGCCACGACGCCACACCACTGGAAGCCGACTGGGCGCTGGCGACGACCGCCTACAACCGTGTCTCGATCGAGCTCGCCGGCGTACGTGGCCAGGGCGAAACGATCCGCATCGTCCTGGACGACGGCCTCCCCCACAGCGACGACTGAAGGGCACACGCGGGCGGAGCACCCTGGAGGCCGCCCGAACCGATGCGGGCGGCCTCCATGCGTTGTGGTTTCTGCCGGAGTCCAATCGACGCGGTGGGCAGGGTTGTTCACGCAGCCACGACTCAGTGGGGCGAGCAGGGGATGCCGGCTTGGGCAGCTGGGCCACGGTGCACTAGGCAGTGTCCTGGCGATCACGAGCGGAGCCAGATGTTAAATGCGGCTGCGGAAACGGTGCCGGAGTAGACGTAGCCGCGCTTGTCGGACCTGGTCGCAACCGCGCGGCAGGCCTTCAGTTTGTTGATCGCTCGTTCGACGGTGTTGCGCTTCTTGTGGCGGTCCTTGTCGAAACCGGGCGGCCGACCGCCGGCACTGCCGCGTCTGACGCGGTTGGTGGCCTGGTCGGCCCTCTCCGGAGTGCCGTGCCGAATGCCGCGTCTGCGCAGATAACTGCGTGTTCGGCGGTTGCTGTAGCCCTTGTCCGCGCTGACGCGGTCCGGCTTGTGCGTGGCCTGCCGCAGGTCAGCCTCGGAACACGGATCTTGTCCATGACCGACTCGCATTGGGTACAGTCGGCTCCCTGCCCGGGCGTGATGACCAGCGAGAGCACTCGGCAGCGGCCATCTGCACCCAGGTGAATCTTGGTGGTGAACCCGCCGCGCGAGCGACCGAGCGCCTCACCTCCCGCACCACCTCCGCCAGACGGTCGATCAGTTCCGCCCGAGAAGCGGCGCTTGCCGCTCCCACTGGGCATCTGCCAGGTCACTCCTACTCGCCATAGTCAGCCAACGTCTGACTGGTCGTCGGAATGTCGTCCAACCCCCGGCGGTGATCGATGCTGACCGCTGAATACGGTGTGGGGCCCGGTTGACTGAAAGGACGCGAGGCGTGGACGTGTATGAGGCCGTGGACAGTCGCCGGGCCGTGCGGGCGTTCAGCGATGAGTCGGTGTCCAAGGAGGTGCTCGAACGAGTGCTGAACGCAGCGACGCGGGCTCCGTCGAGCGGGAACCTCCAACCGTGGCATCTGTATGTCGTGACCGGCGAGCCCTTGGCCGAACTGAAGAAGCACACGACCGGCAGAGCATTGGCAGGAGACCCGGGTGACGAGCGGGAGTATCCGATGTACCCGGCCGAACTGACCTCGCCGTATCTGGACCGCTTCTCCGCTGCTGCAGCTCAGCGGTACGAAGCGCTGGGGATTGAGCGCGACGACCCCGACCGGCCCCAGAAGATCGCTGCCTTGAACTCGGGGGCGTTCGGGGCGCCGGTCGTCTTGTTCTGCTACCTCGACCGAACGATGGGGCCCGGACAGTGGGGTGACGCAGGAATGTACTTGCAGACGGTCATGCTGCTGCTGAGGGCGGAAGGGCTGCACAGCTGCCCTCAAGTGATGTGGACCATGTACCGCAAGACCGTCAGCCGAACCGTCGGAGCCGGTGACGATCTCGTGCTGTTCTGCGGCATCTCAGTGGGATTTGAGAAGGAAGGCGTGCCACGGCTGCGTACCGGGCGGGCGGACATGACGGAAATGGTGAGCTTCGTCGGAGCGTGACCGCTGACGGCCGAGATCGCCAGGACACTGCCTAGTCTTTGGCGGCTGGCTCCGACAGGAAGCCGGGGCGTGTACCGGGGACGGCCGACTGTCGTTCCTCGTGCCTGCCCAGCGCCGCGAGAGTCAGGGTCGCTGTGACCGATGTGGCCGCCATCAGTGTCATCGCCGAAGCCGGGGAGGTCAGTTGGGCCAGTGTGCCCGCGAGGAGGGCGCCGATGCCTTGGAAGGCGGCCATGCCGGTGGCGTGCAGCCCGAGGGCCTGGCCCGCGAGGTCGTCGGGGGTGAGCGACATCAGGCGTTCCTGGAGGACCAGGCTCGCGGCGAAGCCGACGGAGGCGAGGGTGACTGCCACGGCCGACAGCGCCACTCCCGGCTGCAGGACGAAGAACAGGTAGGGCACCGCCAGCAGCAGGCGCAGCGGCGTCGCGAGGCGGGGACGCAGGACGGGCGGTACGAGACGGCCCACGGCCAAGTCGCCCGCGAACATCCCGAGCGCGCCGAAGGCGTAGAGCATGCCGGCGGCTTCTGAGGCGTAGGAGACGTACAGCGAATCGCTGCCGACGATGAGGCCGTTGGGGACCCACAGGCCCAGGTACGTCAGGCGGCGGTGGCGTGAGGACCACAGGAGGGCGTTGGCGCGCCAGGTCGCCGCGAGGGACGGCCGGCCGGCGGAGCGCGGTGGACGGGCCGTGAGCCCGAGGCGGGTGACGAGGGCGGATAGCACGTACAGCGCCGCCGCGAGGAGCAGGCAAGTCCGCGGGGAGAGGAACGCAAGGAGCGCGCCGCCCGTCGCGAAACCCGCCATTTGCGTCAGGCCCCAGAGCATGTTGAACACCGAACGGCCCAGGACATAGCCGTCCTTGGTCAGGATCTCGTTCAACAGGCCCCCGCGCACCCCGCCTCCCAGCGACGCAACCAGGCCCTGTAGGAGCACGACGGCGAAGACCGCCCAAACCGGCAGACCGGGTAGCGCGAGGACCGCCGTGGCGGCCGCGAAGGAGAGGGCTAGGGCGGACAGGACTGCGCGCGGGGGCAATCGGTCGGCGCCCGAGAGCAGGAACGCGCCGCCCAGCAACTGTGCCAGTTGCGGTCCGAACATACTCACCGCCGACAGGAACGGGGAGCCGGTGGCCCGGAAGACCAGTGTGGCGAGGGCCAGTCCGCCGATCGTCTGCGCCGCGGCGAAAGCGGCGAAGGAAAGCAGGAACGGGGTGAACTCCGCCGTGCGGAACAGGGATCTATAGCTGCGCATGATCCGGAGTCTCCGAGCGTCCCGGGGGCGTGTGTACTGTTTCGGCGACACGCGAAAGGTTGTCCGGATGGGCTTGTGGCAGATCGACACCGACACCCTGGCCCGCAGCCGGTTCGTGCTCTCGCCGTTCGCCGAGGCCTTCGCGGGCCTGAGACTGCTGTACGCGGGGACCGGGGCCCATCCGGGCGAGGATGCCTGGTTGCGCGCGCATCTGCCTGGCTACCGTGCACACCTCGCGGCCGACCCGGCTGCCGCGCCGCTCGTGCAGGCGGCCATCGGCACTTCCTGGATCGCCGACTTCTTCTGCCCTACCTCCTGTGTCGGAGAGAGCTTCGAGGAGACCGCGGCCCGGGTGCGGACGGCCGATGCCGGGGAGGCACGGGCCAACCTCCGGGTGTCCCTGCAGGGACCACTCCCCTCCGTCTTGGAGCGGGACGACCTGCCCGAGCGGGCGACCGCGCTCCTGACGTACGTCTGGGAGGAGACCGTCCGGCCGGACTGGGAGCGCCGGCGGCGCGTCATGGAGGCCGACATCGCCGCGCGGACCGCACGAGTCAATCAGGGGGGCTGGGCGGCCGTCCTCGACTCGCTGAAGCCGGGGATGCGGTGGCTCGGGGAGAGCCGCTTCCAGGTCAACCACAACGCCTATCCGCCGCGGGAACTCGCCGCCGGGGCCCAGCTGCTCTTCATGCCGGTCACGCCAAGGACCAGTTGGGTTTCGTGGGAGGGACGGGAGCGGTACGCAGTCGTCTACCCGTGTCTCGGGGTGCTCTCCGAGGACCATGACCGGCGCCCCGTCCCGGCCGGGCTCGGGGCGCTCATCGGGACCGCGCGGGCCGGGTTACTGACGCTGCTCGGGACGCCCATGAGCACGACCCAGCTGGTCGCCTTGACCGGGCGGGCGCTGGGTTCGGTGGGCGGGCATCTGCGTGTGCTGCTCGATGCGGGGGTGGTAGAGCGGCGGCGGGCAGGGCGGTCGGTGCTGTACGTCCGGACGGCGGCAGGGGAAGTGCTCTTGAACGCATCCGGATCCGGTACCGGTGATCAGGGGCCGGAACCGGGGATCCACCGGGTGTCCGACACATCACGAACTCAGGGCGGAGAGCGCCTGCATACGGCCGGGGGAACACCTGACACATCACCCGGTCTGGGGCTGGTGACACGCTCGTTAATGGCACCCCAAGGTGCACCACATGGAGCAGATTCAGTGAGACGTGGTGAGTAAAGCTGCAGGCTCAGGCAGATCGGATATCTCGTGCCTGGTCTCGCCAGTCTCAACGAGACTGGATTGCGCAGTGGCCGATCACCTCGCCATGCGTGCCGTGGGACTTCGCCCGGCGCAACGGCACCCAGGCGTTGGAAGCGGAGTCCAGTTCCTCGATGGACGAGAAGGACCGCCCGGCGCGACGTGGCGGCGGACCACGGTCTTGGTGCGGTCGTGGACGATCGACATCGGAACCCCGCCGAAGTGGGCGAACGCCTGCCGGTGGCAGTCGAAGAAGGTGGCCAGGTCCTGGCTGGTGGTGAAGCAGCAGAACGGACCAGGCGAGTAGGGCAAGGCCATGTGGGACGAGTAGACCTTCGGAATGCCGACATGGGCGAGGATCTGCTCCTCGTCGCCCATGTCGGCTTGGGCCTGCGCTCCGGGCACGCCCCCGAGCCTGCGGTGCAGACCGGCCAACTCGCCCGGACTGATGCCCAGCTCCTTCGCGATCCGCAGCCGGGCCTCCTGCATAGAGAGCTTCACCCGCTGGCAGATGCCGGTGAAGCCGTGCTCGGCCACCAGCCGCTCGTGAACCACGGCCCCCTTGATCAGAATCTCGGACCGCAGCATCGCACCGATCAGCGGTGCGACCTCATTCACCTTCCGCCGACGGCCATGTCCGGGCGCAGCCCGGCGAGGCGAGCGACGTCGCCGGGCAGGCCCGAGCCGTCGGTGCGGCGTGGTGAAGGTGCCGGGATCGGCGGGGCGTTCAGGCCCCCGGCTCTCCCGCCCCGCTGCCCGTCTCTTCGCCGCCGGGCAGCGGGACCGTGCTGCCCCGGGGGATCAGCCGGGTGGGCAGGACGATGTGCTGCCCCGGGTCGGCGTCCGGGTCGTCGAGGAGGGACCGGGCCAGTTCGCCGACGGCGCGGCCGATGTCCTCAGGGGACTGGGCAATCGTGGTGAGGTCGGCCCATTCGGCGATCGGATGGTCGTCGAAGCCGAGGACGGAGATCCGTTCCGGTACGTCGATGCGGGACTTGCGCAGCGTCCGGATGACGGAGGCGGCGAGCTCGTCCTGCTCGGCGAAGATCGCCGTGGGCGCGTCCCGCAGGCTCAGCAGCTCACCGATGGCTTCCGCGATGCTGCGCTTGTCGGCGACGGGGGCGGCGACCACGAGCTCGTCGTCCAGGGGGACACCCGCCTCGGTGAGCGCCTGCTGGTAGCCGATGAGCCGTTCGTTGGAGCTGAAGGCGAAACCGCTGGCGCCGATCGTCTGGAAGAAGGCGATACGGCGGTGCCCGAGATTGAGCAGATGCTGGGTGCCGCGGCGTGCGCCCTCCACATCGTCGACATACACGCTCGGGCATCCCTCGGCGTGCTGGCTGACGTAGATCACCGGCATCTGGAGGTCGTCCAGCCGCGCGGTCTCCTCCTCGGTGAGGTCGAAGGAGAAGACCAGCAGTGCGTCGGCATTCCGGCGGGCCGGCAGCCGCTCGAAGAAGTCGGCGCGCTCAGGCATGTCCGGGGTGATGTAGACGAGCAGGTCCATGCCCGCCGCTCGCAGTTGCGGCCCGAGGGTGGATACCACCGAGCCGATGAACCAGGAATTGAGCGTCGGCGTGAGTACCGCGACCACCCCGGTCTTGCCGGTGACGAGGCTGGCGGCCTGCCGGGAGACCGCGAAGTTCAGCTCGCGGGCGGCCTGTTCGACGCGCGCACGGACTTCGGCCGAAACCGTGGACAGGCCGCGCAGCGTGCGCGAGACGGTGGAAGCGGAGACCCCGGCCCGCTCGGCGACGTCGGCCATCGTGGGGTGCCGTTGAGCTGGAGGCATGAGCGGACGGTAGCACAGCGAGCACAGACGCTAGGCGATGGATGACAGCGCTGTCATTACGGTGGGAGGCGGGATTCATGGGGTCGTTCCTGGTGAAAGCTGCAGGGTGCACGCGAATGGCCTGCGGATTACCGCGACGTAACGCATTGACTTCCCCTACGTGGACTCCTAGCTTGAAAGCGCTGTCACGGAGAGGTCGAAGCAAATCGTTCGGAGCGAACCTCTGACGCTTTGACCTGCGATTTCATCATGCTTGATGAGGGCGGCAGCGCAGTCACGGCGCATCTGCCGTGTTTTCATGTCCCTCTCTCGCCTTCCCGTCATATTTCCCTCGATGTCGCCCGGCCTGCTCCCCGCTGCCGTGGTGACCGGCTCGTCGCTTCGTGCCGCTCGGCCCGGAGCGACGAGCCGTACCGCTCGACCAGGAGAGACAGAGTGAAGACCAGGACCACAAGAGCGCTGAGCGCGGGTGCGGCTCTCGCCGGGCTGGCGTCCGTCGCGGCCTGCGGCGGCAGCGGCGCCGTCACCGCGGCGGGCGGCACGCCCTCCTTCGACGGGCGCGGCCCCATCACCTACGCCGCCGGCAAGGACGCCAGCGGTGTCATCCAGTCCGTGCTCGACCGCTGGAACAAGCTGCACCCGAAGGAGAAGGTCACCTTCATCCAGCTGCCGACGGACCCCGACGCCCAGCGTCAGCAGATGATCCAGAACGCGCAGACGAAGTCCGATGCCTATACGGTGCTGTCCCTCGACGCCGTGTGGACCTCGGAGTTCGCCGCGCACCGATGGGTCGACCGGTTGCCGGAGGGTCGCTTTCCGCTGCGGCAGATGCTGAAACCGATCGTGGAGACCGGCGAGTACCGCGGTGGCCTGTACGCCGTCCCGATGAGCTCGGACGGCGGGATGCTCTACTACCGGACCGATCTGCTCGAAAAGGCCGGTATCGCCGAGCCGCCGGTCACCTGGTCGCAGCTGAAGGCGGACTGCGCCAAGGTGAAGAGGCTGCCCGAGGCGAAGGGCGTGTCGTGTTACGCCGGGCAGTTCCAGAAGTACGAGGGCCTGACGGTCAACTTCGCGGAGGCGGTGAACTCCGCCGGCGGCGTCGTCACCGACCCCAAGGGCCGACCGCACGTGGACAGCCCGCAGGCGAAGCAGGGCCTGGACTTCCTGGTCGACTCCTTCCGGGACGGCACGATCCCCAAGGACGCCCTCACCTACCAGGAGGAGGACGGCCGCCGCGCCTTCCAGGCCGGGAAGCTCGTCTTCCTGAGGAACTGGCCGTACATGTACTCCCTGACGTCCAAGAAGGACGGCTCCAGCAAGGTCGCCGGCAAGTTCACCACCGCGCCGCTGCCCGGCCTCGACGGCCCCGGCACCTCCAGCCTCGGCGGCCACAACCTGGCCCTGTCGGCCTCGGCGGAGAACAAGGCCACCGCGATCGACTTCATGAAGTTCTTCGCCGGCCAGGAGATCCAGCGGTTCACGCTGTCCCGCGCGCCGGGTGCACCGACCTACCACGCGCTCTACGACGACCCGAAGCTGATCAAGCAGTACCCCTACCTCCCGACCCTCAAGAAGTCGGTCCTGCGCGCCGTGCCGCGGCCCCGGGTGTTCCAGTACGGCGATGTCACCGCGGCGGTCCAGCGGGAGGGCTATGCCGCCCTGACCGGCGCCAAGAGCAGCGCGCAGGCGCTGAAGGACCTCCAGAGGACCCTTCGGCAGCAGCCCGCGACGGACTGAGGAGACGAGGAGTACGCCATGGCGACCACACACACCACGGCAGCGCCCCGGGCCCCGCTGTCCGTACCGGCCAGACCCCCGGGACGACGGCGCAAGGCCACCTCCGGGTCCGGACGGCTCGCTGCCCTGCTGATTTCCCCGACACTGCTGGTGCTGACGATCGTGGTCCTCTACCCGACGATCGTGGCCCTCAAGGACTCGCTGTTCGGCACCCCCGGACTCGACCCGAAGACCGGATTCGTCCGGGACACCGATCCGTTCGTGGGAGTCGAGAACTACACCGCGATCTTCGGCGAGGCGAGCGCCCGGTTCTGGAACGCGTTCTGGAACACCACCTTCCTCACCGTCACCACGGTCGCCCTGGAAGCGGTCATCGGAGTGGCGATGGCGCTGGTCATGCACCGCGCGTTCCAGGGCCGGGCCCTGGTCCGGGCCGGCATCCTGGTGCCGTGGGCGGTACCCACCGCCGTCAGCGGTCTGCTCTGGCGGTGGATCTTCAACAGCGACGGCATCGCCAACGCCGTCACCGGCCAGCATGTGCTGTGGACGACCGAGGGCTTCCACGCCAAGGTCGCCGTCATCATCGCCGACGTATGGAAGACCGCGCCGTTCATCGGGCTGCTCGTGCTGGCCGGACTCCAGGTGATCGACAAGGCGGTCTACGAGGCGGCCAAGCTCGACGGGGCGAGTGCGTTCCGCCAGTTCTGGCACATCACCCTGCCCCTGGTGAAGCCCGCCCTGCTGGTGGCCGTGCTCTTCCGGACGCTCGACGCGCTGCGCATGTTCGACCTGCCGTACATCCTCATCGGTGCGCAGAAGACCTCCGTGGAGACGCTGTCGATGCTCGCCCAGGACCAGGCCGCGAACGTACGGTTCGGGCCCGCCGCGGCCTATGCGGTGATCCTCTTCGTCTATGTCTTCCTGATAGCGCTGGCCTTCGTCCGGCTGCTCGGCGCCAATGTCGTCGGGGACGCCGACGCGGCCCCCAAGCAAGGCCGGCGGCGCTTGCGCCGGCATACGGAGGTGGCGGCATGACGAACTCGCTGAACTGGCGCAAGTGGCTGCTGTACGCGGGAGTCGCCCTGGTCGTCGCCTACTGCCTCGCACCGTTCTACTGGATGCTGGTCTCCAGCTTCCGCCGTACGTCGGACATCTTCGACAACTCGCTGATCCCCACCCGGATCTCCTTCGAGAACTACCTCGCGGTCCTCGACCCCTCCCAGTCCTTCACCCGCGCCCTGCTCAACAGCGTCGTCGTGGCGGGCATCACCACCGTCCTGGCACTGATCCTCGCCACTTTCACCGCTTATGCGATGGCGCGGCTGGAGTTCCGGCTCAAGCGGCTGGTGCTCACCCTGATCATCGCCACCTCGATGTTCCCGGTGGTGTCGATCGTGGTCCCGCTGCTGAAGATGTTCGTCGACTTCGGCTGGATCAACAGCTACCAGGCGATGATCGTGCCCGGCATGTCCTTCACCCTGCCGCTCGCGGTGTGGAACCTCACCGCGTTCTTCCGGCAGATGCCCGACGAGCTGGAACATGCGGCCATGGTCGACGGCTGCAGCCGCGGCCAGGCCTTCCGCAAGGTCATCATCCCGCTGGCCGCGCCCGGCATCTTCACCACCGCGATCATCACCTTCATCGCGTCCTGGAACGAGTTCCTGATCGCCCTGTCGATGACGAACAAGGCGGAGATGCAGACCGCACCCGTGGCGATCTCCAAGTTCTCCGGGGCCACCCAGTTCGAGACGCCGTTCGGCAGCCAGATGGCTGCCGGGGTCCTCGTCACCGTCCCGCTCGTGATCATGGTGCTGATCTTCCAGCGCCGGATCGTCGCCGGCCTCACCGCCGGCGCGGCGAAGTAGCCCGCCCACCCTCCGTACCGCTGACCGCACACTCTTCCCCAAGGAGTACGCCCGACCATGCCCAGCACCGCACCCTGGTGGCGCAGCGCCGTCATCTACCAGGTCTACATCCGCAGCTTCGCCGACGGGAACGGCGACGGGATCGGTGACATCGCAGGCATCCGCTCCCGCCTCCCCTACCTCAAGTCGCTTGGTGTCGACGCCATCTGGATCAACCCGTGGTACAAGTCGCCGATGGCCGACCACGGATACGACGTGGCGGACTTCCGGGAGATCGATCCGCTCTTCGGCAGCGTCGCGGAGGCCGAAGCGCTCATCGAGGAGGCGCATCGGTACGGCATCCGCGTCATCCCCGACATCGTGCCCAACCACACCTCCGACCAGCACGCATGGTTCCAGGCCGCGCTGGCTGCCGGACCCGGCAGCCCGGAGCGCGAGCGCTATGTCTTCCGGGACGGACGCGGCCCCGACGGTGCCGAGCCGCCCAACGACTGGAAGTCCTGCTTCGGCGGCCCGGCGTGGAAGCGGCTGCCCGACGGTCAGTGGTACCTGCATCTCTTCGCCCCCGAGCAGCCGGATCTCAACTGGAAGAACCCCGAAGTACGCACCGAGTTCGAGGACATCCTGCGCTTCTGGTTCAGCCGGGGCGTCGACGGCTTCCGCATCGACGTGGCGCACGGCCTGATCAAGCACCCCGAACTCCCTGACCTGCCGGTCCTCCCGGAATCCGACTCCCCGGAGGCCCAGGCTCCGGTCGACCACCCGCACTGGGACCGCGACGAGGTGCATGAGATCTACCGCTCATGGCGCCGGGTGGCCGACGAGTTCCCCGGCGACCGCAAGTTCGTCGCCGAGGCATGGGCGCCCAACCCCGAGCGGCTCGCCCGCTACGTACGCCGGGACGGCCTGCACACCGCCTTCAACTTCGATTTCCTGATGACCAGTTGGGACCCCAAGGCGCTGCGCGAGGTCATCGACAGTTCGCTCGCCTCCCTCGGCTCCGTCGGCGCACCCGCCACCTGGGTGCTCTCCAACCACGACGTCGTACGCCACCCCAGCCGCTTCGGCCGCACGGTGGTCAGGAGGTGGACCGCCAACACGCCCTACCGACCCGAAGGCCCTCTCGACCTCCCACTCGGCATCCGGCGTGCCCGCGCCGCCGCCCTGCTGATGCTCTCCCTCCCCGGCGGCGCATACGTGTACCAGGGCGAGGAACTCGGCCTCCCGGAGGTCGAGGACCTGCCCGAGGACGTGTTGCAGGACCCCATCTGGGAGCGCTCGGGACACACCGACCCGGGCCGGGACGGCTGCCGTGTCCCGATCCCGTGGTCCGGGCAGAAGCCACCGTTCGGCTTCAGCCCCGACGGCGCCACCGGTACGCCCTGGCTGCCCCAGCCGGCTGACTGGCACACCCTCAGCGTCGAGGCACAGACCGGCGACGAGACCTCCATGCTGGAGCTCTACCGTCGTGCCCTGCACCTGCGCCGGGACCATGCCGCCCTCGGCGACTCCCGCCTGACCTGGCTGGACACCCCGGCCGGAGTACTCGCCTTCACCCGCGATCCGGGCTTCGCCTGCGTCGTCAACCTCTCCTCCGAGCCGTACCACATCCCGGAGCACGAGACGGTACTGCTGGCCAGCGGTCGCATCGAGGACGGCCAACTGGGGGCGGACGAGGCGGTCTGGCTGGCGCTGTAACGGCGTAACAGCGCCAACCACCACCGTGGGCGATCGACCGCTCCAGCCGGCCGGTCGCCCACGGAGCCGGCACTCGCGTACAACACCCACCTCTGTGCGTACAGCGCTCGGCGGCGCAACGTCACCATGCGGGCCGCGTCCTGCAACGACAGCGCTCCGGCCACCTTGGATGCGGCGATTCCGCCCTCCGAATGACCCACCACCGCGATCGGCTCCACGCGGAGGCGTCGACACCGGAGCTCTCAAGGCCGCGTTGCACTGGGAGTAGGGTCCGCCGTCGACCCCGAAGGGAACGTGAACTCCGTGCGTCCGGGACGGCGCCCGTTGGGGACGCCGCCCGCACGCGCTTCGTGGGGCACGCGTTGCCCCGGGCCGGCCGGGGCCTACCGGCTCACGCTGCGAGGAGTTCCGCCCACCGTGTGATACCGCCCGCATGGACCCGCGTGCCGCACTCGGCCGACAGGGCGGTGACGATACCGAGTCCGCGGCCGCGCTCACCCGCGCAGGGCTCGACCACCGGCCGGCCGCCCGCCGCCGCAGGCCCCGCGTCGGTGACTTCGACCCGCAGGGCGTTACGCCCGTCGACGGTCAGCGAAAGCCGCAGCACCGCCGGCGGCAGGGCGTGGACGACCGCGTTGGTGATCAGCTCCGAGATCACGAGGAGCGCCTCCTCGGCGAGGTCCGGGGCCAGGTTCCAGTCCGCCAGGACCGTACGCGCCCGTCGGCGTACGACCGAGACAGCCTCGGGGATGTGCGGCAGCGGAAAGACATATTCGACCGCCTGCCGAACCACCGCATCAAGCCGTGCCGTCATGCTGCCTCCTCCGAGGCCCCCTACCGGCTGGACGCCGGGCTTGAGAGGGACGCTAGGAGGGATGGCGGAGGCGGTCAATGAACGCCGGTCGGCATTACCGAACGCCAGCCTGCGGGAAGCCATCCGTACCGGCAGATGCCGACCGCGGGACTACCATTGCCTCATGGCCGGCCCGGTCCAGTCGATCGAGCGGGCGGCGGCAATCCTGCGTCTGCTCGCCAGTGGGCCCCGTCGGCTTGGGCTGGGTGAGGTGGCCGCGTCGCTCGGATTGGCGAAGGGCACCACCCACGGCATTCTGCGCACCCTCCAGAACCTCGACTTCGTCGAGCAGGACCCGGCGACCGGAAAGTACCAGCTCGGGGCCGCGCTGTTGCACTTGGGCACCAGCTACCTCGACGTGAACGAGCTGCGATCCCGGTCCATCAACTGGGCCGACGCCCTGGCCGCTCGCAGCGGGGAGGCGGTGCGCCTGGGCGCGCCCCTGGAGGGCCAGGTGCTCATCGTCCACCACGTCTTCCGCCCCGACGACACCCTGCAGACCCTGGACGTGGGCGCGCTGCTGCCCCTGCATGCCTCCTCGCTCGGCAAGGTGCTGCTGGCCTTCGGCAGTGTGCCCCTGGAGCCGGCGGTGGAGGCCGGACTGGAGGCGTACACCCGGCACACCCTGGTCGCCCCGGAGCGCCTCACCCGGGCGCTCACCGAGGTCCGTGAGCTGGGGTGGGCTGCCGAAGTACAAGAGATGATCACGGACGAGGCCGGCATCGCCGCGCCGATACGGGGCCACGGTGGCCTCGTGGTGGGGGCCATCGGCCTCTCCGGCACGGTCGAGCGGATCTGCGACTCCAAAGGGGTTCCACAGCCGACCCTGGTGACCCAGGTCCGCCACGCGGCCCGGGCGATATCCAGAGATCTGGGGGCCGCCCGCTGGTGAACCCGCCGCCCTTGTGCACCGCAACGGAAGGCTGATCATGGTTGAACGGTATGTGATGTCCATCGACCAGGGCACCACCTCCACCCGATGCATCCTGTTCGACCACCAGGGGCGGCTGGTGTCGGTCGCCCAGCGGGAGCACCACCAGCACTTCCCCCAGCCCGGGTGGGTCGAGCACGATGCCGTCGAGATCTGGCACACGCTCCAGCGCGTGGTCCCACAGGCGCTCTCCGACGCCGGTGTCGCCCCCGATGAGGTCGCCGCCATCGGGATCGCCAACCAGCGCGAGACGACCGTGCTGTGGGACCGGCGTACGGGCACCCCGCTGGGCAGGGCGATCGTCTGGCAGGACACCCGTACGGCCCCGATGGTCGAGGAGCTCAGAAGCCGGCCGGGGGACGAGTTCTTCCTCCGGCGCTGCTGCCTGCCCCCTTCCACGTACTTCTCCGCCCCCCGGATCAGCTGGCTGTTCGACCACATCGACGGGCTGCGGCAGCGCGCCGAGGACGGCGAGGTGCTGTTCGGCACGATGGAGAGCTGGCTGATCTGGAACCTCACCGGCGGGCCGGCCGGCGGTATGCACCTCACCGACGTCACCAACGCCAGCCGCACCATGCTCATGAACATCAGCACCCTCGACTGGGACGAGGAACTGCTGAAGTTCTTCGGGGTCCCCCGCCCGATGCTCCCGGAGATCCGCTCCTCGGCCGAGACCTACGGCGCCGCCCGTTCCGTCCTTCCGGGCGTGCCTATCACCGCGGCACTCGGTGACCAGCAGGCGGCGCTGTTCGGACAGACCTGCTTCGCCCGAGGCGAGGCGAAGTGCACCTACGGAACGGGCAGTTTCCTGCTGCTCAACACCGGCACCGACCTCGTAAGATCCCGGCACGGGCTGCTCACGACCGTCGCCTACAAGATCGAGGACCAGCCCGCGGTCTACGCACTCGAAGGCCCGATCGCCGTCACCGGCGCGCTGGTCCAGTGGTTCCGCGACCGGCTGGGGCTGATCAGCACCGCTCCCGAGATCGAGACCCTCGCACGCGCTGTCGAGGACAACGGCGGCTGCTACATCGTCCCGGCGTTCTCCGGCCTGTACGCGCCGTACTGGCGCAGCGACGCCCGCGGCGTCATCGTCGGGCTCACCTCGTACATCACCAAGGAGCATCTGGCCCGAGCCGTGCTGGAGGCCACCGGCTGGCAGACCCGGGAGGTGGTCGACGCCATGAACGCCGACTCCTCGCTCGCCCTCAAGGTGCTCAAGGTGGACGGCGGCATGACGTCCGACAACCTGCTCATGCAGTTCCTGGCCGATGTGCTCGACGTGCCCGTGGTGCGCCCCATGGCCGTCGAGACGGTCTCGCTGGGCGCCGCCTACGCCGCCGGGCTCGCCGCCGGTTACTGGCCCGACCTGGAGGTTCTGCGCCGCAACTGGCACCGGGCCGCCCAGTGGCTGCCGGACATGGACCCCCATCGGCGGCAGTCGGAGTACGAGAACTGGAAGCGGGCGGTCGAGCGCTCGCTCGGCTGGATCGCGCCGCCGAACCCGACCTGACGGCTGATCTCCCCGACTCGGGGCGCGAGCGAACCGGTCACCGGCGGGCCATACCGGCCGGCGTTCCCGCAAGGGCATGAACTGCAGCCGTTCGGAGCCATCGCGGTCGCTCCAACGCCCGGTTGACTTCGTTCGGAGATGACGCTGGACAACTATGGTGTCCGCGAGGAGAACTGGCGCGAGGCGCTGAATCCGCACAGGACCAGGACCAACGGCTTGCCAGCGCACCGGCAGAGTTCGCCCAGTCGGAGTCACCACGCTCTGTCGGCCGAGGCGGCGGCAGCCCTGGCCGCGGACCCTGAACGGCGCCGGTGGAACCAACGATCGGTCAGCTCCGCTCAGATGGCGAGGGAATACGGCGTCACCGACATCGACGACAGACAGCCGGACAGCCGGCTGGACCGCCTCGGCGGCGCCGGCGGACCGTGTGGAGGGGCCTGCCTGCACGCCGAAGGGATTGGTGCTCAGGTACGCCCGGTGCCGGGGTCGTAGGAGCGGTGGAGCGCCGGCGTGCCCGCTCCAGGGCCCCCTGGAGGTGCCCCAGGAGGCCCTGGAAACGGGACTTCGCGGTCGACGGACCGTCGGTGTCAGGCCGCAGCAGGGGTGTAGTGCCCGGCGTCACCGCCTTCGAGGGCGCGACTGGCGGTGCCGTCGATGCCCACCGGAGCGTCACCGGCGACGGTCACCCGGTGCAGCAGGCGCGGCAGGTCGCCGTAGTCGTCGGGGGCGTAGTGCTGGGTGCTGCGATTGTCGAAGAGGACGAGGTCACCCGGTGTCCAGGCCACCCGGACGATGTTCTCCGGCCGCGTCACATACGACTGGAAGATACGTAGCAGGTCCCGGGACTCCGAGGGGCCGAGGCCCTCGATGGTCTGCGCGAATCCGCCGATGAAGAGACCGCGCTCCCCCGTCTCGGGGTGCACCCGTACCACCGGGTGGGCTGTGCGGTAGGTGCGCGAGACGAACCGCTTGCGGTGCTCGGCCGCCTTGTCGTTCTTCGGGGCGGCGTAGTCGTAGTCGTTGGTGTGCACCGCCCACAGCCTGTCCGCCAGCTCGCGCAGCGGCTCCGGCAGGTCCTGGTAGGCAGCGGCCGAGTTGGCGATCAGCGTGTTGCCGCCATAGGGCGGGACGACGATGCTGCGCAGGGTCGACACCTTCGGGGGTGTGCGGACGAAGGTGACGTCGGTGTGCCAGTGGTTGGCGCGGATGCCCTCGTCCCCGTCGACGGGCAGGATGTGGGGCTGCCCGTCCACGGACGGGACGGTGGGGTGGGCGGTGGTGAGTTCGCCGAAGAGGGAGGCGAAGCGCAGCTGCCCCGCGTCGCCCAGCTGCTGGCCGCGGAAGACCAGCGCCTTGTGTTCCAGCAGAGACGCGTTGATCTCGGCGACGATCGCCGGGTCGAGGTCGACGGAGAGGTCGACGCCGACGATCTCGGCGCCTATGCGCCCGCCGATCCGGCGGATGTCGAAGCCTGTGCTGGTGCTCATGTGCGGTTCCTTTCGGGTGGTTCGGTACTTTCAGGAGCAGGATTTGTGCGGTTCAGGAGGCAGGGTTTCGGCGGTTTCAGGAGCTGATGGGCAAGGAGGTGCCGAGGCTGGTCATGCCGGCTGTCCCTCGGCGGTGGCGGAGGAAGCGAGCCGGCCTTCGGGGCGGGGCAGGCCGTAGTGATCCCGCAGGGTGCGGCCGGTGTACTCGGTGCGGAACAGGCCCCGGTCCTGGAGGATCGGCACGACGTGGTCGACGAAGTCCTCCAGGCCGCCCGGCAGCTGCGGCGGCATGATGTTGAAGCCGTCGGCGGCTCCCTGCGTGAACCACTCTTCGAGCTGGTCGGCGATCTGCTCCGGCGTCCCGGCGACGACCCGGTGACCGCGCCCGCCGCCGAGGCGCGCGATGAGCTCGCGCAGGGTCAGCCCGTCGCGCCGGGCGAGTGCGGCGACCAGCGTGAAGCGGCTCTTGTTGCCGTTGATGTCCCGCTCCTCGGGGAGATCGGGCAGCGGCCCGTCCAGCGGCAACCCGGTCAGGTCGGTGCCGAGCATTCCCGACAACTGGGCGAGTCCGTACTCCGGCACCTGGAGGTCGGTCAGCTCCTGCTCAAGGGCGCGGGCCTCCGCCTCCGTCGAGCCGATGACCGGGCAGATCCCGGGCAGGATCTTGAGGTCGTCCTCGGAACGTCCGTAGCGGGCGAGGCGGTTCTTCACGTCCTTGTAGAAGGCCTGCCCGTCGGCGAGGGTCTGCTGTGCGGTGAACACGGCCTCGGCGTACTGGGCGGCGAACTCCTTGCCGTCCTCGGACGAACCGGCCTGCACCAGCAGCGGGTAACCCTGCGGGCTGCGCGGCACGTTCAGCGGGCCCCGTACGGCGAAGTGCTCGCCGCGGTGGTCGACGGGCCGCACCTTGTCGGGGTCCGCGTAGATCCCGTGCTCGCGGTCGAGCAGGACCGCATCGTCCTCCCAGCTGTCCCAGAGCTTGGTGGCGACGTCCACGAATTCCCGGGCCCGGTCGTAGCGCAGGCCGTGTTCGAGGTGTTCGTCCTGCCCGAAGTTGCGGGCCTCGTCGACCGTGCCGGAGGTCACGATGTTCCAGCCGGCGCGCCCGTCGCTGATGTGGTCGAGGGAAGCGAACTTCCGGGCGGTGTGAAAGGGCTCGTTGAAGGTGGTGGAGACGGTGGCGATCAGGCCGATGCGCTCGGTCACCGTCGCCAGAGCGGACAGCAGTGTGAGCGGTTCGAAGCCGCCGAGCGCGTTGTGTTCGACCTTGCCCCATAGGGCCAGGCCGTCGGCGAAGAAGATCGAGTCGAGCTTGCCGCGTTCGGCGGTCTGCGCGAGGTGCTGGAAGTAGCGCCGGTCGGTGATGCGTTCGGGCTGGGTACGCGGATGCCGCCAGGCGGCGTCGTGGTGGCCGGCGTTCATCAGGAAGGCATTGAGATGAAGGCGGCGGGGGCTCTCTGCGGGCATGGAAGGTCCTCCTGGTTCCTTGCGCGGGGCGGATACGGACGTCAGCCCGTCACGGCGACACGCCAGGAGCTGAGCCGCTTCTCCACGGCCACCAGCAGCTGGTTGAAGGCCACGCCGATGACGGAGATCGTGACGATTCCCGCATACATCTGTGGAATGGCGAAGTTGTACTGGGACGCGTTGATCAGATAGCCGAGACCGGCCTTGGCGCCGATCATCTCGGCGGCGACCAGGACGACGATGGACACCGCCCCGGCCAGCCGGATCCCGGTGAAGATCGTCGGCACTGAGGCGGGCAGGATCACCTTCTGGAACAGCCGCGGGGCGGACAGGTCCATGGACTTCGCCAGCCTCAGCAGGGTGGGGTCGACGGTGCGTACCGCGCTGATGGTGTTGAACAGGATCGGCCATGCGCACGCGTACACCACGATGGAGATCTTCGATGTCTCACCGATGCCGAGGAGCAGCACGAACACCGGCAGCAGGGCCAGGGCGGCGGTGTTGAGAAAGACCTGGAGCAACGGGTTGAGGAGATCGGCGACGGGCCGGTACCAGCCGATGAGCAGGCCCAGCGGTACGGACACACCGACGGCTATGCCGAACCCGCTGAACGAACGCACCAGGCTCGCCTGTGCGTTGTCGGCGAGCTGACCATTGGCCACCAGTTCCCACCAGGCCTCGGCTACCTCGCTGAACGGCGGCAGGAAGGTCCGGTCCACCAGGCCGAAGCGGGGCGCCAGCTCCCACGCGAGCAGCAGGGCGACGATCGCCGCGGACTTGGTGGCGCCGGTCAGTACCGCACGCAGGATGCGGGGCAGTACGGGCGGCCGGTGTAGCCGTGACCTGCTCAGCGCGGTCGGCAGGACGGTCCCGGGCGCCTCGGCGGATGCCGATGGCGTGGCGGTCGACGCCGACGCCCTACCGGTAGTCGGCGTGGAGAGCTCCTCCGGGGTCTTGGGCCCCTCCAGGGCCGTGCGGCGAGTGTGTGAACCGCTTGCGAGGCTCATACCGGCGCCTCCTCCTTCTCCAGCAGTTGGGCCCTGGTCACCTCGTCGTGCAGCAGCGTCCAGATCTCGTGTCGGTACCGTGCGAACTCGGGGCTGGACCGTAGGTCGTCCGTCTCCGTGCGGGAGTCGAAGCCGATCGGCACCGTCTGCTTGATGCGACCCGGCCTGGAGGTCATGACGGCCACCCGCTGGCCCAGGTAGACGGCCTCCTCGATGCCATGCGTGATGAAGACGACGGTCTTTCCGGTGCGCTCCCAGATGCGCAGCAGCTCGTCCTGGAGCGACTCCCTGGTCTGGGCGTCCAGTGCGGCGAACGGCTCGTCCATCAGCAGGACGTCGGGGTCGTAGGCGAGAGAGCGGGCGATGGCCACGCGCTGGCGCATGCCACCCGACAGCTCGTGCGGGTGGCGGTTCTCGAATCCGGAGAGCCCGACCAGGTCCAGGTACTCGCGGGCACGTGCCGCGCGCTCACGTCGTGGGACGCCGGTCGCCTCCAGGCCGAACTCGACGTTGCCCAGGGCGGTGCGCCAGGGCAGCAGGGCGTACTGCTGGAAGACGATGCCGCGGTCCAGGCCGGGCCCGGTCACCGGTGTCCCGTCCAGGAGAATCCGTCCGGTGGTCGGCCGGGCGAGCCCGCCCAGCAGGTCCAGAAGCGTGGACTTACCGCAGCCACTGGGGCCGACCACGACGACGAACTCCCCGGTGCCGATCCGCAGGTCGACTCCGTCCAGAGCGGTGAACTCGCCGTCGCCGTACGCTGATTCGGGGCTCTGGGCCCGCCCCTTCTTGGCAGGAAAGGTCTTGCGCACCCGCTCGAACTCGATCTTGGGCGTGATGGATCCTGACATGGAATCAGCTCCCGCTCTTGGAGGCCGGCTTGGTCTCGGACGGCTTGTCCTGCCGCTTGTCCTGCCGTCCGTCCTTCCGGCTGTACGCGTTGAATTCGTTGGTGTACAGGTCCGAAGCCTTGACCTGGCCCTTCTCGATGTCACCGCGTTTGGCGAGCCAGTCGATCCACAGCTGGAGTTCCTTGTCGGTGATGCGCCCGGCGGTCTCGGCGACGCCGAAGGACTTCCAGTACTTCAGCGGATCGGTGTTCTCGTTGCGGCCACGCTTCTTGACGATCTCGATCTGCCGGTGAATCACCTCTTCGCGCGGTCTGCCACGGGCCCACTCGATGGCGCGCGCGACACCCGTGACGAAGGTGCGTGCGGTGTCGGGGTTTTCCTTCAGGAACCGGTCGTTCACCACATACGTACCGGCGGAAAAGTTGCCGAGCAGCTGGTAATCGGTGAACAGCGGTCTGATGCCGCCGGCCTGTAGCGCCTTGTCGCGCAGGATGTCGCCGAGGACGCCCACCTGGATCTGCTTCTGCCGCAGCGATTGCTCGGTGTTGACCGGGGGCACCACCAACGGCTCGGCCCTCTTGATATCCGCCTGCGACAGGCCGTGGCGTTGCAGGTAGATGTCGAGCATCGCCTCGGAGTGCGCACCGAGGGTGTTCATCCCGACCTTCTGGCCAATCAGGTCACGGGCCGAGTGGATCGGGCTGTCCTTGAGGACGTAGAAGCCGTTGTAGGCAGCCTTGTCAACGCCGTAGTAGCTGATGACCGCCGTGATGGGAGCCTTTCTCGCGGCGAGTTTGACGACGGCTCCGTTGAACGCGCCGCCGAAGTCGACCTGCCCGGTGGCCGCCGACTGGATGTCCTGCGGCCCGCTGATCGTGTTGCCGACCCACTTCAGCTTCACGTCCTCCAAGAAGCCGAGGTCCTCGGCCAGTTCGGGCAGGATGACGGATCCCGCCCAGCCCTGGTATCGCAGGGTCTTGGCCTGGCCCTTGGCCGAGCCGCCGCTCCCCGTGCCGCAGCTCACCGCAACCGTCGAGAGGCCCAGCAGGGTGAGGAACTGTCGTCGGCTCGATGGGGTGGTCAGCTTGCTCATGGAGCTCATGGAAGGGTCCTGTTCGAGTCGGTGGGTGGAGTGCGGCGGTACGCGTACGCGTCCGCTGCGGATGTGGGCGGGAAAGGCGGGCAGCCGGAGCCGGCCGGCCGCGGGACGGCGGAGGTAGCGGTGACCGGTGCGTGGTGACCGAGTGCCCGCCTACCCGCGTGCCCCGGCTGCCCCAGTTGAGCTTTCCGTGACCGGCAAGAGCCGCAGTTCCGCTTCCGGCGGGCGGAAAGACAACCGAGGTGCGCAAGCCCAAGAGAAGTGGAAAGGGTGAGGGGAAACGAGGCGGCTCGGGCAGCGGACCCGGCGGATTCCGGGTGGGTACGCGGGGTACGCGGGGATTCACCGGGTGACGGGAAATCCCCGACCAGTAAGTGCGCCGGAATCAGAGCTCGCTCAGGAGCTGACGCCGGTCGGCAGCCCTATCAACCGGCGACACAGATGGCACTGGCCTGGCGTCGCAGATCGACGTGCAGGCGTGCGGTGAAGTCCTTCGAGTGGTTCACACTCGGGAGGCTGACAGCGAAATTCAGCCACGTCAATGCGGTCACAGCCCTTGTCTCACTTTCTGATTCTCCCGCCACGCGCGCGCAGCATTTCGTTCACAATCGCCGCAGCGCACAGCCCCTGCGGACCCAGATCGGCACAGGTGCGTGGCCCTGTTCCGGCAGCCGACAGCCCCGTGCGTGGTGGGCGACCTCCGCTCCTGACCCTCGTGGTACGTCTGGCGGAGCCGGCCGCGGCCGCCATGGCAGATCGCACGGGCCGGGCGTGGGCGGTTTCGCCGACCGCTCCAATCTCCGCTGCAGCGGTTGAGCATTTGTCTGAATCCAGAGGCCGGGAGCGTGGCATCTGCCCATGGCGCGAGAGCGGCACCGCTCCTACCTTCGGCATACGCGAGATTTCGCGCTGGGCGACCCCCGGCGTTCCTCGACGGCCAGGTTGGTCCTCCCCGGGGCCAGTGAGTCCTGGCCTCTCGTACCGCTCTTGGCGTTTCTGCCGCACGTGAGTCCGCGGTCCGGACGACTGCTGTTGCGATGGGGCGCGGTGGCGCGTGTGCCTGCCCTTCACCTCAGCAGGCAGCTCATCTGGGCTGCTCATCTGGGCTGCTCGATTCGCAGGCATGCGGTGCTTCGCAACCGCCTGAGACATCGCGCTTCTGCTCCATGAGAGCTGCCTGCGCAGGCGGCGCAACCTGCTCTGCCGAGCGGCCTGCAAGCCTGCGCCACGTTTCCCGCGGCCCCTCTGCGCGGATGAGGGACGTGCCCGGGCGCCGGCGAGCCCAGGCGGATCCCGTCATGGGCCGGAGTGCCGCGCCACCATCCGATGGAAGAGACCAATGAATTGGGAAGAGTCCAATGAATCCTGCGGGCAGGCACTCCGTCTCGCTCACCGGCACCATCCGCAGCCATCCGGTCGCGGGCGGGCGGTCCGCTGATCGGAGCGACTCCAGGTGCCACTGCGGCCGATTGCTCAGCAGCTGCGGTGGCTGCCAGACCCTCCGATGCCTCGACTGCGACCCCTACCGTTCTGATGACTGCACTGTGACCTCTGAGCGTTCCCGCGACGGTCGCTCCATCGAGAAGCCCGCGCCGAACGCGTTGGGCGCTCCGCTCCCCGGGGGCGAAGCACCGGAGCGGCACTTCGTCGTGATCGGCAGCGACGTGGCACGCAGGGTCTGTGGTTCCCTGCGATCGTCGGGACACTTCGTGCGCCATCTTGCGCAACCCACGGACGAAGAGCTCCGCCGGGCGCTGAACGGGGAGGTGGCCGGCGTCGCGATCCTTCTCGACGACGACGTTGAGTCCCTGCGCTACGCGCTCGCGGTCGAGCACATCCGTCCGGGCGTGACGCTGGTGGTGACGGTCTTCGACCGGACGGTCGCCGAACAGCTCACGCAAGTGGTCCCGAACTGCCAGGTCACCTCGCCGGCCGAGGTCGCCGCTCCTGCCCTGCTGGCCGCCTGCCTTCAGCCCGAGCTGTTGGCCCTCATCCGAACGCCTTCGGGCCACGCCGGCGCCCGCTGGGAGGGAGACACGGTGCGCCTCGAGCCGTATCGGCCACCCCGGTCCATGAGGTACCGGGCCCGGCTGGGGAAGATCAGGGGGCAGCTGCGACCGCACGACGGCAGCTCGCGGATTATGCTGATCGGCCTCGCCGGGCTGCTCACGGTGCTGCTGGCGGACTGGATCTGGTCCGTGACCCTCAATCATCGCCCGCCGGTGGAAGCGCTCTTCGAGGCGGTGCGAACGGTGTCCACGGTCGGCCCCACATCCGCGCATGGCTCGAACGCCTACCTGGTGTTCGCCAGCCTCGCGATGCTCGTCACCATCGTGTTCACCGCTGTTTTCACCGCCGGCGTGGTCGACCTTCTCCTGGCCCCGCGCTCGATCGGAGTGGTGGGCCCCCGGGCGCTACCCCGGGCCGGCCACGTGGTGGTCGTCGGGCTCGGCCAGGTGGGACTGCGGCTGTGCACCCGGTTGCAGGACCTCGGCGTCGGCGTGATCGCGGTGGAACGCGACCCGGCGGCCCCCCACCTCCGGCTGGCCAGGGCGCTCGGCGTGCCCGTCGTCATCGCCGATGCCACCGACAGGTTCGTGCTGCGCAAGCTCAGCCTCCACACGGCTCAGGCCATGGCCGCCGTCGCCTCCGACGATCTCGACAACATAGCGGTCTCCGTGGCCGCCCGGGCGGTCGCTCCCGACCTGCGCATGGTCATCCGGGCGGGCGACCACGAAGCCATCGCCGAGACCCAGTCCCTGTTCAGCATCGGCATCGTCCATGACCTGGGCAGTTTGAGTGCCGCGTTCACCTCCGCGAGCCTGACCGGCCTCCGGCCGCGCGGCGTTCTCGCCCACGGCAGACAGCTGCTGGTGGAACGCACGGATGGGACGTTCATGCAGTGGCCGCACACCGTTCGCTGCGATCACCAACAGGACAGTCACGCCGAGGCGGACAGCGCCGTCCGCACATCTGCCCACGCTCGTCGCCCGGCTCTCAGAGAAAGCGGAGAAGGCCGGTCATTCGGATGAGCGTTCTCCGAAGGGCTCGGCCCTCAGCAACTCCGTAGGGGTTGAGCAGGGCATGGCGCCCGGTATCGGAGCCACCGAGCACCCGGAGCCGGACACCGTGACAACCCCGTCGCCGACGCCAGCCCGCCCCTGCCCGGTCCTGTGCTTCCACGCCTCACCACGCTCCGGCTTCATCACAGGAGCCGGGTCGCGGCTGACGGCGGCTTCACCGCGGTCCAGTGCCGCATCGCATCAGGCAATGTGTCTCTGGCGACCCGCGAGCGGACCGCATACGTCGTCCGTCGGGAACTCATCGACGTCACCTGCATCCAGCGGAACAACCGGCCGGGACCCGAGGCGGCGATAATCGCCCGTACCGCCCCCGCCCGCAGATCGCCGCGGAGAAGACGCAGCACCTCGAGGAGGTGCTGCGGAAACTGACGGAGCGGGGGGAAGGTCAGGCACAGGCGCTGGAGCGGCTAGTTTGTGTGCAGGACTGGTACGCAGGCCCGTGGTGGCAGAGGTGCACGGGGGACGGGAGGTCAGGAAGAGTGTCGCTGCGCGAAGGTGATCCAGCCGAGATCGGCGGATATCCACTTGAGGCCCGGCTCGGCTCGGGTGGCATGGGCACGGTCTTTCTGGCCCGTACGAGTTCAGGGCGACCCATCGCGGTCAAACTGATCCACCCGCAGTACGCGGCGGACGACGAGTTCCGCACCCGCTTCCGGCAGGAGGTGGCGGCGGCGAGACGGGTGAGCGGCGCGTTCACCGCCGCCGTGGTCGACGCTGCCCCTGAGGCCGAGCAGCCGTGGATGGCGACCACCTATATCCAGGGGCACACGCTCACCCGGCACATCGCCACGAAGGGCCCGCTGGGCGGAGCGGAGCTGAGGAGGCTGGCCATCGGGCTGGCGGAGGCGCTGCGGGACATCCACCGGGTGGGGGTCATCCACCGTGACCTGAAGCCCTCGAACGTCGTGCTCTCGCCCGAGGGCCCACGCGTCATCGACTTCGGCATCTCGCGCGCCGTGGACCAGCAGACGCTGACGGTTACCGGGCGGGTCATCGGTACGCCGCCCTTCATGTCGCCGGAGCAGTTGCAGGCGCCGCGCGATGTGGGGCCGCGGTCCGATGTCTTCTCGCTGGGGACGCTGGTTGCGTACGCAGCGACGGGCTACGGGCCCTTCGACGCGGACAGCCCCTACATAGTTGCGTATCAGGTGGTGCACGGGGAGCCGTCGCTGGAGGACGTGCCGGTGGCCTTGCGCACGGTCGTCGAGTCGTGCCTGGCCAAGGAGCCCAACGGGCGCCCCTCGGCGGACGAACTCCTCGTGCTGCTACGGGACCTGCCGGCGGACCTCGGCCAGGCGTACGCGAGCGGAGCTGAAGCGGGCCGCACCCGCGACATGATCACCCAGCATCACTTCGCGACGCCGGCCACCCCGGCGCCGACTGCCCCGACCACCACCCCGGCCGGTCCCGATACGGGGAGCGCCGACACCTCCATCGGCCGCCGACCGCGTCGCCGATGGCGTCCCGTGCTCGCGGCCGCGGTCGCGGTCACGGTGGCAGCGATCGGTGGAGGAGTCGCCGCGATGACGGCGGGCGGCTTTGGGGGGAACAGCGGCGGCGACAAGGGCAACAGCCTTGCGGCCCCGGGTGCCGCACTTCCGGACGGCTTCAAGCCGTGGCACAAGACCGTGCCGGGCGGTCGCGAGGACATACCCGACGAGCTGCGTTGCGTCGCGCGCGGCGACGCGCTGTTCTGCGGGGGCGGCAGTGTCGTCGCGACCCGTATCAGGGCCAGTGACGGCTCGCGGGTGTGGACGGCGAAGAGCCCCGGCGTCCCCATCGACGGCATGCACCTGGTGGGCGCCACGGACGACACGGTGGTCGGTTACCGATTCGCCGCCCAGGACGCCCCACAGGACCCTCGCAGCGAGGTGGTGGCCATCGACGCGAACAACGGCCGGGAGCTGTGGTCCGTGCCGTCCGGCGCCCAGTCGGCGGCCGTCACGGGTCGGACTCGGGACGCCGTTGTGGTCGGCTCCGACGTCGTGACGGTCGACGCTTCCAACTCCCGCCTCGAGGCCCGCAACGCGCACAGCGGTCAGGTCACATGGACGTCGTCATTCCCTGCGGGTACGCAGTGCGCTCCCGTCCCGGTGGGCCCAAAGCTCTTCGCGATGTGCGCGACGGATGCGGAAGTGGACGCCTTGGCGGTGCGCCACCCCACCCTGTACCCGGTCGACCGCGCCTCGGGGACACCGGGCAGGCCCATCGCGGTCAACGGCCCCGCCGTGCCGATGGGCGTCGCCAACGGCAGACTCGTACTCCTGCAAATACACATGGGGGGAACGGAGCTGGACCGCTACAACGGGGTGGCACGGGTCGACCCGGCCTCGCAGAAGGTCACGTACTCCCGACTGGCCACGACATACGTGGGGACGCCCGGCATGGTGGACAGCACCGTCTACGTGAGCGGGCACACCGGTCTCATCACAGCACTCGACCCCGCGACCGGCCGGAAGAAGTGGTCGCGGCAGACTGGCGTGGAGGGCGCGTCGGGTCCTGTTGGGGGAGCCGACGCACTGTATTTCAGCTCGACCACCGGCCGGGTGGTCGCGCTGGCGCCGGACGATGGCAAACCCCTGTGGACAACAGATCCGCAGGCCGATGGTTTGACGGGCGATCTGGGCGCAAGCCCGCGTGTGACTCTTGCGGGGCGTGCGGTGATCGTGGCCGCGGCCAAGAACACACTCTTCGCTTTCGACGCGCAGAAGCCGCCGAAATCGGGCTGACCCGGGTGGCTGGACGGCGGCTGCAACATCGCCATGGAGTACCGCGGGAAGCGCCGCCGCCGGCACCCGTACCAGGATCCGGGCCAGGTGCGGACCAACTCGGCTTCGCATCGGGCATTTCCACCCGTTGCTACGGGTCAGAGCAGGGGGCGGTCGCGTACCACCAAGAGGCGAAGAACCTGCTGGTCGCATGGTCGTGTTCTGGGTCGTGTTCTGGTGCAGCTATCCGTCCCGAAGAGGAGCGTCTCCGCACCGAGCGGCGACCGGCCCATCCGGGAACGCCGACGGCCTGAGCCGGATCTCGGCGGAGGGCGCCGCGGTCGCCCTGGTGGGCGAGGCGTCGCCGCCCCGGCTTCGCCGACGACGCTTCACCACTCGCTAGTGACCGGCCGTTCGGCGCGGGGGCGCCGGGCGGGCGGCGGCTCAGATGACCAGGACCCGGCGCCCCCGGGTGTGGCCGGCGCGGCTGTCGGCGTGCGCCGCCGCTGCCTCGGTGAGCGGGTACGACTTCTCGACCGGGATGTGGAGCCTGCCCCGGGCGATGAGGTCGACGGCCTCGGCGAGCGCGTCCGGCACGCTCCCGGCCACGCCGGAGAACCGGACGCCCAGCCGCGGCGCACCGAGGTCGGCGATGGAGACGACCTTGCGCGAGTCCCCGGTCAGCTCGACGAGTTCGCGGATCACGCCCGAGCCGACCAGGTCGAGGGCCGCGTCGACCCGGCCCAGGTGCCGCACCCGTTCGACCCAGCCCTCGCCGTAGGTCGTGGCGAGGGCGCCCAGGCCGCGCAGGTAGTCCTGGTTCGCGGCCCCGGCCGTGCCGATCACCGTGATGCCGCGCTCGCGGGCGATCTGCAGCACCGCCGACCCGACGCCGCCGGACGCGCCGCTGACCAGCAGCGTCTGCCCGGGCCGCACGCCGACCTCGCGGATGATGCGCAGCGCGGTCTCCACCACCGACGGGTACCCGGCCGCCTCTTCGAAGGTCAGTCCCACGGGTATGCGCGCCCAGGCCGACAGCACGGCGAATTCGGCGTACGTGTCGGCGCCTTCGCCGAACACACGGTCGCCGACCTCGACCCCTTCGACGCCCTCGCCGACCTCGTCCACCACCCCGGCGGCGTCCAGTCCGACCCCGGCGGGCAGCTCGACCGGATGGGCTCCCAGGACTTGGCCCTCCCGAATCCTCCAGTCGACGGGGTTGACACCCGCCGCTCGTACGGCGATGCGTATCCGACGGGGGCCCGCGTGGGGCTCCTCGGCTTCCACCAGTTGCAGGACCTCAGGACCGCCGAACTCGGCGAAGCAAATTTTCCTCATGGGGTCGAAAGTAACCATAACCGTTAGCGTTTCACAATCGTTAGGAATTAGTACCTGGTAGTGTCATGGCATGACCGAGCCGCCCGGACGCCGCGAACGCAAGAAGGCTGCGACCCGTCAGAAGATCGCCGACACCGCGCTGCGGCTCTTCCTGGAGCGCGGGTACGACGCCGTGGGCATCCGTGACGTGGCGGCCGAATCCGACGTGGCCGTCACCACGGTTTTCTCCCACTTCGCCTCGAAAGAGGCCCTGGTGTTCGAGCGCGACCAGGACTTCGAGCAGCGCCTCACGCGGGTGGTCACCGACCGGCCCCCGCACGAGCCACTCATCCCGGCGCTGCACCGCGAGGTCCAGGCCCTGGTGCGGCACTGCACGGCGGAGGGCAGCGCCCCCGTCCGACGCATGATCGAGGGATCACCTGCTCTGCGGAAGTACGAGGAGTCGATGAGCCTGCGTCACGCGCAGGCTCTGGCAGCGGCCCTGGCCGCCGATCCCCACCTGTCCCGGAGTGCGACGGCCTGCCGGGCGACCGCGCGGTTCACCATCGACGCCTATGCGCTGGCCTGCCAGGCGGACGATCCCGGGGCCACGGTGGACGAGGTCTTCCGGATGATCAACGGGGCCTGGGAAGCCACCGCGCCCTGAGCCGGGGCGGCGGCCCGCTCCAGCCGGCTCACCCGCCTGTCACCGCACGGCCCTTGCGTCTGACGGCCCGTCAACCTAACCTTCCGGCACCCCCACCGCACCGGGGCGCTCGTACGGTCTCATCCCTACGGTCCGTGCGCGGTGCAGCGAGGCGGCGCACCGCGCGCCGGAAGGACAGTCATGTCCGACGACAGCGCTCGAAGAACCTCCCTCACCCGCCGCGCGCTCCTGACCGCGACCGCCGCCGCGGGGCTCGCCGCGGCGGCCGGTCTCCAGCCTTCCCATCGCATCCCCGCGGGCAGCGCCGCGGCCACCCTCACTCCGCCAGCCGGCTTCCCTGCCGGTATCCCGCTCTCCCAACAGGCCTTTCGCAACTGGTCGTTGGAAATCATCGTCGAGGACGTCTGGACGGCTTCGGCCCGTACCCCCGACGACGTGGTGACCCTCGCCAACTGGGCTCACGAACACGGCTACCGCCTCCGGGCCCGGGGCAAGGGCCACACCTGGTCGCCGCTGGTGGTACCGGCCGGCGCCGATACCTCCCGTACCGTCATCGTCGACACCACCTCCCACCTCACCGCGGTCAGTGTGCGCGGCGGCGACCCCGGGAGCGTCACCGCGCAGACCGGAGCCACCCTCGACACCATCCTCGCCCGCCTGGAGGAGTCCGGGCTCGGCCTCGCCACCACCACGGCGCCGGGCGACCTCACCATCGGCGGGGTGCTCGCCATCGGCGGCCACGGCACCGGGCTGCCCACCACCTCGGAACACCCGCCCGCGGGCTCCGGCTTCGGCACCCTCAGCTCCCTGGTCACCTCTCTCACCGCCGTGGTGTGGAGCGCTGCGGACGGCCGCTACGTCCTCAAGACCTTCACTCGCGCCGACCCCGGCTTCCGTGCCTTCCTCGTCCACCTGGGTCGCGCCTTCCTCACCGAAGTGACCATGACCGCGGCGGCCAACACGCGTGTGCGCTGCCAGAATTGGTACGACGTCAACGTAGGCACCGTCTTCGGTCCCCCCGGCACGGGCGGCCGAACGATCAGCTCCTATCTGGAGGGCACCGGACGCGTCGAGGCGATCTGGTTCCCGTTCACCGATGTGCCGTGGCTGAAGGTGTGGAGCGTGGCACCGGCCAAGCCCCTGCTGGCCAAACAGATCGACGCGCCCTACCCCTATGCGTTCGCCAACCGTGTCACCGAGGACATGTCGGCGTTGCTCGGAGAGATCGCCGCCGGCGGGGGCGACAAGACGCCTGCCTTCACCAAGCTCGCCATGGCCATCGTCGGATCGGGGCTGATCGTCACCGGCACGTGGGACGTCTGGGGCTGGTCGAAGAACAGTCTGCTGTACGTCGAACCCACCACCCTGCGGATCGTCGAGGCCGGCTGGGCGGTACTGACCTCCCGGGCACAGGTGCAGCGCGTGGTGAGCGACTTCTACGGTCACTACCGCAGCGTGCTGGCAGCGCACCAGAGCCGCGGCTCCTACCCCGTCAACGGCCCGATCGAGCTGCGCATCACCGGCACCGACCCCCACGACGGCCCCTTCCTCTCCCCGGCCCTCGCCCGTCCCGACCACCCCGAGTGGGACACCGTTGTATGGCTCGACTTCGCCACCTATCCCGGGACTCCTGGCGCGGCCCCGTTCTTCCACGAGATGGAACAACGGATCTGGCAGACCTACACCGGTTCGTACGCGACCGTGCGCCCCGAGTGGTCCAAGGGCTGGGCCTACACGGACAGCGGGCCGTGGACGAACCCTTCCGTGCTGGGCAGCACCGTGCCGGCCGCGTTCGATGACTGGCGCACCGCCCAGGACACCCTGAACTCCTACGATCCGGCGCGAGTGTTCTCCAACGCCTTCCTCGACGCCCTGCTGCCGTGAGTCACGGCTGTCCCACCGCACGTGCACAGGGGTGAGCGGCGCCCCATGTCCCGGGCCGGAGCCCTCCTGTGCGCCGGCCCGGATCGTCCACAGCGCCGCTTCGCGGCCAGGGCACTTCGGGAAGAAGGCAGGAGTCTGGGAGCCACTTCCTGGTCGCTCAGGTGGCCGGCTACGTCACGCGTCTGGGCGGTCATCACTCCCCGGGGCATCGCCACGAGCCCCATCCCGCCCTGTCGGCCAGTCAGGAACGTATTCTGTCCCTGCTAGCGGCCGACCGCAGCAACGCGGGCATCTCCGCCTCGCTGCACCTCTCCCGTCAGACCATCGGCGACCACCTCAGCCGCCTCCGGGCTCTTGGACGCTGCCCAACAGGTACGCGCTGATCGTTCGCGCCTACTCGCTCGGCATCCTCGCTCCGCAGACCTGGCCTCCGCGCGCGGCGACCGCCGACCCTCACGGACGTCAACGTGACGGGCCGGGCAGCCGACCAACCCAGCAACGGTCAACTGGCACCTGCGCCACACCCGTAACAGGCGCAGGAAACAACCCGCTCAGCGGCCATCGCACGGATGGCGGAAATTGCTCCGTCTTTCGTCACATGCGCTTTCCGGAAACATGCCTCTTGGTGTGTGAAGTTCCTACGACACCGCCATCCCCCGCGCACGCGCGGATCGGCCGTGACCACTTCGTCCGCGCACCGGCCAATCGGCTTACCGGCGGTTACAGTCCACCAGGCGAATGGTGGGGGCCGGGCGACGTTACAAGGATGAACGAGGCAGCGTCCGGGCGTGATGACACGTTTTCCAGTCAGATCCAACGAAAGTCCATCTGGCGGGAATGCCAGCCATGACAATTCAGCAGGGCACCGATCGGGGCTGAAACCGTGTGCTGCGGCAGAGGCCCATGGGGTAGACGTCGCCACATCGCCTGGTGTTGCACGGGCGACGCTCGGCAACGGGGGCAGACACGCAAAAGCAGAAACGAAGGGGCGAACGTGATCCGGGTCTTGGTGGTGCACGAAACGCGGCTGCTGCGCTCGGCTCTCACCGCGCTGTTGCGCGACGAGGAGGGCATCGACGCCGTCGCCGCCTGCTGGAGAACCGCACCCGGGCGGGCCCGCTCCTTCCGACCTCAGGTGTGCGTCGTGGACGTGGACTGCGCGGGTTCGGTGTCATCGTCGGACCATCCGGGCGGCCCGGGGTGCGCGTTGCTGGTTCTGGCCAGTGCCTGCCGGCCCGGCACGCTACGCAGGGCCATCTCCGCACGCGCTCGGGGCTTTGTGGACAAAGACGCCCCACCGGCCCGGCTGCTGCACGCCATAAATCTGGTGGCGGCCGGGAAGCGCTATGTCGACCATTCGCTCACACCGGATTTCCTGCAGGCCGCCGACATGCCACTGACACCACGTGAGTTGAGCGTGCTGTCGCTCGCCGCAGGAGGCGCTTCCGTCTCCGAGATCGCCCGTGAACTGCATCTGAGCGAGGGGACGGTACGTAATTACATGGCGGCGATCAATCGCAAAATCGGTGCTCGAAACCGGGTGGACGCCATACGCATATCGCAGAGCGCAGGCTGGGTCTAAAGGCAGGCTGCTTATGTTCCTGGTGCGCCCTGGCCTTGCGCAAGGTCGCGTCACGGATTTGCGCAAAGTGGCTTCATCCGCCTGGAGGGCGTGACTTTGCGGCGGGTCCCGCACTGCGTTCAAGCTTGGCCGGCTGCCAGCTTCCTGCCAGGTCGCGATAGAGGGCCGAGCAGCTGAGCAGTTCGTCATGGGTGCCGCAGGTGGCTCGGGCGCCGTCGAGCACCAGGATCCTGTCGGCCCGGCGGGCCGAGGTGATCCGGTGCGCCACGACGATCAGAGTTCCGGGGCGCTCCGCGAAGGCGCGTTCGGCCCGCATCTCCGCCGCCGGGTCAAGGTGACAGGTCGCCTCGTCGAGGAGGACGAGCGGGGCGGGTGACAGATGGGCCCTGGCCAGTGCGATCAGCTGCCGCTCGCCCTGAGACAGGGTGATCGGGTCGAGCTGCGCGTCCAATCCGCCCAGCCGGCACACCAGTTGACCCAGACCGACGGCGTCCGATGATCTCTGCAACGCGGACGTCGGTGCGCCGTCGGGGCACAGATAGCGCAGATTCTCGCGCAGGGTTCCGGAGAAGACATAGGCCTGTTGCGGGATGAGGACGCGCGGCAAGGACGGGCCGGATCCTGCGCGGACCGGGCGGCCGGCCACGCGTATCTCGCCGTGGGCGGGTTCGAGCAGGCCGGCGACGAGAGCGGTCAGGGTCGACTTTCCGATGCCGCTCGGCCCCACCACGACGAGGTGCTCGCCCGGTTCGACGGTCAGGTCGAGGTCGTGCAGCACGGGCTGCGCAGCGGGTCCGTAGGCGAAGGTCACCGCGCGCAGTTCGACGCGGGGGCCACCGGGCGCGGCGGGGACGAGGGATGGAACGGGGGCGAGGGAGGGGGCTGCGACCAGGGGCGCAGTATCCGGTGTGGTGGTGGAGAGCGGCGCTGCGGTGGGGGGCGGCTCTGCGGTGGCGGTGGTCTCCGGGTCCTGGGCGGGGCCGGTGGTGAGCCGGTCGAGGACGACGAGCAGCCGGGTGCCGGCCGAGCCGAGGGCATTCATCAGGGTGTGCAGTGCGGGCAGCAGGGACTGGGTGAGATAGGTCAGCGCGCCCAGTACGACACCAGCGGTGAGCCCTTGCCGCAGCAGCCAGGGCGCGGTGACCAGCAGCAGCAGGATCGGCAGTTGGCCCGCCAGGCCGAGCGCAAGACAGCGGACGGCGGCCCAGCCCGCCAGCTGTCGTGCCGCGCGGGCCTCGTCCTCGATCAAGCCGTGGGCCCGCGCCGCGATCGGCTGCTGCGCACCGCAGGCCACCACGTCGCGCAGCCCTTCGGCGACAGCCCCGAACTGCGTCGACAGATCCTCGTCCGCCTGCAGAAAGGCGCGCTGGCGGGCCGCCATCGGCCGGAGGGTGGCCAGGAAGAGCAGCAGCCCGGCGGCCAGCGGAGGCATGACGATCAGCAGCAACAGGGGGGCCAGGGACAGGAGTCCGAGCACCGCACCGGCAGCGGTGAACACGAAGGAGCGGGCGACCAGGACCAGTCCGGCGAAGCTGTCCCGGGCGATCTCGGTCTGGTTGGTCAGCCGGGAGACCACGGCGCTGTCCGCCGCGCGAGCCGGATGCGCCACCGCTTGCGTCAGCGAGCGCGACACCACCTGACGTATCAGGCTGTCACGCAGCGGCTCCACGAGGTCGGCAAGGCCGCGGAAGACTCCTCGGCCGGCCAGGCCGCCGGCGACGACGGCGAGCGCGGAGACGGCCAGCCAAGCGAGCCCGACGCCCGTATCGCCGGTCAGAAAGCCCTGATCCAGGGCCTTTGCCACGCCATAGCCACTGAGGAAGGTGTGTGCGGACTCCAGCAGTGACCAGCCGGCCAGCAGCAGCAGTACGCGGGTCCGGCGGCGGAGAAAGCGCATCGCCCGGGGCCGCAGTCGTGCCGTCGGCGTCGTCATGCGACGGTCCGGGAGTCCGCGTCGTCGGTATGGGCGAAGACCGCTCGGTAGTCGGCATCCACCCAGAGACGGTCGTGCGGGGCGACGGCGCGGAGCCGGCCGTTCTCCATCCAGGCGACGAGATCGGCGCGGGCGGCGGAGGAGACGCGATGCGCGATCAACAGCCGGCTGCCGGTCCTTACGTCATGCACCAGGGCCCGGCTGACGTGGAGTTCCGTGACGCTGTCCAGGCTGGAAGTGGCGTCGTCCAGGATGAGCAGACGGCCGGCATGGGCGAAGGCCCGTGCCAGGCCGAGGCGTTGGATCTCCCCACCGGACAGCGGCGCCCCGGCGAGCGGCGTGCGGTACCCGTCCGGAAGCAGCCGGACGAACGAGTCCGCACCGGCCGCGCGGGCGGCGTCCTCGACCACATGGGCCGGTGGCTCGTAGGGGCCGAAGCCGATGGCGGCTCCTACCGTGGCGCCGAACAGGGCGGGGCGTTCGAAGGCGTAGCCGATCTCGCGGCGCAGCTGGGATGGATCGGCCTCGTCGAGCGGTACGCCGTCCAGCAGTACCTGTCCGCTGTCAGGCTCGGTGAGCCGTCCCGCGACGGCGGCGAGCAGCGACTTGCCCGAGCCCGAGCGCCCGACGACAGCCATGGTCGTGCCCCCTGGCACCACCAGGTCGATGCCGCGTAGCGCGGGGGCGCCGCCGCGGACGACGGTGACCCCGCGCAGTTCGAGCCGGCCGCAGCCGTCGGCGGGCAGCGGCCGGGAGCCGTAGGCCGCCGACGGCAGGGCCAGCAGTTCGCCGATGCGGTGTGCCGCGGCGCGGCTGCGCACCAGGGCGTTGAGCTGTCCCATCACCCCGCCCAGTCCGGCGGTGAGGGCGGCGTACCGGGAGGCCGCCAGCAGCTCGCCTACGGACAGGCCGCCGTTCGCCAGCCGGAGTCCCCCGACGGCGAGGACGGTGGTGGTCAGCAGCGGCACCAGGATGCTGCTGCCGACCACGGCGCGACCGTATACCTGCCACATGTGCCGTCCCTGCGCGCCCAGTTCGGGAAGCGGTGCCAGGACCCGGGCCCGCTCACGCTCCGCGGTTCCGGCCGCGGCGATGGTCCGGGCGCCGCCGAGCGCCTCGACGAGCCGGGTCGCGATGTCCGCCTGGGCGCGTTGATAGCGCCGGACGCTGTCGGACGATCCGCGGGCGAAGACGCTCAGCAGCCGGGTCAGCAGCGGGAGCCCGGCAAGGAACACGGCGGCCAGCCAGATGTCGGTGAGGGCCAGGGCGATCAGGGCGCCGACCGGAGTGACCAGGGCGGCGAGACCGGTGGCCGCGGTGGTGGGTGCGGTCCCGGCGTCGGCGGCGTTCCCGGTGAGGCGGGTCACCAGGTCACCGGGGGTGAAGCGGTCGGCGACACGGTTCGGTGCGAGGGACATCAGACGGTCGATTCCGCGCCTGCGGAGCCAGGCGGTGCTGCGGGCGGTGGTGACGCCGCCGGTCAGCGCGACCAGTGCGTCGAGGAGCACTTCGGCGAGCAGCAGCGCGGCACAGAGAGCCAGCGCACCGTGGAGGCCCGGATGCGCGCCGAGCACGAGGTCGAGGGTGTGACCGAGTACGGCGGGCAGGGCGACGGCGGAACCCGCGGACGCCACGCTGAAGAGACAGACGGCGGTGGCGCGTGCGCGGCTGTGCTGAAAGGCTCCGGTCAGGACAGGGCGGACACCGGCGTCCGGCCTGCGCCGGGCGGCCGACGGGGGCCCGGGGGTGCGGGGCATAGGGGTGGGGACCTCGCCTCCAAAGGGACGTACACGGGTGGCTGTGGCAGGCCCCGGACGGTGGTGCCGCCCGGGGCTCGCCCATGACTTTCGCGCTACGGATGCCGAAGCTCCGTGGCGCCGGAGAGTCAGTTACAGGTGGTGACGCTCAGGCTGCTGTTGCCGCAGAGCAGCAGGCTGGCGCGGCTGCCGGTGTGGAGCTCCTCCGTGGCCTCGGCCTCGGGGGTTTCCATCGTCTGCAGGTCGAGAAGGGTCATCGTGGTTCCTCTCCTTCATGGGGACGGGGTGTTTCTCGATCGGCCCCGGACGGGGCCGGCTTCAGGGCCGCCGCGGCGGCGGGAGGAAGGGCAGGTGCACGGGTGTGTCGTGCAGCGCGCTGCCCAGTGCGAGCAGACATCCGGCGGTGCCGGTGCTCAGGTCCATGGAGAGCCGCATCATCTGCTCCCCGGCGAAGGCCAGGTGCCCTCGATAGGGGACGGCGCCCCAGGAAAGGGAGTCGATCTGGCGGTGGAGATCGGCGGCGTGGGTCCCGGGGCCGCCGATCGTGGTGCGGCTGAGGTGCAGCACCATGCCCGCCGCGCCGCGGAACAGGCCGGGCTGGGCATAGAACTTGGCTTGGGCGGCCTGCACGATCTCGGCCCGCGCGCGTTCGAACGCGTCGTCCGGACGGTGGGCGAGGAAGTCGTCGAGCACCATGCCGATGCCGACACTGCCGGCGCCGAGGTAGGGCATGGTCCGCCGGCCTTCGTCGACCTGGAGTGCGCCGCCCGCGGCTCGGACACACCGGGCCAGGTCCCGGCGCAAGGCGTCGGCGGCCAGATCGAGCAGCGCGGGGTCGCCGCGGCGCTCATACAGGCGCAGGAAGAGCAGTGCCGCTCCGCTGTCCCCGTGCAGCAGCCCGGCCCGGGGCCGCGCACCGCCTTCGGCCGGCGGCGCGGCAGTGCGGAGCTTGTCTGCCACGAGCTGGGCACAGTGCAGGGCACGCTCCTCGAGGAAGCGTTCGCCGGTGGTGTGGGCCAGAGAGTCGAGTGCCAGGCCGATGCCGGCCAGTCCGCTGTGCAGGTCCGGTGCGATGTCCTGCCAGCTCTGGGCTTCGATGGTGTCGATGAGGTCCAGGGCCCGTTCCCGGTGTCCGAGCCGGTCCAGGACCCAGGCGACGCCGGAGAGGCCGTCGTAAAAGCCGAGCGAGCTGCCGGTCGCGGGGGTCTTCGTCCTGCGCAGCAGCCACTCCTCCGCCTCCGGGCAGCGCTCCGCGCCGGTCTCCGCCAGGGCGTACAGCACCCCGGCCGCGCCGTAGGCGAAGCAGCTGCCACCGCTTGCCTTGGCGAACTGGGCGATGTCGCCGGGGAAGAAGCGGTCCTCGCGATCGGGAGTGGCGGAGGCGAGCACAGCGCGGGCCATGGAGTCGCGGCTGTGCGGCCAGTCGCCGAGGGCTACGGGTAAGTAGTCCGCTCCCTCGCGCCGACCCGTGTGGCCGGAGTCGCTCGCCGGCTGGTGGCCCCGGAGGATTTCGGCCACTGCCTCGTCGAGGTAGTCGCGGGGCACCGGGAACTGCGCGGCGGCGATCTGCGCGAGGTGTGCCGCCTTGCCGCGGTCCACCGCGAAGAGGCTGGTGAGCGGGAGGAACAGCGCCAGGCGCAGGCAGGCCAGGGCGTAGTGGTCGACGTCGGATCCTCTGCGGTCCGCGGGAGCGACAAAGCCCGGGTTGGCGATCACCTGGCGGCTGGATGCGTCGTCGACGGCAGCGGCCTCGAAGTCCAGGAGCACCACGGAGGACTCGTCCTCGGACATCATGATGTTGAACAGATGCAGATCATTGAAGACGACGCCACGGGAGTGGATCGCCTTGACCGCATCGGCCACCAGACCGTGGACACGCATGGCCCACTGGGTGTACTCCGCGAGCCGCTCAGGGGTCGGATCAGCCTCGATCAGCGGGTGGCGGTGCGCGAAGAAGCTGTTCAGCGGCCGGCCTTCGATGAATTCCAGTACGAGGAAGGTGTGGTCGCCGAGGGTGAACCAGTCGTGCACCTCGGGGGCGCAGCCGAGCCCCGAGAGCCTCTTCAACGCGTCCCGCTCGCGCTCCAGCCGGGTCACGGCATCCGCTTCATCGGCGGCCAGTCCGGCGTGCGGCCGCGCCTCCTTGAGCACCACCCGTTGGTCCGTCCGCAGATCCCGGCCGACGTAGACCCCGCCCCCGTTGGAGAAGTGCAGCGCCTGCTCGATCTTGTACGGCAGGTCGGCGACGGTAGTGGCAGAGCGGGCGGCCAGATGCGGCTCGAGGAAATCCGGGAGGGTGACCCACTCCGGGACGCGGAACGCGGGCTCTCTGAGGTCGGGGACCAAGCGCCCGTGGTCGTCCTCGATCGCGGGGCGGAGTTCGCCCCTGTCGTCGTAGCAGTGCCGCTCGGTGAAGCTGCCGTAGCGCACATACACCGGACCGGCGCCCCAGCGCAGATCGCTGAGGATGTACGGCCCCGGTTCGCCGGCGAGCAGTGCGTCCAACTCCTCGGCGATGAGGCGGCATTGCTCCTCGTCGGCCGGGTAGACGGTGAGGAACTTTCCGCTGGCGCCGCGGTCGGCGTACTTGGCGTTGCGGGTGTGCAGCAGATACCGGCTCGGCATGCATTTGAAGGCCACCGAGCGCGGGACGCAGTAGTCCCAGACCTTCGTCAGCATCCTTTCGGCGTTGTCCAGGCAGGCCGAGATGTGGATCTTCCATCCCTGGCTGGGGAGTTCATGGTCCGCCGGCCGGAACGCCAGCCAGTCGCCCGAACGGTGGCGCTGCCAGCCCTCCGGCAGCTCCCGGCTCAGCGTCGCGTAGGGAGCTCCACGCCCCTTGCCGGTCGTCGACAGCCGGTGGGGAGCGTCGTAGAACTGCCGGTCGGCGTCGCAGAAGACGGCGTACCCCTTGTTCATCGCACTCCCTCGGGTCTGGTGACAGGCATGACGCTGTCATGGCGCAGGGACGGCAAACAGTCATGTCTGTCATGAAGAACCCGTGAGAAATGCATGTTTGCTGCGAATTTGCCAAGGGGTGATCGGTGCCCCCACGCGAGCACCTCACCATTCGGATATTCCTTCTCGGGTGCAAACCCTGTCGGCTCATCACGTGTCGAGACCGGTGCTGTCAGTGCTCGCCCCTGCAGTTTCCGCATGGTCACGATGCCCACCATGGTCACTGAGACACAGCCGGAGCCCCCCATGGCAACTGCTTCAGATCTGGATCGACGATCCGCCGTACCAGCTACCGCTGTTGGAGAAGGCGCGGGACGGCGATTGGCCTGGATCCGCGCCGCCGACCGGCCCCGGAAAGTCCGGGTTCATTGGACGCCCGCGGCGCCTGTCGTCATTCGATCGCTTGGCGACGCTTGAGAACCGTGGTGTCCGGTCAGCGGCCAGGCGCATGGTCGGCGCGAGTTGTCAGTGGCTGGCGAGGAGGCCGTCCATCAGGGCTCGGAGTCCGTCCAGGTAGGTGTCCTGGGCGGTCAGTGGTGCCCAGCGGTCGGCGACCTGTGCCAGGCGGGGTAGTTCGCTCGGGTCGAGGTCGGCGAAGACTTGCTCCCGGTAGGTTGCACGGTCGTCGTCTGTGCGCCGTCGGGCCGCTGTTGTCCGGACCAGGATCTCTCCGGCGGTGTAGTACCAGATCGCGCGGTAGCCGTGCACGGCCTGGTCGGCGGAGAGGCCGCATTCGACCAGGCCGTCGACGATCTGCTCGACGAACCACAGCGCGGTCGTGGACATCAGGTCGTCGGCGGTGAGTGCCTCCACGATCCAGGGACAGGCGGCGAGCGCCTCATGGATGGCGGTGGCGGCGGCGACGATCCGGTCGCGTGGGCGGGTGGGCAGTTCGCGGCGGTGCAGGGTTCGTGCGGCGTAGTCGTCCAGCAGCAGGACGAGCAGTTCTTCCTTGTCGCGGACGTGGTGGTAGAGCGCCATCGGTGTACTGCCGATTTCCGTGGCCAGCCGCCGCATGGTCAGCCGGTCCACTCCTTGCTCGGCCACGATCCGGCGGGCTGTCTCGATGATCTCCTCGCGGGAGATACGGGGAGGTCGGCCCAGGGATTTGCGCGGTGCGGACGGTTGCGGCATGCCCCCATCATCCCCCAGATGTCGACAGCAGCCGCCCCCTGAGGCTAAGTTTTCTTACATGTATAGAAACTCTCCTGGGAGACCCGGCGTGGTGCTGGCGGCAGCCGCCGTCGCCCAGTTCGTCGTTGCCCTGGACATGTCCGTGGTCAACGTCGCCTTACCCACGATCCGCACCGACTTGGGATTTGCGCCGCTCGACTTGTCGTGGGTTGTCCACGTGTACGCGCTCACTTTCGGCGGGTTCCTGCTGCTGGGGGGACGCGCTTGCGACCTGCACGGCACGCGTCGGATGTTCGCGCTGGGGCTGACCGTCTTCGGGCTGTGCTCGCTGGTGGGCGGGCTGGCCCAGGCTCCCTGGCAACTGATCGCCGCCCGCGCCGGGCAGGGCCTGGGCGCCGCCATCTTCGTGCTCGCGGCGCTCGTGGCCATCGGCCTGCTGCCACGCCGCCGAGCCGTCACACCTCTCCCACAACCCACCTCTCCCGCAGACACCCAGATGGAAGGAACACCGTCATGATGACGACCACCACCGTCGACCTGTTCGCCTCGGCGCTGCACTTTCACCCCGACGGCGACGTCCAGGCCGTCGAACGGCAGATGACAAGCAGCGGCTCCGGCGCCTGGCAGATCGCCACGTTCCACGTGGAGACCGACGCCGATGTGCATGCCGACCACTGGGAGATGCACCCGGAAGCCGAGGAAGCGGTGTGCTGCCTGACCGGCGGTGTCCGCCTCTACTTCCGTTCCGACAAGCCCGGTGGCGCCGAGGACATGGTGCGGCTGCAGGCAGGCACCGCCGTGATCGTCCCCCGCGGTCGCTGGCACCGCCTGGAGCTGGAGGCCCCCAGCGATCTGATGTCGATCACCCTTCGCCACGGCACCCGCCTCGAAAAGCGCGCCAACACCCACTGACCGGAAGGTGGCCCGGCAGCGTATCTGCCGGGCCACCACGAACCTCGCCCGAAGACTTGGCCGCGCCTGGCCCGCCGGCACAAGGTGTTCATCGCGCTTGCCGGGGACATCGCGCGCCCGGCCGGACCCCACGAGTGACGATCGTCCGGGACGGCACCCGCGCGGCCGGGGCACGGGCCGGGCGGTCAGGTCCAGGTCGAGGCGCCGCATGGGAAATCATGCCGATCGCCCGGATGGGCTCTCGGGCTGCGATGATGTGATCATGACGATTGCCTCGGTGGTTCTGCGACGACGTGTGGATGACCTCGAATCGGCCCTGGCCTTCTATGAAGGGCTGACTGGCGAGCCGGTGGCTCGGTTTGAATTCGCTGGGCTGAAGTTGGCAAGCACGGGCCCCTTCCTCCTCTTCATGGGGCCTGACGAGGTCGCGGAGCGGTTTGCCGGGGTGGCGGCCACGTTGTCCGTCTCGGATTTGGACGCCACGGTCGCGGCTTGCGAGGCGGCTGGGGCTGAGGTGATCGCGGCTCCCGCGGTCACGCCGAACGGACGCAGGGCGGTGCTGCGACACCCGGACGGCGGGGTCTTCGAGTACGTGGGCCAGTGACCTGAACGGAGATCGGCCAGGGTGGGGGCGGAGCAACTCGCCGGCTCCTGGAAGCCATCACGTCGGCAGAGGCCGGAGCCGTTCGGGCTTCAGCCTCGGCACTGATCGGTGAGGGATGGTCAGGTGCCTGTAGTGGCCATGTCCTTGAGGGCGGAGGTGGCGGCGGTCAGCGGCAGCAGGGCGAGGGCTGTGGCGGCGAGGGCACGTGCGGTCGTTTGGATCACGGTGCGTTGACAGCGCCGGGCCGTAACCACCTGTGGGGAAATGCCGGGGGTGGTCACCTGGGGAGCGACTGGTCGTACCGGCACCGCCAACCCATTCGTCGGCCCGGGAGTTGGGTAGGTCTCAGGAGCCTGACGTTCTCTGAACAGCTCGGGGCCGCTGTTCCCGTTTCCGCTTGACGTCCACCGCCGATGGGCGGGGTCCGGCGGTGAGCCGACCGGGAGTCGGCCGTGGACTTCGCTGGGGATACGGCAGAATCCCGCTGTGGCATCGATGGAGGTTCTGGCCGGCTTGGAAGCGGGCATGGCAGCGCTGTCCACGCCGATGCGGGTGTACGTGGCGGCCGGACGGTTCACCGAGCCGGAGCCCGACCTGCCCGAACTGGCGGCCCGGATCCGCGCGCTGCTGGCCGTGATCGCGGCCGACGAGGCATGGCAGCGCTTCCTGCCCGGATACGCCCCACCGTCTGTCCGGGCGATCTGCGCTGCCTTGGAACCGGTGGAGGTGCACGAGGCCACCGCGTTCCTCGCCCGGGTCGCAGAGGTGGACCTGGTCTGGCCGAGTCACCGGCACCTGCCCGCCGACGCGGCCGAGCGCGCCGCGGGCCGCGTGGTGTCCCTGCTCGGACCAGAAGCCACATGGTGGACCAACCACGACGCCGAATGCGGCGCCGTGAACGGGCTCACCCCGGTCTTCGACAGCCTGCTCGCAGGGACGGACGGTGAGCACTTCGCGCTGGCCCTGCAGATCGCCGACGACTGAGCGCCGGCCCTGTACGGGGGATCACCTCGATCTCGCCGACGACGAACGGGTCGCGGGCCGTGCGTTCCAGGTCCGGGCGGCCCGGCGGACGATGTCCGACCTCCCCACCCACAGAACACCGCTGCAACGGACGCGGCTACACCGAGGTGAGCAGATCGCCACGTTCGAGGGTCACGCGCAGCCCGTGAGTAGTTCTCCGCGTCGGCTTCGATAACCCGGCAGGACAGTGTTCACGCAGCTGCCGTAGAGGCTGAGGCCGAGGGCGCCGAGTTGGCCCCCACGCCCTCACCGTAGTGCCGGCGCAGTTCGCCGCGTTGCCCGGAGAAGGTCCAACCGGCGAGCCGATGGCGGGCCTCGGCGACGTTCAGCCGGGGACCGGTCATCGTTTCGTTGCAATCCCCAAGTCCGGTGCATGCAAGGCGTGTTCACGCTGTAGAACGTTCGCGCAGGGTGCCGTATCTTTCCATCGCCTTGACCAGCAGAAGCCACTTGGGGGAGTCACTGTGGGGGACCAACAAAGACAGTCGGGGTCCGACGACCAGGACATAACCGACGCACGGTCCGGCCCCGACGAGCCGGTGCCCCCGACACCGCAACCCCCGGGCGCCGTCCCGCCGGCACCGAACGCACCACCCCTCCCGCCGGGCCCGCCCGCCACAGCCCCGCCCGAGCCCCCGGCGGCGCCTCCCACGCCGGCCCAACCACCCGCCGCGCCCCCGCCGCCGACCCGGCCGCCCGCGGTGCCTGCGCCGGTCCAGCCGCCGCGGTCGGCCGGCGCATGGCTCCGACGAGGGCGCGCCCTGCCGGTCCTCGCCGTGGGCGTGGCATTGATCGTGCTCGCGAGCCTGGTGTACGTGCTGTGGCCGAGCGGGTCGAGCGGGTCCGGATCCCACCAGGAAGACTCGGCCCCTCGTGTGTCGCCGACCCATCGGGGGGCGTTGGCCGCTCGGGCGCTGAGTGCCCTTCCGGCCGTGAACATGTCGACGGCCTTTGCCCCCGTAGAGCACGCGCCGGTGACGCACGCGGACCTGACGGTGACCGCGTCGGGGCAGGCGTCGGGAACCCTGAGCGAACCCGTGGCCGGCAAGTCCGCCATGGCGTGGTCCGGTAACCGGCTCTACCTGAAGGGCGACTCGGACTTCTGGGCGCAGCAGAACCCGTTGTACGGCACGGATCTGACCAGCACCGGCCACTGGATTGCCCCGAAGAAACGCTCCGGCTACTACATGCTCGACCGGTTCGCCGTGAACGCCGGTTCCCTGACGCCGAAGTCACTTGCCGCGGTGGTCACGCAGGTCACCTCCGATCCCGAAGCCGTGGAGCAGAAGGCGGGAACAATCGAGGGGCACAAGGCGGTCTCGTACACGGCGCAGGGCTGGACCGTCGTACTCGCCGACGATTCGCCCTACACCGTGCTCGCCATCGGCGGGGATCCCAGCCACCAAAGCCCGGTCAAGCCCGCTGCCTGGCATTCGCCCCGGCGCACCAAGGGCAGGGCGGAGTCGGCCGACTACCGCGCCACGGCCACGCCCGCCGGCTACGCGGACAGCGACTACAGCTCGTACCTCCTGATGGCTCCGAAGCCGGCGACCGCCGAGCAGACGGCTGCGGTCCGTTCGACCGCCGCTTCCGCCGCGGCCACCGCTGTCGCGCCCGCCACGTCGTCCGAGGTGGTCTCCAAGTCCATGGGGCCGGACTTCACCATCACCAACAACAGCGCGTACCTGTGCACGAGCAACCCGTGCTCGTACTCCTTCACGGTCACGAACAGCGGGGACGAGGCGGGCGCGGCCACGCTCTATCTCAGCCTCCCGCGAGTGCCGGACCAGCCCCACCCCCTCGGCACCCTGCAGCCCAAGCAGTCCAAGGGCGTCAGCGGCACCCGGCCCAACATCGCCGTCGGTACCGGGCGGACCGTGAGGCACACCGACTACGCCTGGGTGTACTCGACCGCCGAGTACGGATCGGACCCCAAGGTGGGCAGCCGTCTGCACGCGCGCAACCTGCGGCCGGACGACTTCTCGGTCGGCACTCCACTGAAGCCCACCGCGGCGAAGCTGCTCGACCTGATGACGAAGGACAGGCCGACCGGCGACACGGCAGCCGGTGACAAGGCACTCGATGCACTCAGGGGGGCCAACAACCAGGGCGAGTTGCCCGATCTGGGGACGATCGTCGACTCCCACCGCCTGGAGAACCCCGAGGACCTGCGCGAGATCATCCCCACCACCGACAAGGTCGAGAACCAGCGTGTGCTGCAGCAGGTCGCGCAGTTGCTGCGTACCGATCGGCAGGCGAGGGTCACGTGGGCCGGACCGTACAAGGCCGGCGGTAAGACCTACCGGGCCGATTACTTCTACACGACCACCCGCCAGGGCCAGGAGATCAAGCGCGCCGTGCGGGCGAAGACCGTGCAGAGCCCGGGGCAGCTCGGGTCGCAGATGAGTCTCGGCGCCGAGCAGCTCAACGGTGAACGACAGGGTTCCGCGAACGCCGGGAGCACGAAGGCACCGCCCGGCTTCCAACGGATGCTGCAGATCAACCTCGAGCCGGGCGTGGGCCCGCTCCTGGCACTGGCCAACACGACCGGCCTGGAGCAACTCCTGTCGACGGGAGCGCAGTTCCGGCAGGCGCGGGAGAGCCTGTGCGAGCCGAACGGCGGCGGCCCCCGCGTCGACCGCCTCGTCATCGTCAACGAGTCGGGCACGCACCAGTGGACGGACCTGCGCAGGATCGGCGCGCGCTGCTCCGGGCCCGGCGGGGCTCCGGCCTCTCCCAGCGCATCGAGCAGTGACAAGCCCCGCGACAAGCCGACCTGCCTGACACAGCGGCGCCCGCAACCTCTCGCCGAGTCCAGCGGGTCGGGCTGGATCTCCTACGCCCCCACCGGGCTGCGCAACCGTGCCACCGCAGCCACCGCGTGCCTGACCCAGCAGTTCGTGGACGACCATCCGGGATCGGACACGAAACAAGACATCCGCCCGCCCGGCTACGCCTGGGCACAGCGATACGCCCGGCACCTCCGCGCCAGGCCCGACAAGTCGGTGAACAACTGCCACCTCCTCGGCAAACAGCTCTCCGGATCCGGGACCGACCTGAGGAACCTGTCGACCTGCGGCCGGGACGCCAACGCCTTCCCGAAAAAGGGCGAACTGCCGGCCATGGACAACATGCTTCAATTCGAGAACCAAGTACAGGCCCAATTGGAAGCGGGTGAGACCGTTCTGTATTCCGTAAAACCAAGGTACGCGGGAAATCGCGTCACGCCCGAGGCCTACAGGATGACCGCCACCGCCTGGGACCGCGACGGGAAGCTACTCGGGACCACCACACGCGAAGTGGTGAACCTGATGAACACGCCACGGGGCTGGCACAACTTGGGCAAGGTGGTAGATTCGCGCACCGGCGAGGACGTTCCCACGTCATGACCAACGGATCCAGTCCCGACAAGAGGACACCATGCACTGGGCTGTGGAAGAACTGAGCCATATCATGCCGCCGCCCCCGGGCGGCGGCGACCCGGTCGACTGGGACGCGCTGCGCGTCGATACGGGATGGGAACTACCGGCCGACTATCGCGACTTCGTCGCGGTGTATGGAATGGGGACGATCAGTGACTCCATCGGCATCTCCACGCCGCGCTTCGAGGGCTCTCCGTACGAGGACCACCTGCTGTTCCGCGCCGAGCAGCGGCTCGCGGACGGGGAGCTGACCTGGGCGTCGAACGAGGCCGGTGACGACTTCCTGTGGCGATGCTTTGGCGCCCCAGAGCGGTGGGAGGTGATCGTCCGGCCCAGGAGCCGTCGCCAGGACCACGCATACGACATGGGAATGGCTGAGTTCCTGCTGCGCCTGGTACGAGGTGAGATCCATCCACCTCTTGAGGCCGAACTCGCAATGCCAGCCACATTCGAATCATGGCGTGAAGAAGAAAAGCGTCTACTCGACGACGACGGCAATCTTGAAGGCTTCTGATTGCCCTGCGCTCTCGCCCTCTCGCCCTCTCGCCGCTCCTCGGAGCGCGAGCGAAAACTGATCGTCGCTCTTGGACGTAGTCTGGACGGAGATTTGGATGGTCCACCTCACGATGGATGAGCCGCTCTCGTAGCTGGTGACACCTCATTAGGTCTATTGGGTCCATACCGCCCTGTCGGCCTGGCCTCTCGGACGGACCATCAGCCATCAAGGCTCGGAAACTGCACCCCGACCGGTAGGAGAAGGAAACCGCTGGTGCAGTTCTAGTACACCGGCAGCGCCAGCAGAGTCGCGCGGTTGAGGACGAAGAGGCGGTTGTCACTGGCGGCGATGGAGCGGGCCTGGCCACCGGAGAGGGCGTACGTCTGGGGCTGGCCCTCTCCGGAGCGCGGCAGACCGCTCACCCCGGTTTCGCTGCTCTCCACGACCCAGACGCTGTTCGCCTGGACGACCGGTGGCCGCCATGGCGGGACGACGCCGCCGACCATCATCGGGCTGCCGGCCTGGCTGCCGTCGGAGTGCAGCGACTGCAGCGCATCACAGTCCAGCGCGTACACCACGCCGCCGGCCACGGTGGGCGGGCCCCATCCTCCGGCGCCCCGGCTGGGCGGTCGCAGCGGGTTCTGCGCCCACAGCTCGCGGCCGTCGGCTATCTGAACCGCAGCCAGACTGGTGCCGCCCAGATAGACGGTGGTGCCGTCGATGGCGGGCCGCAGCGCTCCTTCGGCCTGCCCCTTGCGGACCCATGCTCGGGAACCGTCCTTCGCTCGGACCGCGGCCACGTCCCCCGTCTCCGTGCAGAGCACCAGATGGCCGGCGCCGAGGGCCGCGGCGGGGTGGCCGCCCGCCAGCGACATGGGTGGCCGCCGGGTCCACCGCACCTTCCCGTCGGTCCCCACGCAGCGCAGCCGGCCATCGGTGGTCAGCAGGTAGACGGCGTGGGCGTCGGCGGCCAACAGGGCACCCACCTGTGCATCCACCGTCCACCGGGGGGACCCGGTGGCGGCCACCCAGGTGCGCAGCGTCCCTTGGTCGTCGGCGGTGGCCACCAGCCGGTCCCCGATCGACAGATAGCCGGCGTCCGCCTTCGCATCGCCGATCCGCCACCGCTCCCGTCCGTCGGTGACCCGGCGCGCCGCGACGCCGCCACCGGAGGCCGCGTACACCACCACATCGCGTACCGGCAGCGGAGCCGGGGACCCGGCGTCGGCCACGTTCTCGACGGGGCCCCACAGCGGGGTCGGGGAGCCTTCGGCGGAGCCGAGCGGCGCGGCCCGCACCTTTGCGGCCGGCGGGATGTCGAAGGGGTCGGACGGGGCGTCACCGCCGTGACCACGGCTGAGCCACCAGGCGGTGCCGCCGCCCGCCGCGGCCAGCAGCGCTCCGCCGCCGGCGGCCGCGGCCAGCAGCCGCCGCCGGGTGAGGTGGGAGGCATCGGCCGCGCCGCCCCCGACCGTGGTCGAGGGGCCGGCCGGACGTTCCGTCAGGCGGCGTGCCGCCGCTTCCCGTTGCCGGATCTCCTGTCCCAGCCGACCGGCCTTCCACAGGCGTTCGGGCTTCTGCGGCGCCCCTGCGACGTCGGCGACCTGGGTGGGCAGCGGGCGTGCCGCCGGGTCCTTGGCGAAGCAGGGTGTGATGAGGTATCGCAGGCCCTCGGGAACGGCCTCCAGATCGGGGCTGCCGTGCACGACCTCGTACAGGACGGCCGTGATCTCGGCGCCGGTGTACGCCGGCCGGCCGGAAGCGGCGAAGGCGAGGACGGCGCCGAGGGAGAAGACGTCGGCCGCCGGTCCGACGCGCCGGCCCAGGACCTGTTCCGGCGCGCCGTACCCGGGGGTGACCGGGATCTGTCCGGTGCGGGTGAGGGTCAGTCCGTGTTCGGGGCGGGCGATGCCGAAGTCGATCAGGCGGGGGCCCCGTGAGGTGAGGACGACGTTGGGGGGCTTCACATCCCGATGGACCAGCCCCGTGGCGTGCACGTCCTGGAGGGTGCGGGCCAGTGACCGCGCCAGCTCCCGCACGGCGGAGTCGTCGAGCGGCCCGAAGTCCTTGACGGCGTCGTCCAGCGTCGGGCCGGCCAGGAACTCCGTGGCGATCCACGGCCTGCCGCCCTCCAGTTCGGCGGCCAGTACGCGCGCCACGCCCTCGCTGGTCACCGCCCGCGCGGTCCGTGCCTCCCGGAGGAAGCGCTCGGCCAGGTGCCCGTCGTGGGCGAGTTCCGGCAGCAGGACCTTCACCGCGGCGGGGCGTCCGGAGGCGTCCGCTCCGAAGTACACCTTGCCCATACCGCCCTCGCCGAGGACTCCGTGGAGGCGGTAGGGGCCCAGGCGCAGCGGATCTCCCTGGCCAAGGGGTTTCACGGTCGGTCATCTCCTGGATCGGGAACGGAGCGGAACATCAGGCGAGCGGGAGGGCGATGGTCCGCTTCTCCTGGCGGACGTACAGCCGGCCGCCCTTGGGGTCCGCGGTCAGGACGAGCGGCTTGGTCTCGTACGTCCACACGGCCTCACGGGCATGCATGTCGACGGCGCGCAGGCCCTTGTCGTCGGCGCAGTAGGCGTAGCGCTTGCCGATCGCCGGGGCCACCTCCCGCTGGTTCTTCCTGCCGGACAGCCCCTTCTCCTGCCAGTTCAGCGTGCCGGAGAGGGCGTCGACGGCGATCAGCCCCCGGTCGGCCTCGACACAGTAGACGACTCCTTCCTGGACGACGGGCGCGCCGTAGCGCCGCTCTTCTCCCGCGCTGTCGCCGACGTCGCGCCCGTTCCCGAAGAGCCACTCCAGCTCGCCGTCGGACAGCCGGCGGGCGGTGAGGTATTTGTCGCCCAGGTAGACGTTGCGGTCGTCGGCCACCAGCCGGGTCGGCGGGGTGCCGTCGAACGTCTCGGACATCTCCCAGAGTTGGCGGCCGTGGCCCTTGTCGTGCGCGGAGAGTCGGAAGAAGTGGGAGTCCTCCGCCGGGCTCCCGCACAGCACCACCCGGGACCCCACCACGCCGCCGCACAGCACGGGCGGGACGCCCCCGGCCCGCGGCTCGTCCACCGGGCTGCGCCAGCGCTCCTTGCCGGAGTCCAGGTCGGCCGCGACCAGGTACCAGCGCTTGCCTGAGGCGGACCGGGCCACCAGGTACGCGATGCCGTCGACGACGCACAGCAGCTGGTTGAACTGCTCCTTGCCATCGAACGCGGAGAGTTCGGCCAGCGGCTTACCCAGGTAGCCGTTGGTCTGCGAGACCTCGCACACCGCCAGCGACGCCGCCTTCTCCTTGTACCCCCGCAGGGCGTACACGCGGGTGCCGTCGGTGGCCGACCGCCAGGGGTCCTCGATGTTCGCCTGCCAAGTCGACTTGCCCGACTCGGCGTTGATGCCGCACAGCACGATCCCGGCGCGCATGACCAGGTTGCGGCCCGCGCTCATCACGTCGCCCCCGGAGTCCGGGCACCACATGCTGGCGCTCCACAGCGGTGCCGGGGGCTTCGGCCGGTCCACGGCGTCCTTCTTCTTGGCGCCGCCCCCGCCGCCCCCGGAGTCCCCGAGGAGGGCCCAGCCCCCGCCGCCGAGGAGCCCGCCGCCCAGGAGGGCGCCCCCGGCCACGGCCAGCAGTCGTCGTCGCGAGACGCCCGGTACGGGGGCGGCCTCGGGCCGCGGCGCCTCGGCGGGCACCGGCGGCGGCAAACGGTGCGGCGGCTCGCGCCACACCTCGTCACTGCGCCGGGCGATCTCCCGCAGCACCGCGTCGGGCAGCAGGTCCGCGAAGCCGCGGCGGTCACCCACCGCGTCTCCGGTGCCGCCCAGTGCGGCGTACAGCTCGGCGGTGGACGGGCGGTGCGCGGGGTCCTTGGCCAGGCAGCGGGCGAGCAGGGGGCGCAGTCCTTCGGGAACCCTGCCCAGGTCCGGCTCACCGAACCGGACGCGGTACAGCAGGTCGGTGGGGGCCCCACCGCCGAACGGGCCGAGGCCGGTGGCGGCGAAGACCAGCACCCCGGCCAGGGCGAACACATCGCCCGCCGCCGCGTGTTCCAGGCCCGATGCCTGCTCGGGCGACATGAACGCCGGGGTGCCCACGGCGCTGCCGACGCTCGTCAGGTGCTCCTCGCCGAAGGCCCGCGCGATGCCGAAGTCGATGATCCGCGGGCCCTGCGCCGTCACCAGGACGTTGGACGGTTTCAGGTCGCGGTGCACCACCTCCGACCGGTGAAGCTGCTCCAGCCCTGCGGCGAGCAACGCGCCGAGGGCGCGCACGGCCGGCTCCGGCAGCGGCCCGCCCGCTTCGACGGCCGTGTCCAGCGGCGGGCCGAGGACGTACTCCGTCGCCAGCCACGGGGTCGGTGCCTGGGGGTCCGCGTCGACGACCGCCGCACCGTGACCGGAACCGATGACGCGTGCCGCGTCCGCCTCCAGCCGGAAGCGGGTGCGCAGCGTGGTGTCCGCGACCAGACGGGTGTGCAGCGTCTTCACCGCGACCGTGCGCCCGCCCGCCGAACGGGCCAGGTAGACGGTGCCCATGCCGCCGCCGCCGAGGCGGGCGAGGATCCGGAACGGCCCGACGGTGTACGGGTCGTCGTGCAGAAGTGGGGAGATCATGGCCTCAGCGCTCTTGGGTGGGGAGTGCGGCGGCGAGGACCTCCGCCGACTGACGGGACAACGCCTCGACGACACGGCCGGGCAACGACACCGGCTCCGTGGAGCCGGCCAGTGCGCCGTACGCCGCGCCCGGCAGCAACTCCGCCAGCACCCTTGCCGGTTCGGGCCGGCCCTCCGGGTCGCGCGAGCGGCAGGCCGTGATGATGTCCCGCAGGCCGGCGGGGATCTCCTGCCTCTCGGGCACGGTGTGCCCGGTCGCCGCGTACGCCAGCACGGCGCCCAGGGCGTAGACGTCCCCGGCCCGGTCCACCGGGCCGCCCGCCGCGATCTCGGGCGCCAGGCAACCGGTCTCCGGCCCGGTCACCGAAGCGGCGGAGACTCCCGCCACCGGGTTCGCGCGCATCGCGCCGAAGCAGCCCAGGAGCGGTCCGCAGACGGTCAGCAGCACGCCCTCGGGGCAGACGCCGCCGTGCACGACGCCCAGGACATGGGCCGACGCCAGGGCTTCGGCCAGCGTGCCGCCGAGCGTACGGACCAACGGTTCCGGCAGCGGGCCGCCGTGCGCGGCCAGGACGGCGGGCAGCGGCAGTGCGGGCCGGTAGGGGGAGGCGTGCCAGGGAAAGGCCGACGTCCCCCCGAGCTGGGCCACCGGCCAGAACCCGGGCTGGGTCAGCCGGGCCGCCTGCTGTGCCTCGGCCCCCCACCGCGCCGGGTCGCCGCCGGGTGGCGGTAGACACGCCAGCACGGTGCGCCCGCCGTCAGCGCTACGGGCCAGATAGCGGCGTTCCGGAACGCCCCGGCTGACGTCGGCGTCAAGACGCGCCAACGTCACAAAGTCCCCGATCCGTGCAGGATCGTCCTGCCGGAGCCTCTCCACTCGACTTCTCCCCCATCAGGCTCGTTACGGGCGTGAGCCTACATACGGCGGTGACGCGGCTGAAACGGGGGCGGCATTCGGGGCGACGGACACCTACCCGCGTCCGCACTGCATGTGGTGCCCGGGAAGGCGAGCCGGTCTCCCGCCGCCGGGGTGCGGTGGATCCGCGCGAGGGCACCACCGGTGATCTCCTTCGCCGCGCAGTCGGTGAACCAGCGAGCCCGGGCCCGCTCCCCCTCTCGGTGGGACGTGGACGAGCGGCCCGTTGTCATCAGCGGGGCTCTGCTCCCATGTCTGCTACAGCCTCGAAGCCGGATCGCCCAGGGCCCGGACGGCGCAATGTGGACCGTCCCCGCCACGGGTTGAGGAGCCATGCACCCGCCGAGTCGTCCCAGGCCTCAGTCGTCGGTCTTGATCTTCTTCATGATCAGGTGGGAGTCGACCCGGGCGACCGCGCGCAGCCCCATCAGCTTGGTGGTCAGGAACGTCTCGAAGACGGTCGGGTCCTCGACCGCGACGCGAACGAGATAGTCGGGCCGGCCGAACAGCCGGTGGAACTCGATCACCTCGTCGTAGGAGGCGATCGCGGTCTCCAGTTCCTCGACGGTCTGCAGGTCGTTGACGCGGATCTCCACGGCGACCATGACCTCGAAGCCCCGGCTGGCCGCCGCGGGGTCGATACGGGCCCGGTAGCCGGTGATGATCCCCTCGTCCTCCAGGCGTTTGACCCGGCGCAGGCAGGGCGGAGGGGTGAGCCCGACCCGTTTGGCCAGCTCGACGTTGGTCAGTCGGCCGTCCTGCCGGAGCTGAAACAAAATCTCGCGATCGATGTCGTCCATAGCCATTTCATTGCCAGTGTCCAGAGCTCCTGAGAATAATTCGACACCATATTACGCGGGGAACCACCTAAAATTACTTATATGACTGCACCACCGGTCGCCGACGCGACAGGCCGCTCCCGCCCCGCTCCCCCGCCGTCGCCGGCGTCCGCGCCGCCCTCCGACTTCCGGGCGGCGGTGAAGGACTCCAGCTCCGTGGGGCTGGCCCTGTTCCCGCTGGGGATCGCCCTGGGGGTACTGGTGGTCCATGCGGGCCTGGCCTGGTGGTGGGCCACCGCGTTCACCGCCGTCGTCTACGCCGGATCGCTGGAGTTCCTGCTGGTCGGCCTGGTCGTCGCCGCCACACCGCTGGCACAGGTCGCGCTCACGGCGTTCCTGGTCAACTTCCGGCACGTCTTCTACGCGCTGTCCTTTCCGCTGCACCAGGTCAAGGGCCGCTTCGGCAAGGCGTACAGCACCTTCGCGCTGACCGACGAGGCGTACGCCCTGACCACCGGGCAGGCGGCGCGTTCGTGGAGCGGGCGACGGATCGTGTGGCTCCAGGTGCTGTGCCAGCTCTACTGGGTCGCGGGGGCCACCGCCGGGGCGCTGTTCGGGGCCGTCGTCCCGGCCCGGTTGGCGGGTCTGGACTTCGCGCTGACCGCACTTTTCGTGGTGCTGGCCGTCGACGCGTACCGGGCCCGGCGCGACATCCCCACCCCGGTACTCGCCCTGGTCTGTGCGCTGGTCGCCCGGTTCGTGGTGCCCGGACAGATGCTGCTGGCCGCCCTCGGCCTGTTCACCGCCGGCCTGCTGGCCCGCCACGCCCTGTCGAAGAGGGAGCACGCTCGTGCCTGATACGCCCTATCTGCTCGCCGCCGTGGGCGTGTGCGCCGCCGTCACCTGGGCGCTGCGGGCCCTGCCGTTCACCGCGCTGGCACCACTGCGGGCCAGCGCCGCCGTCCACTACCTCAGCGCCCGCATGCCCCTCGGTGTGATGGTGATCCTCACCGTCTACACGCTGCGCAATGTGTCGGCGGTCCAGGCGCCGCCGGCCGCCCTGGCCCTCGGTGCGACCCTCGCCCTGCACCTGTGGCGGCGCAACGCCGTCCTGAGCATCCTCGGCGGTACCGCGCTCCATGTGCTGCTGGCGAGCACGGTCTTCGCCGTCTCGTGACACCGGCTGGTTCGCCGCCACGGTCCGTGGGCGGTTGTGCCGAGCCGTTGAGGGACGGCCGGTCAGCGGACCGTTCACCCCGGCTCCCCGAGCGAGTCGGCCACTTCGAGTGCGGCGCGTTCTCCAGATGCGAGGGCGCCGTCGATATAGCCGTGCCACACCTCCGCGGTCTCGGTCCCGGCCCAGTGGATCAGGCCCGTGGGGGCACGCCAGCCGTCCGCGCCGTGGGCGTACCAGGTGCCGGGCGTGGGAACGGCGGCGTAGCCACCACCGGCCCAGGCGTCGGCCGGCCAGATCTTCTCGGTGTAGTCGAGGGGCTCGGCGGCCCGGTGGCCGAAGAGTTCGGTCAGTGCGGCCAGTACATCCGACCGGCGTGCCGCGTGCTGCGCGGTGTGCCAGCGGCGCAGGCGGTCGCCGTAGACGAAGGCCACCAGGACTCCGGTGGCCGCATCCTCGGGGGAGTTGTCGAAGACGACGCCCACGGGGTGGTCGCCGTACAGCGTCGCCTGGCCCGAGAGTCCCGACTCCCGCCAGAACGGCGTCGGGTAGACGGCGTGGATCTTGGCGACCTCGCCCATGGGGCTGCGGTGTATCCAGCGGCGGCGGGCGAGGGGTAGGGCCGGGGTGAAGGAGAGGGCCGCGGTGGCCTCCGGTGGCGTCGCCATGACGACCCGGCGGGTGCGTACCGTCCCCGCGTCGGTGTGCACGAGGGCCTCGCCGGCGCGCTGCTCGACGCCCAGCACCCGCCTGCCAAGCCGGAGCGCCGGGCCGAGGTGGGCCGCCGCGGCCCGCGCGGGAGCCTGGGCGCCGGCCGTGAAACGGCGTTCCTGGGCGCATCCCTCGGTCTCCATCAGCTGCTCGAAACCGCCGGCGGCGGCGAGATAGAAGAGCAGGTGGAAGAGGGACAGGTCACGCGGTTCGCACGACCAGACGCCCTGCACGGCGAGGGCCATCCGCCGCCGGGCATCGGCCGAGGAGATGGTCCGTTCGAAGAACGAGTGCGCCGTCTCGCTGTCCCACGCAGCGGCCTCCGGTGTGCTCGGCGGATCGTCGAGGCGGATGCGGGCGGCCAGGGCATCCAGCCGGTCGGCGGCGGCGAGGTACTCACTCATCCCGGGGCCCTGCTCGGGGCCGGCTCCGGTGTAGGGGCAGCGCGTCCCGTCGTGCCAGAGCTCCAGATGGTGGCCGGTGTTCCAGGTGGGGAACGTGGTGCACCCGAACCGCTTCGCGAAGGCGAGCAGCCGGCGTTGCGTGGGCCCCACCCACTGGCCGCCGTGGTCCAGCACCGTGCTGCCGCGCCGTTCCGAGAGCACCCGACCGCCGACCCGGTCCGATCCCTCCAGAAGCAGGGCGTCGATGCCGCGATCACGCAGATGCACGGCGGCGGACAGTCCGGCGTAACCGGCCCCGACGATGACGACCGGTGCGTGGGCGGGCAGTGCGTCATGGGAGTCCATGGCGGGCATCCTGCTGATAGTTGACTGTTGAGTCAATCAGCGTGACGTCGGATTCTTCGGCCGGTCGGAACGGATCCGTGGCGCGTATGACATCCGGACGCAGTCCGCAGCGGTGGACCAGGAGACTTGAGGAATCCCTTGATCCCGCCATTGACACGGCGTGAGGTGCACCTCACCATCACATAACTAATCCGCCAGTCAACCAACAAGGAGTGGCCCGTATGGACGCCGCCGACACCTTTGACGCGGAACTCGAACACAGACTGCGCCTGCTGGAGGATCCGCACAGCGACGAGGCGGTGCTCGCCCCACTGCCCGCGCGTGATCTGTGGCTGGCCGTCGTCGGCCTCGTCGTCCTCACAGCGGTCATGCTGTGGTGGGGGTACCCCGGATGACCGAGGCCGGGACGACGTCCTCCCCCGCGGCGGCCGGCACCGACGCAACGCTGAACGAGCTGCCGCTGCTGCGCCGCGAACGGATATGGGGCTTCTGGGGCTATTCATCGGTGAACGTCGGACTCGCCATCGCCACCTGGGCGTTCCTTCAGGGCGGGGCGGTCGCGTACTACGTCGGCGCCAAACCGGCGATCGCCGGCATCGTGATCGGCTACGGCATCAGCGTGCTACTGGTGTCGCTCGCACCCTGCATCCCCTCCGGCCGGTACGGCATCGAGCAGTTCGTGCTGCTGCGCAGCGTGTTCGGCGAGGGCGGATCGCGCCTGCTGATGGTCGTCATGTCGGCGCTGCTCGCCGCCGCATGGTCGTCGGTGCTCGCCATCATGTGCGGGCACGCCATCGCCAATGTCTCCAACGAGGTGCTCGGCACCCATATCGGCCACGGCGGCATCATCGTCAGCGTGATCGCGCTGGCCGTCGTGGTGGCGTCCTGGCTGGCCCTGGCGCGCGGCCCGGTGTCCATCGAGTGGGTGAACAAGTTCGTCGCCCCGGGGCTCGTACTCGTCACCGTCGGAATGCTGGCGCTGGTCCTGTCGCACACCGGCTGGCCGGAGCTGTCCGCGAAGCCGCCTCTCGCGCCCGAAGGCCATGACGGGTTGCAGAACTTCATGCTGGCCGTCGAACTCAACATCGCCGGCGGATTCGCCTGGTGGCCCAATGTCGGCAACCTCGCCCGGCTGGCGCGCTCGACCCGTGCCGCGTTCTGGCCCAATGCGCTGGGGCTGTTCCTCGCCTCGGTCGTCGCCGCGGTGGTCGGCGTGTTCGCCGCGCTCACGCTGTCGTCGGAGGATCCGACGGTGTGGATGGTGCCGCTGGCGGGCGCGGCGGTGGGGGTCGTCGCCCTGGCCTTCGTCGGCTTCGCCAACGTCACCAGCATCGTGTCGCAGGGCTACGCCTCGATGGTCGCGCTCAAGGGCAGCGGAGGCCGTCTGCTGCGCAAGGTCCCCTGGGCCGTACTCGCGGCCGGCATCCTCAGCCCCGCCGCCGTGGTGGTCTTCTTCCCGGCCGCCGTCTACGACAACTACGCCCGCTTCGTGTCGTGGGGGGCAATCCTCGTCGCTCCGCTGTGCGCGGTCCAGATAGTCGACTTCTTCGTACTGCGCCGCGGTCGGCTGCGGGTACGCGACCTCTATCTCCCGTCGAGGACGTCCTGTTACGGCTTCTGGCGCGGCTACAACCCGGTGGCGTTCACCGCGGTCGCCGCGGGCGCCGTCACCTACGCCCTGCTGCTCGACCCCGTCACATACGAGCCGGCGCCGGCCTTCCGGTATCTGACGGCCTCACTGCCGTCGTTCGCGATCGCCGGGGTGCTGCACTACGTCCTCACCCTGGCGTGGGTGCGGCGGCGCGGGCTGGGCGGTTACAGGGAGGGAGGGGGGAAGGCCCGGGAAGCCGCGGTGAATGCGGCCGTCGGACCGGTCGGGTCGGAGGGGTCCGACGGGTCGGACGGATCCGACCGGTCGGACGGGTCGGACGGGTCGGACGGGTCGGACGGGTCGGACGGGTCGGACGGGTCGCGACCGCAGTCGGCGCCTCGCTGACCTGACTGGCGCACCAGTCAATCTTGCTATGCTGCCGGGCCCGTCCCAAGAAGGGCTGCCAGCATGCCGAGACCGAGCGTCGAAGCCGAACGCCGC
>NZ_JBIWOD010000024.1:0-128869 GCF_044767545.1 Streptomyces sp. NPDC101227 | reverse complement strand
CGCTCCAGCAACGGAAGCTCGGTGAACAGAATCGACAGGTTGACGTTGAAGCGCGTGTCCGTGAAACCCATGGAGGTCCGGCGCCCCTTCCGAATTGTGGAACTTCTTTTCTGCGTAATGGAACAGTGCCTGTCCGGTTCGGATGCTGTCAAGGGGGGCCCTGGGCAATTTCTGGTCGCCGGGGCGATGCGCGCGTAGGTTGAACCGCGTGCGATTGAGAGTTGAGTTCACGACGGAGCCGTTCGACCTGGATGAGGCGCCGGACCATGCGGTGGTCGCGCGGGACATCGTCACCGGCGCCGGGCTGGACGCCGTGGACGTCGGGCCGTTCGGCAATACGGCCGAGGGTGACGCCGACCGGGTGCTGGGCGCGGTCACTGCCCTGCTGCGCGAATCCCTGGAGGCCGGCGCCACCCGGGTCTCGCTGCAGGTCAATGTGATCGCGGACGCCGAGCCGGACGAGGGGGATGCCACGTGACCGAGCCCGCCGACCACCCGTTCGTCCAGGCGGTCAAGCCGCTGGTGGATGCGATGGGCGGACAGATGGTCGCGCCCGACCTGGCCCAGGGCGACGATGTCGTCCTGGCCTGGGAGGGGCAGGACCGCGTGGCCGTACGACTCCCGCATCTGTCGGACTCGCTCGACCACATCCTCGCCGAGCTCCAGCGCCGCCACGGCATGCCCCTGGCCGAGCTGGACCGCAAGACCAAGCAGTCGGTCGTCCGGATCCTGGAGGCGCGCGGCGCCTTCTCCGTACGGCACGGCGTGGAGACGGTCGCGGGTGCGCTCGGCGTCAGCCGTTTCACGGTGTACAACTATCTGAACCGGGAGAACGCCGCGAAGGCCGCCGACTGAGGCGAACCGGACGCAAGCCCCGTTCCGCAGCCCGAAGCCGCCGTCCGGATTCCCCGGACGGCGGCTTTTGTGTTGCCGAGTTTTCAACAAAGTGTTGACGTGATGTTGCCGGGGGTCTTAGCTGTTTCCAGCCAAGCAGAGCTGTCCAGCACCAGGCCACGGAGGCTTCCCGTGTCTTCGAGTTCGACCCCAGGTCTTTCCCGGCTCAACGCCGCCGACGACAGTACGGCCACGGCCGAGCTGCACGAGGTGTGCGCCAGCCGGGCGTGGGGAAGCAAGATTCTCGCCCAGCGCCCCTACGCCACCACCGACGCCCTGTTCGCCGCCAGCGACGCCGCCATGGCCGAGCTCACCGCGGACGACCTGGCCGAGGCGATGGCCGGGCACCCGCCCATCGGCCGGCCCAAGCCGGGCGACCCGACCTCGAGCCGCGAGCAGAGCGGCATGGCCGGCGCCTCCGACGAGCTCAAGGCGGAGATGCTCGAGCTCAACCTGGCCTACCAGGAGAAGTTCGGGCATGTCTTCCTGATCTGCGCCTCCGGCCGTACCGGGGAGCAGATGCGCGATGCGGTCCGTAACCGGATCGACAACACGCCGGAACAGGAACGAGAGATCGTTCGTGTCGAGCTCGGCAAGATCAACCGGATCCGCCTGACCCGCCTGACCGACCTCGCAGAAGGAGACGCAGCATGAGCAGCGAGACGGCTGCAGCAACGTCGGTGTCCACGCACATCCTGGACACCAGCGTGGGCCGCCCCGCGGAGGGCGTCGCCCTCACGCTCTCGGTGCGCTCCGGAAGCGGGGGCGCCTGGACCGCCCACGGAGCCGGCAAGACCGACGCCGACGGGCGCTGCAAGGACCTGCCGGCCCTGCCGGAAGGCACCACGCACGTACATCTCGACTTCGCGGTCGAGGAATACTTCGTTTCGAACAAGCACTGCATCCAGCAAGCCGAGGAACAGCAGGACGCCCCCCGCGTAAGGGACAGCGGAGCCTTCTTCCCGGAGGTGGCAATCACCTTTGCCGTCAAGCCGGGCGAGCACTATCACGTACCGCTGCTGCTCAACCCGTTCGGCTACTCCGTATACCGAGGGAGCTAGCACCGACATGCCCACGATTCTCGGCCAGAACCAGTATGGCAAAGCGGAAAACCGCGTCGTCAAGATCACCCGCGACGGCGACACGCACCACATCAAGGACCTGAACGTCTCGGTCGCGCTCTCCGGCGACCTGGAAGAGGTCCACCTCTCCGGCTCCAACGCCAACTGCCTGCCGACGGACACGACGAAGAACACCGTGTACGCCTTCGCCAAGGAGTACGGCATCGAGTCGGCCGAGCAGTTCGGCATCCACCTGGCCCGGCACTTCGTCAGCAGCCAGGAGCCGATCAAGCAGGCCCGGATCCGTATCGAGGAGTACTCCTGGGAGCGGATCGCCACCTCCGACGCCAACTCCAAGTTCATCGGCTCGGACGACGTCAAGCACTCCTTCGTCCGCAAGGGCCAGGAGACCCGGCTGAGCGAGATCGTCTACGACGGTGAGCAGTGGCAGGTCATCTCCGGTCTGAAGGACCTGGTCGTCATGAACTCCACCAACTCGGAGTTCTGGGGCTACATCAAGGACAAGTACACGACCCTCAAGGAGGCGTACGACCGCATCCTGGCCACGCAGGTATCCAGCCGCTGGCGGTTCAACTGGACCGACGACGAGCAGCGGATGCCCAACTGGGAGCGTTCGTACGAGCAGGTCAAGAAGCACATGCTGCAGGCCTTCGCGGAGACCTACAGCCTCTCCCTCCAGCAGACCCTGTACCAAATGGGTTCGCGCATCATCAACAACCGTTCCGAGGTCGACGAGATCCGCTTCTCGCTGCCGAACAAGCACCACTTCCTGGTGGATCTGGAGCCGTTCGGGCTGAAGAACGACAACGAGGTCTACTACGCGGCGGACCGCCCGTACGGCCTGATCGAAGCCACTGTTCTGCGCGACGGTGTCGAAGCCCGGATCCCGATGGATCTGACGAACCTCTAACGGCCTCGACGCAACGCCGTGCCTCGCGTCCCCTCCCCACCCCGCAGCGGGGAGGGGGCGCGAACTCCGAGGGGAACGACCCATGGCACAGCAAGAGCAAGTTGAGCACCACCCCGTCCCACCGGTTCACCCGGTGGACGAGAAGCCGGCGGCCAAGCGGCTGGTCCCTGCCGCCCTCCAGCACATCGCTGCCATGTACGCCGGCGTCGTCACCCCTCCGCTCATCATCGGCCAGGCCGTCGGCCTGGACACCGCCGGCCGCACCCGGCTGATCGCCGCGAGCCTGCTCATCGCCGGACTCGCGACCCTGCTCCAGACGCTCGGCATCCGTAAGTTCGCCGGCAACCGCCTGCCCTTCGTCAACGCCGCCAGCTCCGCCGGCATCACGCCGATGCTGGCCATCGCCGAGACCACCTCCAAGGGCCATCAACTCCCCGCGATCTACGGTGCCGTGATGGTCGCCGGGGTCTTCTGCCTCGCGGTCGGCCCGTTCTTCGGGAAACTGCTCCGCTTCTTCCCGCCGCTGGTCACCGGCGTCGTGATCACCCTCATCGGGGTCACGCTGATGCCCGTACCGGTCGGCTGGGCGCAGGGCGGCGACAAGCACGCCGCGGACTTCGGCGATATGCAGAACCTGGCGCTCGCCGCCTTCACCCTCGTGGTGATCCTGCTCATCCAGCGCTTCACCCAGGGCTTCGTCAAGCAGATCGCGCTGCTGATCGGCCTGGTCGTCGGCACCCTCGCCGCGATCCCCTTCGGGATGGCGAGCTTCGACGGACTGCGCTCGGCCCCGATCGCCGCACTGCCCACCCCGTTCGCCTTCGGCGCCCCCGAATTCCAGCCCGCCGCGATCCTCTCCCTGTGCATCGTGATGCTGGTGCTGATGACGGAGTCGTCCGCCGGCATGCTGGCCCTCGGCGAGATCTGCGACCGCCGGACCACCGGCGCCACCATCACCCGGGGACTGCGTACCGACGGCATCGCCACCCTGCTCGGACCGGTCTTCGGCGGCTTCCCGACCAGCGCCTTCGCGCAGAATGTCGGTGTGGTGTCACTGACCCGGGTCCGCAGCCGCTACGTCGTCGCCCTCGCCGGCGCCGCGCTCCTGGTCCTCGGCGCTTTCCCCGTCCTGGGCGCCGTGGTCTCCCTGGTGCCGATGCCGGTGCTCGGCGGTGCGGGTATCGTCCTGTTCGGCTCGATCGCGGTCAGCGGTATCCGTACGCTCTCCGAGGCCGGACTCGACGACAGCTCCAACATCATCCTGGTGGCGGTGTCGCTCGGCGCAGGCATCATCCCGCTCGCCGCGCCGACCTTCTACGCCGACTTCCCCGCCTGGGCACAGACCGTGCTCGGCTCCGGAATCAGCGCCGGCGCCCTGGTCGCCGTCGCGCTCAACCTGTTCTTCCACCATCTCGGCACCCGGAGCACTCCACGGGCAGCGGTACTGTCAGCCGCCTCGCCCGGCTCCGGCACTCAAATCCCGTAGGGCCATGCCGTGCCCAACCGCCAGTATTCGAAAGAAGGAAGCACCATGGCTGCATCGGCATCCCCTGACAGCGCGGTGAAGCAGCGCATCGTCATCGAGAACTGCGCCATCGCGACCGTCGACGCCAACGACACCGAGTACGCCACCGGCTACGTGGTCGTCGCGGACAACATCATCGAGTCGCTGGGCGCGGGCAAGGCTCCCGAGGGGCTGGAGAACGTCGTCCGCCGGGTCGACGGCACGGGACACCTGGTCACTCCGGGCCTGATCAACACCCATCACCACTTCTACCAGTGGATCACCCGGGGCCTGGCCACCGACCACAACCTCTTCAACTGGCTGGTCGCGCTCTACCCGACCTGGGCCCGCATCGACGCCCCGATGCTCGCCGCCGCCACCCAGGGCTCGCTCGGCATGATGGTCAAGGGCGGCGTCACCACCGCCTCCGACCACCACTACGTCTTCCCCCAGGGCTCCGGCGACCTCGTCGGCGCCGAGCTTGCGGCCGCCGCCGAGATCGGCGCCCGGATCACCCTGGCCCGCGGCTCCATGGACCGCAGCGAGAAGGACGGCGGCCTGCCCCCGGACTTCGCCGTCGAGACCACCGAGGGCGCCCTGCTGGGCACCGAGGAGGCCATCGACAAGTACCACGACGCCTCCTTCGGCTCGATGGTGCACATCGCCGCCGCGCCCTGCTCGCCGTTCTCCATCTCCACCGAACTCCTGCGGGAGGGCGCCAAGCTCGCCCGCCGCAAGGGCGTACGGATGCACACCCACGGCTCGGAGACCGTGGAGGAGGAGAAGTTCTGCCACGAGCTGTTCGGCATGGGCCCGACCGACTACTTCGAGTCGACCGGCTGGCTCGGTGACGATGTGTGGATGGCGCACTGCGTCCACATGAACGACTCCGACATCGCCGCCTTCGCCCGTACGAAGACCGGCGTGGCGCACTGCCCCTCGTCCAACGCCCGCCTCGCCGCCGGCATCGCCCGCGTCCCCGACATGCTCGCGGCCGGCGTCCCGGTCGGCCTGGGCGTGGACGGCACCGCCTCCAACGAGTCCGGCGAGCTCCACACCGAGCTGCGCAACGCGCTGCTGATCAACCGCCTCGGCGCCCACCGGGAGGCCGCCCTCAACGCCCGCAAGTCGCTGCGGCTCGGCACCTACGGCGGTGCCCAGGTCCTCGGCCGTACGGACGAGATCGGCTCCCTGGAGGCCGGCAAGCTCGCCGACCTGGTCCTGTGGAAGCTGGACGGCCTCGGCCACTCCTCGATCGCCGACCCGGTCACCGCCCTGGTCTTCGGCGCGGCCGCCCCGGTCACGCTGTCGCTGGTCAACGGCAAGCCGGTCGTCGAGGACAACCACCTCACCAACGTCGACGAGGACGCCATCGCGCGCACCGCCCGCGCCGAGGCCCAGCGTCTGGCCCGTATCGCCGCCGAGGGCTGATCCCCTCGGGAGCACAGCACAAGACTCGGCCGGGAGGGACGGCTCCCGGCTGAGCTTGTGGATCCGAGCGGGATCCACAAGCGCCGGACCCCGGGGGTACGGGGGCTCCACCAGGGAGCGTCTCGTACCCCCGGGGCCGGGTATCCCCGGGCAGGTCCACCGCCCCACTGCCGTCCCCGCGCCACAAGCGCACCCGTTGCACACCACGCTCACCAGCGCGACTTCTCGCACCACCGCACCACATGGCAAGCCCTCCGTGACAGCCTCGCGCCGCCCGCCGCGGCGACGCAGAAATCGACAGGAGGCCCGCAGTGGCCGCAATTACCGGGCAGAAGTCGGAGGAGGACCGGAAGCATCCGGTCGATCAGACCCTCCCGCCCTTGAAGATGTTCACCAGCGGCCTCCAGCATGTGGCCGCGATGTATGCGGGCGTGGTGGCCCCACCGATGATCGTGGGACCGGCCTGCGGGCTGAGCCCCACCGAGACCGCCTTCCTGATGGGTGCCAGCCTTTTCACCGCCGGTATCGCCACGCTCCTCCAGACCCTCGGATTCTGGAAGGTCGGCGCCAAACTCCCCTTCGTCAACGGCGTCTCCTTCGCCGGTGTCACACCGATGGTCGCCATCGGCAAGGCCCAGAGCCCCGAGAACGCGCTGCCGATCATCTTCGGCGCGGTCATCGTCGCCGGTGTACTCGGTTTCTTCGTCGCTCCCTACTTCTCCAAGCTCGTACGGTTCTTCCCCCCGGTCGTCACCGGCACCGTGATCACCCTGATCGGTGTCTCACTCCTCCCCGTGGCCTTCAACTGGTCCCAGGGGGGTAACTCCCAGGCGCCCGACTACGGTTCCCTGACGAACATCGGGATGGCGGCGCTGACGTTCCTGATCGTGCTGGTGCTGCGCAAGGTGCTGCGCGGCTTCCTCCAGCAGATCTCGATCCTGCTCGGCCTGGTAGCCGGCACCCTGATCGCGATTCCCGTCGGCATCACCGACTTCGCCGCCATCACCAAGGCGGACCTCATCGGCTTCCCGACGCCCTTCCACTTCGGGGCACCGCAGTTCGACATCGCCGCGATCGTCTCGATGTGCATCGTGATGCTGGTGTGCATGACCGAGTCGACGGCCGACATGCTCGCCCTCGGCAAGATCGTCGGCCGCCCGGCGGACGAGCGCACCATCGAGGGCGGCCTGCGCGCCGACACCCTGGGCACGGCCGTCAGCCCGCTCTTCAACGGCTTCGCCAACAGCGCCTTCGCCCAGAACATCGGGCTGGTCGCGATGACCAAGGTGCGCAGCCGGTTCGTCGTGGCCACCAGCGGTCTGATCCTGATCGTGCTGGGCCTGTCCCCGGTGGCCGCCTCGGTGATCTCGCTGGTCCCGCTGCCCGTCCTGGGCGGCGCCGGCATCGTGCTCTTCGGCTCGGTGGCCGCCAGCGGCATCCAGACGCTGGCCTCCGCCGCCATGGAGAAGGGCGAGAACTCCCTGATCGTCGCCGCGGCCGTCGGCATCGGCCTGATCCCGATCGCGGCGCCGGAGTTCTACCACAACCTCCCCAAGGACATGCTGGTCGTGCTGGACTCCGGCATCAGCACCGGGTGCCTTGTGGCCATCATCCTCAACCTCGCCTTCAACCACTTCGGCAAGGGTGCGGACACGGCGGGGGAGGGGGACGCCACGGAGGCCGCCGCCACGGAGGCCGCTGCTGTGGACGCCGCCGCTCCGGAGGGCGACGACGGTGCCGCCGGCGAGGTGCGCATCCCGCAGCAGCCCGACCGCCGGGCCCCGGACTCGGGCGACCCCGCGTCGGCCCCCGCGCACTGACCCATGGACAGCGGATTACCCCTGCACACCCCTGACGTCGGCAACGGCCCGTAGGGGAGCGGCACCTGCCCCTCCCGTACGGGCCGTTGATGCGTGCGGGCGCGTGCGGATGTGTGCGGGTGCTCGCGGCGCCCCGCCGGCCGGTGCGGACTCAGTCGATGTGGAAGCTCTCCCCGTACACCTTCCAGCTCAGGGGCGTGTGCAGATCGAGGTTCCCCTTCTTGAGGAACACCCGCTGCGCGGTGTCCACCCGGCTGGTGTCGCTGTGCGCCTCCTCCTGTTTCATCGCCCAGACCCGCGCGTCGAGGAAGGCGTTCAGGTAGGTCTTCTCGTCGCCGCCCTGGGCCGGCGGCTTCGCCTTGGCCAGCGCGCGCTTGCGGATGCTGGAGAAGCTGGTCCTGTCGTCGCCGTCGCCGTGCATCACGATCGCGTCGTAGTACGCGAACTGGCCCAGCACGCCGATGCCGTCGGCCTTGCCCTGCTTGACCGCGGGGTTGAAGTACACCCGGTCGCGCTCATCGTCCTGCGCCTTCTGGAACTCGGGGTCCCGCGCCGCCTTCGCCCAGTCCTTGGGGTAGCCGGGGTCCAGTCCCTCGTGCGAATCGCTGCCGTCCACCTTGCGCAGCGCGGGCAGGTACTTGGCCAGGACGTTGTCCGGCTTGCGCTTCGTGTACAGCTCGACGAGTTCGAGCATGTCGTGCGTACCGGAACAGAAGCCGATGAGGCCGCCGGTGTAGCCGCGCCCGTCGCCGATGTCCTCGATGTACTTGTACTGGGCCTTCCAGTCCAGCGAGGAGTTCTCCGCGCTGGAGACCAGCTGCATGGCGATCTCCTTCTTCGCGGGGTCGTCGAGGCCGGCCCCGGCCCGTGCGGCAGGGGGCGCGTGATGGGCCGCGGCCGGGGCGTGGGGCCCGGCCGAGGCCGCCGTGGTGGCGATGGCGGTGGCCGGTACGGCGAGCAGGGCGAGGCCGAGGGCGACGCGGGCGGCGGTCCTGGGCAGACCCCTGCCCGAGGGCCGGCCGTCTGTTGCCCGGCCGTCTGTTGCCCGGCCTTCCGTTGCCCGGCCGTCCGCTGACGGTTCGTCCGCCGGCCGGCTGCCTATCGATCCGGTGCGCATGGAGTCCTCCAGTCCGGAGTGGGCCGTGGGGCCGTAGGGCCGTGGGGTGTGAGGCCCGTGGGGCGCGGGGCCCGTGGGGGGTTCTCAATCGTTAGGAAGCTTTCCTACCAGACTTGGGCGACGGCGTGAACCCGTCGCGCGGCGCGAACAGGCAGGAGCGGGGGAGCGGTTGGGTGGCGCGTGTGCCGTACCGGCCGTCAGCGGCCGCCGTCCGGACGCCAGATGTACGGGATGGTGGTGGCCGCCGCGACCAGGCCGAGGCGGGCGAGGATCGGGCGGCTGGTCTCCAGCGCGTCGACCTGGACGTAGCGGAAGCCGCGCCGTAGGGCGAGCGTGGCGCGGGCGCCCACCAGCGCCCGGTAGAGGCCGCGGCCGCGCCAGCCGGGAAGGGTGGCGCCGCCCCACAGCGACGCGAACTCGGTCCCGGTGTGGAAGCGGGCCCAGGCGGCGCTGACCACCTCTCCGGCCGGGGATTCGGCGACCAGCACGGTGCAGGGGTCGCCCGCCCCGGACACCCACTCCGCCATCGCCGGCGGCAGCCAGCTCCAGTCGTCGCCCCAGACCTCCTCCGCAAGCGCCTGGATGCGCGCGAAGTCGTCCCGGGTGGTGACCTGGCGCAGCCGTACGCCCCCCGGGAGCCGGGGCTCGGCGGCGGCGTCCGCGGCCTCGCCGATGACCACGGTTTCCCGGTCGCCGGCGGTGAACCCGGCCGCCAGCAGCCGCTCGGGCAGATCGGCGGGCAGGTCATGGCCGTGGTACTTCCACTCGACCGGCTTCCCGAGCGCCGCGAAGTACGCGCGCTGGGCGGCGATGAAGGCGTCCAGCTCCGGCCCGTCCAGCCCGCCCAGATCGCGGTAGAGGATCAGCCCGCCCTGCTGGGGGTGGACGGTGCGCAGCACCGGGCCGATGCGTTCGGCTCCCGCCCGGCCCGGTGCGAAGCCGCGGGCCCGCAGCTGTGCGTCGTACGCGGCGCGATAGGCGGCGGCCCGGCCGTCGTCGTCATGGGTCGTCATCCGCGTCACTTCACCACACGGGGTTCGGCGCCGCGACCTCATTTGCCCAGCAGTCCGCCCAGGAGCTCCCGGATCTCCGGAGCGGGGTCGAAGTCGTCGTCGGGGAACGCGAGTTGATGCAGGATGACGCCGTCGAGGTGGTCGAGCAGAATCCGGCCGTGCCGGTCGGGGACTTCGGAGCCGAAGCCGCGTACCCGGTCCGCGGCCCAGGCGAGGACCGTCCGCCGGCCCCGGGTGAGCGGGGCGCGCAGTTCGGGCCGGGCGGTGGACTCCAGGAAGAGGGCGAAGCGGGCGGCCGTACGGGCCCGCGCCGGCCCGGTGGCGTGGCGGGCGAAGGCGGCCATCGCCTCGGCCAGCTCGTCGGCGTCGCCCGGGTCGGTGCCGGCCGCGAAGGATTCCCACTCGCGCCGGTCCAGGGCCCGGAGGTGGTCGACGATGCCGTCGATCAGGGCCGTGCGGTTGCGGAAGTAGTTGGACGTCGTGCCGGTGGGGACGCCCGCTGTGGTGTCCACGGCCTGGTAGGTCAGCCGCCGCAGCCCCTCGGCTCCCAGCACCTCGACCGCCGCGTCCAGCACCTGGTTCCGCCGTCGTGCCACGTCATCCGCTCCTTTTACTACGTTCATAGTGCCCGGTCACTACAAACATAGTATCCCGCGGATGCGACACCCCCAGGCGCTGCGCACCCTCCGCCGCCCGCGCACCCTCCGCCGCCCGCGCGATCGCCGCCGCGCTCGCGGGCGTTGCCGTGCTCACGGCGGTCGGCCGCCCGGCCCTCCATGGACGCCGGTTGTTCCGTTTCCGGGCGGCCTCGGGCTCAGCGGCGCAGGGCGGTCTCCCGCTGCATGTGCGACAGCTTCTCGGGATTGCGCACGGCGTAGAACCCGGTGATGAGGCCGTCGTCGATGCGCACCGCCAGGACGGTGTCGATCGCGCCGTCGAGCCGGAGGATCAGCGCCGGGTAGCCATTGACCTGCGCCGGCCGCAGCGACCCCATGGCGGCGATCCTGCCCAGTCCGGTGGCCAGCAGGCGGCCCACCTTGTCGGCCCCCACGACGGGCCGCAGGACGGCCTGCTTGACTCCGCCACCGTCACCGAAGAAGACGACATCCGGTGCAAGGATGTCGAGCAGGCTCTGCAGATCGCCCGTTTCGGTCGCCCGTTGGAAGGCGTCGAGCGCGTCACGGGTCTCGGTCGGGGACACGGCCCCACGCGGCCGGCGCGCCGCGACGTGTGCCCGTGCGCGGTGCGCGATCTGGCGGACCGCGGCCGGGCTCTTGTCGACGGCTTCGGCGATCTCGTCGTACTCGACGTCGAACACCTCGCGCAGCACGAACACAGCCCGCTCGGTCGGCGTGAGCGTCTCCAGCACCAGCAGCATCGCCATCGAGACGCTGTCGGCCAGCTCGACGTCCTCGGCCACGTCCGGGGCGGTCAGCAACGGCTCGGGCAGCCAGGGGCCGACGTAGGACTCCTTGCGGCGGCCGAGCGTACGCAGCCGGCTCAGCGCCTGGCGGGTGGTGATCCGGACCAGATACGCACGCCGGTCCCGCACCGTGGCGAGATCCACGCCCGCCCATCGCAGCCAGGTCTCCTGAAGGACATCCTCCGCGTCGGCGGCCGAGCCGAGCATCTCGTAGGCGACGGTGAACAGCAGATTGCGATGGGCGACGAACGCCTCGGTGGCGGGGTCCGTGCTGCCGCCGCCATCGGGCTGCCCCGCCGCGTCCTCCGTGCGCCCGCTGCGCTCGCTCTTCACCGGCTGCTCCTGCCTGTTCGCTCTCGACGTTGCCACGCGCACAAGACGCCGGTCCCCGCGGTTTTGTGACACCTGTGGGCGGTGGCGCACGTCACACGGCCGTCCCGTCACAAGGAGCGGTTCGCCGGCATCTCGTGTTTGTCCAACGCAACACCGTTCAGCGCAACACCACGAGTGAGGACGTCATCATGGACCCCCGATTCAACCTGTTCGGCAACGAGATCGCCGCCAAGTTCGCCAAGCGGTTCGCCAACGCCGCCCTGGTGATCCACCAGTCGCCGCTGCCGAAGTCCACGCAGGAGCTGGTGTCGCTGCGCGCCAGCCAGATCAACGGCTGCGGTCACTGCATCGACATGCACACCAAGGAGGCCGCGGCCGCCGGGGAAACCGCGGTCCGGCTCCACCTGGTCGCCGCCTGGCGCGAATCCACCGTGTTCACCGAGGCCGAGCAGGCCGCGCTGGCGCTCGCAGAAGAGGGCACCCGGCTCGCCGACGCCCACCAGGGCGTGTCCGACGAGACCTGGGCCCAGGTGCGCAAGCACTACGACGACGACCAGATCGCCGCGCTGGTCTCCCTGGTCGCCCTGATCAACGCGGCCAACCGGCTCGCCGTGATCGTGCACCAGCCGGGCGGCTCCTACGAGCCCGGCGCGTTCGCCGCCGCGCTGAACTGACCACAGGCGCATCCGGCCCGGCCCGGGATCATCCGATCCGGGCCGGGCCCGCGCGTGTCCGGGCGGGGCTACGGCGACCGCGTGCGAAGCGACCGTGTGCCGCGGGTGCGTCGCTGCACGGGCGACGTTCAACCCGGTGGTCAAACACCCGGACCCACCCGCCCGACACGCCCCTTAGCTGCCTATATGCCCGATAGTCTGCTGCTGCAGCACTGATCCTGACGGTGCGTCACTGACATCACGGATATCGCTGACATCACTGACGTCACCGTGCGTGGGCGTCGCGACGGCGCCATGGGAAGGGAGTTCCGCGGTGAACCAGGCAGCCAACGATCCGCCCGGGCACGCCCGGCACACCCGGCACTCCTGGCGCGCCCGGTCCGGCGCGGTGGCCCCCGGCCTGGAGTCCATCGTCGACGCCCTGATGGACGGGGTCTGCGCCGACCTCAAGCGACTGGCGGCCATCCCCTCCATCGCCTTCCCCGGCTTCTCGCCCGAACCCGTCCTCGAGGCGCGCGACCTGATCGTCGCCCTGCTCAGGGACGCCGGCGTCACCGACATCGGCGAACTCAACCTGCCCGGCACGGCACCCGTCATCACCGCCACCGTCCCGCCGCCCACCCCGGACGGCCCCACCGTCCTGCTCTACGCGCACTATGACGTCCAGCCGCCCGGCGACGAGCGGCTCTGGGACTCCCCGCCCTTCGAACCCACCGGCATCGAGGACGGCATCCGGGCCCGCGGCATCGCCGACGACAAGGCCAATGTGATGGTCCATATCGGCGCGCTCCGGGCGTACGGCGGGCGGCCCCCGGTCGGCATCAAGATCGTCTTCGAGGGCCAGGAGGAGTACGGCAGCGTTTTCGGCGGCTACCCGCCCACCGACCCCGACCTCTTCGCCTGCGACGCGATGATCATCGCCGACACCGGCAACATCCGCCCCGGCACACCCACCCTCACCACCGCCCTGCGCGGCTCCGCCGAGCTCCTGGTGGAGGTACGCACCCTCAACGCGGCCGTACACAGCGGCCAATACGGCGGCGCCGCCCCCGATGCCCTGCTCACCCTCCTCAAGGCGCTCGCGACCCTGCACGACGTGCACGGCGATGTCGCCGTCGAAGGCCTGCGCCGCGCACCGTGGCACGACACGGCCCTCACCGACGACGACTTCCGCGCACTGGCCGGCGTCGTCCCCGGTACCCCGCTCCTCGGCTCCGGCGGCCTCGGCGAACGCCTCTGGAGCGGCCCTGCCGTCACCGTCGTCGGCCTGGACGCGCCACCCGTCGAACGCGCCGCCTCCGCCGTCGTCCCCTACGCCCGCGCCAAACTCAACCTCCGAGTCCACCCCCGACAGGACCCCGAGGAGGCCCTCGCCGCTCTCGCGCGCCACCTCGAACGACTGCGCCCCTTCGGCGTCTCCCTGACCGTCACCCCAGGCGAGACGGGCCCCGGCTACGAGGCCGCCACCGACGGCCCCGCCTACCGCGCGGTCGCCACCGCGCTGCGCCGGGCCTGGGGCAGTGACCCCGTCCACGCCGCCAGCGGCGGCTCCATCCCCCTGGTCAACGGCCTGGCCAAGGCCGTGCCGAACGCCGAGATCCTGCTCTTCGGCGCCGAGGACAACCTGTGCAACCTGCACGGCCCCAACGAACGTGTCCTCCTCTCCGAACTCCGCGGCGCCCTCCTCGCCGAGGCCGCCTTCCTGGCCGAGTACGCGGCGACTTACCAGGCCGGGGCCCGCGCCTGATCGCCAAGCCGATGGACTCGTCGTCGTCAGTGCTCCACCGGCATGCCGCTGGAGCACTGAAACCCGGAGCGCCGGTGCCTCTGAGCACCAAGGCGCATCTGCCCTCGTACGGCCGGGCACGACCCCGGGCCTTCACCGTCACAGCTGGTCGGGCCGGTGAGAAGAGACAGAACCCAGGCGGCCGACGGGCCCCACGCGACCGCGGCAGCCCGGAAATCCCGCTTCAATGCCATGCCCTGAGCGTGGTGCTGATGGAAACGGACCGCCGACCGGCTCCGGGGCGCTCCGCGTCGTCCTGCCGGGATGACGGAGGAGCCGGGCTGCGTCCGTCGGACGGCGGGGCCGCCGCACCCACCAGGGCGAATGCCGCGAGAAGCGGGACCAGGCGGCCGCGTCCCCTGAACGGCCCGGGCCGCGAGAAACGTGCCCCAACCGGCCCCGGCGGTGGGCCTGGTCCGCACCTGGGCTCGTGAAGCCGCGGCTGCGGTGACATCGTCCACGGACGCAGACGTGCCCGTCGGCGGCGCGCGAGGCCGTACGCGGAACGCGTCGCCGCCGCGGCGTCCGGTCCGGCGGGCGTGCCCGGCCCCCTCTCGCGGCGCGGCGGGGCCCCGGCGCAGCGGCACGCGCGATGCTGCGGTGACGACCGGCAACCGGAAGGGGAACACCATGCACCGACGCCAGTTCCTCGCGGCAGGCAGCGCGCTGCTCCCCCTCCCCACCGCGGCCTCGGGGGCCGGCGCGTCACCCCGGTCACCCGCGCGTTTTTCCACGTGGGATGCGCCGGGCCCCGGTACTCCGGCTCCTGACCCACCTGCTTCCGATGCCCCGCCGGCCGCCCCGGAACGCTGTGTGCAGGCCGGGCCGAAAGTTCTCGCTCTCACCTTCGACGACGGGCCCAGCCCGCTCTACACCCCGCAGGTCCTGGCCGTCCTGCGCCGCTACCACGTCGTCGCGACGTTCTTCATGCTCGGCGCCAACGTCGAGAAGTACCCCTCCACCGCATGCCGGATCGCCGCCGAGGGGCATGCGCTGGGCAACCACACCTGGTCCCACCCCCGCCTCGACGCCCTCCCGCCGGCGCGGGTCCGGGAGGAGATCGAGCGGACCAACGACGCCATCGCGCGTACCACCGGGGGCCGGCCCCCGGCCCTTTTCCGGGCCCCGGGCGGCCACTTCGCGCCCGCCGCCCTCGCCGTATGCGCCGACCTCCGGCTGCGCCCGATCTCCTGGTCGGTCGACCCGGAAGACTGGTCCAACCCCGGCACGGACCACATCGTCCGCAACGTGCTCGGCCACGCCCGGACCGGGTCGGTCATCCTCAACCACGACGGCACGCTCAGCACGCACGCCACGCCCGAGCACGAGGGCCGCGCCGATCGCTCCCAGACCATCGCCGCTCTGCACGCCTGGCTCCCCCAACTCCTCGAAGACGGTTACCGTTTCACCGTCCCCGACGCTCACCCCCGCCCCGACGTGGCGTTCGCCTGCGGAGAGGCCCGCCAGGCCGTCGGCCCTCGCCCCTTCGCATGACACGCCGTCCGCCCGGCCTCGATGCCGAGGCCTACAAGAAAGCGCAACACCGTCGAACCCTGCATCACCGCCCCAACAGTGGCGCGTCTTGGCCACGCGAACCGACGAACTCGCCATCGCCCACCAGGCCGCACGCACCTCACCTCGCCGGCATCCTCATCCGGACCCGACGCTGACCCACGCGACAGCACCGGGGCCTACTAGGTTGACCCGCGTGCGCACATACGGAAGGAGCTACCGGTACATCGGCCCCCCGGAGCTGATGGCCGCGGTCGGGCCCGGCGACACGGGCCCGCCGATCCGCTCGGCGGCCGACTTCGACGACTGGATCTCCTCGTGTGCGGCAGCGGAACTGGCCGAGCCCTTCACCTTCGTCATCGATTTGAGCGGCTTTCTGCGACTGGCGCCGCGGCGTAGCGAGCATGTGACATGCGCCGGCGGCGAACCTGTCCTGAGCGCGGGCGAGATGGGATTCGGCCGCGCAGCGGGCCGCTGGACGGTCAGCGAAGTGACCAACCAATCGACCGGATACTGCCCGGACCTCACCTCGTGGGCCGCCATCACCGAGGCCCTGGAACGCGTCGGCCTCGCTCACCCCGACGGCTTTACGCACCACGTGGTCTTCCGGCGCTGCGAACAATGCCAGGAGCACAACATCGTGCGCGAGGACGACTTCGTCTGCGTCTTCTGCGGCGCCGAACTGCCGGTGACATGGAACGTGGACCCGGCCCCGTAACCGACCGCGACGGGCGCATCGAGGGACCGTAAGGCCTAGCCATCGCCTATCCACGACGGCGTCGGCAGCCCCGCATCCACCACCGGTGACGGCGTCTCCACCCGCCACCCCTCCGCCCGGGCCACCCGCTCGAACCGCCGGATCTTGTACGCCAGCCCCTCCGGTGCGCCGATGTCACAGGACTCGGGAGCCCGCTCCCATTCCTCCGCCCCGCGGACCAGCGGCCACCCCGCCACGGCGAGATGCAGCGCGAACGTCGCCAGCCCATGGAACAGCAGGACCTCGCCCGGCCGCCCCTGCTCCCTCTCGATCCGCCGATGCCACCGCGTCCGTCGCAGGACCAGCCGGCCGCCGTCCCGCCGGGCGACGAAGACCGGCGCGCACACCCCGCCGTACTCCAGACGGAACGCGAACTCCTCCTCCCGCCGCCGCACTTCGTACCGCGGCCGGTCGGGGCCCCACTCCAATGTCAGCGCGTGTTTCCAGTTGCCCACCCACATCCCGCGTGCCAGGTAGAAACGGACCGCCTCCTGCCAACTCCAGTGGGTGTCGAGCCGGATGCCGTTGAATCCGGCCGCGCTTGCCGCTTCGTACACCGTCGTCAGCGCCCGCAGTGCCCGCCCGGCCCGCCGCGCCCGGGGATGGACGTACAGCGACGAGACCCCGAGGCGCTGCCACCCTCTGGGCCAGGAGTCCACCGCGATGGTCCCGACGATCTCCGAGCGATCCGTCAGCCAATACCGCCGCGACCGCTCGTCGCAGTGCTGATACTCCCGGCCGGCCGACCCCAGCCGCTGCCTCAGCCCCCGCTCCGATGCGGCCGTCAGCCCCTCCGGCTCGACGGCTTCCCCCAGCGCCGGCTCCGCCAGCGCCCCCAGCTCCCACCGCGCGAACCGCCGCCCTTCGCCCAGCGCAACGGGGCGCAATCCGGGCGCCCCGACCAGCAGTTGATGCACACGTAACGCGTCGTAATTCTTCATGCACACACCGTACGACCCGCCACTGACAACGCCCCTGCGTCGCCCGCGCCGGGCATGACGAAGGGCCCGTACGCGACGCAGTGCGGCGGCGCGTACGGGCCCTTCGGGCCTGGGATCAGCCCAGCAGTTCGTATGCCGGGAGGGTGAGGAAGTCGGCGAAGTTGGCGTCCAGGGAGACCTGGAGCAGCAGGTCGTGGGCCTGCTGCCACTTGCCGGAGGTGAAGGCGTCCTCGCCGATCTCGGCGCGGATGGCGGCCAGCTGCTCCGTGGCGACCTGGCGGACCAGGTCGGCCGTTGCCTTCTCGCCGTTCTCGAAGACGACGCCCGCGTCGACCCACTGCCAGATCTGCGAGCGCGAGATCTCGGCGGTGGCCGCGTCCTCCATGAGGCCGAAGATGGCGACGGCGCCGAGGCCGCGCAGCCAGGCCTCGATGTAGCGGGTGCCGACCTGGACGGCGTCGATCAGCCCCTGGTAGGTGGGCTTGGCGTCGAGGGAGTCGATGGCGATGAGGTCGGCGGCCGCGACCGAGACGTCCTCGCGCAGGCGCTCCTTCTGGTTGGGCTTGTCGCCGAGGACCGCGTCGAAGGAGGCGCGGGCCACGCTGACCAGGTCGGGGTGGGCGACCCAGGAGCCGTCGAAGCCGTCGCCGGCCTCGCGGTCCTTGTCGTTCTTGACCTTGGCCAGGGCCTTCTCGTTGGCCTCGGGGTCGCGACGGTTGGGAATGAAGGCCGCCATGCCGCCGATGGCGTGCGCGCCGCGCTTGTGGCAGGTGCGCACGAGGAGTTCGGTGTAGGCGCGCATGAACGGGGCCGTCATCGTGACCGCGTTGCGGTCGGGCAGGACGAACTTGGCGCCGCCGTCGCGGAAGTTCTTGACGATGGAGAAGAGGTAGTCCCAGCGGCCGGCGTTCAGGCCCGAGGCGTGGTCGCGCAGCTCGTAGAGGATCTCTTCCATCTCGTACGCGGCCGTGATCGTCTCGATGAGGACGGTGGCGCGGATGGTGCCCTGGGGGACGCCGACGTAGTCCTGCGCGAAGACGAAGATGTCGTTCCAGAGGCGGGCCTCCAGGTGCGACTCGGTCTTCGGGAGGTAGAAGTACGGGCCCTTGCCCAGGTCCAGGAGGCGCTGGGCGTTGTGGAAGAAGTACAGGCCGAAGTCCACCAGGGCACCGGGGACGGGCGTGCCCTCGAAGCGCAGGTGGCGCTCCTCCAGGTGCCAGCCGCGCGGGCGCATCACGACGGTCGCGAGCTCCTCGGCGGGCTTGAGGGCGTAGGACTTGCCGGACTTCGGGTCCGTGAAGTCGATCCGGCGCTCGTAGGCGTCGATGAGGTTGAGCTGGCCGCCGATGACGTTCTCCCAGGTGGGAGCGGAGGCGTCCTCGAAGTCGGCGAGCCAGACCTTGGCGCCGGAGTTGAGCGCGTTGATGGTCATCTTCCGGTCCGTGGGACCGGTGATCTCCACGCGGCGGTCGTTGAGCGCGGCGGGCGCCTCGGCCACCTTCCAGCTGTCGTCCGCCCGGATGTGCGCGGTCTCCGGGAGGAAGTCCAGGGTGCTGGTGCGGGCGATTTCGGCCCGGCGCTCGCCACGCCGGGCGAGGAGTTCGTCGCGACGCGGGGTGAATCGCCGGTGAAGCTCGGCGACGAAGGCGAGTGCGGCGTCGGTGAGGACCTCGCCCTGCCGTGCAGGGGTGTGTTCGGGGCCGACTTCGACGATGGCCAGCGGGGACGGCGCTGGTGCGGACATGAGCTGTCACTCCATTCAGCGGCGGTGCCTGGCGGCCGCCGGGGCGCCATTGCGGCACGGGGTGCCGCAGGCTCCGAGATACGGTCGCGGGCGCCGTCTGGATTCAGGGCGCTTCTGACCAGTGGAGAGTAGTTTCCTTATCGCGGAACTTCAATGGTTTGTTGATGTCGAGATTCTCTGGGTCGACAGAAGTGAAGATCAAATGGCTCTGGGTGCCATCGCCGTCACTCTCCATGGCCACCGCGAACTCCCCCGCCTCCCGGGCTGCGACTCCCGGTCGCGCCCCAGGTCGCGCCCCTGATCGGTCACTCCAGCCGCCGCAGATCCTCCGGTGTGTCGATGTCGTACGGCTCAGCCACATCCGAGCATTCGATGAGCTTGATCACACCGGCGTGTTGCCGGAGGTAGTCGCGCGCCCCTTGGTCGCCCTCCGCGCCCGCCGAGATGTCCGCCCAGCGGTCGGCGCCGAACAGGACCGGATGCCCGCGCCGGCCTCCGTACGCCGCGGATGCCAGCGACGCGTGACCCTCGTACGCGGCCACCACCCGCGCCACGGCCGCGGCACCGATGCCCGGCTGGTCCACCAGGGACACCACGACCGCATCCGCCCCGGAGCCGGCCAGCGCCGCGAGTCCGACGCGCAGCGAAGAGCCCATCCCCTGGGCCCAGTTGGGATTGTCCGACGTGCCGTAAGCGGCGAGGTCGGCCCGTTCGCGTACGGCGTCGGCGGCCGCGCCCAACACGATGTGCACCGGGTCGCAGCCGCCGTCCCGCAGTACCCGGGCGGCGTGCTCGACCAGGGGTCGCCCCCGGTGACCGAGCAGCGCCTTGGGGCGGCCGCCGAGTCGCCGCCCGCCGCCCGCGGCGAGCAGCAGGCCGGCCACCCGTACTCGTGGAGCCTGTGGCGGCTGCGGCGGCCGGGATGCTGCTGACGCTTGCGCGGTTGGTGGGGTTGATGGGGTTGATGAGGTGGATGCCATGGGGAGTGCTTACCGCATGGCGGCTCACGGTGGTGCGCCATGGTGTGCGGCGCCCTGTTGTGGGCCTCGTTGTGCGCTCCGGGATGAGCTCCGGTGCGCGCTCTGCGGTCCTGCGCTCCGTCTCACGCCGCGTCGCCGGACGCCCGCTGGCGCGGGATCCTCGGCCGTAGCCGGTCCCGGAGTTGGTGCGTCCGGTTGTCCGCGAGGCGGTGCTCGGTCACGTAGCGGTGTATGTGCTCGACGGTGATCTCGGACGCGTCGGTGAGGCCGTATGCCCGGCAGATCAGCTGTACGACGCTGACGGGGTGCGGGTTCGGGCCGGATTCGGGGCCGGTGTTGGGCTCCAAGACAGTCTCCGATCCAGTGATATGCCGGAAATTTCCCTGAACGTGAGAGTGCTCCATCAGGCCGCGCCATACGCATCGGATTCCCTACGCCCATGCCAACGGGTGACGGTGCGAACAAACACCTGATGCATGATCGGGGCAAAGCTGGGCATCGCGCAGCCGGCAGGCCGAAATCCGGCCACGAATCCGGCGCTTCGGACATGGCGCCTACCCGAGCGGGACGGATGTCACGGGACGGCGCTTGGCCGGATAAAGTTCTGCCCCGTTGCGGACATCGTGGCTGCCGTGCCGATACGGCGGGCCCAGTTTTCTGAGTCGGGGGACCAATGGTGAACAGTGTGGGCTCGTCCGGGATCTTCCAGCCGCTGGAAGGTGATGACCCGCGGTCGATCGCGGGCTACCGACTCGCGGCGAAGCTCGGCGCCGGCGGCATGGGCAAGGTCTATCTCTCGTACACGCCCGGTGGCCGCCCGGTCGCCATCAAGGTGATCCGGCCCGAGTTCAGCGAGGACGCCGAATTCCGCCGCCGCTTCAAGCAGGAGGTGCAGTCCGCGCAGCGCGTCCAGGGGCTGTTCACCGCCCCGGTCATCGACAGCGACCCCGAGGGCTCCAGCCCCTGGCTCGCGACCGCGTATGTGCCCGGTCCCTCGCTCTCCGCGGCCGTCGCCGAGCACGGCAAACTGCCCGTCTCCACGGTGCTCCTGCTGGTCGCCGGGATCGCCGAGGCACTCCAGGTCATCCATGGCGCGGGCATCGTCCACCGGGACCTGAAGCCCTCCAACGTCCTGCTCGCCGCCGACGGCCCGCGCGTCATCGACTTCGGTATCGCCCGCGCCGCCGACGCCACCTCCCTGACCAGCAGCGGCGTCACGGTCGGCACCCCCACCTTCATGGCGCCCGAACAGGCCGCCGGCAGCACCATCACCCCCGCCACCGACATCTTCGCGCTCGGCCAGGTGGCGGCGTACGCGGCCATCGGCACGCCGGCGTTCGGCGAGGGCACCTCCCACGGGGTGCTCTACCGCATCGTCCACGAGGAGCCGGATCTGACCGGACTCCCCGACGAGCTGCGCGAGTTGGTCACCCGCTGCCTCGCCAAGGAGGCCGCGGAGCGCCCGTCCGTCGCCGAGGTGATCGCACTGTGCGGCGCGGCCTCCGGCCAGACGCAGCTGCGCCGCCCCGAGGACTGGCTGCCCACCGCGGTCGCCGCCGACATCACCACGCGTACGGCGGCCCCCGCGCCCGCCCAGGCCCCGCCGCCCCCGGTGGAGGCGCCGACCACGCAGCCGGCCACCCCGCAGGCGCCGGCGCACCCGCCCGTCCAGCCGGCCCAGCCGGTGCCGACCGCACCGCACCACCCGCAGACCCCCCCGCCCGGTTTCGGCCCGGCGGCCTATGCGCCGACCGCCAACGCCACCGCGCCCCTGACCCAGGTGTCGGGCCCGGCCGCCACCGGCCCGACCGCCGCCGTGCCGGCCCCGCAGCCTCCGAAGAAGAAGCGCAAGGGGCTGGTCACGGCACTGGCGCTGGTCTGCATGCTGGTCTTCGCCGGAGCGGGCGGCACCGCGGTCTACTACGTGATGAAGGACGACGGCAAGAAGACGAACAACCAGGCCGACAACAAGGGCAGCAAGCGCGGCAAGGACGCCAAGAAGGCAGGGAACGCCGACGCGCCCGGGGCCGGCACAGGCGGCTCGACGGAGAGCCCCGGCTCCCAGGGCGACAACGGCTCGGACGCACCGGTGAAGGACCCGAAGCCGATCGACACCAAGGACTTCGACCTGGCCGACGACTATCACCTGTACATGAACGACGATCCGCTGAAGGCGAAGACCTCGGATACCTCGGACGTCGACCTCCAGTACGAGGACAACGAGTTCTCGGACGACACGATCTCCACCCAGACCGGCAAGCTGGTACTGCTCGACTCCGGCGAGCAGGGCTCGCTCGACACCTGCCGCAACGAGACCCGGTTCACCACGAGCATCAGCTCCAAGCAGCTCAACAAGGGTTCGCAGATCTGCCTGACCACCAACTACGGCACGGTCGCGCTGATCACGTACAAGCGCTCCGCGCCGGAGACGTCCCCGAGCCGCTACATCACCCTCGATGTACGGGTGTGGCGCCACGCGATGGAGCCGCAGGAGGACCAGTAGCCGGTCCCGTTCGACGGGTTGACGGGCCCCTGAGGCGGCGCTGAGGCGGCCCCTCAGGGGCGCTCCAGGGGCTCTGAACGGGCGCGGCGCCCCGCCCGCCGCCCCGCTGTCGTCTCCTGCCCACGCGGGCCCGTCTCGCGGCCACGGAGGGCCTCGGTGGCCGCGACTCCTGCCGCCGTCTGCCGCCCTGGCATCAAGGCGGTGCCGCAACCAGACCCGCCGGGGTTGCCCGCCCACCAGGACCGCCAGGACCGCCCTCGCCGTTCTTCCCGGTGATCGGAATTTTTCGCTCTCCGTATGGCGCGATCACCACAGAGTGGCGTTAACTGTCCCGCATTGTGAAACGGTCAACGACCATGGAGGCCGCTGTCGTTGTGGAACAGGTCCAGACGCAGGCACAGGTGCAGGTGGAGACGCGCGGGCGAGCGGCCGGGCGGATGACCGGGGGAGCGGACGACGTACGGGTCCGGGAGCTGCGCGGCGCGGTGGCCCGACTGCGGCGCCAACTGGCTGTACTTCCAGGGGAGTTACCCGATCGCGCTGCCGCCGATGACGAGCTGGCGGCGCTGGACGCGATGGTGAGCCATGGCATACCCGAAGTGCCCCGGCTGCGCCGTTCGTTACTGCTGATCGCGGGGGCGGTCGGCTCGGTGAGCGCGCTGTCGCCCGCGCTGACCGAGGTGCGCGAGGGAATCGACAGCTTCGGCGAGCTGCCCCGCGGCCGGTGAACGGGTGCATGGAAGCTCGGCGCGGCGCGGACCGGAGCGAACGCGCCCCGGTCCCGGCCCTGCCCGCTGACCTCTGAGCCGCTAGGTTGCGGCGCCCCTATGCCGGGGACTGATTCGCCAGCGCCACCGAAAGCTGCGCCGCGATCTCCTGCAGCACCGGCACGATCTTCTCCGTCGACGCCTCCGTCACCCGTCCCGTCGGGCCCGAGATGGAGATCGCCGCCGACGTGGGGGAGTTGGGCACCGGCACCGCGAAGCAGCGGACGCCGATCTCCTGCTCGTTGTCGTCCACCGCAAAGCCGAGCCGCCGCACATCGGCCAGCGCCTCGAGGAAGGTGTCCGGGTCGGTGATCGTCTTCTCGGTCGCGGCGGGCATGCCCGTGCGGCCGAGCAGCGCGCGGACCTCCTCCGGCGGGTGGTTGGCCAGCAGGGCCTTGCCGACGCCGGTGGAGTGCGGCAGGACGCGCCGGCCGACCTCGGTGAACATGCGGACCGCGTGCCGGGAGGGGACCTGCGCGACATAGACGATCTCGTCGCCGTCGAGCAGCGCCATATTGGCGGTCTCGCCGGTCTCCTCCACCAGGCGGGCCAGATACGGCCGTGCCCAGGTGCCCAGCAGCCGCGACGCGCTCTCGCCGAGCCGGATCAGGCGGGGACCGAGCGCGTACCGGCGGTTGGGCTGCTGTCGGACGTAGCCGCAGGCCACGAGCGTGCGCATCAGGCGGTGGATGGTGGGGAGCGGAAGTCCGCTGCTGCCGGAGAGTTCGCTGAGGCCGACCTCGCCACCGGCGTCGGCCATCCGCTCGAGCAGGTCGAAGGCGCGCTCAAGGGACTGGACGCCGCCGCTGGCGCCTGTGGGCTTGGCTTCGGCGGCGGAGGTGCTGGCGCTGGACGGCGGCACGTCGCGTTCCTTTCGGGGCGGGTCAGATCGGTCTCGGCAGGTTCGTGCCCGGAGGCTTTCGGGCGCCGGGCCCGACCGGAGCAGCCTACCGGTCCCCTTCCGTTAACACACGGCCTCTCGCACACTCGTTCCCGCCGGTCAGGGGGTAGATCGTCCCAAGGCGTGAGAAGGCACCGGCGCCTAGTCGCCATCTCTTGACGGTGCCAGTGGCCGTAGCTACGTTCTGCTGCGCGAAACCTACTGTCCATTCTGTGGAATCCTCCAAATTGTTGGAGCGTCATGCGCATTCTCGTCATGAACCCGAACACCACGGCTTCCATGACCGCCGCGATCCGCGCCACCGCCTCCGCCGTCGCCGCCCCCGGGACGCGGATCATCGCCACCGAACCCCTCTGGGGCCCCGAGTCGATCGAGGGGCACTTCGAGGGCTACCTCAGCGCCGCGGCCGTCCTGGACCGGCTCGCCACCTTCGAGACGCCCTTCGACGCGCTGGTCATGGCCGGCTTCGGCGAACCGGGCCGGGAGGGTGCCCAGGAGCTGCTGGACGTCCCTGTACTGGACATCACCGAGAGCGCCGCCCAAATGGCCATGATGCTGGGGCACGCCTACGGGATCGTCACCACCCTCGACCGCTCCGTACCGCAGATCCAGGACCGGCTGCTGACCGCCGGGCTGCTGCAGCGCTGCGCCGCCGTCCGCGGCACCGGCCTCGGCGTCCTGGAGCTGGAGGAGGACCGGGAACGCACCATCGAGGTCATCATCGAGACCGCGCGCGAAGTCGTGCGGGCCGGCGCCGAGGTGATCTGCCTGGGATGCGGCGGGATGGCCGGGCTCCAGGAGAGGGTTGCGGCGGCGCTCGGGGTGCCGGTGGTGGACGGGGTCGCGGCCGCGGTGAAGTTCGCGGAGGCGGTCGTCGGCCTCGGGCTGTCCACCAGTACGGGACGCAGCTTCGCGCCGCCCCGCCCGAAGGTCATCGGTTCCTGGCCGCTCAGCGCACATCTGTGGCCGGCCCAGGGGCGTGTTCGGGCTTTCCCGAGCGACGCTGAATTTTCGGCACAGACGTCAGGCATCTGACATCTGGCATCTGAACAACCGCAATCCGGTGCCGTCCCGGCCGCCGCGACCGACGACGACACCGCCCGATCCGACGACACCGCCCGATCCGCCCGATCCCATGGATCCGACACCTGACAACCGGTCCCTGAGCTCCACCCACCTGCCCGGGAGGACACATGCCAACGTCCCCGCAGAACAAGCAGCTCCCCGCACCACCCGACCCCCGCCTCTTCAATGAGGACCTCGCGCCCGCCCCCGAGCGCAAATGGGGCACGTACAGCATCTTCGCGCTGTGGATGTCCGACACCCACGCGATCAGCAACTACGCCTTCGCCGCCAGCCTCTTCGTGCTGGGGCTGCCGGCCTGGGAGGTGTTCCTGGCCCTGCTCGTCGGCATCACGATCGTCTACTGGCTGATGAACCGGATGGGGCATGCGGGCCACCGGACCGGCGTTCCCTATCCGGTGCTCGCGCGCGCCAGCTGGGGCGTCTACGGCGCCAATATCCCCGCGCTGCTGCGCGCGATCATGGCGGTGGCCTGGTACGGCATCCAGACCTGGCTCGCCTCGACGGCGGTGGTCCTGCTGACCTTGCAGATCGCGCCCGGCCTGGCCGCGTACAACCACAACTCGGTGCTCGGCCTGTCCACCCTGGGCTGGATCGCCTTCATGGTGATGTGGGGCCTGCAGGCGGTCCTGCTGACCCGCGGGATGGAGTTCATCCGCAAGGTGCAGGACTTCGCGACCGGCCCGGTGGTCTGGCTGGTGGTCCTGGCGCTCGCGATCTATCTGGTCGTCAAGGCCGGCGGCGACATCTCGCTGACCCGCAGCCTCACCGGCCTCAGCGGTTCCTCGCAGGTCGAGCAGAGCCTGATCGCGGTCAGCCTGACGGTGGCCACGTTCTTGACGCTGGTCCTCAATTACGCCGATTTCGCGCGGTTCACACCCGATCACGGTTCGTACCGGCGCGGCAATCTGATCGGTCTGCCGGTGAACTTCACGGCCTTCGCCGTGGTCGCCGTTCTGGTCACCGCGGGCACCATCTCCGTCTTCGGCGAGGCGATCTACGACCCGGTGAAGGTCATCCAGAAGATCGACAACCCCGTGGTGACGGTCATCGGCGCCCTGGCCTTCATCGTCGCCACCATCGGCATCAACGTCGTCGCCAACTTCGTCTCGCCCGCCTATGACTTCGCCAACCTCGCGCCGAAGCATCTGAACTTCAAGCGCGGCGGCATGATCACGGCGGTGCTGGCGGTCCTCGTCATGCCCTGGAAGCTGTACTCCTCGGCGCTGGTGATCCAGTACTTCCTGGGAGCGCTGGGGGCGTTCCTCGGCCCGCTGGTGGCCATTCTGCTCGTCGACTACTACCTGATACGGCGCGGCCGGATCGATGTCGATGCGCTGTTCTCGGCCGATGCGGAAGGTGAGTATTTCTATCGCCGCGGCTACAACCCGAAGGCCGTGATCGCCTTCCTGCCGGCCGCGGCGGTCTCCGCCTCGCTCGCCCTGATACCGGCCTTCGACGCGGTGGCGCCGTTCTCCTGGATCTTCGGGATGGGCATCTCCGGTGCCCTCTACGCCGCGGTCTCGCGCCGCGGGCGGATCGCGGCGGACGCCGGGCCGATTCCGGACGAGATCATCCCGTCGCAGGTCAGGGGCGGTGGGGCGGTGGAGGCCGTGGCTCCCGAGGGAGCTGGAGTGGTCGTCGCGCCGGTCCCGGCGAAGGGGTCTTGACGGGCCGGGATCCGGAGTGAAGACTCATTCAACAGACTGTTGAATTCTGCATGTCGGCGCGGGGTGAACGCCCGGCTCCGGGCGGAGTGAGCCTGGTGGCCGTGCGTACCGAGCGCCGTCACGCAACGATGAAGACACGATACGAGGAGGGGACTGGGTGTCCGAAATAGAGCTGGTGCTGCGTTCCACGCGCGTCGTCACCCCGGAGGGGACGCGCGCTGCGTCCGTCACCGTCAAGGACGGGAAGATCGCGGCGGTGCTGCCGCACGACGCCGAGGCGCCGGCCGGGGCGCGGGTCGAGGACTTCGGTGACGACGTCCTGCTGCCCGGCCTCGTCGACACCCACGTGCATGTCAACGACCCCGGCCGCACCGAGTGGGAGGGCTTCTGGACGGCCACCCGCGCGGCCGCGGCCGGCGGTATCACCACGCTCGTGGACATGCCACTCAACAGCCTTCCGCCCACCACCACCACCGGCAACCTCGACACCAAGCGCGAGGTCGCCCGCAGCAAGGCGCACATCGACGTCGGTTTCTGGGGCGGCGCCATCCCCGGCAACGTCAAGGACCTGCGCCCGCTGTACGACGCCGGCGTCTTCGGCTTCAAGTGCTTCCTGTCGCCGTCCGGCGTGGACGAGTTCCCCCAGCTCGACCAGGAGCAGCTGGCCGCCGCCCTCGGGGAGATCGCCGGCTTCGACGGCCTGCTGATCGTGCACGCCGAGGACCCGGGCCACCTGGACGCCGCCCCCGAGGCGCACGGCCCCAAGTACGCCGACTTCCTCGCCTCCCGCCCCCGTGTCTCCGAGAACGACGCCATCGCCGGGCTGATCGCACTGGCCAAGCTCCTGGACGCCCGGGTGCACGTCCTGCATCTGTCCTCCAGCGACGCGCTGCCACTGATCGCCGCCGCCAAGGGCGAGGGCGTCAAGATCACTGTGGAGTCCTGCCCGCACTTCCTGACCCTGACCGCCGAGGAAGTCCCGGACGGCGCAACGGAGTTCAAGTGCTGCCCGCCGATCCGCGAGGCGTCCAACCAGGACGCCCTCTGGCAGGGCCTGGCCGACGGCACCATCGACTGCATCGTCTCCGACCACTCGCCGTCCACCGCCGACCTCAAGACCGCCGACTTCGGCGCGGCCTGGGGCGGTATCTCCTCCCTCCAGCTCGGCCTGCCCGCCATCTGGACGGCGGCCCGCGAGCGCGGCCACACCCTGGACGACGTCGTGCGCTGGATGGCCACCGCCCCCGCGGCACTGGTCGGCCTGGGCCAGAAGGGCGCCATCGAGCCCGGCCGCGACGCCGACTTCGCGGTCCTCGCACCGGACGAGACCTTCACCGTGGACCCGCAGGCGCTCCAGCACCGTAACAAGATCACCGCGTACGCCGGGAAGACGCTGTACGGCGTCGTACGGTCCACCTGGCTGCGCGGCCGGCAGATCAACGACGGCGCCACCCTCGCCGAGCCCACCGGCGAGCTTCTCGAAAGGGCGGACCGCGTATGACGACCGCCGAGCTTCCCCGCTACACCGGGGACGCCAGCCCCTACGGAGGCGGCGACCCGTACGCCGACTACCGCACCCCGGGCCCAGGCGGCTTCGCCTTCACCCACCTGCCCGACCTCGCCGACCGGCGGCTCGGTGCGGGCGTGATCGCCGCCAATGACGAGTTCTTCGCCGAGCGCGAGAACCTCCTCAAGCCCGAGGCCGCCCACTTCGACCCCGAGGCCTTCGGCCACAAGGGCAAGATCATGGACGGCTGGGAGACCAGGCGCCGCCGCGGCACCGACGGCGAGCACCCCTTCCCGACGGACGAGGACCATGACTGGGCGCTGGTCCGGCTCGGCGCGCCCGGAGTGATCCGCGGCATCGTCGTCGACACCGCCCACTTCCGCGGCAACTACCCGCAGTCCGTCAGCGTCGAGGGCGCCTGCGTCGTGGGCTCCCCGTCGCCCGAGGAGCTGCTCTCCGAGGGCGTCGCATGGACGACGCTCGTACCGCGCACCGCCATCGGGGGACACGCCGCCAACGGCTTCGCCATCGACACCGAACGGCGCTTCACCCACCTGCGGCTCAACCAGCACCCCGACGGCGGCGTCGCCCGCCTCCGCGTCCACGGCGAGGTCGTCCCGGCCCCCAACTGGCTCGCCGCGCTGGGTACCTTCGACCTCGCCGCGCTGGAGAACGGCGGTCAGGTCGAGGACGCCTCGGACCGCTTCTACTCCTCGCCCACCAACACCATCCAGCCGGGCCGCTCCCGCAAGATGGACGACGGCTGGGAGACCCGGCGCCGCCGCGGCAGCGGCAACGACTGGGTGCGCTACCGCCTCACCGAGCAGTCCGTCATCCGCGCCGTCGAGATCGACACCGGCTATCTCAAGGGCAACTCGGCGGGCTGGGCCGCCCTGTTCGGACGGGACGGTGAGGACGGCGGATGGACCGAACTGCTGCCGCGCACCCGGCTGCAGCCCGACACCGTCCACCGCTTCCTGCTGCACGACGCGCCCGCCGCCACCCACGTCCGGATCGACATCTTCCCGGACGGCGGCATCGCCCGGCTGCGGCTGCACGGCTCGCTCACCGAGGAAGGCGCGCGCCGACTGGCCGCCCGCCACAAGGAGTTGGGGGGCTAGCCCTCGCCGCCGACGGCCCGCCCGCACCGACGGGCGGGCCGTCCGGCCCGCTCCCCCGGATCCGGTCCGGGTCGGTGGCGCCGGAATCGCCGACCGCGTTCTGCAGGCACCCGGCGGCCTTCAGCTCCTCGACGCCGCGCAGCGGAATCGCGATCACCTCGTGGCGCTGGCCGGGGCGGGCGTTCATGGTCGCGTGGTAGCCGTAGGGCATCGTCGCCCTCCTTCGTTACGCTCCGTTATCTTCGTCGCTCAGAGGAACGGACCGGCCGGCGGCGGAGTTCCGGAATCCGCGCCCAAGGTGTTCCAGAACATGAGCTCGTACGCCTGGAGCAGCCGCCCGTAACCGTGCGCCGCGGCCGGCCGGGTCTGGCCCGTGTCGAGGCCGTGTTGCACCGCCGCCCGCGCCCCCTCGGCGAGCTCCGGCGCCGGCTGCGCGAAGAGCGTGAAGAAGCCCCGGGCCGCATCGGGAAAGCCGTAGTGCTCGCGCATCGCACCGTCCATCGCAGCGCAATAGCCGCCCCAGGCGGCGAAGTTGGCGGCCAGCGCGATCACCACATCGGTCGGCTCGGCGCTCAGTGCGAGCCGCGCCGCGTAGGAGGGATACGCCTGGCAGCCGGGCCGCGGCTGGTACCCGGCGATCTCACGCTCCGTCAGTTCGCACGCGTCCAGCAGCCCGGCCAGCAGCTCCAGCGCCCGTGTCTCGCCCCGGGCGAGCAGATCGAAGAAGTCGGCCACCGGCGGATCGCCGTCCGCCCGGCGCGCCAGGTGCTGGAAGCTGAGCCGGTCGGAGGCGATCACCTGACGCTGTTCCAGGGCGAAGGTGGCGAATACGGACCGTGGTTCCTGCCCGGCCGCGATCCGCTGGACGAGCCCGTTGGCGCCGGCGTGCGGGGCGAGCGCGCCGACCGCGTCGTCGAGGACGGCCGCGGCGGTCTGACGGGGGGCGGGGGCGGCGGGTCGGACCATGGCGGGTCTCCTCGGATGCGGGGCCGCGCGCCGGTGGCGCCAGGGCCTCAGGTTAGGGCCGCGGGCCGCCCTCCTTCAGCGCAGAATCACCTCATTCACCTCATTCACCTCAATGGCCCGGCCGCCGTCGCCCGCTCCGTCCCGCCACGCCAGCCGTACGCCCTCGACCGGGCCGTCACCCGTCGCCAGCCGGGTGTACGCACCGCCGAGCGCGCCGAGCGTGCGCCAGGCTCCGCCCGAGCGGACCTGGACCGTCGCCGCCTTTGCCGGTGCGCCCTGTGGCCGCAGCACCACCACGGACCGCGCCGCACGGGGCGCCTGCGGCGTGAACTCCAGCGCTTCGCCGTTCCGCGCCGCCCGCGCCGCGCGATAGGCGGTCGCCGGATCGCCGTCCGCCGCCGCCGGCAACGCCCCGCCCTCCGCCGCGGGCGGGCCCCCGGCGACCGCCACCCGATCGCCCCCGGCGACCGCGAACTCCCTCACCACCAGCCAGTTAGCCTGCGCCTGGGTGGTGCGGGTACGCACGTACCGGGCCCGCGCGCCCGCCGGAGGCTCCGCCGTCACCTCCGCCTTGCCGTCGAAGGCGGCCAGCGGGTGCCAGTGCTCGCGGTCCGAGGAATACTCCAGGACCCCGTGGTGCAGATAGTCGTCCGGGCTGCCGCTCTTGCCCATCGCCAGGGTGACGGTCCCCAGCGGGCGTTCGGCATGCAGGTCCAGCCCGATGACGGAGTTCACCCCGGGCCCCGCCGCGCTCCAGTAGAAGGTCGTGTCGTCGCCGTCGGTCATCCGGGAGACGGCGTTGTCCTGATAGGCGGCCAGATCCGAGGACGCCTTGGGCCGGCCGATGACGCCCAGCGCTTCGTCGTGCGCGGCGACCGCGTCCTCGACGAAGGCGTCCAGCACACCGTCCCCGACCACCACCGGGACCTTCTTGCCCTTCATGTCGACATAGACGAACGACCTGGCCGTCTTCACCAGCCCCGGGATCCGCTGCCGCAGACGCCAAGCCGCCGCATCGTCGCCCGCCCTGGCCGCCTCGACCAGCCGGAGCGCCGTACGGGCCGCCACGCCCCACGCACGGGTCGCATCCAGCCAGGGCTCGCTGTCCTCGATGAAGCCCCGGTCGGCGAGCCGGTCGCGCAGCACCGCAGGCGCCTCCTGGACGGCACGCAGCGCCGCGTCCAGCCGGCGCGCGTCGCCGTCCCTGTCGAACTCCGCGATGGCGGCGGCCAGTTCGGGCGCCTGCTGCGGATTGAGCGACGAGGCGTAACTGGCGTCCGCGAAGGCCCGCAGCGCCCGCGCCGTACGGGCGTCGCCACCGGCGAGCTCCTCGATCGCCGCGCCCCAGGAGGCACGGGGGTCGTACGCCGTGTCGTTCCACGCGTAATCGGCCACCGTGTGCAGCGCGAGCTTGGACGCGGACGGCTGGATCATCGGGTTGGCCGTGATCCCCGCCAACTGCGCCGGCAGCCCGCGCTCCCGCCCGTTGAACGGCCCGAGCAGCAGCCGGCCGGTCACATAGTCGTTGACGGGATAGTTGTCCCAGGTCAGGATCGGATGCCCGAACACCTCCCGGGCCTGCCGGGCCTGCGCGACGCTCATCGTCGGCGCGATCACGCCCACTCCCGTCCACTCCACCAGCACGTCCTTGTCCAGCTGCGAGGCCAGCGCCTTCTTGTACGGCGACGGCTTCACGTCGTAGTACTCGGTCGGCACCATCTGCAGCGGCCGGGCGCCCGGATGCCCCGCGATGAAGTCCCGGTTGACGCGGTTGAGCAGATACGCCTGCGCCGCACCGGCCGCGCCGCCGCCCGTGCCGAACTTCTCCTTGTCGGCCGCGCAGTTCCAGTCCGTGTAGCTGATGTCGTCCAGCGGCACCGCGAAGGTCCGTACGCCGATGTCCCACAGCGTCTGGAACTTGCCGGTCAGCGCCTTGAGGTCCGCGTCCGAGCTGTAGCAGACGGACAGTCCGGGCGAGAGCGCGTAGGTGAACTCCACATGCCGCTGCCGCGCCCGGTCCACCAGCTCCTTGATCCCTGCGAGCCGGTCGGGAGGGTAGGGATCGCGCCACTTCTCGCGCAGATAGGCGTCGTCCTTCGGCGAGTAGACGTAGATGTTCATCTTGTGCGCGGCGGCGAAGTCGAGCTGGTCGAGGCGGGCGGCATGCGACCAGGGGGTGCCGTAGAAGCCCTCGATGACGCCGCGCAGCGGGGTGGCCGGCCAGTCCCGTAGGACGGTGCCCTGGACGCGGGCGCCGGGCCGGGAGCGGTGCGGCAGCAGCTGGGCGAGCGACTGGGCGGCGTAGTACGTGCCGGTGGCGTCCTTGCCGGACAGCGCGATCCGGCCGTCGCCGAGGGCCAGGACGTACCCCTGCGCGGGCAGCCCGACGGGGCCCTGCGCGCCCAGGTCCCCCAGCGTCCGCGCCGCGCCCGTGCCGTCCACGTACACGGTCAGCTGTCTGTCGGCCGGGGCCTGCCGGGCGCGGACGACCCGGTCGGCGCCGGCGGCGTCGAGGGACTTCTCCACGAGCGCCAGCGCGGCGGCGTCGGCCCTGGGACCTGCGACGACGGTCACGGACCGGGTGATGGTGACCCGGTCCCGCCGGGCGTGGACGGACTGCGGGGTGGGGGAGACGGAGGCGTGCGCCGCGGGTCCGGCCGGGGCGCGGCCGGTGTCCGCCGCAGTGCCCGGTGGCCCGGCCATGCCCGTCAGGGGGACGGCGGCGAGGGCCAGGGCGAACGCGGTGGCCGCGGCGGTGCGGGTACGCGAACGGGGCAGCATCCTTCGGTCCTCCTCGGTGCGGCGGGCGCGCGGAGCGGGGTGCGCCTGAAGGCTTCACCCCGCGGGTGGGAGGAGGCAATGGACTTTCCCGCCGTACGGATGGACGTTCCCGATACGGGCCCGACCGGCCCGGGGCGGCGGCCTCCCCGCCGGCTTCGGCGGGGCGTTCCGGGCGCGTCCCGTTCAGGGGTTCTTGGCGGCGAACACCAGCAGGCTCATGAACGCCAGCAGCACATGCGTGGCGACGACGTAGATGAAGACGCGGACGTAGACGCCGCGCGGCGGCTTGGTCTCGACGTACTTCCGGGCGGGGCCGTCCTGGGGCATCTGTCCGGGCACGGTGTGTTCTCCTTCCGTAGGGTTCGGTGGCGGGGTCCGCCGGGTCAGAGGCCGCGGCGCGGGGGCTGGTCTCCCAGGCACAGTTCCGCGGCTCCGCTCTGCAGCAGGGTGTGGACGAACAGCAGATCCGTTCCGCCTCCCGATGCGGCCGCGATGCGGTGCGGCGTCAGCGAGTCGAAGTGCGCCGCGTCCCCGGGATCCAGCACATGGACGGCCTCGCCGAGCGTCAGCCGCAGCCGCCCCTTGAGGACGTACAGCCACTCCTCGCCCGGATGCACCCGCACCAGCTCGCCCTGCGCCCGCTGTGGCACATGCACCCGCAGCGCCTGCATCGCCCGCCCGGCGCCGCCCACGGTCCAGTACGTCCAGCCGCCGGCCTCCGAGGGCTCGGTGCGGCCGGCCCGCATGATCGGGTCCCGCTCGGGCGCGATCTCCCCGAGCAGGTCGGATACCGTGGTTCCGTAGGTACGGGCCAGCGCGAGCAGCATCGGCAGCGAGGGCTGGCGCTGACCGGTCTCCAGCCGGGACAGATGCGCGGGCGACAGGCCGACCCGCCGGGCCGCGGTCTCCAGGGTCAGCCCGCTGCGTCGTCGCAGGTCGCGCAGCCGGGGCGCGACGGTGTGCAGCTCCTCGGGCGGGGCCGGGGCGGCCGGGGGCTCGTCGGGGAGCCCGGCAGGGCCCGAAGCCGTCCGAGGCTCCGGAGGCGGGTCCTTACGCGTATCCGTCATATCCCCGGTATAACGGGGCCTCGCCTGGCGGGCAAAGATTTTGCCTACGAGGCAAAACGGCTCGTTCGCCCGTACGGCAGGCACCGTCGCCGCAACCCGCCCGGAACGAGCGGGCAACCGGGGTGGGGATCCTGTGAACTCCTGGGAAACTTAAGGGCGTTGGGATTGACAGGGGCATGTCTACGCGCGTCATCCTGGGAGGCATGAGAATCCCCCCACGGATCACCCGGATCGGCGCCGCAGGCGCCCTCGCATCGGCCCTGCTCATAGGCGGCACCGCGGTTGCCGCCACGCCCGCCGCCGCCACCCCGCACCAGGTCACCGCGTACGCCGCGACGGCGCACGCAAAGACCGTGCAGGTCAACGCGGTCGGCGACATCTGCTACTCCAAGCTGCCCTCCCAGGCCCACGACACCCTGGGCCTGATCGAGAAGGGCGGGCCCTTCCCGTACCCGAAGGACGGCACCGTCTTCGACAACCGCGAGGGCATCCTCCCGGCCCAGGGAACCGGCTACTACCACGAGTACACCGTCATCACTCCCGGCTCTCCCGACCGCGGTGCCCGGCGCATCGTGGCCGGTGAGAAGAAGGACGAGGACTACTACACCGCCGACCACTACAAGACGTTCGACCTCGTCGACCGCGGCTGCTGACGCGGCGGACGCGAACGACGGCGGACCGGAACCGCTTCGGCGGCGGACCGGAACGCTCTGGAGGGGAACCGCGGCGGGGGGGGGGGGGGGGGCCCCCCCCCCCCCCCCCCCGGGGGGGGGGGGCGCGGGCCCCCCCCCCCCCCCCCAAGGGGGGCGGGGGGGGGGGGGGCGGCCCCCCCCCCTACGGGGGGGGGGGGGGGGGGGGGGGGGGGGGGGGGGGGGGGGGGGGGGGGGGGGGGTGGGGGGGGGGGGGGCGGGGGGGGGGGGGGGCCCCCCGCCCCCCCCCCCCGCCGCCGTGCTGTGTCCATGTCCGGGCCCCCCTTCCGCCCATTCTTGGCGGAAGGGGGGCGCAGGGCGCACCCCCGAGGGAGGATTGTCAGTGGTTGCCGGTAGCGTTTCGGCAGAAACGAGGAGTGGGCGGGCATCGACGGCAAAGAGGCCATGTAGTGGTCAGTCGTCGCGGCGTGCCCCGGGAAGTGGCGTCTTCGCCGTGGTCACGGCAGGCGGCGCCATGGAGCGTTGAAGACAAGGAAGGACGGCGAACTGCCGTGTATCGCTGGGAGATCACCCGGGCCGCCCTGGCTCAGCGGGTTTTCGCCATCGTCCGCTGCAAGACCTATGACGAGGCGAGCGCCACCGCCGACACCCTGCTCTCGGCCGGCATCACGAGCCTGGAGATATCCCTGACCACGCCCTTCGCGCTGGAGGCGGTCACCACCCTCACCCGCGAGCTGGGCGAGGACGCGGTCATCGGCGCGGGCACGGTTCTTGACGCGGCGTCGGCCCGGATGGCCGTGGACGCCGGCGCCCGCTTCCTGGTCTCGCCGAGCCTGGACGCCGAGGTCATCCGTACGGGCCACCGTTACGGCATCCCGGTCTTCCCCGGGGTGTCGACGCCGACCGAAATAGCCCGCGGTCTCGAGCTCGGCGCGGACGCCCTCAAGCTGTTCCCCGCCTCAGCGCACCACCCCTCCTGGATACGGGACGTACGCGCCGCGCTGCCCCAGGCGCCGCTGCTGCCGACGGGCGGAGTGACGGCCGAGAACGCCCCGGACTGGATCGCCGCGGGCGCGGTCGCCGTCGGCATGGGCTCCGCCCTCTCCGAGGGCGACCGCGACACCGTCGCCAAGCGCGCGGCCGACCTCCTCAGCCGTCTCGCCGACGCCGCCTCGGACCAGTTGCCGCCCGGCCCGGTCGAGCCGTACGACGACTGAGTCCCGTGTGGCGGCGCCGCCGCGGTCCGAGGCGATCCCACCGACCGGTCATGGGGTTCACCTCGGCCGCGGCCTCTGCCACTCTGAGGCTTCATCACGTGATCATGCCCATGCCGCAGGAGTCACCATGAAGCGCGCCGCCACGCTGTCCGCCCTCGCCGCTCTGCTCACCCTCACCGCCGCGGCGCCCGCGCCGGCGAACACCCCCGCGCCCACACCGGGTTCCGCCCCCACACCGACCGCCCAGCGCGGCCGGCACCCGGCGGCCACGCTCCTGGATGCCGTCCCGCGGCGCGGGGTGCTGCGTGTCTGCACCACCGGCGACTACCGCCCCTTCAGCTACCTCGACGGCAAGACCGGCACCTACACCGGCATCGACATCCAGATGGCGCAGGACCTCGCCAAGAGCCTGGACGCCAAGCCGCGTTACGTCGCCACGACCTGGGCGAAGCTCGTCGGCGACCTCGCGGCCGGACGCTGCGACATCGGCATGGGCGGCGTCTCCATCACCCTCCCGCGCGCCCGCGCCGCGTACTTCAGCGAGCCCACCCGCACGGACGGCAAGACGCCCATCGTGCGCTGCGCCGACCAGGACAAGTACCGGACACTGGATCAGATCGACCGCCCCGGGACGAAGGTCGTCGTCAACCCCGGTGGCACCAACGAGCAGTTCGCCCGCGCGCACATCAAGCGGGCCACCCTCACGGTCCACCCGGACAACACCACGATCTTCGACGAGATCATCGCCGGCCGCGCGGACGTGATGATGACGGACGCCAGCGAGACCCGCTACCAGGCCAAGATCCACCCCGAACTGTGCTCGGTCCACCCCGACAAGCCCTTCTCCTTCTCCGAGAAGGCCTACGCACTGCCGCGCGGCGACGACGAGTTCAAGGAGTACGTGGACCAGTGGGTGCATCTCGCCACGCACGACGGGACCTACCGCACGTATGAGGACGCCTGGATGAAGTGACGGATGGGGCGCTCGTCCATGCAGGGGCGGTCCCTCGCCCCTGCCCCGTCATTCCTCCGGGCCCGCGTGCCCGAGCACATTCACCACCTGGCCGTTGGGGTCCCTGACGAAAAAGCGGCGGACGCCCCACTCCTCTTTCCGCAGCGGCCGGATGATGTCCCCGCCGGCGGCCAGCACGGCCTCGTACACCGCGTCCACATCATCCACCTCGATACTCAGGTCGGGGTTGACCGGTGCGGTCTTGTCCTCCGTCATGAAGATGAGCTGGGCGGTGGGATTGGCCGGCGAGGCGAGCGTGATCACCCATCCCAGGTCCATGACCTGCTCGAGGCCCAGCAGGCCGTAGAACTCCCGGCTCTCCGCCAGGGAGTCGGACTGGATATCGGGGACGACGCGGCGTACGGACATCGGTGACTCCTCGGGTGGGGGTCCTGGGGGTCTCCGATGATCCCCTGACGGGCGCCGGGGCGGGCGGATCCGATCGGAAAATGCCCGCGGAAGTCGGTGTGCCCCGGTGGCGGCCCCGGCCGCGCACGGCGCCGCACAAGGAGTGCGGGGGAGCTCGGCCGCAGGTCCGGGGCGGCGCTCGGTCACTTGTCCGGACAATGTGACCTCCGGACTTCCCGTCATCTGCGCGGACGGATACGCTCGCGAGCGTGGGGAAACGCGATACAGACGCCGCGGGCGCCGAGAGTCCAGTTCAGTTCAGCGTGGACCGGAGCAGCCCGGTCCCGCTGTATTTCCAGCTCTCCCAGCAGCTGGAGGCCGCGATCGAGAACGGCAGGCTGGCGCCCGGCAGCCTGCTCGGCAACGAGATCGAGCTGGCCGGGCGGCTGGGACTGTCCCGGCCGACGGTGCGCCAGGCGATCCAGTCGCTGGTCGACAAGGGCCTGCTGGTGCGCCGCCGAGGCATCGGCACGCAGGTCGTGCACAGCCAGGTCAAGCGCCCGCTGGAGCTGAGCAGCCTCTACGACGACCTGGAGGCGGCCGGGCAGAAGCCCGCCACCCGGGTGCTGCTCAACACCACCACCGAGGCCGATGCCGAGGTCGCCGCGGCGCTGGGGATCGCCGAGGGCGCGGAGGTCGCGCTCGTCGAGCGGCTGCGGCTCACCCACGGCGAGCCCGTCGCGCATCTGCGCAACCACCTGCCCGCCGGGCTGCTCAGGCTGGAGACGGCCGAGCTGGAGGCGACCGGTCTGTACCGCCTGATGCGGGGCGCCGGGATCACGCTGCACAGCGCCCGCCAGGCCGTCGGCGCGCGGGCCGCGACGGCGGAGGAGGGCGAGCGGCTCGACGAGCCCGAGGGTGCGCCCTTGCTGACCATGCAGCGCACCACCTTCGATGACACCGGTCGAGCGGTCGAGTTCGGCTCACATGTCTACCGCGCGTCCCGGTACGCCTTCGAATTCCAGCTGCTGGTCCGTCCCTGAGGTCCCCGGCCGCTTCCGGTCGGGATAGCTCAGTCATCAGAATGTTCGGACAAAGTATTGACGCGGCTCCGCGCCCGCCGTTAGAACTCCTGCAGCCGCATTCCGGCGGCCTGGAGCAAAGGCGGTTCCACGATGAGCGGCGTGCGAAGCGCGCGAGAAGTGCGTACGGCCAGACCCGTCACCGTCCGCGGAGCCGCCGCCCTGGCGGCGGTCCTCGCGCTGGTCGCCGGGTGCAGCACCGGCGGCAACGCCGGTGAGGATCCCCGTACCCCCCGGATGACCATCGGGATGGTCAGCCACTCCGGCGAGGGCGACACCTTCTGGGACATCGTCCAGAACGGCGCGGAGCGGGCCGCCGCCAACGACCGGGTGAAGTTCCTCTACGCCAACGACAAAGAGGGCTCGAAACAGGCCGAGCTGGTGCAGTCCTACATCGACCAGAAGGTCGACGGGCTGATCGTCACCCTCGCCAAGCCGGAGGCCCTCAAGGCGGTCGTCCACAAGGCCGTAGCACACGGCATCCCCGTCATCACGATCAACTCCGGCGGCCAGTTCTCGAAGGCGTACGGGGCGCTGACGCACATCGGCCAGGACGAGTCGGTGGCGGGCCGGGCGGTCGGTGAGGAGCTGACCGGGCGAGGCAAGAAGAAGGTCCTGTGCGTCATCCACGAGCAGGGCAACGTCTCGCTGGAGGATCGCTGCGCGGGCGTCCGCAAGGGCTTCGACGGGGCGGTCGAGAACCTCAATGTCGACGGCACCAACGCGCCGGCCTCGCAGTCCTCGATCGAGGCCAAGCTCCAGTCGGACAAGTCCCTCGACGCGATCGTCACGCTCGGTGCGCCGATGGCGGCGATCTCCGTCAAGGCGAAGGAGGAGGCCGGCAGCAAGGCGGACATCGCGACCTTCGATCTGAACGTCGCCGTGGTCAAGCTCCTCAAGGCCAAGGACGTCGTCTTCGCCGTCGACCAGCAGCCCTACCTCCAGGGGTACGAGGCGGTGGACCTGCTCGCCCTGCACAAGACCAACGCCAACGTCCTGGGCGGCGGCAAGCCGGTGCTCACCGGCCCGGAGCTGGTCACGGGCAAGGACGTACCGAAGCTGGAGGAATACACGGGAAGGGGCACCCGATGAACCCGTACGGAAGGCGGGCACCCATGGGTCGACCCGACCCCACGAACCGGTACAGAACACCGGTAACGGATACTTGGCCGGTTGGGCCAATACCAGCAATACGGACGGCACAGCGGGATCGGCGGGAAGGGCAAGTCCTCGTGGCAAGGCTTCGAAGAAGGGGACGCATCGCGAGCGCGGCGCTGGCGGCGCTGCTCGTCGCCTCCCTGGCGGGATGCAGCAGTACCGGCGGGAAGCGGGCCGAGGACGCGCGCGCCGCCCAGGCCGGCGGCGGCAAGGCCGCCGTGAACACCCCCAGGTGGACCTTCGCCATGGTCACCCACTCGGGAGACGGCGACACCTTCTGGGACATCGTGCAGAAGGGCGCGCAGCAGGCCGCCGACAAGGACAACATCAAGTTCCTCTACGGGCACGACGAGGAGGCCCAGCGGCAGAGCCAGCTGGTGCAGTCCTACATCGACCAGAAGGTCGACGGGCTGATCGTCTCGCTCGCCAAGCCCAATGCCATGAAGGACGTCGTCGCCAAGGCCGAGAAGGCCGGTATTCCGGTGATCACGGTGAATTCCGGGGCCGCGGAGTCCAAGGCGTTCGGGGCGCTCACCCACATCGGGCAGGACGAGACGGTGGCCGGCGAGGCCGTCGGCGACGAACTGAACAAGCGCGGCAGGAAGAAGGCCCTGTGCGTGCTGCACGAGCAGGGCAACGTCGGGCATGAGCAGCGCTGCGACGGCGCGAAGAAGACCTTCAAGGGCGATCTCCAGAAGCTCTATGTCGAGGGGACGAACATGCCGGATGTGCAGTCGTCCATCGAGTCCAAGCTCCAGGCGGACCCCGGCATCGACGCGGTCGTCACGCTCGGCGCCCCCTTCGCCGCCACGGCCGTCAAGGCCAGGGAGCAGGCCGGCAGCAAGGCCGAGATCGACACCTTCGACCTCAACGCCCAGGTCGCCGGCGGCCTCAAGGACGGCTCGCTCGGCTTCGCCGTCGACCAGCAGCCCTACCTCCAGGGCTACGAGGCCGTCGACCTCCTCTGGCTGTACAGGTACAACTCCGACGTCCTCGGCGGCGGCAGGCCGGTGCTCACCGGACCCCAGGTGATCACCAAGAAGGACGCCGCCGCACTGCAGGAATTGACCCAGCGGGGGACCCGATGAGCACCGTCGTCAAGACATCGGTACGGGACGAACGACTGCTGCACCGTTCCCTGGTGCGCCGCCTGATGGGACGCCCCGAGCTCGGCTCGGTCGTCGGCGCCATCGCCGTCTTCCTTTTCTTCGCCGTCACCGCCGAACCGTTCCTGCGGGCCTCCAGCCTCTCCACCGTCCTCTACGCCTCGTCGACGATCGGCATCATGGCCGTGCCGGTGGCGCTGCTGATGATCGGCGGCGAATTCGATCTGTCGGCCGGCGTCATGGTCGTCAGCTCGGCCCTGATCTCGTCGATGTTCAGCTACCAGATGACGGCCAACACCTGGGTCGGCGTCGGGGTGTCCTTGCTGGTCACGCTGGCCATCGGCGTCTTCAACGGGATGCTGCTGACCCGTACGAAACTCCCCAGCTTCATCATCACGCTCGGCACGTTCTTCATGCTGACGGGCCTCAACCTCGGCTTCACCAAGCTGATCAGCGGCACCGTCTCCACGAAGTCCATCGCCGACATGGAGGGCTTCGCGTCGGCCCAGGCGCTCTTCGCCTCCCACCTGACCATCGGCAGCGTGGACATCCAGATCACCATCCTGTGGTGGATCGTGCTGGTCGCCGTCGCCACCTGGATCCTGCTGCGCACCAAGGTCGGTAACTGGATCTTCGCGGTGGGCGGTAACGCGGACGCCGCGCGGGCGGTCGGCGTGCCGGTCACCAAGACCAAGATCGGCCTGTACATGGGCGTCGCCTTCGCCGCCTGGGTCTCCGGCCAGCATCTGCTGTTCTCGTACGACGCGATCCAGTCCGGCGACGGCGTCGGCAACGAATTCCTCTACATCATCGCCGCGGCGGTCGGCGGCTGTCTGATGACCGGCGGCTTCGGCTCGGCGATCGGGGCCGCGGTCGGCGCCTTCATCTTCGGCATGACCAGCAAGGGCATCGTCTACGCGCAGTGGAACCCGGACTGGTACAAGTTCTTCCTCGGCGCGATGCTGCTGCTCGCCACACTCCTGAACGCATGGGTCCGCAAGCGGGCGGAGGACAAGTCATGACGGCGCTCGTCGAGCTCGACAAGGTCAGCAAGTTCTACGGCAACATCAAGGCACTGGAGGGCGTGTCCCTGGAGGTGCACGCCGGGGAGATCACCTGCGTCCTCGGCGACAACGGCGCCGGCAAGTCCACCCTCATCAAGATCATCGCGGGGCTGCACCAGCACGACGCCGGCAGCTTCACCATCGAGGGCGAGGAGACGAAACTCGCCTCCCCGCGCGAGGCCCTGGACCGCGGTATCGCCACCGTCTACCAGGACCTGGCCGTCGTCCCCCTCATGCCCGTATGGCGAAACTTCTTCCTCGGCTCCGAGCCGACCACCGGGGTGGGCCCCTTCAAGCGGCTCGACGTCGCCACGATGCGCGAGACCACCCGCAGCGAGCTGCTGCGGATGGGCATCGACCTGCGCGATGTCGACCAGCCCATCGGCACCCTCTCCGGCGGCGAGCGGCAGTGTGTGGCCATCGCCCGCGCCGTCTACTTCGGCGCCAAGGTCCTGGTCCTGGACGAGCCCACGGCGGCGCTCGGCGTCAAGCAGTCCGGCGTCGTGCTCAAGTACGTCGCGGCCGCGCGGGACGCCGGGCTCGGCGTGGTGTTGATCACCCATAACCCGCATCACGCCTATCTGGTCGGCGATCGTTTCGTGCTCCTCAAGCGCGGCACCATGGCCGGCAGCCACGCCAAATCGGAGATTGCGCTGGAGGAGCTGATCCGCCAGATGGCGGGCGGCAGCGAGCTGGAACAGCTGAGCCATGAGCTCGCCCGCACGGTGACCCCGAAATTCCCCGGAGGTCACCGACCGGAGTGATCTTGTCTCGCGCCCCGCGCCGGCCCCCGGGCCGCGCGGGGCGCAGCGCTCCACGTCGCGGTGCGCCGGACGCCGCGGGTGATGCACAATCGCACCGGACCATACGAATCAAGCAAGTGACACGAACCGTACGAACCATGTACGCCGAGGCCCGGCCTCCTGAGACCCGCAGGGACGAGACGACTCTTGCGAGCACGCAGCCGCCGCACGGGGGCACCACCCACGTCCTTCGGACAGTGGGGGAGCCACGGCATCCGTCACGGAGAACGTCACGGGAGAGGGGCGGGCCGATGAGCATGTACCGGGACCGGGTACACCGAGGATCCGCCAGGGCCACCGCCCTGCGTACGGTCGGCGCCCGCGAGCGCCGCTCGCATCTGACCGCCCCCCGGGTGCCCACCGTCGGCATCGACATCGGCGGCACCAAGGTCATGGCGGGCGTGGTCGACGCCGACGGCACCATCTTGGAGAAGATCCGCACCGAGACGCCGGACAAGTCCAAGAGCCCCAAGGTCGTCGAGGACACCATCACCGAGCTCGTCCTCGACCTCTCCGACCGGCACGACGTCCACGCGGTGGGCATCGGTGCGGCCGGCTGGGTCGACGCGGACCGCAGCAGGGTCCTCTTCGCCCCCCATCTGAACTGGCGCAACGAACCGCTGCGCGACCGTCTCGCCGGCCGCCTCGCGGTCCCCGTCATGGTCGACAACGACGCCAACACCGCCGCCTGGGCGGAGTGGCGCTTCGGCGCCGGGCGCGGCGAGGACCACCTCGTCATGATCACGCTCGGTACGGGCATCGGCGGGGCGATCCTCGAGGACGGCGCGGTCAAGCGCGGCAAGTACGGCGTGGCCGGCGAGTTCGGCCATATGCAGGTCGTGCCCGGCGGCCACCGCTGCCCCTGCGGCAACCGCGGCTGCTGGGAGCAGTACAGCTCCGGCAATGCGCTGGTCCGCGAGGCGCGGGAGCTGGCCGCCGCCGACTCCCCGGTCGCGTACAACATCATCGAGCGGGTCGGCGGGCGCGTCGGTGACATCACCGGCCCCCTCATCACCGAGCTCGCCCGCGAGGGCGACGCCATGTGCGTCGAGCTGCTCCAGGACATCGGCCAGTGGCTCGGCGTCGGCATCGCCAACCTCGCCGCGGCCCTCGACCCGTCCTGCTTCGTCATCGGCGGGGGCGTCAGCGCCGCCGACGACCTGCTGATCGGCCCGGCCCGGGACGCCTTCCGGCGCACCCTCACCGGCCGCGGCTACCGCCCCGAAGCCACCATCACCAAGGCGCAGCTGGGCCCCGACGCCGGGATGGTCGGCGCCGCCGACCTCGCCCGCCTGGTTGCCCGCCGCTTCCGCCGTGCCAACCGCCGCCGCGTCGAGCGCTACGAGCGCTATGAACGGTCCGGCCGCCGATGACCGACACCGACCTGAATCCCATGAACGACGACTCACACCCCACCCCGCCGCCCAGCGGCAAGAGCCGCCGCCCCGTCCTGATGGGGCTGATCATCTTCCTGCTGATCGCGATCCCGGCCGGCTACATCGTCATCTCCGCCGAGCAGAGCCGCGACAGCGGCGTCAGCAAGGACGCGGAGGCCGCGGCCACCGGGCTGACCAACGCCTTCCCCTCCAAGGTCCAGCAGCGGACCTACGACGTCCCGGTGCCCGTCGGCTCCACCCCGGTCTACTACTACGAGACCAACTCATGGCAGACCAGCTCGCTCTTCGTGCAGTTCCGTACCAACGACTGGGGCCTGGAGCACTACCTCAAGGCCGTGGGCACCAGCACCGCCGCCCTGAAGAAGGGCGCACGGACGATCCCGCGCGGCCAGGCGGCGAAGGTGGGCTGGGACTTCAGCATCGACTGGCCCTGGGCGGGCACCGTCAACCCGAAGAAGGCGCCGCAGCCCACCCAGCGGATCATGGTCAGCTACGACGAACCCGGTCATCCCGTCGTCTACACCGTCTCGACCATCAAGTTCTGACGTCATCCGGCTTCTTCCTGACCGGGCCACAGGGTTCGGTGGCTTGGCCGGGTGAGTGAGGGGACCCCGCAGCACCGGATCGACGGTCCCGACGACGCCCCCGTACTCGTACCGGGTGCCTCGCTCGGTACCACCTGGCGCAGGTTGTAGCGGCCGCTCAGGAGCGTCCGGCAGATCCACGGCAGACGCTTGACACCAGCCCAGAGCCTCCTGGTCAGGGTGAGTCCGCGCAGTCGGTGAGGCCCGAGTGAGAGCGCGTGAGACGACGAAGCCCCGCCGGAGTGCTCCGGCGGGGCCGACGAGCTCGGCAGCGTAGTCGGCGATCAGCGCGTGGGCTGCCTGCACGCGCGCTACTCGCTGGCGATCGCCGCCAGCATATTCATTTGGGCCGCCTTACGAGCCGGCCACATCGCGGCCAGTACCGCGGCGATGGCTATACCCACCAGTGAAAGGCCGATGATCCCGGCGGGGAGCGAGAAGTCCCACAACCGCTGCCCGAACATGGCGTGTTGCATGACGGCGCCCGAGGGGACACCCACCACCACACCGAGCAGGGCGCCGAAGAGCGAGATCACGATGCTCTCCACTCTGATGGTCCTGCGGATCAGGAGGCGGGTGGCACCCACCGCCCGGATCACTCCGATCTCCCGGGTCCGCTCCATGACGGAGAGCACCAGCGTGTTGACGACACCGAACACAGCGATCAGGATCGCGACGCCGAACATTGCGTACATCAGCGTGAAAGCCAGCGACTGCTGGTCGACGCCCTGCTTGACCAAGGTCTCCCGGTCGCCGATGGACACGTCTGGGCGGTCCCGGAAGGCTACTCGGATGCTGTCCCGAGCTTTGTCCGGGTCGGGCCCCGAGGCGTACAGCGTGGTGATCTGCTTCTGCAGCGACTTGGGCGCTTTGGCGACATCCAGGAAGATGCTGGCTTGGAGTTCGGTGGCGTCATAGATCCCCACCACGGTCTGGGTGACCGAGTGCGTGGCGTCCAGATGCAGTGTGATCTTGTCGTTCATGCCCAGGTCCATCATGTCGGCCTGGTTCTGTGAGATGACCACGCCGCGCTTCAGATCGGGACTTCCCGCCGTGACGTCAGGGGTGAGCACACCCTTCAGACCGGCGGGTTCTATCGCGGAGATCCGACGCTCGGTCTTGCCGCCCTTGTAGGTCAGTCCCACCAGCACATCGCGACTCCCGGCCACTTGAGAGACCCCCGGCAGCCTCTTGACCTTGTCGGCCTCGGCGGGGGTGAGCGCGGACTCGCCCCCGGCCGCCGACTGCAGGACCGTGGTTGTGGTCGGCACGTTCGCCCGGGTCGTCGAGGCGATCAGCGCGGAGAACGAAGAGCTGAGCGTGGCGAACGTACAGACCAGAGCCAGACCGACGGTGATGGCGGTAGCCGTACCGGAGGTGCGCCGCGGGTCGCCCGCGGCGCTGCGCAGCCCGAGTCGGACAGCAGGCCATGACCGGGCCCCGAGAAGGCGCGTGAGCGGCCGGAGAAGCGCCTCGGCGAAGAAGGCCGCGAGCATGATCATGCCGATCACGCCGAGAACCGCCCCCACCAGACCGATGATGCGAGCGAGGTTGGACGAACTGGGGTCCGCGGTAACAGCGACCATCACGATGGCGATGACGACACAGCCAAGCCCGATGATGTTGCGTGTCCGCTTTGTCTCGCGCGGAACGGTCGCATCGGTACGCAGCGCGGCGACCGGCGGCACGGCCGCGGCTCGCCGCGCGGAGTTGTACGCGGCCAGTACGGTCACCAGCAGCGCGACCCCGTATCCGAGCAGGACGGCCACCGGGCTGACGGTGAAGTCGACGTCGTCACCCGGGCGCATCACCGAAATCATCGAGGGACCCAGCGCCACACCCGCCAGCGTGCCGATGGTGCCGCCGGCCAGTCCGAGCACACCGGCCTCGGCGATGATGCCGGTCCGGACCTGACCCTTGCGGGCACCGACGGCCCTCAGCAGCGCGAACTGCCGGGTCCGCTGGCTCACCAGCATGGTGAAGGTGTTGGCGATGACGAACATGCCGACCAGTAGCGCGACTGCCGCGAAGGGCAGCATCGTCATCCGCAGGTCCTGTGCCTCGGAGTCCGACTGCCGAACGGCGGCGTCGGTCAGGGCACTGCCCGTCTCGACGTGGTAATCGTCGGGGACGGTCTTCTGCACGGCGGCCTTGATCGCGCCGGCGTTCGCGCCTGCCGCAGCGGTCAGCTCGATGCGGTGAAAGCGCGTGCCGAGCAGCTTCTCGGCGGTCGCGGTGTCGTAGGCCACCACCGGCACGGCGTCGGACGCCTCGTTGGAGTCCGTGGTGGTCCTGGGGCCCAGACGGTTGTATGTGAACAGCACGGTCACCTTGGCGTTGTCCGAGCGTCCGCCGGACAGCAGCACCTGCGTGGTGTCGCCCACCTCGATGCCGGCGGAGTCGGCATCGGTCTTGTTGAGAGCGACCTGGCCCGGACCGGCAGGCGCCTTGCCCGCCTCCACGGTGAAGCGCCTGTCGTTGCTCCAGTTCGTGCCGGCCCGGTCCAGGATCGTGGTGGTCTTGACGAACTTGTTGCCACGGCCGACCAGCCCCGCGCGGCCGACGATCACACCGTCTACGCGCCCGACGCCGGGCGTCTTGGCCAGCCGGTCGCGGTCCGCGGAGGTGAGCAGCGCCTCTTTCCCAGGGCTCTGCACCGACACCCCTACATCTTTGCGGGTCTCCTGGCCCGCGAGGGTGGTGGCGATCGAGTCGCTCACCACCCAGCTTCCGACCGTCGCGGTCACGCCCAGAGCGATGGCGATGAGCGTCATCACCACCCGCCCTTTGTGCGCGAGCAGGTCACGGAGCATCGTTTTCAGCATCAGGCGGCTGCCTTCTCAAAGGACTTCATACGCTCCAACACGCCGGCGGCGGTCGGTGCGTGGATCTCGTCGACGATGTGGCCGTCCTTGAGGAAGAGCACCCGGTCCGCGTAGGCGGCGGCACTCGGCTCATGGGTCACCATCGCCACTGTCTGGCCGAGATCGTCGACACTGCGGCGCAAGAACCCGAGCAGTTCCGCGGAGGCGGCGGAATCCAGTGCGCCGGTCGGCTCGTCGGCGAATACCACGTCGGGCCGGGTGACCAGCGCCCGGGCGCATGCCACGCGCTGCTGCTGGCCGCCGGAGAGCTGGCTGGGCCGGTGGTGCAGCCGGTTCTGCAGATTCAGCGCTCCGATGACCTTGCTCAATGTCGCCTGGTCGAGCTTGCGGCCGGCCAGATCGAAGGGGAGCGTGATGTTTTCCAGCGCGGTGAGCGTGGGGAGAAGGTTGAAAGCCTGGAAGACGAAACCCACGCGGTCACGACGCAGATGGGTGAGTGCGTCATCGCGCAGACCGGTGATCTCGGTGTCCCCAATCCACACCTTGCCCTCGTCGGCCAGATCGAGGCCCGCGGCGCAGTGCATCAGCGTCGATTTACCGGAGCCGGACGGCCCCATGATCGCGGTGAACTCACCGTGCCGGAAATCCACATCGACTCCTGCGAGCGCGACCACTTGGGAGTCGCCCGATCCATAGCGCTTGGCGAGACCGGTGGCTCGGACGGCAGCTGTTGTCTCTGTCATGCAAAGAAGCGTGCGAGCGCGGACCACGCCGGCACGTCGCCAAAAGGGCCATGAATATCCCCTACTTAAGTTGAGGCCACTCCGGACTTTCGTGGGGCCAAGAACAGACGGACGGCAGAAGTCGGGCCGACCACGGCCAACTAGGCTTGACACGTGGCACAACGCATGGAGAAAGCGCTCCGTCAGCGTCTGCAACGCATAGGGGACCGCTGGGGACCGAAGATGCTGGCGACTGTTGTCGCCGTGGGCGCTTTCATACCGCTCGATGGGCACCAGATCCCGTATGTGCAGGCCGAGTTGGTCGCCGGCCCGATTCTCGGACGCGTCCTGACAGTGGTGATGGCGGTGGGGTCCGCCACCGCTGTCCTGCTGCTGTCGCGCATGCGGTGGCCGCTCATCACCGTCGGACTGGCGGCCTGGATGCTGCTGTCGGTCTGGGTGACGTTGGGCGTCGGGTCGTACGTCGCGGCCCGCAGCGTGCGCAGACAGCCGTATCTGGTCTGGTACATCGTGGGTGCGAGCACGGTCGCCATCCTGCCGACGACCACGGGCGTGGCCCTGGGGACGCAGGGCCTGACCCGGGAGGACATACTTTCTTCGCTCGGCGGCGCCGTGCTGTTCGTCTGGCTCCCCGCGACGCTGGGCCTGTGGAGCAAGGCCCGCCGCGAGGTGATCGAGGGGCTGGAGGAGCGCGCCGCACACCTTGAGCGGGAGCAGACCGCCCGTGCCGAGCAGGCGCGTACGCAGGAGCGGGCCCGCATCGCCCGGGACATGCACGATGTCGTCGCTCACCGGGTGTCCCTCATGGTGCTGCACGCGGGAGCGCTGGAGGTCAACGCAAAGGACGAGGAGACGGCCACCGCCGCGGAACTCATCCGCATCACGGGCAGGGAAGCGCTCACGCAGCTCAGGGATGTCATCGGCGTCCTCAAGAGCGCGGGCGACGACGGCGTACCCAGCCTCGGACCGCAGCCCACCCTGGTGGATCTCGACCGGCTGCTCGAGCAGTCGCGGGCCGCGGGAATCTCCGTGGACCGGCATGACGAGGGAACGCCGCAACGGCTGCCGACCCTGCTGGAACACGCTGCATACCTCGTCGTGCAGGAGGCCCTCACCAATGTCCACAAGCACGCCGGTTCAGCCCACACCGATGTCGCCGTGCGCTACCTCGCGGCAGGCCTGGAAATCACCGTGTCCAACACGGCACCGAGCGGCTCCGTCGAGTCGCTACCGGGCAGCGGCATGGGACTCGTTGGCCTGCGCGAGCGGGTCGAGCTGCTCGACGGCGAATTCATCGCCAAGACGTGCCAGGGGGGCGGATTCACCGTATCGGCCCGGTTCCCCCTCGCCCCTCATCCCCTGGAGGAACGTGCGTGATCCGTGTCCTGTTAGTTGACGACGAAGCTTTGGTGCGGGCCGGTCTGCGCATGATCCTGGAACCCCCCGAGGACATTGAAGTGGTCGCCGAGGCGAGCGACGGCAGCGAAGCGATCACCGTGGCCGCCAAACACCGTCCCGACGTCGTTCTCATGGACGTCAGGATGGCGGGCATGGACGGCCTGACCGCGCTCAGGGAGCTACGGCGCTCGTTCGAAGACCTCAAGGTGATCATGCTGACCACCTTCGATCTCGATGACTATGTCCACACCGCCCTGCGCAACGGCGCCGCTGGCTTCCTTCTCAAGGACACCTCCCCGCGTGACCTGGCCAAAGCCGTCCGTACGGTCGCCGAGGGCAGCGCCATGCTGACGCCGAAGGTCACCAAACGGCTGATCGACGCCTTCGCCGGACTGACGTCGGAAGGCGTCTCAGAGGCGCGGCAGCGGCTGTCGGAGCTGACCGGCCGGGAGGGCGATGTGGTCCGGGCCGTGGCGAGAGGACTGTCGAATGCCGAGATCGGACGCGAACTGGCCATGAGCGAGGGCACGGTGAAGGCGCATGTCAGCCGCGCGCTCGCCAAACTGCATCTGTCCAACCGGGTACAGATGGCACTGCTGGTCCGTGACGCGGGCATGAAATAGCCGTCGGCCGGACTGACGGACCCACCTGCGTGACCGTTTTTGCCGTATGCCCATTGCCACCGCGGGATCCGCAAGGGCGCAACGCGGTGGAGCGTTGCCCGCCGCCCGCGCTCGCCGGGCGGCCGGTGTGCGCCGGAGGGGCCGGCGCCGGTGTGCGGGTGCCGCGCCCCTCCGGGTAGTCGGGGGTCAGCCGGTCTGCAGGGCTGCGTCGTCGAGTACGAAGCTGGTCTGGAGGCTGGCGTCTTCGGTGGCGGTGAAGGTCAGAGTGATCTGCTGTCCGATGTAGGGGGTCAGGTCCAGGGTGCGCTGGGTGTAACCGGTCGCGGCGTCGGTGTTGGAGAGGGTCTTCAGGGTGGTGTTGCCCACCTTGACCCTGAAGGTGTCGTAGGCGACGCGGTCGGTCTCGTCGGTGTCGATGTGCAGCCAGTACGTCAAGGTGGCTTTGGCGCACCCGGAGGGCAGGGTCACCGACTGGCTGAGGGAGTCGGTGGCGGAGGAGCCGTAGCCGCCGAGCCAGGCGAACCGGCTGCCGGTGTGCGCGGACCGGCCCGAGTGGGCGCCGATGGTGCCGGTGTCACCCGTCCAGGGTGCGGTGCCGTTCTCGAACCCTCCGTTGGTGAGGAGCTGTTGGCCGGTGCAGGTTCCGGTCCCCTTGACCGTCAGGGTGAAGGTCGTGCTGTGGGCGACGGATCCGGTGCCGGTGAGGGTGAGGGGGTAGGTGCCGGGGGCGGTGCTCGGCGCCGTGCCGACGGTCATGGTGGAGCTGCCGCCGGAGGTCACCGATGCGGGGCTGAAGGAGACGGTGACGCCCGCCGGGGCGCCGGTTGCCGACAGCTTCACGGTCTGGGCGGAGCCTTTGGTGGTCGCCGTCGAGACCGTGCCGGTGGCCGTGCCGCCCGGGTCGACGCTGGCCGTGCCGGGGGCGACGGCCAGGGAGAAGTCGTTCGCGGGGGTGGAGTTGGCGACGGCCTGCTTCCAGAGGGTGTAGGCGATGCCGTCCACGCTGCGGTTCAGTCCGGTGCTGTTGATGTTGCTGGTGGTGTCGCAGGACTGGTGGTAACAGGAGTCGTAGGCGCGATTGGCCGTGCCGCCCCATTTGGCCGCCTGCGCGGAGGTCTTCCTCGCACTGGCTCCCATCGCGTACCCGGAGGTCGCGATGCCCGCCTGCTCGAAGGAGTAGTCGTCGGAGCGGCCGGCGCCCTCGGTGTTCTCCTCCGGCTGGAGGTTGAGGGAGTCCCAGTATTCCTTCATCGGCTGGGCTGCGGCGGAGCTGACGTGGTTGATGAAGTAGCCGCCGTTGGTCGAGGCGATCATGTCGAAGTTGTAGTACGTCTTGATCTTTGAGCGCTCGGTGGCGGACAGCGATCTGACGTAGAAGTCGGAGCCGTTGAGGCCCTGCTCCTCGTCCGTCCACCAGCCGAAGCGGACCCGGGAGGCCATGGCGGGGTTCTGCTCCGCGAGGGTGAGCGCGGTCTCCAGCAGTGCGGCCGAGCCGGAGCCGTTGTCGTTGATGCCGGGCCCGGCGCCGACGCTGTCGAGGTGGGAGCCGAACATGTACACCGTGCCGGCGTCACCCTGGGGCCATTCGGCGATCAGGTTGGGTCCGGCGCCGGTGGAACAGCCGGAGGTGCAGGGCTGCTCGGTGACCGTGTAGCCAACCGCCTGGAGCTTGTTCTTGACGTAGGAGACGGAGTCCCGGTAGCCCTGGCCGCTGGATTTGCGGGTGCCGCCGTTGCGGGTCGCGATGGCGTTCAGCTCGGTGAGATGTGCCTGGACCTTGGCCACGTCGACGTCCGGGGCGTCGCCGACCGCGGCCCCGCTGACGACGGGTGGGGTGGTGGCCGGTTGCGCCTGCGGTGCGGCCGCTGCCGTGGGTGCTGCGGTCAGCACCGCCGTTCCGAGGGTGATGGCGAGCGATATACCGGCCACCGCGAGTCTTCGTAACACCATGGCTCCTTGAGGGGGGTAGCGATTTCGCCGACGGAGGTTCTGGTGGAACGCCGGGTCGGGGCAGCGTCCTGTCGTCGTCCTGCTGTCTCCGACGAGGTGGGGCTTGGCACGGCAGGCGGACGACATACAGATGACCGAGGACGACATGTCCATGACCGGGCGGCCGTACCATCACATCCAGACAGGCGCGGCGTCAACGGAAGTACCCACGCGGAGTGGTGTTTGTCGGAAAATGGCAGGCGCCGCCCGATATCCGGGCACTCGCCGGTGGGTGCCGGCCGGCCGGGGCGGCTGCTGCGACGCCAAGGACAGGGATATCCCGTTCCCTGTACAGGTCCATCCGGACGTCACCGAGTGCGGGCCGGCTGCGTGCGTCCCGCCTGCTACGCGGGCTTCGGTACCCGCACCCCGGTCGAGATCACCGCCATAGCTCGAATGGTGGCTCACGACGCAAGCCGATCTCCAACTCCTCTTCTCACCAACGGAGTTCCTGGCTGTGTGCCGCGGAACGCTGGGGCTCCTCATTTAAGGTGACGCTGACTCAGTACGAATAGCGAGGAGTGACCATCCATGGCGGTCTCGGCCGGATTGCATGTCAGCCCGGAATTTCCCGCGATGCTCGAGCGAATCGACGCACTCGGCCAGGCGCTCGAGGCGGACGCGGACACGGCCGAGGAACTCGGCCAACTCGCCGAGGGCACCGCACGGGCGTTGCTGGACGCCGGGGTCGTGAGGGCCGCACTGCCGCACAGCCTCGGCGGCTACGAGTTCTCCCCACGCCAACTGATAGAGACGGTCGAGCGGGTCAGCCACCACGATGCCGCGGCCGGTTGGACGATGATGGCGCTGCAGTTGATGACCGGTACCACTGCGGCCTATCTCGATGCCGTTGCGGCGGCCGACTTGTTCCCGGATGTCGCGGGCGGGGACCACGCGTTGTTGGCGGGGCACGGCACCCGGCCCGGCCGGGCCGTCCCGGTGGAGGGTGGCTATCTGGTCAGCGGCAGTTGGCAGTTCGCCTCCGGTATGGCGCACGCCACCCATATCCACAGTGCGATCCAGGTCGAGGGCACCGGTGAGCTGCGGGTGCTGGCGATGCCGAAGCCGCAGGTGGAACTCGTCGACAACTGGGATGTGCTCGGGCTGCGTGCGACGCACAGCATTGACTATCACTGCGCCGATGTGCACGTCCCCGCGACGCACACGTATCTCGCCACCACCACGACCCCGGCCAACGGTGGCGCGATCTACGGCATCGGCCTGGTCAACATGTCCGCGATCGGGCACACCGGCTGGGCGCTCGGTGTCGGTCGGCGCCTGCTCGATGAACTGAAGCTGGTCGCCGCGGCCAAATCCGGCACACGTAACGCCGCCGTCGACACCGCGCACTTCCACGCGGAGTACGCGACCGCCGAAGCCAGGCTTCGTTCGGCGCGGGCGTGGGCAATGGAGGTATGGCAAGGCATCGAAGCCACCCTGAATGCAGGCGAGGCGCTGAGTACCGAACAGGACACGCTGCTCAGACTGGCGCTCAACCACGCGACGTGGACCGTGCAGGACGTGGGACAGACGGTGCACCGATGGGCTGGGACGACGGCGATCCGGCGCGGGCCGATCGAACGGTTCCTGCGTGACCTCGGCACAGGCACCCAGCACATCACCTCAAGCCCCACGGTCCTGCAGAACTGCGGCAAATGGCTCAGCGACGCACAGCCCCAAGCGCACTGGGAATTCCTCGACCTGACGCCGTGACCAACAAGTAGGAGAGTGAGCACCGGCACAAAGGGGGGCCCGGTGAGCCGGCGTTCGCCGGGCCCGCGATTGAGGGGCCCGGCGATGCCGCCGTCGGCGAAGCGGCCCCGCCGCGGACGCACGGTATCCACGTGCAGGCCGGTCGCGGCCGCGAGACGGGCGTTGTGGCGGCCCCGGGCGGCGTGCGGGACCAACCCCTGTTCCACGACCGACAGGTGCGGGCAGGCGATTTTCCGCAGCAGGCCGGAGCGGGCCATGGGTCACGTGACGGCCACATGACGGGCCGGACGGCTTCAGTCGTTTTCGAAGCCCAAAGACCGGATCAATTGGGCCAGTTCGGCGCGGAAGAGCTTGTCGGGGGAGAGTGTCTGGGCGCGCAGGTGGCCGTAGACCTCCAGCGCGACCAGGCCGTGCAGGTGTCCCCAGATCCGCAGGGCGAGGGCCACGCCGGCCGGAGGCAGGTCGGGGAAGGCCGGGCGGATCTTGCCGAGCAGGCCGGGATCGAAGTCGTCCCAGGTGAAGCCGCCCTCCCTGGGCGGCGATTCGGTGTTCCCCCAAGCGGCGTCCGCGAGGGCGGCGATGCCGACGCACACGCGCCGGGCGGCGTCCGGCGCGGCGCCGCCCTCGGGGGCCTGGTAGCCGGATACGGGGTCGCCGTAGATGAGCCGAAAGCCCTCCGGGTTGGCCAGCGCCCAGTTGCGGAAGGCGTGTGCCCATGCCGGGATGCGGGCCGCCGGGCTGTCCTGCGACGAGGCGGCCCAGGCGGCGTCCACGGCGTCCGCGAGCGCGGTGTAGACGTCTGCGATGAGCGTGGTGACCAGGTCGTCGCGGGTGGCGAAGTAGCCGTAGATGGCGTTGGGGGTCATGCCCATCTCACGAGCGATCGCCCGCAGAGTGATCGCGTCGGGGCCGCCCGAACGCATCAACTCCAGTGCGGTGCTCTTGATTTCGGCGATCGTCTCGGCCCTCAGCCGCTCACGTCGTCCGGTGCTCCGGGTGCCTGCCATCCGCCCACTCTACAGTGTCACGTCAGTGAGCCTCGTATGGAAACTTCACGGCGTATAGTTTCTGCGTGGCGTGAGGGGACTTGTCGGCCCGCGCCGTCCATCCGGCATGAACAAGGGGAGAACCATGCACATCGGCGTCATCGGAGCTACCGGCACCATCGGCAGCCGGGTCGTCACCGAGGCCCTCCGGCGCGGGCACCGCGTCACGGCGTTCAGCCGCGACGTCTCCGCGATCGACGACCCGCGCGAGAACCTCAGCTGGGCGAGCGTCGACGTCCTCGATGCCGCGAGCATCGCCGCCGCCCTACCCGGCCTGGACATCCTCATCAGCGGATTCCAGCCGGGAAACGCAGCCAAGGACATCACCGACACCATCCAGCGCTCCGTCGCGGACCCGACCGTCTACGTGCGCGCCGCCCGAGCACTGCTCAAGGCCCTGGACAGCCAACCCGGCACACGCCTCATCGTCATCGGCGGCGCCGGCAGCCTGGAGATCGAACCGGGCGTCACCCGCGCCGACCACGACGAACTCCTCCACGAGGCACTCGACGCACTCGGGCTCCCCCGCGAGTACGCCGCCGCGGTACGTGGCCACCGCGACGCGCTGAACTTCCTGCGCACCTCGAACCGGCTGTGGACCTACTTCAGCCCCGCAGAGCAGATCACCCCCGGCGAGCGCACCGGCCGCTTCCGCATCGGCGGTGACCAGCCCGTCCTCGATGCCGACGGCCTCAGCCGGATCTCGGTCGAGGACGCCGCCGTCGCACTCGTCGACGAAGCCGAGCTGCCCCGGTTCGTCCAACGCCGATTCACCATCGGCTACTGAGCCACCGGTGCTGATCCAGGAGGTGGCCGTCGCTTACGGCCGCCTCCTGGAGACACCGTCGCCGCTGTAACTCCATGACTCCGTACGGGACGTTGTGCGCCAGGGGCGGTGTCCCGGTGTTCCTGCCTGGCAGGGCGTGGATGAGATGTCGACGCGCACCCGGGCAACGCCGCTTGGACGGGCCGGAAACGTGTGGGTCCTGATCGGGAGCAAGGCGCCGCACCCGTACCGCGGATCATGGTGAGTTACGAGGAGCCGGGTCACCTGGACGCCGTCGTCGTCTTCATGGTGAGGCTCTGACCTGCGCGTACCCTGCTTTGGGTGCGGTTGGAGGCCGAGCGCCGACGGCTCTTCCTTACCCAGGTGTCAGGATCGCGTCAGATAGTTCGGTAGCGTGGACGGGTGAGTGAGAAGACCCTGCAGCACCGGATCGACGGTCCCGACGACGCCCCCGTACTCGTACTGGGTGCATCACTCGGTACCACCTGGCACATGTGGGACCGGCAGATCCCCGAGCTGACCCGCCACTGGCGGGTCATCCGTTTCGATCTGCCAGGTCACGGCGGTTCGCCCGCGCACGCCGCACCCTCCATCGCCGAACTGGCCGACCGGCTGGTCGCCACCCTCGACCTCCTGGGCGTCGAGCGGTTCGGCTATGCGGGATGCAACATCGGCGGTGCCATCGGCCTCCAGCTGGCCCTCACCCGCCCGCACCGGGTCACCTCCCTCGCCCTGGTGTCCTCCTCACCGCGCTACGGCACCGCGGACGCCTGGCGCCAGCGCGGCGTGGTGATCCGTACCAACGGACTCGACCCGATCGCGCGCACCGCCCCCGAGCACTGGTTCACCACCGGCTTCGCGGGCGCCCAGCCCGCCATCGTCGAATGGGCCGTCCAGATGGTGCGGACCACCGACCCCGGCTGCTACATCGCCTCCTGCGAGGCGCTCGCCTCCTACGACGTACGGTCCTCCCTCAGCCGCGTCGGCGTGCCCACCCTCGTCGTCGTCGGCTCCGAGGACCAGGTCACCCCGACCACCGACGCCCGCTCCCTGGTCGCCGGCATACCCGATGCCAGCCTCGCGCTGGTGCCCGGAACCTCTCATCTCGCGCCCGTCGAGCAGCCCTCGGCCGTCACCGAACTCCTCATCCGGCACTTCACCACCAACTGGCACGACAACCCGGGCCCGGCCGGCCAGCCCGCCCTCGGCGCCGCCGCCCCCAAGGCACAGATCGCGCCCCCGCCGCCCCCGGCGGCGCCCCCCGCCGCCATAGAGTCCGGCCTCACCAAGCAGGAGCCGGCCCGCGGCGGCACATACGAGGCGGGGATCAAGGTCCGCCGCGAGGTCCTGGGCGATGCCCATGTCGACCGCGCAGAGGCCGCCGCCGACGACTTCACCGGCGACTTCCAGGACTTCATCACCCGCTACGCCTGGGGCGAGACCTGGACCCGCCCCGGTCTCGACCGCCGCACCCGCAGCATCATCACCCTCACCGCCCTGGTGGCCCGCGGCCACCACGAGGAACTGGCGCTGCACACCCGCGCCGCCCTCCGCAACGGTCTCACCCCCACCGAGATCAAGGAGGTCCTGATGCACACGGCGATCTACTGCGGCGTCCCGGCGGCGAACTCCGCGTTCGCGGTGGCCCAGCGGGTGATAAAGGAAGAGACGACGCCTGAGGGCTGATACCGGGCGCGCTCGCCCCTTCCGGGGGTGGGCGGCCGCCCCCCGCGGCAAGATGGCCCCATGGAACTCACGAAGAAGACCCATGCCTGCGTCCGGCTCGAGAAGGACGGGCGGACGCTCGTCATCGATCCCGGAGTCTTCAGCGAGCAGGACGCGGCCATCGGCGCGGACGCGATCCTGGTGACCCATGAACACATGGACCACTTCAACGAGGAGCGGCTGCGCGCGGGCATGGAGGCGAACCCGGGAGCCGAGATCTGGACCCTGGCGAGCGTCGCCGACCAGCTCTCGGCCGCCTTCCCCGGGCGGGTGCACACCGTGGGCGAGGGCGACACCTTCACCGCCGCCGGGTTCGACGTCGAGGTGCACGGCCAGCTGCACGCCGTCATCCACCCCGACATCCCCCGCATCACCAACGTCGGCTATCTGATCGACGGCGGCACGGTCTTCCACCCCGGCGACGCGCTCACCGTCCCCGAGGGCCGTACGGTCGACACCCTCCTGCTGCCGGTCCACGCCCCCTGGAACAAGGTCGCCGAGATCATCGACTACGTCCGTGCGGTCGCGCCCCGCCGGGCCATCGACATCCACGACAGCCTGCTCCAGGACCACGCCCGCCCGGTCTACGACTCCATGATCGACAAGCTCGGCGGCGCCGACCACGGCCGCCTGAACCCCGGCACCAGCACCACACTCGGCTGACGGCCCCGGCCGGCTGTCAGACCCTCGCTGTAGGTTTACGTACATGCGCATCGCGACCTGGAACGTCAACTCGATCACCGCCCGTCTCCCGAGGCTGATGGCCTGGCTGGAGAGCACCGGCACGGACGTGCTGTGCATCCAGGAGACCAAGTGCTCCGCCGAGCAGTTCCCGTACGAAGAGCTGCGCCAGCTCGGCTACGAAGCGGCGGTCAACGCCGACGGCAGGTGGAACGGCGTGGCGCTGCTGTCCAAGGTGGGCCTGGACGACGTCGTCAAGGGCCTGCCCGGCGGCCCGGACTACGAGGGCGTGCAGGAGCCCCGCGCCGTCTCGGCGACCTGCGGCCCGGCCCGCGTCTGGTCGGTGTACGTCCCCAACGGCCGCGAGGTCGATCACGCCCACTACGCCTACAAGCTGCGCTGGTTCGAGGCCCTGAAGGCGGCGGTCGCCGAGGACGCGGCCGGCTCCCGCCCGTTCGCCGTCCTCGGCGACTACAACGTCGCACCCACCGACGACGACGTCTGGGACCCGTCCGTCTTCGTCGGCGCCACCCATGTCACCCCCGCCGAGCGCGCCGCCCTGACGGCGCTGCGCGAGGCGGGCCTGACGGACGTCGTGCCCCGCCCCCTCAAGTACGACCACCCGTACACGTACTGGGACTACCGCCAGCTCGCCTTCCCCAAGAACAAGGGCATGCGCATCGACCTGGTCTACGGCAACGAGCCGTTCGCCAAGGCCGTCTCGGACTCCTACGTCGACCGGGAGGAGCGCAAGGGCAAGGGCGCCTCGGACCATGCGCCGGTGGTCGTGGATCTCGAGGTGTGAGCCGGAGGTTCACCGCCTCCGACTTCGGGCTCAGCGGCGACCTCCCGGTGCGCTGACCCGCGTCGTGGCCATCGCAGAGGCGGGCGATCGCCGGCCGGCGCCCCGTCAGCCCCGGCCCGGGACCAGCGCCCGCAGGTCCACGGCTTCGCCGAGTGCCTTCAGCCCCGCGTCGCCGGGATGGAGGTGGTCGCCGCTGTCGTAGGCGGGCAGCATCCGCCGGGGGTGCTGGGGATCGCGGACCACGGCGTCGAAGTCCAGGGTCGCGTCGAAGGTGCCGTCGGCGGCCCGGAGGAAGGCGTTGACGGACTGGCGGCGGTCCTCGACGGCCGGCGTGCAGTCCTTGTACCCCTCGCAGGGGGCGATGGTGGCCGCCACGGCCCGCAGGCCGCGTTCGTGTGCGCGCCGCGCGATGGCCCGCAGGCCGGCGATGACCTCGTCCGCCGAGGTGCCCCAGCGCACGTCGTTGATGCCCTCGAAGACGACGACGGTACGGGCGGCGGGCTGCGCCAGCACATCCCGCTCCAGGCGGTGCTGAGCGCTCACCCCGCCGGTGTCGGTGCTGACCCCGTCGCCCTGGTAGCGGTCGGTGACGATGCGGTTCGCGGAGATGCCGTGGTTGAGGACGCCATAGCGGGGGAGGGCGGTCTGGGACTGGAAGCGGCGGGCGAGGACGTCGGGCCAGCGGCGGTTGGCGCCGCTCGTCGACTTCACGCCGTCGGTGATGGAGTCGCCCAGCGCCACCACCGAGCCGGGGCCGCCGTCCACATCGACGCCGGTCAGGAACGGCCAGATGGTCATGGTCTCCGGAAAGGCCGCGCCGCCCACGTCCCCCGTACGGTCGCCGCCGCCCGGCGCGCTCAGATAGGAGACCTGGGCGGCCTCCTGATGCACCGGCGCAGCCGTCACCGTCCCGGGGAGATGGATGCTGACCAGCAGGTTGGTGTCGGCCGGGACCCGGAAGCCGACCGGGTCGCTGACGGCCTCGGCGCCCGCCGGTATACGGGTGCCGGTGCGGCCGCGCCCGAAGGTCAGCGGTACGGGTGCGGAGTGCGCCGCGGCGCCCGCGTCCTGCACCGCCACGCTCGCCGCCCCTATGTCCACCGGCGCCGCCGCGAAGGTGTTCGCCAGCCGTATCCGCGCCCGCGCCCCGCCCGCCCCGGCGTGCACGACCAGTCGCAGCGTGCGGTCCGTCCAGGGGCCGACCGCCCGGTATCCGGCCGTGCTGGCCGACCAACTACCCGTCCTCGTCGGTGAGTTGGAGCGCACCGAGGCCGCGAAGACATGGAGATCGGCCGCCGGTCCGGGGTCGTGCGGCAGTGCCACCGACGCCACCTCGCGCCCGGCCCGCAGGGGTACCGACACCGCGTACAGCCGCGCCACCGCCGGCTCGCTGTGCCCGTCCGCGCCGTTGATGTGGGGCAGCCCCACCGCTTTGGTGCTCAGCGGCCCCGAACGCCAGTCGGGTGCGGTCAGTTCATAGGCGGACCGGGAGCCGTCGCGGTAGTGCACCGTGCCGGTACCGGCGGCCGGTACGCCGTCGGCACCCGTCCCGGCGACCAGGAACGTGAGGGCGCCGCCCCGCCCGTGCAGCGCCACCGCCTGCCCGTCGGCCACCACGTTGTCGGGCGAGCCGGGCGCCGTACGGGGCCAGCCGAGCCGGGTGCCGTCGATGCCGAGGGTGCTTCCGGGCCGCCAGCCGGCCGCCGCCAGGTCCTGCGCGGAGAGCGAATGGCCCGCTCCGTCGAAGTCGGCGGCATCCGGCCGGGCGTTGTCACTGATGGCCTTGTTGTCGAAGAGTCTCGCCAAGGGCAACGGGTGGTCGGGGCGTTGCCCCGCGCGGGCCGACGCCGCGGCGGTCGCGGCGGGCAGTGCGGTTGCGGTGAGCAGGAGTGCCAGGGCGGTGGCCCGTCGTCGTACGCGCATGAGTGCCTTCCCTCTGGTGGGCTCCGGGCGACGTGCGGCGACCTCGGCGGCATCGACCGAGGTCAGTGGGCAGGTGCTGAGCTGCGATCCGGCCGTTCCCGCGAGGGGCGGCAGGCTCCGGCGGAGCCGGCGGATCCGATCCGAGCGCCATGAAAGTAGGAAGGCCGGCAGGGGGCGTCAAGGTGACGAACCGCGATCCGTTGCGCCGCGCGCCTGTGGCCGGGGCCCTGGTACGGGTGGGACCCTCACACCATGAACATGTCTTTCCTGGACAAGTGGCGCAAGCGCTCGCACCCCGTCCGGTCGGTGCCGCTGGCGGAGTCGGTGAGCGCCGACCCCGAAAGCGTCGTCGAGCTGCTGTCCGAGTGCGAGCTGCTCCGGGCGCAGGCGGCCGCCGAAGGGGTCGAACTGGACGACTCCGTAGCGTCGTTGGAGGCGCTGGACCAGCTTCAGCCGGTCTGGCGGGACGACCCGGAAGTGGTGTCCTGGCTGGGCAATGACGCGGGCCTCTATCTGGGGACGGTCCTGGTGCGTACGGTGTGCGATGCCGTCTGGCATGTATGGCCGGACGGGCAGCCGGTGGTCAGGCTGGCCTCGGGACGGGAGGTCGATGTGGTGGAGGCGGGGCATGAATGGGCGGATGTCGGTGCGCCCGAGCTGTCCCAGGTTTATGCGGAGGCGGCGGAGAGCTGACCGGCCCGACAGCGCGGGGAAAAGCGGCCGCCACACCGAGTTCCCCCGTCACCGTGGTTTAGCCGCCCATATCCCGGCCCACGTGCGTGTCAGCGCGGAAACACCCCTTTTGTCCCGATAGTTTGCGGGCTCTCCGCTGTACGGATGAGAGTGGGCAGGTCTGCATATGGCCGGTGATGCGCTGATTGAAATGCGCGGGGTCAACAAGCACTACGGAAAACTGCACGTCCTCCGGGACATCGACCTCACCGTCGGCCGCGGCGAGGTGGTCGTGGTCATCGGGCCTTCCGGTGGCGGGAAGTCCACCCTGTGCCGTGCCATCAACCGCCTGGAAGCCATCGAGTCCGGCAGCATCGAGCTGGACGGCAGACCGCTGCCGCAAGAGGGCCGGGCGCTGGCCCAGCTGCGTGCCGAAGTCGGCATGGTCTTCCAGTCCTTCAACCTCTTCGCCCATAAGACCGTGCTGGCCAACATCATGCTGGCGCCGATGAAGGTACGTAAGAAGAGGAGGGAGGAGGCGGCGCAGCGGGCCCGCGAACTCCTCGACCGGGTAGGCCTCGCCTCCCAGGCCGACAAATACCCGGCCCAGCTCTCCGGCGGCCAGCAGCAGCGCGTCGCCATCGCCCGCGCCCTCGCCATGGAGCCCAAGGCGCTGCTCTTCGACGAGCCGACCTCGGCCCTCGACCCGGAGATGATCAACGAGGTGCTGGAGGTGATGCGGCAGCTCGCCCGGGAGGGCATGACGATGGTCGTGGTCACGCACGAGATGGGCTTCGCACGGTCCGCCGCCAACCGCGTCGTCTTCATGGCCGACGGCCGCATCATCGAGGACCGCACCCCCGAGGAATTCTTCACCGCACCGCGGAGCGAACGCGCGAAGGACTTCCTCTCCAAGATCCTCAAGCACTGAACGGGGGCGCCGCGATGCCGTACTTTCCCCTCCCGCACCTGCGCCGCGCCCTGGTGGCACTCCTTCTCGCCGCGCTCGCCCTGGCCGCCGCCGGCTGCGGCCGCGAGGGCAGCCCCCCGGTCAAGGGCCCCAAGGGCAGCGAACTGCCCACGTACCCCGTCGCCAAGAACTTCACCCTGCCCGCCTCCCCGACCTGGGTCAGGGCCAAGCGCCGCGGGCACCTCATCGTCGGAGTCAAGGAGGACCAGCCCTACCTCGGCGAGAAGGACCCGGCCTCCGGGCGCTACAGCGGCTTCGACATCGAGATCGCCAGGATGGTGTCCGCGGGCCTCGGCTTTCCGCCCGGCACCCTCCAGTTCAAGACGATCGCCTCGGCCAACCGCGAGACGGCCCTGCAGAACGGCCAGATCGACTACTACGTCGGCACCTACACCATCAACGACAAGCGCAAGAAACTGGTGGGCTTCGCCGGGCCGTACTACATGGCCGGCCAGTCGCTGCTGGTCCGTTCCGACGAGGACGACATCCACGGGCCGCAGGACCTGGCCGGCAAACGCGTCTGCTCCGCGGCCGGCTCGACACCCGCGCAGCGCATCCAGGCCGAGTACCCCAGGGCCGATCTGGTCACCTACGACACCTACTCGGTGTGTGTGGACAATCTGCTGACCTATCAGGTCGACGCCGTGACCACGGATGACGCGATTCTGCTGGGCTACGCGGCCAAGGTGTCCGACGAACTCAAGGTGGTCGGCAAACCGTTCTCCCACGAGCCGTACGGGATCGGCGTCCCGCGGGGCGACAACGCGCTGCGGTACGCCATCGACGATGTGCTCGCCGCCGCCGAGAAGAACGGCACCTGGAAGAAGGCGTACGACGCGACGCTCGGACTGTCCGGCGTGCCCGCACCGAAGCCGCCCCCGATCGACCGCTATCCGGCGAGCTAGGACCCTAGGACCGACCCGTGAACGTTCTCCTCGACAACCTCTCCCTCTACGGGGACGGCCTGCTGGGCACCGTCGAACTCACCGTCTACGCCTCGCTGCTCGCCCTCGTCCTCGGCTTCCTCATGGCGGCCTTCCGCGTCGCGCCGGTGGGCTCGCTGCGGGCGTTCGGCACGGCCTGGGTGACAGTGCTGCGCAACACCCCGCTGACGCTGCTCTTCTTCGCCGTCGTCCTGGGCCTGCCGCGCTTCGGGCTGGTCCTGCCCTTCAAGCTGTTCGCCATCCTGGCGCTCGGCTGCTACACCTCCGCCTTCATCTGCGAGGCGGTGCGCTCCGGCATCAACACCGTGCCGGTGGGCCAGGGCGAGGCGGCCCGCAGCCTGGGCATGACCTTCCCGCAGACCCTCGGCGACATCGTCCTGCCGCAGGCCTTCCGCTCGGTCATCTCGCCCATCGGCTCCACGCTCATCGCGCTCGCCAAGAACTCCGCGATCGCCGGTGCGTTCAGCGTCGTCGAACTCCTCGGCGTCTACAAACCGCTCAACGAGCTGGGCTACAACATCATCTGGACGTTCGTCTGGATCGCCGTCGGCTATCTGATCGTGACCCTGACCATCAGCGCGCTCTTCAACCTGCTGGAGAAGCGCTTCGGAGCCGCCCGATGACCGCCCCGATGACCACCACCGCCCTCTATGACATCCCGGGCCCCAGGACCAGACAGCGCCACCGCCTCTACGGCCTCGCCTCGACGGTGGCGATCCTCGCCCTGCTCGGCTGGATCATCTACCTGCTCTTCTCCACCGGCCAGTTCACGGCGGCCAAGTGGACACCCTTCACCTACAAGGGAATTCAGGAGCTGCTGCTCACCGGCCTCGGCAACACCCTGCGGGCCTTCGGCATCGCCGCGGTGCTCTCCCTGGCGCTCGGCGCGGTGCTGGCGACCGGCCGGCTCTCCGAGCACCGGCTCGTTCGCTGGCTGAGTACGGTGCTGGTCGAGTTCTTCCGTGCGATGCCCGTCCTGGTGATGATCTTCTTCATCTATGTGGCGCTGAAGGTGGACCCCCTGCCCGCCCTCGTCGCCGGCCTGACCCTCTACAACGGCTCGGTGCTCGCCGAGGTCTTCCGCACCGGCGTCCACTCCGTCGACCGCGGCCAGCGGGAGGCCGCCTATGCGCTCGGCATGCGCAAGACGCAGGTCATGACCCATGTGCTGGTACCGCAGGCGGTCCGCGCCATGCTCCCGGCGATCATCAGCCAGCTGGTCGTCGCCCTGAAGGACACCTCGCTCGGCTACCTCATCACCTACGAGGAGTTCCTGCACGCCGGCAAGCTCATCGCCTCCAACCTCGACTACGGCCTGCCGTTCATCCCCGTAGTCATGATCATCTCGCCGATCTACATCGGCATGTGCATGCTGCTGTCCTGGCTCGCCAACTGGGTCTCCAAGCGCCAGCGCCGCAACCCCAAGGTGGAGGCGGCCGAGGTGGCCGCGCCCGAGCCGGGGACGTTGCTGCCGGGGGCGCATCAGCCGCCGAAGGAGTGAGCCCGGGCCCCGCCGTCGGCCCCGGCGGGGCCGGAGCGCCGGGCGGCGCCCCGACCGCCGGGCGTACGGTGCCTCAGTCGCGCACCGGCACCGACACATACGACGGGTCCCCGGCAGGCGAGGAGAACGTCAGCTTGGCGCCGCTCGGATTGTGCTCGATGTACAGCGGATCCACGGTGTCCACGACCACCGCCAGGTGGTGTCCGGCCGGCACGTCGTATGCGGTGGCGAAGAGGTCGAGGTCCACGCCGAACGGCTTGCCGGGAGTCTTGCCGTGGAAGGTGTACGGGGCGTGCGTGACGAGCTTGCCGAGACCCAGCGGGCCCACGTCGTAGAGGTAGGCGATGGCGGTGCCGCTCTCGGCGGTGCTGGTCAGGGTGGTGTGCAGACGGGTCGTCCCGCGCACCCGCTGGCCGCTCTCGTAGCGCTCGGACTGCCATACGGCGGCCAGCGAACGCGGCAGCAGCGGCATCGAGGCCATCGGCGGCAGCCGGAAGAACTGGTCCAGCATGCTGGAGAGGAAGATCAGCCCGCCGTCGGCGCCGGAGTCCCAGTTGGTGTTGATCCGCCGACTGCCGTCCAGCTCGATCTTCCGGTGCGCGGACGGGACGTCCTTCCAGCTCTTGTAGCCCTCGTACGCACCGGTGGAACGGGACTTGAGCAGCACCGGCGACTCGCGGTTGATGCCGTTGTCCGCGCCCTTGAGGTAGTGGTCGAACCACCGCTTGGTGTTCGTCCAGGTGTCATTGGGCAGCCCGAACAGCCCGGTCGCCTCGGCCGTGGCATGGTCGCCGGGCCGGAACTCCAGCCGCTTCGGGCCCTTCAACTTCTCGTAGAAGTCGGCATATTGGTTGGGCGGGAAGAGGGAATCGCCCCAAGCGTTGCCGAGCATGATCGCCGCGCCGTTGGCATTGATCTTGTCGAGGTAGGTGGCGGGGGAGCGCTTCTTCCCCCACGCGATCATGTCCTTTTCCTTGGCGAGGTTGGACGTGAGGAAGTCCTTGAGGACGCTCTTCAGTTCGGGGCTGGGGCGTCCCGTCAGCGCGCCCGCACCGCCGAGCATCGCCGCCGCCTGGAGGTGCTGGGTACGGCCGCTGTAGATCGAGCCGATCAGGTCGCCCCAGCCGCTGAGCGCCGCAACTGCCTTGATCCGCTTGTCGAATGCCGAGGCCAGCAGGCTGATCCCGGCCCCGTACGAGACCCCGCCCATGCCGATCCGGTGCGGGTCGGCGGGCGTGTGGGCCAGCGCCCAGTCGATGACCTTCGAGGCGTCGGCGATGTCCTGCGGACCGGCCGTCTCGATCTCCCCGCCCGACTGCCAGAAGCCACGGGAGTTGTAGCCGACGACCACATAGCCCGCATCGGCCAGCTTCTTGGCCTGCACCAGGTATTCGACCTGCGGCATCGCCCAGCTGGTCGGCAGCACGATGACGGGGTAGCGCCGGCTTCCGTCCGCACCGGCCGGGGTGAAGACATTCGCCTTGAGGGTGATGCCGCCGTCGCCCTTGATGTCGACGAACTTCACCGAGGGCACGCCGGACGACGGTGCCGATTCCGCGGGCGCGGCCTGGGCGGTGGCCGGCGCGGCGGTGAGGACCGTGGTGGCGAGCACCGCCGCGGAGACGGTGGCGATCGTGGCGCGCGAGGCGATACGGGAGGTCGTGCGGGAGGGCGTCATCTTCTCTGCTCCAGATCTCGATGCGAGCCACGCGCACGCTGTCCGCGGACAAGCTCGCTACCCAGGGACAGGTGGGGCGTACGGGGCTCGATTTGACTGGAGGGTAAGGCGCCGGGCTTACCCGTGGTAACCCGTCGGTAGGTTACGGGTGGGTAACGTCAGGAGAATGAGGCGGAGTTGCGGAGGTTGCCCGTCCGGAAGGCGTCGAGGTGAGTCACCCCGACCGTCGGCCGCGAGGGGTGAGCGCCCGGCCGAGCTGTCATGGCTACTTGACGTCAAGGGGCCTTGACGAAACACTGAAGGCATGCTGACGCCCGAAAGCCTTGAGGGGCATTTCACCCTGCTCTCCGCCACCGCCCGCTATGACGCGCTCCGGCTGCGCGACTCCCTGGCGCCGGATGCGGATGTCCAGCCGCTCTCCAGGGATGAGGTGTTGGAGATGCTGGCGCTCGGCGAGGTGATCGCGCGCAAGGCGGCGTACGGGCGGCAGCTTTCGGTGCGGTCCGCCCGGGCCGCCGGGGCCTCTTGGTCGGCGATCGGTGCGGCGCTGGGCATGAGCAAGCAGGCCGCCTGGGAGGCGCACGGCCGCTGGCTCGAAGAGCGGGCCGAACAGCAGCGCCGCAGCGGTGACCCGGAGCCGGACGAGGGCGGCGCCCCGGCCGCGCGAGAGCGCGCCGGGCGGCCGGGGAACGCGGAGGGATGAGCCGCCGCCTGGGCCGAGCCGATACGGCGTCCGGGGTGCGGCCGCTACGGAGGGCAGGGCGGCGACCGAGGGCATGCGGTCACCCGGCAGCTGGGCATGGCCGACGCCGGACATGTCATCGGCGTCCACCTCGATACGCCGCTCACGCTCCCGCCCGCCGACCTGGCCGAACGGGCCACGCCGACGCCGGACGATCTCGCCCGCCTCGATCAGCTGGAGCGGGCCTGGCGTATGCGCTCACTGGCTCCCTGGTGGGGCAACCGGCCTCGGTCGTCGAGAAGTTCAAGGAGCGGACGGACGGTGCGGAGGTCCCGGAGGTCCCGGAGGACGCGGCGGCGCGCCACCGGCTTCGCGCTGCGGCGACGACCGGCCCGCTGACCGCCGGGGCCGGTGTTCCCGGTCCACCGCACCGTGTAGCCGGACCCGGCAGGCTCCGGTCGCAACGGCCTCAGCGGCCGGGGCGTCCCGTCGGCGGCACCTCCTCGCCCGCCGGCACCGGCCCCGGTGGCGTCCCGTCCCCGAACGGCCGGCCGCCCAGCTCCTCCCGGTAATGCGGCGTCAGCCAGCCGCTCAGGTCGGGGCCGAGCGGGACGATCGCGGTCGGGTTGATGCCCGTGTGCACCCGGTAGTAGTGCTGCTTGATGTGGTGGAAGTCCACGGTGTCGCCGAAGCCGGGCGTTTGGTACAGGTCCTTGGCGTACGACCACAGCACCGGGTCCTCGGTCAGCTTGAAGCGGTTGCATTTGAAGTGGCCGTGGTAGACGGCGTCGAAGCGGACCAGTGTGGTGAAGAGGCGGATGTCGGCCTCGGTGATGGTGTCGCCCACCAGGTAGCGCCGGTCTGTCAGGCGCTCGGAGAGCAGGTCCAGGCGCCGGAAGACATCGCGGCTCGCCTCGTCGTACTCGCTCTGGCCGGTGGCGAAGCCGGCGCGGTACACCCCGTTGTTGAGGTCGCGGTAGACGCTCTGCATCACCTCGTCGATCTCCGCGCGCAACGGCTCCGGGTAGAGGTCGGGCGCGCCGGGCCGGTGCAGGGCCGTCCATTCGGTGGCCAGGTCCAGAGTGATCCGCTGGTAGTCATTGGTGACCAGCTGCCCGCTGGGGACGTCCACGATGGCGGGGACGCTGACCCCACCGGGGTAGTCCTTCTCGCGGGCGTCGTAGGCCTCGCTGAGGTAGCGGATGCCCAGCACCGGGTCGCGGCCGTCGGGATCAAGCGTGAAGCGCCAGCTGCGGTCGTCCTGGAGGGGATCGGTGACGGCGAGCGACAGGGCGTCCTCCAGGCCGAGCAGCCGTCGTGAGATCAGGGCCCGGCTCGCCCAGGGGCAGGCGCGGCTGGCGACGAGGCGGTAGCGGCCGGGCTCCACGGGCCAGCCGTGCCGGCCGTCCGCGGTGATGCGGTCCGCGAAGTGGCTTCGTGAGCGCTTGAACGGCTTTTTGCCGTATACGGCGTTGCCGTCCGTGCCGGCGCTGTTGTTGTCGGTTGCGTTGCCGTTGCCGTCGCTCTTGTTGCGGTCGCTGTCGCTGTTGCCGTGGTTGTCGCTGTCGCCGTGGTTGTCGCTGTCGCCGTCGGCGTTGATGGGGCGGGCCATCACCGGCTCCTCTCCGTGTGCTGTCCGTGCGCAATCCGTAGGGTGCTGTGCAATTCCCGTGCGCTCCCCGTGTGCTCCCGGTGCGTTCTTTGTGCGTACTGTGCGAGCCTTCCCCGTTCGCCGGGCCGTGACGCAAACCCGCACAAGAGACATGTCCGGGAAAAGCGTTACCAGTGCGTGGATTTGATGGTGAGTGATATTCGGATGCCGTCGGTGATTCCAGGTTTTACGAAGGGCATAACGACCACTCGCCGGTAACCCGATGTCCGCACCTAGAATCGGCCGATGATCAGGAAACTATTCGGCGTCGCGATAGCCGGCGCCGCGTTCATCGCGCCCTCGGTCACCGCTCATGCCGCGCCGGCGGCCGACTGGCAGCGAGTGGGGGACGGCATCACCTCCGGGATCAGCGGAATTGTGGTCGACGGTCGGGACGGTGATGCGGTGGACACTCTCGCCGTCCGTGACAATAAGAACCCCGGAGAGAACCGTCTGGTTGCAGTGCGCTACGGCCCGGACGCCGCGCCGCGGGTGCGGCCGGTGCAGTGGAGCGGGGAGCTGCCCGTCGACCTGGAGGCGCTCGACGCCGTCCCCGGCCGCGACCACGAGTATGTGGCCCTCGCCAGCAGCGGTACGGCGTACCGCATTCATGTGGAAAAGGGCGCCGCGCGCGTCCTCGCCGCATTCCCGCTGCCCGGAATTTCCTCGGACGGTAATTACGAGGGATTCGCGCTGACCGCCACGAAGGAGGGAATCGTCGCCGTCTGGGCGGACCGTGGACAGGATGACCGGCCCGCGAAACTCAGCGCCGCGACCTGGGATCCGGCCACCAACGCCTTCGGCCCGCACGATTCCGCGCATTTCAGCGCGCCTTATCCGGACGAGGACGTCCGGCACGTCTCGGATGTGAAGGTATCGGCCGCCGGCGATCTGACGGTGTCGTCCGCCTCGGACCCGGGCGACGACGGGCCCTACGACTCCGCGCTCTACGACGCCGGACGCCTTTCCGTCGGCGATGACGGCCACGCGCAGCTGTCCGTGTCCGACAAGCCGCACCGGCTCGCCGCATTCTCCGGGCACAAGGTCGAGGCGCTCGCCTGCCTGCCGGGATCGCACGAAGGGATCGTGGGCACGGACGACGAGAACGACGGGGGATCGGTCGCCGCCGCGGATTTCTGCCGTCCGTGAGAGGTCGGTGAAATACCGGCGCAGTACGGCGAAGTACCTGCGGAAGACGGTGAAGTACCTGCGGAAGATGGTGAAATACCGGCGGAATACGGTGAAACACTGGTGAGGTGAGAGTGGCCGAGGGGCAGCCGTCCCTGCCTCGCGGCGGTCCGCCCCGTGCCCTATTGACGTACCGTCAGCCCAGCCGCGTCAGATCCGGTCGCAGTCGGTGCCAGATCGGGTGCCGTAGCCGTCCCGCCGAGGTCCAGCCGGTGAACGCGATCTCGGCGATGAGCCGGGGCTCTGCCCAGTGGGCACCCGTGACGTCCACCGGGTTGGTGAAGGGGGAGTGGCCGAGCGGGATCACTCCCAGATACTGCGCGAGGTCCCGCCGCTCCCGGTCGGACAGTCCCGAGCCCACGGAGCCCACGTACCGCAGCCCGCTCGCCTCCGCGACGCCCGCCAGGACGGCGCCGGGGAGCCCGGTGAGCCCGCCGTGCCCCTCCGTCCAGCCGCCGATGATCACGTCGAGCGTCACCAGATGCTTGGTCTTGCGCCACTCGGGTGACCGTACGCCCGGCGTATACGGCGAGGTCAGCTTCTTCGCCACCACACCCTCGATGCCGCCCCGCAGCGATGCCTCCCACGCCTGCTGCCCCTGGCCCTCCACATACGTGGGCACCGACCAGTTCGGCCCCCGCAGGCGCAGCTGGGAGAGGATGCCGCGCCGCTCGTAATACGGCGCGCCCAGCAGCGACTGCCCCAGATACATGACGTCGAAGAGAACGAGGTGAACGGGGTACTCCATGGCCAGCCGGGCCGTGCGGCGCGGATTGACCACGCCCATGCGCCGCTGCAACAGCCCGAAATCGGGCCGGCCCCGCGCATCCAGCACCACGACCTCGCCGTCGAGCACCGCGGGCCGGCCGCGCAGCTGCTCGCCCAGCGGCGCCAGCTCCGGATACGTGCTCGTCGCGTCGTTGCCCGCCCGGGTGGTCAGCCGGACCGTACCGTCCCCGGGGGTGCTGACGACGCAGCGCGCACCGTCCCATTTGGCCTCGAACGCCCACATCGCCTCCTCGTACGGGGCGGGCAGCGGGCCGACGGTGGCCAGCATCGGCCGGATCTCGGGATACGGCGGAAAGCCACGCTCATCGGTCGGGGCCATATCTCGATGATCGGGGGATACCGGACGGGAGGCCAGGCGGGACGCCGGACCCGGGGGGAGCGGTTACCCGGGCGCCCGGCAGCCCTACCTCTCCTGGCCAGGCCCCCCGGGACCTCTCTTCGCGCGGCACACACCGGCTCGGCCGCACCCCCTCCGGATCCACCTGCGGCAGGATCCGGTCCAGCCACCGGGGCGTCCGCGAGGCGGCCCGGCCGAGCAGCGTCAGCACCGCCGGGACCAGCAGCAGCCGCACCCCGTGACATAGCCGGGGCGCGTCGCCCGCGGCCGTCCGTTCGGTCGTGGCGGATCCGTACCGCTGCGGCGCCGGCGGCGGTGTCGCGGGTGTTCCCGCGCAAGCGGAGCCGACGACGAACTGCCCTACAGGTACGGCCAGTTGGGCCCCCACCGCGCGCGGGGCGGTGTCAGTCCGCCCCAGTAGAGTTCCGGACCATGGAACTACGGGGAAGCACTGTGGTGCTGTACGGAACCTTCTATGCGCTCGGTGAAGGTGAGGCGGAACGCCGGCTGGAGGCGCTCGGCGCCCGGGTGGCGGACACGGTGACCGAGCAGACGGACCTGATCTTTCTGGGCCTGGGGGAGCGGGGCCCCATACCCCGTACGGACGAGATGCACCGCACGCCGTACTTGGACGAGGACGCGCTGCTGGGCATGCTGGAACGCGCGGAGGGCGCAAAGGGCGCCGCCTCCTCCGCCGCGGCCGAGCCGCCGCCGTTCCTGTCACCGACCGCCCTCGCCGCCGCGGCCGACTCCCCCGCGCTGCATGCCCTCCTGGACGGCGCCGACTGGTCCGCCTTCCGCCCGGACCGCGACCTGCCGCCGCTGCGCGCCCGGCTCGGCGACCTGGAGCGCAGCGAGGGCGTGACCGACGCCCACCGCCTGGCGACCCGCCGGCTGTGCGCGACGGGTGAGGCACGGCTGCTGCACCCGTACGGCCACGACGTGGAGATCGTGGGCCATGCGCTGAGCCCCGACGGCCGGTACCTCGCCACCGGCAGCTGGGTCGGCGACGACTACGACGCGGGCGGCGTCCTGCAGATCTGGGAGGTCACGACCGGGCGGTGCGTCAACACCGTGGCCGGTATCGCCGGCGGCGTCGGCTGGCCCGACTACGGGCGCACGCTCCAGTGGTCCGCCGACTCCACCCGCCTGGCCATGGCCCACCGCACCAACATGGTCGGCGTGTGGCGCGCCACCGAGGCCGGCATCGACCCGATCGCCGCGATCGATGTCTCGAACGGCAACTCCCGTCCGTCCGAGTTCGCGCTCTCCCCCGACGGCAGGAGCGTCTACTCCCACTGCGGCACGAACGGCGACGGCGGGCTGCAGGGCTGCCTCGTCCCGCTGGACCGCGGCACATTGAGCTGGCTGCCCTGCCATGTGGAGACCGAGCACCCGTACACCATGGCGCGGCGGCTCCCCGAGCCGGTACGCAAGGAGTTCGACCGGATCGAGTCCCGCAGTGACGACGACGGTTTCCGGGTCGGACAGTGGATCGACGGCCCGGTCTGGTCGCCCGACGGCACCCGCCTCTACGGCACCAACGCCCTCTGCGTGGACGCAAAGAGCCGCAGGGTGCTCTGGTACGCGCCCGCCACCCTCGCCCGGCTCAGCCCGGACGGCCGCCTCGTCGCCGCCGTCACCGACCGCGGTCTGTTCCTCCGTGAGGCGGCCGACGGCCGGATACGCTGCGGCCCCTTCGCCCTCGGCAAACCCCGCTCGCTGCGCTGGGCCACCGGGCGGGCCACCAACAGGCTGGCCGTGCTGACGCCCGGCTCGGACACGGCTCCGCCCGCGGTCCATGTCTTCGACGACGACCGCCATGTCGGCAGCGTCTCGATCCCGCACCCGGAGTGGGCGGACGACGAGAAATGGGCGGGCGACCGCAACGCATGGGCCTGGGCCCCCGGCGGGGAACGCGCCGCCTGCCTGACCTCCGAGGGCACCGTCGAGGTCTGGTCCTTCGCCGATCCCGCCCGCGCCCGACGGCTGCGGACCGTGCCGGCGGGGGGCGCCGACGCGGTGCACTGGGGCGCGGAGGGCACGCTGGTGCTGCTCGACAGCAGCTGCGTCCGGTTCGTCCGGGCCGACACCGGCGAGGTCCTCGGCAACTTCCCGTTCCTGCGCGTCCCGGAGGGCCCGCGCCCCGTGGAGGGTGAGGCGGCCGAGGAGCTCGGGACAGGGATCTTCGCCCTCGACGACCGTGCCTGGGCGATGACCCTGGAGCCCGACGCCGTCATCGCCCCGCCCGGCCGCGAGGACGAGCTGGACTCCGTCCTCACCTGGGCGGTGGGGTGCCGCCATGCCTGGCCGGTGCGGTGGGGTGAGCTCCGCGTGCTGCCCGACGCCCTCGCCGCCGCCGATCTCCCGGACTCCGAGGACGCCGAGATACTCCGCGAGTACCGCGCGGAACTGGAGGAGCTGGCGGACTCCGGCGCCCCAGGACCGTGGCCGCCGCCCAACACCGCGGTCCTGGACGACCTGTACGAGGAGGCGCGCCGTTCCGTACTCCCCCTCGACCAGGACCGCTGGGGATTCGCCACGGGCCCGTATCTGCGGGCCGCCGCCCGGCTGCGCGCCCGGCACGGCGCACAGCCGGAGACCGCCATGGTGCTGGTCGAGGACATACCCGAGGTGACGGACCGCCTCGCCGCGGCCTCCGACGTCGCCGTTCTTCTCGCCCGCGCGGGGCTGACGAACCCGGCCCGCGCCGCGTTCGACCGCGCCGAGTTCCTGGTCACCGAGGCCGCGGGCAAGCAGCTGAACGCCGACACCGCCTCCTCGTTCGCCGCCGCCTGCCATGCGCTGGGCGACCCGGCCCGCGCCGAGGAGTGGTTCCGGCGCGCCCGGACGGCCATCACCGTCGAACCCAATCCGTGGGACGACCACCTGGCGGTCCTTCACGCGATGCTGGAGTGCGGGCGGGAGGACCTGGCCCGCGCGCTCCTGGCGGACCGGAGCAGCCACCCGCCGGTCGGCTACCACTCGGAGCAGGAGTGGCTGGTGTACCTGATCCGCGGCGGCCGGATCGACCTGGCCCGCGAGTTCCAGCGGCTGCCCGGCTGGGAGGTTCCCTACGAGGCGCTGACCGCGCTGGCCGAGGCGGGCCGGCCCGACCTGCTGGAGGGCTGGGGAGAGCACAACTGGGCCGTCGGGGACGAGCTGGTCGCACAGGCCCACCGGGCCGCGGAGGCCGGTGCCCCGCCGCTCCGGCCCCTGACGCCGACCGACCGGGACATCAAGGAGCTCAGCGAGGGCTACGCCGAACTACAGCGCACACCGCACTCCCAACGGCAGCACCCCATCCGGCTGTTGACGGAGCGCGCCGCCGGGTGCGGGCACTTCTCCGCGGTGCTGGACCTGCTGAGGCTGGTGCCGCTGGACGACGAGTTCAATGGGCGTCCGGCCATGGCGTTCAGCGCCCTGTGGCTCGCTCTCACCGGCTTCAACACTCCGCCGTGGTGACCGGCCGCGGGCCCGCTCACCGGTGAGGGCGCGGGGGCGGGCGGCTACGGGCCGGGCGCGATCAGCGTACGGAACGTCACCGACACCCGCCGCCCCCGCGGCACCCGGCCGCCCGCCGGCCCCGGGTCGCTCTTGCGCGCCGCGATGGCATGCCGCCAGGTGAGCCGGGCGGGCCCCGTCATCACGCACAGACTGCCCGGCGCGAGCGGCACCGCCACCTTGGTGCCGGTCCCGGGATCGCTGAAGTCCATGACGCACCGGGATCCCAGCGACACCGCCGCCACGACCGGTCCGAAGCACGGCACGCAGTCCACGTGCGCGCTGATGCCCTGCCCCGGCAGGTACTCATTGACGATGACCTGATCCGCCTGACGGCCCATCAGTCCCTCGTCCGTGAGTCGCGCGGCGAGCTCCCGTAGCCACTCCGGAACCGGCGGCGCGGCCGCGGCGCGCGCATCCGCCGCCACGCTGCGCCGTCCGTAGTCGTAGCGCCGTCCGTAGTGCTGCACCCGCCGCTTCAGCTCCGTCGACCATGTACCGGCGTCGATCCGGGCCAGCAGTGCGGCGCAGGCGTCCGGCGCGAGCCAGTCGGCGAGATAGCGGAGGCCGGGGACGAGTGCGGGCGCGTCGGGCTCGTCCGGTCCGTCCGGCCCTCCAGAAAAAGACAGTTGCCCGAATTCCGATTCCGCAGACATCCGTGCACCCTAAAGCCTGCCTCGTTACTCGGGACGGGGTGCGGCGTCGGGCCGGTAAGGGCTGTGCATGGTGAGAAAGCGAATCTCGAGGTCGGACTCCAGGTAGTCCATGCGCCGCTCCCAGAAGGCCCGCATCCGGGGGAGGGTCAGGTGGGCGTCGAGATCGGCCTGAGAGCGCCATGCCTCGTAGAAGACGAAGACGCCCGGCTCGTTGCGGTCTTCGTGGAAGTGGTACTCCAGGCAACCGGCCTCCTGTCGGGTCGGCTCCACGAACGACAGCAGCAACTCCTTCAGATCTGCGGCCCGTTCGGGCTTGGGGCGGGCGGTGCCGACGAGCGTGAACGGCTGAGTCATGGATCTCCCCTCGAAAGGTACGACGAATCTCGTACCTGAAGCACGGACGCTAGCGAACCCCGAAGGTATGATGCAAGCCGTACCTTGTTGCTGCGAGGAGGGAGACTCCCGGATGCCCGACGACGAAGGCCACCCGGCCGTCGACGAGATCGAGCTCGGCCCGGTGCTCGCCGCGCTGGCCGACCCGCTGCGCCGCCGGGTGGTGCGCGAGTTGGCGCTCGCGCCCGACGGTACGGCGCGGACCTGCAGTTCGTTCGGACTGCCGGTGTCCAAGGCGACCGTCACACACCACTTCCGCGCGCTGCGCGAGGCCGGGGTGATCCGGCAGGTCGACCGGGGCAACAGCAGGATGGCCAGTCTCCGCCGGGCCGACATCGAGCGGCGCTTCCCCGGCCTCCTGGGCATCGTGACGTCCGAGGCGGAGGACGGCGCCGGGGAGCAACGGACCGGTCATTAGCCCTCGGAGGGCATCAGAACCGGTGCCCTGTTGGCCACCGCCGTCGGTGCCGGGGCATCCCCCGCCTACGATCATTTCGCTGGCTGTCGAGAACGGGTGAGGAGCGCGGATGAGCCGGGCGGTATTGGTGACGGGTGCCTCGCGGGGCATCGGCCGGGCGGTCGCGGAGCGGTTCGCCGCCGACGGGGACCGGGTGGCGCTGCACTACGCGTCGCGCCGGGAGGCGGCCGAGGAAGCCTTTGCGGGGCTGGCGGGGAGCGGGCATGTCCTGGTGCAGGGGGACGTCCGGACGCCGGAAGGGGCGGCCGGGATCGCCGAGGCGGCGGTGGCCGCGCTCGGCGGGATCGATGTGCTGGTCAACAATGCCGCGGCGAATACGGCGCACCCGCTGGACCGTACGTCGTTCGAGGAGTGGGCCGCCGCCTGGCGGGGGATCACGGACGTCAATCTGCTCGGGGCGGCGCATATGAGCTACTGCGCGGCGCGGAACATGATCGAGCGGGAGGTGGCGGGGCGGATCGTCAACATCGGCTCGCGGGGCGCGTTCCGGGGCGAGCCCGATCACCCGGCGTACGGGGCGTCGAAGGCGGCGCTGCACGCCATGGGCCAGTCGCTGGCCGTGCATCTGGCGCCGTACGGGATCGCCGTCGCCTCGGTAGCACCCGGTTTCGTCGGCACCGAGCGGGTCGCGGACCGGCTCACCGAGGAAGTCAGGGAGCAGAGCCCGTTCGGCCGGGTCGCCACCCCGCAGGAAGTGGCCGCGGCCGTGCACTACCTCGCCTCGCCCGACGCGGTCTGGTCCTCCGGCGCGGTGCTGGACGTCAACGGGGCGTCCCACCTGCGCTGAGGAGGCGATGACGCCGGGCGGCCCCGCACCGGCGCCCACTCCGCCCCTGCATCACGGCAAGGGCGGAGAGATCGCCTCGAACCGCCGCGACGAGCGGGAGATGTTCGTCGCGGGTACGGCAGGAAGGAAGGCGCCGGCTGAACCGGTGCCGGCCGTCGCTACCGGAAGGCCACGCCGTCGAGGATCCCGTGGAGGACATGGTCGCTGCCGGCCGAGTCGGCGGCGGGGGCATGTTCCGTGACACCCATGCCGGCGCAGGCGAAGCGTTCGGTCAGCGCGTGCAGGGCGGCGCGCAGTTGGTCGGGATGCAGGCCCCGGGTTCCGGGCAGGACAGGCCGGCGAAGTGCTCGGGGTCCAGTACGTCCAGGTCCAGGTGGATGTAGACGTGCGTGGCCCCTGTGTCGGCCACCGCGGACATCAGTCGGCCCGGATCCCGAAGAGCCTGAACGGACAGGGCTCGGATTCCTTCGGACTCGATGAAGTCCAGCTCGGCGGGATCGACGGCACGAACACCCGCGAGCACGAGCCCCCGGGCGGAAAGGCGCTCCTCCGGCCCGGGCAACAGCTGTGACGGCCCCTGGCCGAGCAGGGTGCGCAGCACCATTCCGTGGAAGCCCCCCGAGGGAGAGGTGCCGGGGGTGTTGAGGTCCGCGTGGGCGTCGAACCAGACGACTGCCAGGCCGTCGCCGTGGCGAGCGACGGCACGGGCGATCGGCGCCAGCTCGATACCGCAGTCGCCCCCCACGGCGAGCAGCGCCTCATCGCCGCTGCGGCTCAGCGCCGCCCTGGTTGCCGCCAGCGAGCGGGTCAGCACATCGAGGTGGCGTACGCCGTCCCCGTCCCGCCCGGGACGGGGGTCGATGTCGACGACGGTGCGTCGCGCTGCGGGGAACAGTGCGGCCAGCCGGTGCGCGCCCTCGGCCAGCCGTTGCGGACGGGGTGCGGCCGACCCTTGCCACTGAGGAATCACGAGCACGGCAGGGGACCCGTTGTCCCGGTCGAGTCCGGTCACGTCGTGTAGTCCGCGTTGATGCGGATGTAGCCGGCGGACAGGTCACAGCCGTAGACCGTGGCTTCGGCCTCCCCGAGGCCGAGCGTGATGACGATGTCGACCTCGTCCCGGCGCATGACGCCGACGAGTTGGTCGAGGGTGTCGGCCTCGGGCTCTTCGGGGTACACCTCGGTGCCGCCGAATTTCACGGTGACGTTGCCCGGCGAGATGTCGGTGTCGTCGGTGTTCTTGCCGATGGCCATCAGTACTCGGCCCCAGTTGGGGTCGGCGCCGTGGACGGCGGTCTTGACCAGGGGGGAGTTCACCACGCTCTTGGCGATGCGTTTGGCCTGTCCGTAGTCGCCGGCCCGGCCGACGGTGACGCGCAGGAGCTTGGTGGCGCCTTCGCCGTCACAGGCCAGCTGCTGGGTGAGGTCCAGGCACAGGTCGGCGAGGGCTGCGGAGAACTGCGCCGGATCGACCGGTCCTGCGGCACCGTTGGCGATGACCGCCACGGTGTCAGAGGTGGAGGTGTCGGTGTCGACGCTCAGACAATTGAAGGTGCGATGCACCGCTCCGCGCAGTGCGCTGTCCAGGTCGGCCGGGGACAGGTCCGCGTCGGTGAACACGTAGGCCAGCATCGTGGCCATGTTGGGCTCCAGCATGCCGACACCCTTGGCGATGCCCACGATGCGGGCCTGCCCGACGGTCCGTACGGCGGTCTTCGGGCGGGTGTCGGTGGTCATCATCGCGCGGGCCACATCCAGCGGTCCGGCCGTGAACGCCGCGCGGCCGCGCTCGGCGGTCTCGTCGAAGTGCGCACGGATGGTGCCCATCGGCAGTGGGCGTCCGATGACGCCGGTGGAGCCGATGAGTACCTCCTCCTCCAGGACGCCCAGTATCCCGGCGACCCGGCGGACGACCTCGGCGGCGTTCTCCTCGCCCTGACGCCCGGTGGCGACGTTCGCGTTCTGCGCCAGCGTCGTCACGGCACGCAGGTTCCGTCCCGCGGCATGGGCGCGACTGAGGACTATGGCCGGACCCGCGAAGAGGCTCTTGGTGAACATCGCGGCACTGGTGGCCGGCCGGTCCGACGCGACGATGGAGATGTCGTCGCCGTGCTCGCGCAGTCCGCCGTGCCCTGTGTAAGCCTGGAAGCCGATCGGCCAGGTCATGGGGTCGGGGGCGGGGCCAGAGTTTTGAGTCGATGCCGGTATCGATGCCGATAGCGCTGCATGATCATGCGTCATGGGGCATATATTTGCACTCGGGGTGTGGGCTGTCCACCACTTTCGATTGCGGCCCTGGAGTCGGTTCGTCTCGCCGTACGGGCCGGTGTGTGCGCCGGTTACGTCTGTGTCCGCGTCTCGATCAAGGGGTGATTGCTCGGCCGGTAGATCCGCGCCCTCGCCGAAGCCGGGTGTACCCGGGTCTTCTGTGGCGGTCGCAGCGGCGGCCGCAGCGGGAAAAAAGAAGGGCCCCGGCCGAACGGGGGATTCCGGCCGGGGCGGCCCCCTGCCGAACGGGGGATTCCGGCGGGGGCGGTCTGGGGGAGGCGGCATCCGGAAAGTGGTTTCCGTGCGCCTCACGATTGAACGATAAACCATTGACTGGCGTTCTAGTTCCGCGGCCCCGGGTGACGGTCGTCACCCGGGGCCACGGGGCGGGATTCCGGCCGGGTCCGGCGGCCCCGCGGGACCCGGGGAGGGGGCGTGCGTCGGCGGAAGACGAGGCCCGGCGGGCGGCGTGGCGCCGGGCCGGGCCGCACTCCGGGGTGTGTCGGGGATCGGGCCCGTCGTCGAAGGTCAGGGCGATCTCGCGGCCCTGGGTGGGCAGCCGGAACGCGACGCCGGGGTGCACGGGCGAGGCGCCGGGGCCGGACAGCGAGGTCTCGCCAGGCCATCGGGCGCAGCCGGTAGTGCTCGGCGATCGCGCGCTGGATCCGCGGAGGGGGCGCGCCGGCCGGCGGGTGCGGTTTGGGCAGTTCCGCCGTGTCCCACAGGGCGGCCTGTGGCTTCGGCGTATCGGACGAGGTCAGCAGGCGGCCGACGCCGAGCAGGCCGACCGCGAGGCCGCCCCGAAGGAACCGCCGCCGGGAGTTCGTGTGAGGGACGCACCGATCGGCTCTCACGCTCCCGTGCTCTCATGCGGCCACCCACCCGGTCGCAGCCGCACCAGGGGTCGAAGGCCTCCGCACCCCGTTCGGCCGAGCCGCGGCCGGGGGCGTCAGGGGCTGACCGACAGCACGATGTACGCGGCCAGCAGGGTGAGATGGACGCCGCCCTGCAAGGGGGTGGCGCGGCCGGGGATCACCGTCAGGGTGCCCGCTACGACGGTGAGCGCGAGCAGCACCATATGGGTCGCGCCGAGGCCCAGGTAGAGGGGGCCCGCCAGCCAGATCGAGGCGACGGCGACGGCGGGAATGGTCAGGCCGATGCTGGCCATCGCGGAGCCGAGGCCGAGATTGAGGCTGGTCTGTACGCGGTCCCGGTAGGCGGCCCGTACGGCGGCGATGGTTTCCGGCAGCAGCACCAGCAGGGCGATCACGATGCCGACGACGGACGCCGGCAGGCCGGCCGCGGCCACGCCGGACTCGATCGTCGGCGAGACGGCCTTGGCCAGTCCGACCACCGCGATGAGGGCCAGCGCCAGCAGCCCGAGGCTGGTCAGCGCCACCTTCCGGGACGGGGGGTCAAGGTGGTCCTCCGTGTCGATCACCTCGCCCGCCGCGGTCACCGGCAGGAAGTAGTCCCGGTGCCGGACCGTCTGGGTGGTGACGAAGATGCCGTAGAGCACCAGCGCGGCGACCGCGGCGAAGATCAGCTGCGGGGTGGAGAACCAGGGGCCCGGCGTGGTGGTGGTGAACGTCGGCAGGACCAGGCTGAGGCCGGCCAGCGTGGCGACGGTCGCGAGCTCCGCGGCGGTGCCCTCGGCGTTGAAGTGGGCCACCCCGCTCTTGAGGGCGCCCACCAGCAGGCACAGGCCGACGATGCCGTTGCAGGTGATCATCACCGCCGCGAAGACGGTGTCCCGCGCGAGCGAGGCGCTCTTGTCGCCGCCGTCGGCCATCAGGGTGACGATCAGCGCCACCTCGATGATCGTGACCGCGACCGCCAGTACGAGGGACCCGAACGGCTCGCCCACCCGGTGCGCGATCACCTCGGCGTGATGCACCGCGGCCAGCACCGACCCTGCCAGAAAACACGAGACCAGCACGACCACGACGACCGGCAGCGACCGCCCCCAGACCAGCGCCAGCAACACCACCGCCAGGACCGGCAGCACACGGGTCCAGCGCAGGACATTGCGGCGCAGGCGGGCGATCATGCGTCCGAGCTTCGCAGATCCCCCGGGCGCCCGCCCGCCGAGCCTCAGGGGCTGTCCGAGCGGTGATGACGGGGCCCGCGCCTGCCCCGGCGGACACGACCTAGGCCGCCGCCCGGTGCCCCTTCGCCTCGGCGGGCGCGGTCGCTGCCTTGGTGACGTCCGCGACGACCTCGACGACATCGGGCCCGTACGCCTGCGAGTTCACCACCTTCAGCAGCAGCGCGAACTGGCCGCCGGCGCCGTGCTTACGGGCCAGCCGGGCCCGGTTGCGGACGAGATGGCGCACCGCGGCCCGATGGGTGACGGGGCGCTGACCGGCCGCCAGGAAAACCGGCCGGTCTCCCTCGCCCGCCGTCAGACGGGCCAGCAGGACGTACTCGACGGCGCCCGGCTCCATCCGGTACGCCGTGCCGCCGATGGTGAGGGTGCCGCGGCCGGCGCCGGAGTCGTCGCCCGGGTGCACCGCGACGCCCGGCAGCAGATTGGCCAGATGGGCCGCCAGCCGGCGGTGTGCGGTCGGGTCGCCGACGCAGAACTCGGTGCGCGCTCCGAAACCCTGGAGCCCGGTGTCGTGCGGGGCGACCTCCGGGTGCGCTCCGCAGTTCTCGATCACCGCGGCCAGCCCGAGCAGCGCCAGCGCATCATGGCGCGGGATGCTCCAGTGCGCCGAGGAGCTGTCCCGATGCGTGACCAGAACGCACTCCGACCCCTCCGGCAGCCCGAAGAAGTCTTGTTCGCGGGTCAGCTTCCGGCGGGCCGCCGCCGATTGCACGGCCCAGCCGGCAGCCAGGCCCACGACGAGGGCCGCGACCGCCACGGTCAGGAGCAGCAGGGTGTCATCCATGGCGGGCGAGCGTAGCGGCTGCCCGGGTGCGTGTTCGAGGGCGGGGCGGGCGGCTGGGGCGTCTTGTCCCGTTATGCCGCCTGCCGCCGTCGGGCTTCCCACACCCAGCGGCACCGGTCCCACGCGGCTTCGAGCGCGACACGGGCCGTGGACGACAGGCGCAGTCGGAAGGTGTGACGGCCGTGCCCGCTCCCCTGAACGCGGTGGTCACCGAGCTCCAGCCCGCCCCCGTGGAACGGCCCGCCCCGCGGCCAACTCGAGGAGATCGGCCACACCTTCACACACCACCCGGAGATCGGCACGGCGACCGGCATCCGTCTGCTGCCGGACGGGCGCCGGCCGGCGGCGGCCGAAAAGGCACGGCTTGGTGGCGGCTCCGCGATGGTGGTCCGACCCTGCCCCCCGCGCCCGGCCCACTGCCCGCTGTGCCGTCCGTGTGACGTCCATGTGGCCTACGTGTGGCGTCATTGTTGGCCACAGTGGTGACGACTAGCCTCCTGGGACCGTTTGTTGGACCGTTCACCGGCAAGAACCACGCACCGGCAAGAACCGTTCACTGGCAGGAGCGGTCCGTTCGCAAGAACGGTCCCAGGGAGGGCGCGCACCGTGAGCGTTGACGAGACCCGTGACACCGGAACCGGCACCGGAACGGGAAACGGATCCGGCCCGTCGGGCCATACCCGTACGACCGCCGGAGCACCGGAAGGCCTCGCCGAGCAGGCACGGGCGCTGGCCGAGGGGCGGGTGACCTCCGCCGCGCTGGTACGGCGTTCCCTGGAGCGCATCGGAGCCACCCAGGGCACCGTCAACGCCTTCCGGCGGGTACGGGCCGAGGCGGCCATGGCCGAGGCCGCGGAGGCCGACCGGAGACTGGCCGCCGGCGAACGGCTGCCGCTCCTCGGCGTGCCCGTCGCCGTCAAGGACGACACCGATGTGGCGGGCGAGCCGACGGCGTTCGGCTGCGCCGGAAAGTTCCCGCCCAAGGAACACGACGCCGAGGTCGTACGGCGGCTGCGCGCGGCCGGCGCGATCATCGTCGGCAAGACCAACGCCTGCGAACTGGGCCAGTGGCCGTTCACCGAGGGCCCGGCCTTCGGCGACACCCGCAACCCCTGGAACCTCGACCACACCCCCGGCGGCTCCTCCGGAGGTTCGGCCGCCGCGGTCGCCGCGGGCCTGGTCCCCGCCGCGCTCGGCACCGACGGCGCCGGCTCGGTCCGTATCCCCGCCGCCTGGTCCCACCTCGTCGGCATCAAGCCGCAGCGCGGCCGCATCTCCACCTGGCCGGACGCCGAGTCCTTCCAGGGCATCACCGGCATCGGCCCGCTGGCCCGCACCGTCGAGGACGCGGCGCTCCTCCTGGACATCGCCAGCGGCAACCACGAGGGCGATCTGCACCGTCCCCCCACCATCGCCGCCGGCGACGCCGCCGGCCGCGACCCAGGACGCCTGCGCATCGCCCTCTCCTGGAAACCGGCCATCACCTTCACCCGCAAACCACTGCACCCCGAAGTCCGCGCCGCCGTCACCGAAACGGCCCGCACCCTCGCCCGCCTCGGCCACTTCGTCGAGGAGGCCGAACCGGACTACGGCCTGGTCGGCCTCGCCTTCCTCCCCCGCGCCACCGCCGGCGTCGGCGAATGGGCCGCCCGCGTCCCCGACCGCACCCTCCTCGACCCCCGCACCCGCGGCTCCGTGCGCATGGGGCGCATCCTCGGCGGCCCCGTCCTGCGCCGCGCCCGCGCCGCCGAAGAGCGCCAACAACGCCGCATCGGCGCCCTCTTCGGCCCCTACGACGTCCTCCTGACCCCCACCACCGCCACCCCGCCACCCCGCATCGGCACCCTCGCCAAACTGAACGGCTGGCGCACCGATCAGGCCATGATCGCCGCCTGCCCCTACGCCTGGCCCTGGAACGTGCTGGGCTGGCCCGGCGTCAGCATCCCCGCCGGCTTCAGCGCCGACGGCCTCCCCCTGGGCGCCCAACTCCTCGGCCCCGCCCACGGCGAGCCCCGGCTGATCTCGCTGGCGGCCCAGCTGCAGGACGATCTGCGGTGGCACGAGAGGCGGCCGGCCACCGCGGCCTGACGGGTACGGGCCCGCAGGGCGCGCGTTCTTCCCCTGTCCATGCTGTCGCGTGTGCCCTGCCGGAATCCCCGGCAGGGCACACGCGAGTGATCCGGCGGCCGCTCTCAGCCCAGCAGCTTGACGATGGCCTCCGTCGTGTCGGTCTCGCCGAGGCGCGGGAAGATCTTCTCCAGGCTGTTGCGGTGCGCCGCCTCGTCCAGGTCGGTGACCGCGTCGGTGGCGATGGCGACGTGGTAGCCGTGTTCGTGCGCGGCCCGGGCGGTGGATTCGACGCCGATGCTGGTGGCGATGCCGGCGAGGACGATCTGGGTGACGCCGCGGCGGCGGAGTTCGAGATCCAGGTTCGTGCCGTGGAAGGCGCCCCACTGCTGCTTGGTGACGATGATGTCGGCGGGCTGCCGGTCGAGTTCGGGAACCAGCTCGGCCCAGTCGGCGGGCGGGGTGGCGCCGCGCGCGGCGGATTCCGTACGGCCCGGGGCGCCGCCGGTGACGTTCACCAGGACGACGGGCAGCGCGCGCGCACGGAACTCGGCGGCCAGGCGGGCGCCGCGCGCGATGACGTCGGCGGAGGGGTGGGGGGTGCCGGGCAGACCGGCGATCCCCTTCTGGAGGTCGATCAGGACCAGAGCGGTGGTGGGGTCGAGGGCGGTGGCGGTCATGAGGCGGGCTCCTTGGCGGATGGGGGTGGTCAGGAGGTGGGCAGGGAGTGGGTGACGGGGTGAAGGGGCTTGGCCGGGTGGTCAGTTGGTGGTTGTTCTCCCGCCGGCCCGCAGGCTGCGGTCGGTCAGCGTGAGGACGAGGAGGAGTGCGCCCAGGGCGATGCCGATCAGGGCGATCCGGTGCAGGGCCGGGTCGGTGGCGTGCCGGCCGTACAGCAGGCCGATGAGGCTCGCGGCGGTGATCGCGCCGAGGTACTGGGCGGTGCGCTGGAGTCCGGCGGCCGCGCCGACGCCGTCGGCCGGGGCCTGGGCGTAGACGGCGGCCTGATTTCCGGTGGCGGCCAGCCCCTGCGGGATGCCGACCAGGGCCCCGGCACACAGCAGCGCGAGGAGCGGGCTGGCGCCGTGCACCACGAGCATGACCGCGCTGCCGGCCGCGAGACAGACCGCGGCAAGGGTCAGCGGGGCGCGGATCCCCTTCGTACGGGCGCCGGCGAGCGAGCAGACGGCGGCCGCGCCGGACATCGGCAGCATGATCAGGCCGGCGTGGAAGGACGAGTAGCCGTGCGCCTCTTCGAGCCACTGGCTGAAGCCGTAGAGCACGCAGTAGATGACGAGGTACGTGAGTCCGTGGCGGAGGTAGGTGCGCACCAGGCCGCCGTTGCGGGCGAGCATCCGGAGGTCGATGAACGGGGCCGGGTGGCGCAGCTGCCACCAGACCAGGGCGGCCGCCAGGACAGCGGCGGGGGCGAGCAGCAGCCACCGGGGGTCCGCGAGCTTCAGCAGGAAGAACATCGTGGTGGTGAGCGTGGCGGCGAAGAGGGCGATGCCCAGGGGGTCGAGGGCGGCGGGGGAGCCGGCGGCGCGGGGCGACTTCTCGTCGCGGGGGAGCCACGCGAGCGCGGACAGCAGGGCCAGTAGCGCCAGCGGGATGTTGACGGCGAAGACCGCGCGCCAGCCCGCCGTCGCGGCGAGCAGCCCGCCGAGCGTGGGGCCGATGGCGGCGCTGCCCAGTGCGGCGAGCGAGAGCCGGCCCAGTACGGCGCGGGGCGTGGGCCGCCCCACGCGCCGCGACTCGGCGCGCAGCATTGCCATCGCGGCGGGATAGGCGGCCGCCGTACCGACGCCGAGCACGACCCGGGAGACGATCAGCAGGGTGAAGGTGGGCGCCAGCGCCCCGAGGAGGCCCGCCGCGCAGACCGTCACCGCACCGGCGACGAACACCCGGCGCGGGCCGACCCGGTCGGCGAGCCGTCCCATCGAGGGCTGGCCCACCGCGCTGGAGAGATACATCGCGGAGATGAGCCAGACGGTGTCGGCGGGCCCGACGTGGAAGTCCCGGCCGATGGCAACCAGGGCGGTGGCGATCATCGTGGAGTTGATGGGGTTGAGCAGCGAGCCGAGGAGCAGCGGCGTCATCAGGCGCGCGCCGAAGGGCCGGTGAGGGGCGTCGTCGGTCGCGCGATCGGGAGCCGTGGGGGGCGCACCGTCGAGGCCGACGGGCTCGGGGGAACTCCGCGGCGCGCTCATTCCTGCGTAAGCCGCCGTATCAGCGCGGTCGCCGTCTCGAGGGTGCGCTGTTCCTGCGGGCTCAGCCGCTCCGCGATGGCCACGGCGAGCCAGTTCTGTTTGGCCTGCCGTACGGAGGTGAGCATCCGGCGCCCCTCGTCGGTGAGGGAGAAGACGACCTGCCGCCCATCGGTCGGATGCGGGCTGCGGGCGAGGACGCCCCGCTCCTCCAGCGCGCTCAGCGTCATCCGCATGGACTGCGGCCGGACCAGCTCGGCGCGGGCCAGCGCCGCGGTGGTGGCCGGTCCGTCGGTGTCGATCCGGCCGATCACGGCGCGCTGGGTGGGGCTGAGCTCACCCTGCGGGGACGCGGCGCGGAGGTGCCGCATCAGCAGACTCACGGCCGCGCCCAGATCCGTCGCGAGGCGTTCCTGGTTCTCGTCAGGCATGGGGCAAGCGTAATTGATCAACAGGGAAACTTGCAAGTTTGCCTGTCTTGTTTTCCTGTCTTGTTTTCCGGGGCGGACGGGCGTGTGCGGGCCGTGTGCGCGGTCTGTAACGCGCGCGTAGCGCGCCGTCACCGCCGTCGAAACATCGGGGGTGTGCCATGCGGCCAAAGGGGGGAAGCCCGGCCGAAAGGGAGCTGCTCAGTCCATGTCGGGAACACAACCCCACGATGCGGTCGGGGAGTTCGCACGCTTTCTGGCCGGTCTCGCGCGGCGGCTCGATCCCTCGGCCGGGTGGTACGGCGTCTTCGCCCGGCGCGATCCCGACGGCCTGCGGGCCTGCCTGGAGGGGCGGGACGTGCCGCCGTGGGATGTGGTGGAGTCGCTGCTGTACGACCTCGCGGGGCTGCCGGGCGATCACGCGGTGAGCACCGTCGGCGCGCGGGCCCGACGGCTGCATGCGCAGGCGGTGGCCGGCCACGACGCCCGGCCGGGCGGCCGCTCCGCATTGCAGCGGCGGCTGGCGGCGATGGAGCGCGAGGAGCGGCATACGGCGTTGCGCGTCCGCGACCTGGAGGCGGCGCTGGAGGCGGCCGTACGGACGGCCGGACAGGCGGCGGGCCCCGGGGAGGCGGAGCGGCTGACCGAGGAGCTGGCCTGGGCGCAGAACGACCATGCCCGCGCCGGTGCCCGGGTCGGCGAGCTACGGGCCCGGCTGGAGGCGCTGGGGGAGGCCGAGGCCAAGCGGCGGGCCAGGGTGAAGGCCAAGGTCAAGCGCCCCGTTCGCCCGCGCGGGGCGCGTTTCGCCGGGCTGGAGGTGCCGGAGGAGGGCGCGGTCGCGGAGGCGGAGACGCAGGCGGAGGCGGACGAGGGAGGGGAGGCAGGAGCGGAGTATGCGAGTGACCCCGCCCCCGAAGCCGCCCCGCGCGGCGCCCGCTTCGCCGGAGCCTACGGCCAGGAACCGGGGGGCGGCGACGGCCGGGCGGGAGACGGCCGCGCCCGCCCCGTGACACCCCCGGCCACCGCCGAGGCCCGCCACGCCGCCGCCACCGCCGTCTCCCGCCTGGCCCACCTCCGTGCCACCGCCAACGGCGGCCTCGCACACGCCGAACTCTGCGCCGCCGCAAACCGCCCCGCATCGGAACTCCCTTTACTCATCGAGGAGTTGGAAAGCGCCGGCCTCGCCTCCGACGTCCCCACCCTGCTGTGGGAGGCGGCCTGTCTGCCGCCCGCCGGGCTCGCCGCGGCCGCCGACGCGCTGGCCTCCGCCGGGCGCGGCGCGGACGGCGGCCGCCTGCTGCGGCAGGCCGTGGCCCGCCCGGTCGAGGAGGTGGGGCGGGCCGCGCTGGCGCTGCTGGAGCGGGGCCGGGCCGGGCTGGCGCTGGAGCTGCTGGCCGCGCTCGTACGGGCCCGTGCCCCGCAGGACGCGGCCGCGGCGGCCGCGCCGGCGCCGGGCGCGCTCGGGCCGCTGCTGCTGGAGGCGGCCGAGAGCGTCTCGCCGCACCGGCACAGCGACATCGCCCACGCCCTGCGCGCCGCCCGTCTGTGACCCTGCCCCGCGCCGCCCGTCTGTGACCCCGCAGGGGCGCGCCGCGCTGAGAGATGGTCTTGCCACGGTGCGTAACGAGGCTTACGGTCACCTCCACACGCGTAGATCCCGCCGGCGATCCCGCGTGGGCTGCAGGCTGACGCATCGACAAAGGAGCAGCTCATGGCCGATGTTGTGCGTGCCGCACTGGTCCAGGCGAACTGGACCGGCGACACCGAATCGATGATCGCGAAGCATGAGGAACATGCCAGAGCGGCGGCCGCGCAGGGCGCCAAGATCATCGGCTTTCAAGAGGTCTTCAACGCCCCGTACTTCTGCCAGGTCCAGGAGCCGGAGCACTACCGCTGGGCCGAGCCCGTGCCCGACGGCCCGACCGTGCGCCGCATGCAGGCGCTCGCGCGCGAGACCGGCATGGTCATCGTCGTACCGGTCTTCGAGGTCGAGCAGTCCGGCTTCTACTACAACACCGCGGCCGTCATCGACGCCGACGGCACGGTCCTGGGCAGCTACCGCAAGCACCACATCCCCCAGGTCAAGGGCTTCTGGGAGAAGTACTACTTCAAGCCGGGGAACGCGGGCTGGCCGGTCTTCGACACGGCCGTCGGAAAGGTCGGCGTCTACATCTGCTACGACCGCCACTTCCCCGAAGGCTGGCGGCAGTTGGGTCTCAACGGCGCCCAGCTGGTCTACAACCCCTCCGCCACCTCCCGCGGACTGTCCGCCTACCTCTGGCAGCTGGAGCAGCCCGCGGCGGCCGTCGCCAACGAGTACTTCATCGCCGCGATCAACCGGGTCGGCGTGGAGGAGTACGGCGACAACGACTTCTACGGGACCAGCTACTTCGTCGACCCGCGCGGTCAGTTCGTCGGCGAGGTCGCCAGCGACTCGAAGGAAGAACTCCTCATCCGCGACCTCGACTTCGGGCTGATCGACGAGGTCCGGCAGCAGTGGGCGTTCTACCGCGACCGCCGCCCCGACGCCTACGACGGGCTGGTGCAGCCGTGACCCACGACCCCGCGGAACTGCACGCGCGCCACCGGTCCGTCCTGCCGTCCTGGCTGAGCCTCTACTACGAACGGCCGCTCGAGATCACCCACGGCGAGGGCCGCTACGTCTGGGACGCCGAGGGCAACCGCTACCTCGACTTCTTCGGCGGCATCCTCACGACCATGACGGCGCACGCCCTGCCCGAGGTGACCAAGGCGATCAGCGAGCAGGCCGGCCGCATCATCCACACCTCGACGCTCTATCTCTCCCGGCCCATGGTCGAGCTGGCCGAGCGGATCGTCGCGCTCTCCGGCATCCCCGACGCCCGGGTCTTCTTCACCACCTCCGGCACGGAGGCCAACGACACCGCCCTCCTCCTGGCCACGTCGTACCGCCGCTCCAACCAGATCCTGGCAATGCGCAACAGCTACCACGGCCGGTCCTTCTCCGCCGTCGGCATCACCGGCAACCAGAGCTGGTCGCCGACCAGCCTCTCGCCCCTCCAGACGCTGTACGTACACGGCGGCGTGCGCGGCCGCGGCCCGTACGCGCAGCTGAGCGACGCCGCGTACATCCAGGCCTGCGTCGCCGACCTCGAGGACATGCTCCAGCAGACCGCGGGCGGCGTCGCCGCGCTGATCGCCGAACCGGTGCAGGGGGTCGGCGGCTTCACCTCGCCGCCGGACGGTCTGTACGCGGCGTTCCGCGAGGTGCTCGCGCGGCACGGCATCCTGTGGATCAGCGACGAGGTGCAGACCGGCTGGGGCCGGACGGGAGACCACTTCTGGGGCTGGCAGGCCCATGCGGAGAACGGCCCGCCGGACATGATCACCTTCGCCAAGGGCATCGGCAACGGCATGTCCATCGGTGGTGTGGTGGCCCGCGCCGAGGTGATGAACTCGCTCACCGCGAACTCCATCTCCACCTTCGGCGGCAGCCCCGTCACCATGGCCGCCGGCCTCGCCAACCTCACCTACCTCCTCGAACACGACCTCCAGGGCAACGCCCGGCGCGTCGGCGGCCTGCTCATCGAGCGGCTGCGGGCGGTCGCGGCGGGGCTCGATGTCGTACGGGAGGTGCGCGGCCGCGGCCTGATGATCGGCGTCGAGCTGGTGCGCCCCGGCACCGACGAGCGCTCGCCGCAGGCCGCGTCGCTGGTGGTGGAGGCCGCCCGGGAGAGGGGCCTCCTGATCGGCAAGGGCGGTCAGGGCGGCGCCTCGCTGCGTATCGCACCCCCGATGACGCTGACCGTGGCCGAGGCGGAGGAGGGGGCGGAACTCCTCGCGGAGGCGCTGAGTGCGGCGCAGGGCGGACTGGCCGGGACGTAGTCGCGCACACCGACGGCGGGCGGCGCGACGGCAGTTGCCCCGCCCGCCGTCGCTGTCAGCGCGCGCTCCGTACGGCGGCGTTCGCCCGCCACTCGCGGCCGATGGCGCGCATCAGCGCCGGGTACACCCCGATGTAGCGGAAGGGTTTGATCGCGGCCATGTAGAGGGCGCCGAAGAATCCGTTCGGCTTCACCAGAACGGCCATCTGGCCGCGGTAGCCGCCGGATCCGTCCGGGACCCAGCCGATGTGCATCACCGCGTGCACGGTCTTGTTGCCCATCTCGGCGGCCCATTCGTCGTCCCGCTGATAGAGGGCGGTGAACGGGGACGAGCCGAGGTCGGGGCCTCGGGGGCCCTCGCGAAGGTCCGCCGGCAACCGGTCGCGCAGGGTGGGCAGCCGGCTGCCGATGCCGGTACCGGACTTGTCCCAGCCGAGCAGCGCTCCGAGCTTCCAGCGGATGGCGAAGAGCGCGCGGGAGACGAGGCCTTCTCCGGTCACCCCGCCGCTCATTCCTTCGGCGATCTGGCGCACCAGCCACACGAGGTCGGCGGGTCCGCCGGGGGTGGGCAGCGCCCACACGTCCTCGACCGTGAAGTCGTGGGCGATCTCGTGGATCCGCCAGGCGCGGTCGGTATGGGCGGTCCGGGGAAGTCGCATGAGCAGACCCCTGTCTATACGGTGGCGTATAGAACGAGCGTAGACCTATCTATACGGCTCCGTATACTTGGCGGGGACGTGAGGAGCCACACACCATGGGCACAACCCGCACACCACGCGGCAAGTGGATCGAGGAAGGCCTGCGGGCGCTGGTCGCGGGCGGCCCCGAAGCCGTCCGGATCGAGGTGCTGGCGCAGGCGCTCGGCGTCAGCAAGGGTGGCTTCTACGGGTACTTCCGCAACCGGGGCGCGCTGCTCGCCGAAATGCTCGACACCTGGGAGTACGAGGTCACCGAGAGCGTGATCGAGCAGGTGGAAAGCGGTGGGGGAGACGCCAGGGCCAGGCTGGAGCGGCTGTTCGCCCTCGTCGCCGCCACCACCGACGGGCCGGTGCGGGGCACCACCGCCGATATGGCGATCCGCGACTGGGCCCGCCGGGACGCGGCCGTCGCCGAGCGGCTGCGCCGCGTCGACAACCGCCGTATGGACTACCTGCGTTCCCTGTTCTCCGCGTTCTGTCCCGACGAGGACGAGGTCGAGGTCCGCTGCCTGCTCGCCGTCTCGGTGCGCATCGGCAACCACCTCAATGCGGCCGACAACGGCAAGCGCAGCCGCGCGGAAGTGATGGAGCTGATCAGGCAACGGCTGCTGGAGTAGCCGCGCCCCGCCGCCCTCGTCACCGCGCGTGCCTCGCCCCCGGCCGAGGCGCCGCCGACCGCCAGTGCCTAGCCGCCCGCCGCCACCTCGCGCACGGTGTCGGCCACCAGGGTGAAGAAGCGGGTGTGCGCGCGGCGGCTGCACGGAGCCTCCGGGTTCCACGGCAGCAGCCGTGCGCCGGCCTCCAGGGCGCGCCAGTGTTCGTCGGCGCGCAGCTGCGAAGGCCGGGCGGCGTTGACCCGTTCGTCCGACAGCACGATGTCCGGGCGCATCCCGGCGGCCTCCGCCCAGCCGACCGTGGACCAGTTCGCGCCGGACCCGGCGGCCGGCTCCAGCAGGTCGACGCCGTGCTCGGCCAGCGCCCGCAGATCCGGCCAGGCGCCGGGCCGGGCCAGATGGACCCGCTCGCGGTCGCCGGGCGACAGCGCGAGCACCCGGGGCCGCACCGGCCCCCCGGCCGCCTGCCGCAGTACATCCTCCGCCGCGTCCAACTCCCGTGCCGCACCTAGAGGTTCGCCCTTGCCCAGCGATCCGGCCAGCGCCGCGAACCGTTCCCGCACCTCGGCGAGCCCCCGCCCCGGCCCCACCGCGATGGCCGCCACCGGGACATGCGCCTCCAGTTCCAGCGCGATCTTCGGCTCGAGCCCGTAGACCTGCTCGCCGTCGTAGGTGACGGCCACGACGAGATCCGGCTCCGCCTCCAGCAGGGCGTCCGGGTGCAGGGCACGGCCCGAACCGAGGTACCGGATCTCCGCCAGCGGCAGCTCGCCGGCCTTGGCCGCGTCGGGGGCGGAGCCGTCATGCTGGGAGCCGAACAGCCCCACGGGGCGGATGCCGTGGTCCCACAGCGTGGCTCCCGCCTGTATGTAGGAGACGATCCGCGTGGGTCGGTCCCCGGCCACCGCCAGGCGCCCGCGGTCGTCGGAAAACTCCCACGGCGTGCTCTGCTCCATGACGTGCCGCCTTTCTGACGTCCGGTGTCCGGTGTCCTGAGGGGGTGTGTGGTGTGTGGTGGCGTCCGGTGTCGTCTGCGTCCTGAGTCCGGTTTCCTGCCCGTTCGCGTCCCGGCTTGTCCCTCTCCCGGCCTGTCCCTGTCCCCGGCCGTCCCTGCGCGGCCCGTTCCGGCGTCCTCGTTCTGCCCGCCGCGGCGCCCCCGCACCCCTCCGGGGCCGCTCTCCCACAAGCGGTGGGACGGGCTCCGATCCCGCCCGGCGTTCCACCGTCCAGCCGATCGTCGGCGCAACACGAACGTCCCCGCTGATTAACGGTCACGGTATTGCCACCGTGGGTGACATGCTTCTACGGTCTCCTTCTCGACCGGAATCTACGGGTGTAGACCGGTTGTGGCATGGCGTCAGCGGAGCAGGCATGCCGAGGAGACGGCGCACGTCGCGCTCCGCCTCCGGTGCCGCCGAGGTTGCTGGTGTGGAGGGAGCAGGGATTGTGAGCCGTACGGTCATCCGGGGCGGACTTGTCATCACCGCCGCCGACGAGATGCACACCGATGTCCTGGTGGAGGAAGGCCGGATCGCCGCCCTGGCCGCGCACGGCAGTCCGCACGCCGAGAGCTGGAGCCAATCCGCGGACCGCACCATCGACGCCACCGGCAAATACGTCATCCCGGGCGGCGTCGACGCACACACCCACATGGACTTCCCGTTCGGCGGGACCGCCTCCTCCGACACCTTCGAGACCGGCACCCGCGCCGCGGCCTGGGGCGGCACCACCACCATCGTCGACTTCGCCGTCCAGAGCCGCGGCTACGCGCTGCGCCACGGCCTGGACACCTGGTATGCCAAGTCCGACGCCCAGTGCGCCATCGACTACGCGTTCCACATGATCCTCTCGGACGTGAACGAGGGCACCCTCAAGGAGATGGACCTCCTGGTGGCCGAGGGCGTCACCTCGTTCAAGCTGTTCACCGCCTATCCGGGCGTGTTCTACAGCGACGACGGCCAGATCCTGCGGGCGATGCAACGGGCCGCGGGCAACGGCGGGTTGATCATGATGCACGCCGAGAACGGCATCGCCATCGACGTCCTCGTCGAGCAGGCACTGGCCGAGGGCCGGACCGACCCCCGCTACCACGGCGAGGTCCGCCACGTCCTCCTCGAAGCCGAGGCCACCCACCGCACCATCCAGCTGGCACGGGTCGCCGGCGCGCCCCTGTACGTCGTCCATGTCTCCGCCGAGGAGGCCGTCGCCGAGATCTCCCAGGCCCGCCGCATGGGACTGAACGTCTTCGGCGAGACCTGCCCGCAGTATCTGTTCCTGTCCACCGACAACCTCGCCGAGCCGGACTTCGAGGGCGCCAAGTACGTGTGTTCCACGCCGCTGCGGCCGCGCGAGCACCAGGCGGCGCTGTGGCGCGGGCTGCGGACCAACGACCTCCAGGTGGTCTCCACCGACCACTGCCCGTTCTGCTTCCAGGGGCAGAAGGAGCTCGGCCGCGGCGACTTCTCCAAGATTCCCAACGGTATGCCGGGGGTGGAGAACCGGATGGACCTCCTCCACCAGGGCGTCGTGGAGGGCCGGATCAGCCGCCGCCGCTGGATCGAGATCGCCTGCGCCACCCCGGCCCGGATGTTCGGCCTCTACCCGAAGAAGGGCACCATCGCCCCCGGTGCCGACGCCGACATCGTCATCTACGACCCCACCGCCGAACAGACCGTCTCCGCCGAGACCCACCACATGAACGTCGACTACTCCGCGTACGAGGGCAAACGCCTCACCGGACGGGTCGAGACGGTCTTCTCCCGCGGTGAACTCGTCATCGACCAGCGAGAGTTCACCGGGCACGCGGGCCACGGCCAGTACATCCCGCGTGGCACCTGCCAGTACCTCATCTAAGGAGCGCCGCCGTGGACTTCGGACTCGTCCTGCAGGCCGACCCGCCCGCATCCGCCGTCGTGTCCCTGATGCGCCGCGCCGAGCGCAACGGCTTCCGCTACGGCTGGACCTTCGACTCGGCCGTGCTGTGGCAGGAACCGTTCGTCATCTACAGCCGGATCCTGGAGCACACCGATCGCCTGATCGTCGGCCCGATGGTCACCAACCCCTCCACCCGCACCCCGGAGGTCACCGCCTCCACCTTCGCCACCCTCAACGAGATGTACGGCAACCGCACCGTCTGCGGCATCGGGCGCGGCGACTCGGCGATGCGGGTGGCCGGCCGGCCGCCCAACACCCTGGCCCGGCTGGGCGAGGCGATCGGCGTCATCCGGGATCTGGCCGAGGGGCGGGAGGCGGAGGTGGGGGGGCACCGGGTGAAGATCCCCTGGATCAGGGACGGCAAGCTGCCGGTGTGGATGGCCGCTTACGGCCCCAAGGCCCTGGACATGGCGGGGCGGCTGGCGGACGGCTTCATCCTCCAGCTCGCCGACCCGTTCCTCACCGAGTGGATGATCAAGGCCGTACGCAATGCCGCCGTGGCCGCCGGGCGCGACCCGTCCGACGTCACCATCTGCGTCGCCGCGCCCGCGTACGTGGGCGACGACCTCGGCCACGCCCGCGAACAGTGCCGCTGGTTCGGCGGCATGGTCGGCAACCACGTCGCCGACCTTGTCGCCCGCTACGGCGAACACTCCGGCCTGGTGCCCGACGAGCTCACCGACTACATCAAGGCCCGCGAAGGCTACGACTACTCCCACCACGGCCGCGCCGACAACCCCGACACCGCCTTCGTACCGGACGCCATCGTCGACCGCTTCTGCCTGCTCGGCCCGGCCTCCGCACATGTCGAAAAGCTGTGCAGGCTGAGGGAGTTGGGCGTCGACCAGTTCGCGCTGTACGCGATGCACGACGCGAAGGAAGCGGTGATCGACGCGTATGCGCAAGACGTCATTCCCGCGGTGAACGCCTGACCGGCGCCTGAGCGGCCGCCCTGCCCCGCCGCGCGTCTCGCTCAGGCCGGTGCGTCGTTGAGCGGGGCGCCGCCCGCGACCTCACCGGCGGCTGGACGGCGGGCCCGCTCGCGCTGATCGTCGTATCCGTGCCGATGGGCATCACCGGCGCACTCGCCGGCCGCGGCGCTCGCATCAGCCGATAGTGATGCGAGGGCCTGCGGGGCGATGGGAAGGCGTGCGGGGCGACCGCCGCCCGGCAGCGCCGCCCGCGCGGTGGCCGGTGTGCCCGTCCGGTCGGGCGAGTGCGGAGTCGAGCCGGGCCGCCCGCGCCGCGAGATCGGCGACGGCCGGGGGCGGACCTGACACGGAATGCGGTCCGCGGCCGGTCAGGGGACGCGCGCGGTCCACTCGTCGTTCTCGAACTTGGTCCGCACGAGGTCCCGGGCGCGGGCCATCTCCTCGTCCGTGACGGCGCCTTCGGCGAGTCCGTAGCGGCCGCGGAAGGAGGAGATCATCCGGTCGATGACCGTGGCGCGCGGCAGGCCCGTCTGCCGCCGCAGCGGGTCGACCCGCTTCTTGGCGCTCCGGGTGCCCTTGTCGGAGAGCTTCTCCTTGCCGATGCGCAGGACGTCGAGCATCTTGTCGGCGTCGATGTCGTACGACATGGTCACGTGGTGCAGGACCGCACCGGGGCCGCCGCCCGGTGCCACCACGCGCTTCTGCGCGGCGCCGGCGACCTTGCCGACTTCGGTGGCGATGTCGTTGAGCGGCTGGTACCACGCCTTGATGCCCATGTCGCCGAGGGCGATGAGGACCCAGTCGTCGAGGTAGGCGTAGCTGTCGGCGAAGGACAGGCCGGAGACGAGGGACTCGGGGACGGCGAGGGAGTAGGTGATGGTGCTCTGCGGCTCCGCGAACATCGCCCCGCCACCGGAGATCCGGCGGACCACCGTGACGCCGTGGCGGGCGGCCCCGTCGAGGTCGACTTCATTGCGCAGCGACTGGAAGCTGCCGATGATGACGGCGGGGGAGTCCCACTCCCACACCCGCAGCGTCGGCGGGCGGTGGCCGGCCGCCACCTGCGCGGTGATGACCTCGTCGAGCGCCATGTGGAGGGCCGGGGGCTGGGGCGGTTCGTGAATGAGCTGCCAGTCGAAGTCGCGCCAGTCGGTGGCCTGGGCCAGCGCGCGGCGCACCGCGACGGCCACGCTCTCGGTGCTGAGACCGAACAGGACGGCCGACTCGGGCAGCGCGGCGTCGATACGGCCCGTCAGCCCGGCGGTGTCCGTATCGGCGGGGGCGCCCTCCAGGGCCGCGTCGATCAGCGCGAGGGCCTCGTCGGGCTCCAGGAAGAAATCCCCGGAGACCCGGACGTTCCGCAGAAGTCCGTTCTCCACGGCGAAGTCGACCACCACCAGCTTGCCGCCGGGGACCTTGTACTCGCCGTGCATGCTGCGCCCTCCGTGCCTACCGGGCGCGCCCGCCCTAGACGATGTCCTTCACCCCTCCAACGGTAATCGGATGCCGGGAATTCCGTGGTCGCGACGGCGCCGAAGGGGGGTGAGCACAGAGAGTCGGGTGCGATGAGGGAGGTGAGGGGGGTGAGGAGGATGAGGGGGGCTGGCAACGGTAACTCCCGTCCTGCCGGCCTCAAGGCGTGTCCAGCGACAGCCCGCCCGGCGATTCAACTGGCCCTGATTCGGCATGGGTTGGAGGTGTCACCGGTTCGATGGAATTCGGGACATCCGCCGTTTTGTCCGAGATCGTGCCGGAGAACCTCCCCTGGTCCGGCGCTCCCCGGCCGTCCTGCCCAGGAGCACCGCAGTTCCGGATCCACCGTCCCATGGGAGCGAACATGCGTATCCGTACCGCCCTCGCCGCCACCGCCCTGGCCGCAGCCGCCGTCCTCGGCGGCGCGGGAGCCGCCTCCGCCGATGCGGATGCTTCCGGCGCGGCGGTGGGCTCGCCCGGCGTCGTCTCCGGCAACGTCGTCCAGGTCCCGGTCCACGTCCCGATCAACCTCTGCGGCAACAGCATCGACATCATCGCCCTGTTGAACGCGGCATCCGGCAACACCTGCGTCAACGCCTGACGCGGGGACCGGCCCGAAGGTCCCGCCGCGGCGCCTTCGGACCGGGGCCGCACAGGCCGCGTCACGGCCGTCGGCCCAGGTCAGGGCCGTCAGCCCAGGCCTTCCAGCAGCCGGGGCAGCGCGCTGCCGATCGGTTCGCGGATCACCTCGTCGGCGCGGTCGTCGTACGGCGTCGGCTCGGCGTTGACGATGATCAGGCGGGCACCGTGGTCGGCGGCGACCCCGGCGAGCGAGGCGGCGGGCTGGACCTGGAGCGTGGTGCCCACGGCGAGGAAGATCTCGGCGGCCTTGGCCACGCCCAGCGCCGTACCGAGTACCTCCGGATCCAGCCGCTGCCCGAACATCACCGTCGCCGATTTCAGGATGCCGCCGCACACCAGGCACGCGGGGTCCGGATCGCCCGCCGTCACGCGCTCCAGTGCCTCCTCCATGGACGACCGGGCATGGCAGCGGGTGCAGGTGACGGCGCGCGCCGTGCCGTGCAGTTCGAGGACCTTGCGTGCGGGCATTCCGGCGAGCTGGTGCAGCCCGTCGACGTTCTGGGTGATCACCCGCACCGGGGTCCCGGACCGCTCCAGCCGAGCCACCGCCTCGTGCGCGGCATTCGGCCGGGCCCGGAACGCCGGGCTCTCCAGCCGCATCCGCCACGACCGACGCCGGATCTCCGGATCGGCCATGTACGAGTCGTAGGTGACCAGCTTCTCGGCCTCCGGGTCGCGCCGCCACAGCCCGTTCGGACCGCGGTAGTCGGGGATCCCGGAATCGGTGGAGATCCCGGCGCCGCTCAGGATCGCAACGAGGGGGCGGCGGGCCGGCTGGCCGGCGGCCGGGTCGTGGTCGGTGCTGGTCATGGGGCGAGCGTACGCAGGGCGCTCGGCCGGCGTCGTCTCAGTTTTCCGTGTCGGGGTGCCAGCCGGGGGCGTGCTCGGCGGCGAGCGCGTCCCAGGTCGCCGCTCCGCCGGGCAGCGGCCAGGAGCGGGTGAGGTGGGCGACGGAGAACAGCTTGCGCAGCTCGTCCGCCAGGCGCCGGCTCTCGTTCGCGATGCGGGAGGATGCGAGCGGGTCGCCGGCGGACCGCTGCCGCTGAAGGTGGGCGATGCGTTCCTCGTACTCCCGGATGAGCGGCTGGGCGTAGGCCCCGGGAGTCTCGCCCTGGTACTCGCGGTTCAGGCGCAGCACGGGCGGGCGGCCGCCCTCGGCGAGCGCGGCCAGGAGCCGGTCGTGGCCGTCCAGCACCACGCAGGCGTCGAGCGCGCTGTTGCCCCAGAGCAGCACGGGAGGCAGCACGCCCTCGCGGTACTGGCGGCGATAGGCCTTCACCCGCGCCGCGTCCGGGTCGGACAGCGGACGCAGCGGGAGGACGTCGCGGCTGTCCTCCGGGGGACTTCCGGAGAACCAGGCGATATGGCCGCGCTCCGGGTCGTGCCGGAGCGAATCCCAGAAGGCGTCGACCGCGTACGAGGACATGCCGGGGCGTAGCTGCCAACCCCCTTCGTGCAGCGGCCCGTTGGGACTGCCCCGCAGCGCTTCGGTGAAATGGCGGGCCCACCTCGCGAACCAGGCGCCGTCATCGTCGGGGCAGGCTTCCCGATACGCGCGGGCGAGGCCCGCGCGCAGTGGCGGCAGCGGGGACGCGTACCGCCCGGTGCGGGCGTAATGCACCCCGAAGTGCGTGACGCGCTGCCGGGCCAGCAGCACGACCTGCCCGCCCTGGAGCAGTACCATCCGCCGCCCGTCCGCGACTTCGAAGCGCAGCGGCGGTCGCACCGGACCGTCCACGCTCAGCGCCAGGCCCTCCCAGGGGACGCCGGCGGCCGAACGGGGGAGATTGGTGCGCTGCATGGACATGCGGAAAGGGTACGTACCCGGTGACCGTCCCTTCCGCGTCATGGACAAGGAGCTCCGTGTTCACCACCCGCCCCACCCTCCAAGGCACCTTCGGCATGGCCTCCACCACGCACTGGCTGGCGTCGCAGTCCGCGATGGCCGTCCTGGAGGACGGTGGCAACGCCTTTGACGCGGCCGTCGCCGCCGGGTTCGTGCTGCATGTGGTGGAGCCGCATCTGAACGGCCCGGCGGGCGAGGTGCCGATCCTGCTGGCCCCGGCCGGCGGCCCGGTGCGGGTGCTGTGCGGGCAGGGCCCGGCGCCCCGCGGCGCGAGCGTGGCGCACTACACCGCGCTCGGCCTCGACCTGGTGCCCGGCACCGGGCCGCTCGCCGCCGCCGTACCGGGCGCCTTCGACGCCTGGATGCTGCTGCTGCGCGACCACGGCACCAAGTCCCTCGCCGAGGTGCTGCGCTACGCCATCGGATATGCGGAGGACGGGCACCCGGCCGTGGACCGGATCGGCGAGACGGTGGAGACGGTCCGCGAGCTGTTCGAGACGGAGTGGACCACCTCCGGCGAGGTCTACCTGCCCGGCGGCAAGTCCGTCGCCCCGGGCGGGCTGCTCAGGAACCGCCCGCTGGCGGCCACTTGGCGGCGGCTGATCGCGGAGGCGGAGGCCGCCGCGACCGGCCGCGAGGCGAGGATCGACGCCGCCCGCAGGGTGTGGCGCGAGGGCTTCATCGGGGAGGCGCTCGCCGACTTCGCGGCCCGCCCGGCCATGGACACCTCCGGCGAGCGCCATGCGGGCACGCTCACCGGTGACGACCTGGCCGCCTTCTCCGCCACGTACGAGGACCCGGTCACCCACGACTGGCAGGGCTGGACGGTCGCCAAGGCGGGCGGCTGGTCGCAGGGCCCGGCGTTCCTTCAGCAACTCGCCCTGCTGCCGGGGGAGTTGCCCGCGTACGGCAGCCCGGAGTACGTGCATCTGCTCATCGAGGGCTGCAAGCTGGCGATGGCCGACCGCGAGGCCTGGTACGGGGACGCCTGGTACGGGGACGCCCGCTCCGGCGAGGGTGAGGCGCCGCTCGCCACGCTGCTCGGCGCGGACTACAACGCCGCCCGCCGGGCGCTGATCGGCGAGCACGCCTCGTACGAACTGCGGCCCGGCAGCCCGGACGGCCGCACCCCGCGGCTGAGCAAGCACGCCGCGGCGGTCGCCTCCGGGGACGCGGGCTCCTTCGCCATGGGCGTCTCCGGGGACGGGGCGGGCGAGCCGACGGTCGGGCACGGCGCGGCGTCGGATGCCGCGGCCGTCGCGCCCGAGACCGACCGGAACGGCGCCACCCGGGGCGACACCTGCCATATCGACGTCGCCGACCGCTGGGGCAACCTGGTCTCGGCCACGCCCTCCGGTGGCTGGCTCCAGTCCAACCCCGTCATCCCGGACCTCGGCTTCCCGCTCGGCACCCGGCTCCAGATGGCCTGGCTGGAGGAGGGCCTGCCCAACACCCTCACCCCCGGGCGCCGCCCCCGGACCACCCTCACGCCCTCCCTCGCGCTGCGCGACGGCGTCCCGGTGATGGCCTTCGGCACGCCCGGCGGCGACCAGCAGGACCAGTGGCAGCTGCACTTCTTCCTCGCCGCAGCGCTGCGCCCGCCGGTCCGCGGCGGCCTCGACCTGCAAGGCGCCATCGACGCCCCGAACTGGCACAACGATTCCTTCCCGGGTTCCTTCTTCCCCCGTGGGATGCGGCCGGGCAGCGTGACGGTGGAGTCCAGGATCGGTACGGCGGCGATCGGGGAGCTGCGGCGGCGCGGCCATCTGGTCACGGTGGGCGGCGCCTGGTCGGAGGGGCGGCTGTGCGCGGTGGCGCGGGATCCGGAGACCGGGGTGCTGTCGTCGGCGGCGAATCCGCGGGGGATGCAGGGATACGCGGTGGGGCGCTGAACCGTCCCGTGGCCCGGGCGGCACCTGGAGTTCACCTGGGGTCCGGTCGCTGTGTCAGTGCCGCGTGTTTCCATGGACGCATGATCGAAGCACTTCGTACCCACGATTCGGGAGATACCACGAACATCACCCCTGCCGCGGCCCTCCCGGCCACGGACTTCGCCCCCGGCCTCGCCGCCCCCGACCTGTCCGCGCCGGACCTCTCCGCGGCGGACCTGGCCGCCGTCGAGGCCGCCGTCCGCCAGGCCGCGGCCGATGAGATCATGCCGCGCTTCCGGCAGCTCGCCGCCGAGGACATCGTCGAGAAGAACGGCCCGCACGACCTCGTCACGGTCGCCGACCGGCTCGCCGAGGAACACCTCACCGCCGCGCTCACGGCCCTGCTGCCCGGATCCCGGGTGGTCGGTGAGGAGGCGGTGCACGCCGACCCCTCCGTGCTGGACGCGCTGCGCGGCGACGCCCCCGTCTGGATAGTCGACCCGGTCGACGGCACCCGCCAGTTCGTGCACGGCGACCCCGGCTTCTGCACGCTCGTCGCGCTCGCCCACCGCGGCGAGGTGCTCGCCTCCTGGACGTACGCCCCCGCGCTCGGCCTGATGGCCATCGCCCGCCGTGGCGCCGGCGCCGAGCTGAACGGCGTCCCGCTGGGGGCCGGATCCCCGGACCCCGGCGCCGTCCTCGACGTCGCCACCTCGCACTTCGACTTCACCGACGACGACCAGAAGCGGGTGCTCGCCACCCTGGACACCGGCGGTATCGCGCCGCGCCCGTGCGGCTCGGCGGGCCTGGAGTATCTCGCCGTAGCCCGCGGCGACCTCGACGCCACGGCCTTCAGCTGGGAAAACGCCTGGGACCACGCCGCCGGACTGCTGCTGGTCCACGAAGCGGGCGGCGCCAGCGGTACGGTCGCCGGGCAGCCGTTCCGCATAGAAGGCGGCAATGCGCTGCCGTTCACCGCGGCACGGGACGCCGAAACGGCCCGGCGTATCCTCGGACTGCTGGCAGCCGCCAACTGATCCTCACCGACGAGGGTCGGACTTGAGGGGAGTGGCGCAGGTGCCGAGGATGCTCGATGCCGTCGTGATCGGGGCGGGACCCAACGGCCTGACGGCGGCGGTCGAACTGGCCCGCCGCGGAATGTCCGTCGAGGTCTTCGAGGCCCGCGACACCATCGGCGGCGGAGCCCGCACGGAGGAGCTGACCCTCCCGGGCTTCCGCCACGACCCCTGCTCGGCGGTGCACCCCCTCGGCGTGGGCTCGCCCGCCTTCGGCGCCATGCCCCTGGAGCGGTACGGCCTGGAATGGCTGCACCCGGATCTCCCGATGGCGCATCCCTTCCCGGACGGCACGGCCGCCGTGCTGGCCCATTCCGTCGGCCAGACCGCGATGTCCTTCGGCCCGCGCGACGCCGGCACGTACCGCAGGCTGGTCGCGCCGTTCGTCGGCAAGTGGGACAGCCTGGCCCATGACTTTCTGCGCACCCAGTGGCTGGGCCTGCCCAAGGACCCGGTGACCTACGCGCGGTTCGGCCTGGTGGCGATGCAGCCGGTCCCCCTCCTCAACCGCCGCTTCCAGGACGAGAAGGCCCGCGCCCTGATGGCCGGTCTCGCGGCGCACGCCATCGCGCCGCTCGGCTCCTTCGGCACCAGCGGCCTGGCCCTGATGTTCGCGCTCGCCGCGCACGCGGGCGGCTGGCCGGTGCCGCGCGGCGGCTCCCAGGCCATCTCCGACGCGCTCGCCGGGCTGCTCCGCGCCCACGGCGGCGCGGTGCACACCGACTTCGAGGTCAAGCGGCTGGACGACCTGCCGCCGGCCCGCTCGTACATCTTCGACACCTCACCGACCGCGCTCGCCCGGATCGCGGGCCTGGGCAACGCCTACCGGGACGTGAAGTACGGCCCCAGCGTCTTCAAGATCGATTACGCGATGGCGGAGCCGGTGCCCTGGACCGCCAAGGAGGCCCGCCGGGCCGGCACCGTCCACATCGGCCCCACGAGCGGCGAGATCGGCGCCGCGCTGGACGCCGCCGTGACCGGCCGGGACCCCTCCGTCCCCTTCCTGATCACCGCCCAGCCCAGCCTGATCGACGACAGCCGCGCCCCCGAGGGCAAGCACACCTTCTGGGCGTACGGCCATGTCCCCAACGGCTGGGAGGGCGACGCCACCGACGTCGTCGAGCGGCAGATCGAGCGCTTCGCGCCCGGCTTCCGCGACCTCGTCCTGGCCCGCGCGGTCGCCGGACCGCCCGAGATCGCCGCCCGCAACGCCAACTACGTCGGCGGCGACACCGCCAGCGGCTCCGCCGCCGGGCTGCGGCTGCTCATCCGCCCCAAGCTCGCCCGGGTCCCCTACGAGACGGCGCACCCCGCCATCTTCCTCTGCTCCCAGTCCACCCCGCCCGGCCCCGGCGTCCACGGCATGTCCGGCCACTACGCCGCCAAGACGGTCTGGCGCCGGCTGCGCGCGAACCGCCGCTGATCAAAAAGGCTCGCCACCCCGCGCGCCGCTGCTTACGCTCGGGCCTCATGAGCGCCTCCACCTCCCTCACCCTCGTCCAGGGCGACATCACCGAACAGGCCGTGGACGCCGTCGTCAATGCCGCCAACTCCTCCCTCCTGGGCGGCGGCGGAGTGGACGGCGCGATCCACCGCCGCGGCGGCCCGGAGATCCTCGACGAGTGCCGCGACCTGCGCGCCTCCCGCTACGGCCGGGGACTGCCCACCGGCGCGGCGGTCGCCACCACCGCGGGCCGGCTGCCCGCCCGCTGGGTCATCCACACCGTCGGCCCGGTGTTTCAGGCCTCCGGCGGCGACGCTTCGCTCCTCGCCTCCTGCTACCGGGAGTCCCTCCGGATCGCCGATGAGCTGGGCGCGCGGACCGTCGCGTTCCCGGCCATCTCCACCGGCGCCTACGGCTGGCCGATGGACGACGCCGCGCGCATCGCGGTGGAGACGGTGCGGGAGACGGAGACGGCGGTGGAAGAGGTGCGGTTCGTTCTCTTCGACGAGCGGTCCTTCGCGGCGTTCGCCGCATACGTGAGCTGACCGCGGCGGCACGGTCCCCTCGGACCCGGCACGGGGGGACCTCCCGGACGACGGCAGCAGTGCCGGTTTTCCCGCTGTCTCCCCTCGCCATCCGCCCGAAATGCACTCTTCGCGCCTGCATGCAAGTCTGGTAGCGGCCCATAGTCCGAGATCCGCCACAGGAGGCACGATCGTGGGCAAGAAACAGACCCGGCAGAACCGTGGCGCCCGTACCGGTGGGCATGAGCGCAGCGCCGCCACGGAGGCGAAGGGGCAGACGAAGGCGACGGCCCCGCATGAGGCAGAGCCCCCGCTCTCGAAGCACGTCGCCCAGAAGCAGCTGCGGAAGTTCGGCCACAACTGATCTTCGGAGGCCGGCCGCGGCCGAGTGCGTAGCGGTGGCAACCGGCATGTAGGTGCCACCGCCGAGGGGGTGGTGCGTTCCGGGACCGGCACTCGGCCGGGCGCACATAGTGGGTGATGGCGCGCAACAGCCGTTCCGGACAAGGCCGTTGTGTCTATCGTGGACCACCATGGAAGAGCGGATGGACGGCCTGCGCGTCGAGATCGGCGTGGCGGCGGATGACGCGGACCTCGCGATCCTCGATCTGTACCGGTGGCTGCGGCAGGACCCCGACGTCCGCGATCACGCCGAGCTGAGCCTCGTACCGCCGCGCGCCGGCGACGGCACGATGGGAGCGGTCGAGATCATCGACCTGGTGCTCGGCCAGGGATTCGCCGCGGTCAATCTCGCGCTCGCCTGTGCCGCCTGGCGCGCCGCACGCCCGGCCGCCCCCGCGATCACCCTCACCGCCAACGGGACATCGATCACGGTGCGGGGGAACTGCGACGACGCAACGCTGCAGCGGATCGTGGCGGCCTTGCATCCCGCCTCGACCGAGGTGGCCCCCTCGCCGGACGCGGCGGGGCCGCGGCGGCCCGGGAGCGAGCCGGAGGGTGAGCCGGAAGCCGCGCCGGGGAGCGCGTGATGGGCTTGCCGGACCCCGCCACCTCCCGTGCGTTGATCATCGGTGTCGGGGCCTACGAATCGCTGCCCGGCCTGCCGTCCGTCGCCAACAACGTCGCCCGGCTCTCGGAGTTGCTGACCCACGCCGATGTCTGGGGCCTCCCCGAAGAGCATTGCGTCGTCCTGTCCGATCCCCGTTCTCCCGTGGACGTCATCGATGCCGTGCATGCCGCCGCGGCCGAGGCACGGGACGCCTTCGTGGTCTATTTCGCGGGACACGGGCTGCTGTCGCCGGAAGCCGATCTGTACCTTGCGCTGCCGGACTCGCATGCCGAACGGCTGCACCACGCGGTGGAGTACAACCGGCTCCGCGATGTGCTGGTCAATGTGTGTACGGCCCGTAGCCGGGTGGTGGTCCTGGACTGCTGCTACAGCGCGCGTGCCCTGGCAGGACGCCTGGGTACGCCGGTCGACTTCGCCGATCACACCAGGGTCGACGGGACCTACCTGATGACGGCGTGCGCGGAGACCAAGACGGCCCTGGCGCCGCCGGGCGAGGACTACACGGCATTCACCGGCGAGCTGATCAAGACGCTGAGCGAGGGGGTACCCGCCGGGCCCGACCTGCTGGACATGGATGCGGTCTTCTGGCACGTACGAAGGGAGCTGATCGCCAAAAACCGGCCGGTGCCGCAGCAGCGCGCCCGCAATGCCGGCCACAGCATCACCCTCGTCCGCAACCGCTGGTCGGGAGCGCGCAGCCCGGAGGCCCTCGCGTACGGGCAGGCGCTGCGCGAGGCGTGCCGGTCCGCCGAAGACCGGGGGCTGCCCCCGCGGCTGCTCGCCGACTCGGCCGGACTCTCCGCTTCCGCGCTCCACCGGTACTTACAGGGAGGACGCCTCGCGCCCCGGGACTTCCTGGAAAGGCTCAGGGCCCTGTCCGTCGAGCACCGCCTGGCGCCGCCGCCCGAGGACCTGGACCGGCTCGATCTCCTGCGCCGCCGGGCACAACAGGCGGACCCGGACGCCGAGATCCGGCTGGAGTACTGGCAGGAGGAGACCGAGCGGCTCAAGGCGGACCTCGACGCGGCCGCGCACGAGCGCGCGGCCCAGCACGACCGGGCGCGCGGCCAACTGGCCGACCTCGAAGGGAAGTTGGCGGCCCTCGGGTGGGAACTCGACGCCGCCGTCGCCCGCGCGGAGGAGGCCGAACGCGAACGTGACGCTCTGCTGCTGCACCGCGAAGAGGCCGAGCGCGAGTGCGACGCGTCGCACGCCGCCGGGGACCGCCAGCGCCGCCAGCTGGCGTACGCCCGCGACTACACCCGCGGCCTCGAGAACGATCTGACCGCGCAGAAGGACCGGGTCCGGCTGCTGCAAAGGGAAGTCACCGTGCTGCACGGGCAGGTCCGGACGCTGCTCGGCGAGCGGGCGGCCACCGACGCCTCGGACTCCGGGCCGGACATGCTCGTCGGCGTGGCGCGGGCCGTGGCGGACGCCACGGCCGGGGAGGGGGCCGACCCGCCGCCCGGGAGCGGTCCGCCGTCCGGACCGCGGCATGCCCCGGGAACGGCGGAGAGCACCGATGGCGGCACCCCGGCAGCACCCGGGCGCACGCTGCGCGGACTGTGCATCGCGCTCGTCGTGCTCGCCGTCCTCTACACGCTGGTCGCCGGGATCCTCAGCGTCGTCAGCATCCCTCTGGAGTACGGCGACGGAAGGGAGCCGGCCGCCGCGACGGCCGGGGCGCGTAACTATGTCTGGGATGTGCGGCACAGCGTCGTCAGCACCTTCCGGCCCGGGAGCGCCCGCTCCGCCGACGGGCTGCGGGGCAGCCTCAGCCTCTCGGTCCCCGCCGCCTGTACGGACCGCACGCTCCACTGGCAGGTCACCGTCGACGGACACGCGGCCGGACGCGGGACGCTCCGGGGAAAGCGGAGTTACGACGTGCCCGCGCAGTACGCCGTGGACCACACTCCGAGCAAGGTCACGGTCTTCGCCGACTGGGACGGCGGCAGCGGCTCCTGCTCCGCCTTCGGCCTGGTCTGGCACACACCGGAACTGTCCGGCCGCTTCGACCTGCTGTTCCCGTTCTAGAGACGGCGGGGGCCATGGACGACGCCGAAGCGAAGCCGGGGCACAACGGTGAGAAGAACGGCGAGCGGAACAGCGACGAGAACAGCGACGAGAACAGCGACGGGAACACCGACAACAACGCCGAGAGCACGGAGAAGGCCGAGCGCACCCCCATGACGCGCGGGGAGAAGTTCGCCTGTGCTCTGATCTGCGCCATGTTCCCGGGCCTGCTGATCTTCGCCTCCCTGATGGAACCGGTCGACCTGGTGCCATCCGGCGGTGCGCCGCCCGTCAGCGAAGAGGTGAAGGTCAGTACGGAGGAGGACCCGCACCGGTTCCACACCTGGGACGTGACCGAAGGGATGGCGAGCACCTTCCGTCGCGATGGCCATGTCCTGGGCATCGGCGACGCCCGGCTGCGGGGGCGTCTGACGGTGTCGGTGCCCGACGGATGCATCGACAGGGCCGTCCGGTGGGTGATCACCGTCGACGGCGAGCGCACCGCCCAGGGCACCCTGAAGTGGCTGCGGAAATACGAGCTGGCCACCGACTACACCCTGGACCACACGCCCGGCACGGTCACCGTCTCCGCCCGCTGGGACGGTGGCGACGACGAGTGCCCCTCGTTCCACCTGGTCTGGGACAGCCCCCGGATCCGCAAGGGACCGGATTGACGCACTCGCGTCGGCGCCCGGTCCGTTTCTTCGGCGTCGGGGGAGCGGAGGGGGCTACGAGCGACGGCGAGGCTTGCCGCGCTTGCCGCCCTTCGGGCCGCCGGAACCGCCCCGTGGGTTCTTGCCCGTCGCCTTGCCGGTCGATTTGCGGGCCGCGGGCTTGCGCGGTGCGCCGCCCGCCTGGGGGCGCTTCGGCTCTGCCGGGGCGGCGGCGCGGCCCCGGGTGCTGTTGACCGTCCGGCCCCGGACGATCCCGATGAAGTCCTCCACCATGTCGGTGGTGGCATCCTCCGGCCACGACAGCGCGACGCTCGACTGGGGGGCGTCCGTGACCGGCCGGTAGGTGAGGTCCTTGCGGTGGTGCAGCCGGGCGAGCGACTGCGGGACGAAGAGGAGCCCCACCCCCGCCGCGACCAGTTCGATGGCGTCCGCGGTCGTGGCCGGGCGCTCGTACGCGGGCCGTCCCGGCCGGGGCTCCCACTCGAGGGTGTCGTCGAGGGGATGCAGCACGATCTCGTCGGCCAGGTCCTCGGCGGACACCTCCTCGACCGCCGCCACAATGTGGTCCTTGGGGACCACGACCACGGTCGTCTCGGTGTAGAGGGGGATCGCGCTGAAGTACGTCCGGTCGACCGGCAGGCGCACAAAACCAGCATCGGCGCCGCCGTCCCGCAGGACGTCGGAGGCCTCGGCGGCGGACACCGCGACGAGGGCCAGGGGGGTATCGGGCAGCCGCTCGTTCCAGATACGCACCCATTTGGCCGGGGTCACGCCTGGGACATACGCGAGCCGGAACGAAGGGGATGCGTCGGAGCCTGTCACTCCGCCAGGTTACCGGTCGTGTTCGGAGGCATCGCACACGCTCGCTACTCTTGACAGCATGACGTCGCACCAGACCACCCAGACGATGAAGCCCGCAACAGCGGCAAAGAAGCTGGGTGTGTACCTCGAGGCCACCCCCGCCGAGTTCCAGGAGGGTGTTGTCTCGCGCAGCGAGCTCAATGCGCTGCAGGCCAATCCGCCCGAGTGGCTGGTGGAGCTGCGGCGCAACGGCCCGCACCCCCGCCCGGTGGTCGCGGCGAAGCTGGGCATCTCCATCTCGGGTCTCGCGCGGGGCGGTATCACGGAAGCCCTCACCACCGAGCAGATCGATGCGCTGAAGCAGGACGCTCCCGAGTGGTTGCAGAAGGAACGCGCCACCCAGGCCGAGGTCCGGAAGGAAGCGGTGCGGATCAAGGAGAAGCAGAAGGAGAAGAACGCCGAAAAGGGCGCCGAAAAGGGCGCGGAAAACGGGCGCTGAGAAGACCGCGGACAAGACCGCGGCGCGAGGCGGTCCACCCCGCCGGCCGCGTTCTTGACCGCTGTGCCTCCCTTGTCCCTCCCTGACGACGCCGACGCGGCTACTCGAACCGCGCGGTGTCGCCTCCCCCTCGGCGAACGATCTCGAGTTCGCCGCCGGAGAAGTCGATGACCGTGGTGGGCTCGGTGCCGCAGTCGCCCGAGTCGATCACGGCGTCCACCACATGGTCGAGCCGGTCCTTGATCTCCCAGCCCTGTGTCATCGGCTCGTCGTCGTCGGGCAGCAGCAGGGTGCTGGAGAGCAGCGGCTCACCGAGCTCGGCGAGCAGGGCCTGGGCGACGACATGGTCCGGGATCCGGACTCCGACCGTCTTCTTCTTCGGGTGCAGCAGCTGGCGTGGCACCTCCTTGGTCGCCGGGAGGATGAAGGTGTAACTGCCGGGCGTCGCCGCCTTGATCGTGCGGAACACGTCATTATCGACGTGCACGAACTGACCCAGCTGCGCGAAGTTCTGGCAGACGAGGGTGAAGTGGTGACGATCGTCGAGGTCGCGGATCGACCGGATCCGGTCGATGCCGTCGCGGCTGCCCAGCTGACACCCCAGCGCGAAACAGGAGTCCGTCGGGTACACGACGAGCGCGCCGGAGCGGATGCTGTCAGCCACATTGCTGATGGTGCGCCGCTGAGGATTCTCTGGGTGCACGTCGAAATACTTCGCCATCCGCAGAGTCTAGGTCGTCCCGGCCGCCGCGCTCGGGCGGGCACGGCGGCGCCGCGGCGCCCGGACCTCCGGCGAGTGGACCCGTGGGGCCGCATCGCTCCGGGTACGTCGTCGCCGTGGCGGACTCCGGATCTCCGGTGTTGCGAAGCGAGGACCGAACGCCGTTTTGGTGCTGACACCCGGCGCGATCGGATCCGGCCTTGACGGCCGAAATCCGCGCCGCGTCTCGCATTGTGGGCGTTGTCGGCGTGGCGTGTTGAGTTACGTCCGAATATCACCGGTGAGACGTATATCGATCGGCGTGCCGCCGGTGGGTGCGCCGGAAAATCGGCCGATACGCGAGTAGATAGACGGGGCGATACGGCGGCGATAACCAGGGAAGCATGCGGCGATATGTGAGGGATTTGTGAAGCGGTGTACGGGTGTCGCCCGCATATTCCGGCCCCTTTCTCGCCATGCTGCGGCCGAAATTGCATCATGCCGCCTCGCGGACTTCTCCGGGCGGCCCCGGCCCGGAATCCGTAAGGGGGTGATGTGGCGTTAAACAGACAGTCCCGGGCAACGGGTGCAGCCGAGACAAGAGGCCCGTGTGCTGGGTAAACGGGAGTAACAGCGGAGGGGGCGATGCCGTGCCGCTGGTTTGATACGGTGCCAGGTCCGACGGTTTTCGCGCTGCCGAGTCCCGACGCGCCGAGGTGGGAGAGGGTGCTCGCACTACGGCCTTGGGTGAGCTACCTGTACCAGTGACCCACTTGTGAACCCCCTGTTCGGTGTTGCTCGGAATAGGTATGTTGGGCGCATCTGATACGTCAGGCGGGGCGCGGCGGCGGATGATTTCGCCGCGGTATAGGAGAAGGCATCGATGAGCCACGTGAAGTCGAGTGAATTTATCGACCGCGCGCCCGACGTCGTCACGCTCGATAACGTAACGAAAATCTATGACTCGGTCCCGAGCGCGGTGTATGCGCTGCGCGGTGTGAGCCTCACGGTAAGGGCGGGGGTGTTCCTTGCGGTAATGGGCAAGGGGAAGTCCGGAAAGACGACTCTGCTGAAGTGTCTTTCCGGGGAGATACAGCCGTCGTCCGGGTCCCTGAGCCGCCGTGCCGGGGCACAGGGCGGGGTCATGGTGTCCTGGCCGGCGGCGCCGGGGGACGCCTCGTCGCTGGAGGCCGCGCTCGCCCGGCGTCCCGAGCTGCTGCTCGCCGATGAGGCGTCGGAGGAGTGCGGCGCGGCGCTGCGGCGCGCGGTGGAGGACCGGGGCGTTGCGGTGGTCATGGCGACGACGGCACCGGCCGCGGCGGCGCGGGCCGATGCCGTCGTGTTCCTGAACGACGGGGCGGTGGTCGACATGGTCGCCGACGCCGGCCCGCAGACGATCAGGGAGTGTCTGGAGCGGGCCGGCGGCTTCGGCGCGTGAGCCGGCGGCCGTGAACCACCGGCCGGCGGGCCGTCCGCCCGTGGGCTATCGGCCGGTGACCGTCCGGCCGAGCGTCCGGCCGACGATCTCCAGCAGCGGGGCGGCCTCCCGCAGGAAGAAGTGATCGCCGGTCAGCTCGTGGGAGGTGAAGCGGCCGCTGACGTGCTCGGCCCAGTCCTGGACCTGCCGGTGGGTGGCCTCCGGGTCGGCGGACCCGGCGAACGCGGTCACGTCCACGGGGATCACGGCCTCCGGGGCCGGCACGCAGTTCTCCGCGAGCGCGAAGTCGGCGCGCAGCATGGGCAGCAGCAGCTCGATCAGCTCGGGATTCTCCAGGAACTCGGGCGGGGCGCCGTTCATCTTCCGTATCTCCGCCAGCAGTTCACCGTCGGGCAGGGTGTGCCGCAGAACCGGGCTGGGGTGCGGAACGCAGCCGGAGACGAAGACATGCACGGGCAGGGCGGCGCCGCCCTCGCACAGGTGCTGGGCGAGGGAGAAGGCGATTTCGCCGCCCATGCTGTGGCCGAAGAAGGCGAAGGGCTTGTCGAACCAGCCCGCCAGGTTCTCCGCGAGCTGCGGTACGAGGTCCTCGACACGGGTCCGGGGCGGTTCGCCGAAGCGTTCCTCGCGGCCCGGCAGCAGTACGGGGCAGACCTCGATGGTCTCCGGCAGAAAGCGGCTCCATGAAGTGAAGAGGCTGGAGCCGCCGCCGGCGTAGGGGAAGCAGAACAGCCGGACGGCGGCCGCGGGCCGCGCCGGGCGGGCGACCGCCCAGCGGGGCGAGGCGGAGCGTGGGTTGACGGGCATGGGTCACCTTTCCGAGAGTTCCTCGGTTTCCGAGGTGGATACGGGGAGCAACGCGCCCTCCGCCGCCGCAGGTTCGCCGCTGACGGAGGTGAACCCGCGCAGCGCGGGGCTCAGGCCCGCGGCGAGCGCGGCCAGCAGCAGAACGCCGCTACAGGCCAGGACGGCCGTCGTCCGGCCGCCGGTGTCCACCAGGAGACCGCCGAGCAGCGGCCCCGCGGCGCCCGCGGCCCCGCCGGCCAGCCCCAGCGCCGCGCTGACCCGGCCGCGCAGCCGGTCGGGCGTGCGCGACATCTGGTACGTCACCACGGCGGTCTGCACGGTGGGCGCCAGGAAGGCGATGGCGGCGAGGACGGCGCCGAAGAGGTAGCCGTTGGTCCGCACCAGGAGGAGCGGCGTCAGGGCGGCGCCCAGCCAACCCAGCAGGATGATCGCGGCGCGGGGCGTGAGGAGCCGGTGCATACGGGGCGCCAGCAGCGCGCCGGCCAGGCCGCCGGCGCCGACCAGCACGCCGATGGCGCCGATCTCGGCGGCGGCGATGTCCGCGCGCTCAGCGACCGTGAGAACGATGAGGTAGAGCGCGTTGAAGCAGACGCTCACGCCGATCGCGACCAGCATGCTCGCCCGGATGACGGGACGGTGCCAGATCCAGCCGATGCCCTCGCGGATCTCGCTGCCCAGGGAGCTCGGTTCGCCGCTGCGACCGCCGTCGGTGTCCGCCGCGTCCGGTCCCTTGAGCCGCAGGAAGAGCAGCATCACGAACGAGCCCGCGTAGGTGACCGCGTTGACCAGGAACGGCAGGGCCTTGTGGGCGGTGAAGAGGAAACCGCCGATGCCGGGGCCCGCCAGGGTGGCGATATAGCTGCGGGCCGCGCTGACCGAGACGGCCGTCGGCAGCTGCTCCCTGGTGACGACCTGGGGGAGGGCGGCCTCCTCGGCGGGGGCGAACATCGCGGCGGCCGCACCGTCCACCACCGCGACCGCCACGATGTACGGGAACGACACCCCGTCGCCGAGCAGCGCCAGCGCCAGACCAACCATCATCGGGACCCGGGCCAGCTCGCACAGCAGCATGATGCGCTTGCGGTGCCAGCGGTCGATCAGCGCACCGGCCGGAATGAGGACCACCAGCCGGGTGAGGGCGCTGACGGCGCCGGCCGCGCCCGCGTTGACGGCCGAGTCGGTGAGCATGAGGATCAGCAGCGGCAGCGCGAACACCGAGATCTGCGCGCCGAGTTCGGAGAGCGCCTGGCTGCCCCACAGCAGGTGGTAGTGGGTGTTGCGGCGCAGCGGGACGGTCATGGGCGCATGCTGTCATCGGCCTCCCGGCCGCGGCAGGTGTTTAAGGCTGAGCGCAACTGCCCTGGTGGGGAGGGTGATTGTGGCCGTGCCGGGCTCGCTGAACCCGGGATGGTGGTGCAGGCTCCACCCCGGTTCGGGGGTGCGGTGTACTGACCGGCGCCGGCCGCTCGGACACCATGGATGGCAGACAGCGCGGCCCCCGGGCCGTGCGAGACGACGGTACGACTGGAGACTTCTCATGGCACGCACGAACCGCAAGAGCGGCTGGATCGTTCCCCCGCTGTTCGTCTTCTTCGCGGGCGCCATGCTGACGTCGGTGATTTCCCACGCGGTCACCGGCGGCACGCACACCGCCGTGATGATCGCGGGCTTCACCCTGGATGCCATTGCACTGCTCTGGGGAGTGCTGCGCTGGCAACGGGCCGGCAGCGCCGATGACTGAGCCGCTCGCACCGAGGCGGCACCGCGGCATCGCACCGGGCCGCCCCACAGACTTCCGGACAGACCTTCCGAGGAGAACAGCAGCATGAATGCGTCCATGGCCCGCAAAGGCCCCCTGCGCGGAAAGCGGAAGACCGCCACCAGGACGGCGATCGCGGCCCTCATCATGGTTCCGGCGGCATTCGGCATGGTCGCCTGTGAGAATTCCCCGCAAAAGGCCCTCGACCGAGGGGACGTCTGTCTGAAGATCCTGGACGTGGCACTCTTCGATCCTCATCCCAAGGACGCGGCGGCCGCGGAAAAGGACGTCAAGGACCGCGCCGACAAGCTGGACGCGCTGGCGAAGAAGACGGACGACGAGAAGATCCGCAAGGCCGCGCAGGACACCGCGAAGGAGCTGCGCCGCACCACTCCCGAGGAGCGGACGCCCAGTTCCGTCGCCGACTATGTGGCGGACCAGAACAAGCGGCTGAAGAGGCTGCGCAGCACCTGCACGTCCGTCGGCGACTACCTGTAACCGGTAGGCAATCGCCCCACGAACCGGGCTTTCCCGCGCGGCCGGCTGTCCCCCTGTCGGGGCCGCGCGGGAATCCCGCACCCGGGTGTTCGGAGTCCCCCGTCTCCGGACACCCGGGTTTTTCCTGCCCGGGTTCCGCTGCTTTTCCGGTGCGTTATCGCGTTCGCGTTCGCCTTCGTGGTGGCGTTCGCCTTCGCATCGATTTCCGCTGCGGCTTGCGCCTTGGCTTACGCTGCGGCCCTGCGCTTCGCGAGGGCGTTTCGGCTTCCCCCGCGGCTTCCGCTTCTCGCCCGCGGGCTTTCTCAGACCGCCGGGCTCTCCGGCGCGCTGTTGCCCAGATACGCCAGTACGGCCAGCACCCGGCGGTGCACGCTGCCGCCTTCCGGAGGCAGCCCGAGTTTGTCGAAGACGCCGCGGATGTGCTTGCTCACCGCGCGCTCGGTGATGACGAGTTTCTCCGCGATGGCGGCATTGGCCAGGCCCTGCGCCATCATTTCCAGCACCTCGTGCTCGCGCGGGGTCAGGCCCTGCAGCGGCCGGGCGGCGGCCTTCTGGCTGACGATTTCGGTGACGACCTCGGGGTCGAGCGCGGTGCCGCCGCTGGTGATGCGCTCCAGCGCCTCCAGGAACTGCTCGACGCGGCCGACCCGGTCCTTGAGGAGATAGCCGATCCCGCGGGCGCCCTGCGCCAGCAGCTCGGCGGCATAGGCCTGTTCGACGTACTGGGACAGCACCAGAATCGGCAGGTCGGGCAGTTCCTGCCGGGCCTGTACGGCGGCGCGCAGGCCCTCGTCGCGAAAGCTCGGCGGCAGCCGTACGTCCAGGACCGCGGCGTCGGGGCGGTGTTCGCGCAGCGCCGGCATCACCTCGGGACCGGCCGCGCAGGTGGCCACCACCTCATGGCCGTTGCTGGTCAGCAGCAGGACCATGCCCTCCCGTAGCAGCGCATTGTCCTCCGCGATCACGATCCGCACGGCAGCTCCACTTTCAGCTTGGTCGGCCCGCCCTTGGGGCTGGTGAGGCTGGTCGTGCCATCGAGTGCGGCGACCCGCCGGCGGATGCCGACCAGGCCGCTGCCGCCGTATTCATCGGCGCCGCCGCGACCGTCATCGGTCACGGTCACCTTCAACAGTCCGTTGCCCCGGGTGAATCGTACCGACGCCTGGGTGGCCTGGGAGTGTTTGCGAATATTGGTCAGCCCCTCGGCCACCACGAAATACGCCGCGGCCTCGACCGATGCGGGCAGCCGGCGGCCGTTCTCCACCGTATTCAGGCTCATTTCCACCGGGATGTCGGACGAGGCCGCCAGGGCCCGCACCGCGCCGGCCAGCCCCCGGTCGGTCAGGACCGGCGGATGGACCGTACGGACCACATGCCGCAGATCGGCCAGGGCGCCCTCGACGCCCGCCTGGGCCTCGTCGAGGCGGGCCAGCGTGGCATCCGGGTCGCTGCGCACCTGCTGCTTGGCCAGGCCGATACGGACCGAGAGCGCGACCAGCTGCGCCTGCACGCCGTCGTGCAAGTCCCGTTCGATGCGGCGCAGTTCGGCACTGTGTGCCTCCACCGCGCCGGCCCGGCTCTCCGACAGCTCGGCGACCCTCTCGGCCATCCGCGCCGAGGCCGAGGGGCGCAGCAGCGCCGCGGTCCACCGGGCCTGGGTGTCGGCCAGGGTGACGATATGGCGCAGCAGCAGCGACCGGCGCGGGGCCGCGGGCACGCCGTACGCGGCCTCGCGGCGCCGGGCGAGCAGGCCGCCCACGCCCATCCCCAGGCCGTCCACCAGCAGTCCGACCAGCCACAACGGCACGGTCAGCACGCTGAAGACGATATGGGTCAAGGTGGCCATCGGCAGCCACAGGGCGTCGCGCCAGGTGCCGGGGTCGGTCAGCGCCAGACGCAGCCGGTCGACGGTGGCGCCGTCGAGCGGGAGGTACTCCTCGGGGACCGGGGTGCCCAGCCAGCTTCCGGCGCGCACCCGCTCATATCCGGCCAGTCTGCGCAGCAGCCGGACGATCTCCGGCATCGCCGGGGCGCCGATCAGAAACAGCGTGAACAGCAGGCCGATCGGCACCAGGAAGGCGGTCAGAAAGCACAGCCAGGCGATCGGAATGCCGAAGTAGAGGTAGTAGCCGGCGTGCCAGGAGTTGCGTAACTGGGTGGTGAAGTCGTCCATCGAGGGCTCCCTCCGGGGCGGGACGCACAGCCGGTCCCGGCGCAAGGTGAGGATACGGATCACGCTAATGGCGCGGGGCGGAAAGCGCGGTGTGCCGGTCACCCCGGGCGATGGTGGAGCAGGCTGAACCCCGGGACGGGTGTGCGCTCCATCGTGTCCGCGGGCCGTGATCCATACCGTTCATGGCAGGTGGAAAAGCCATCGTGAACGGCAGCGGCCGGATGGCGCGGACGAGACCGGGCTGCCCGGTCGGACAAGGCCCGGAGGGCACACATGGTCAGGCTTCGCACGGCGAAACGTGCCACGACGGCGGCCGGCGGACACGCGGCCGCGCCTCCCGGCCCGGCGGCCGCGCTGACCCTGGAGTCGGTCACCCGTCGCTATCGCCGCGGCGGCCGCTCGGTCAATGCACTGGACGACGTCAGCCTCACCCTGCGGCGCGGCCGGTTCCTGGCGGTCATGGGCCGCTCCGGCTCCGGCAAGACCACGTTTCTGCAGTGCGCCGCCGGACTCGACCGGCCCACGTCGGGCACGGTACGGATCGGCGAGACCGATCTGTCGAAGCTCAGCGAGGCGGGCCTAACGCGGCTGCGCCGGGACCGGGTCGGCTTCGTCTTCCAGGCGCTGAATCTGGTGCCGTCGCTGTCCGTCGCGGAGAACACCGCGCTGCCGCTGCTGCTGGGCGGCGACCGGCCCGAGGACCCGGCCGTACGGGAGCGGGCGCTGGGTGTCCTGGCCGCGGTGGGGCTGGCCGACCGGGCCGACGACTCGCCGCTGACGCTCTCCGGCGGCCAGCAGCAGCGGGTGGCGATCGCCCGCGCACTGGTCACCGACCCCGCCGTGATCTTCGCGGACGAGCCGACCGGCGCCCTCGACCCGGTCACCGCCCGCGATGTGCTGACGCTGCTGCGCGACGCGGTGGACCGCGAGGGACACACCGTGGTGATGGTCACCCACGACCCGGTGGCCGCGTCCTGGACGGACGAGGCGCTGTTCATCGAGGCCGGACGGATCGTCAGCCGGATGGAGCGCCCCGAACCGGACGCGGTGGCGCGGACGCTGGCCGGACTCGGGGAGCGGTGAACACCATGTCCCTCGCCACCGGATCGCGCCCCGGCCCCGCCGACGCCCCCACCGTGCGCCCCGACTCCCCGGCCCGCACCCTGCGCACCGCCCGTTTCCTCGCCAACCGTTCGCTGCGGCGGCACCGCAAGGCCTGGGCCGCGGTGTTCGCCGCCCTGGTCCTGACCTCGTTGCTGCTGGGCAGCTTCGCGCTGGCGACCCTGTCGGCGTTCATCGGCCACGCCCGGGTGGAGCGCTACGCCGCCACCACCGCGGTCGTCGCCGGCGACCAGACCACCCGCTACACCGCCAAGCCCTGGGGCGACCCGCCCATGACGGAGCGCCAGTCCCTCACCGAGCGGGTACGGGTGCCGCGCGCGGTGCTGTCGCGGATCTCCACGGTCCCCGGGGTCAAGGCGGCCGTCGGGGACGACGTCATCCCCGTCGCCGTCGCCGGGCACAACGGCGCGGCGGTGCCCGGCCCGAGCAGCGACTCCGGGAACGCCCCCGTCTTCGGGCACCCCTGGTCCGCCGCCGCGCTCGCCCCCTTCACGCTCCGCTCCGGACACGCCCCCCAGAGCCACCGACAGGTGGTCCTGGACGGCGACCTGGCCGCCCGCGCCGGGGTCCGCACGGGCGACCGCATCATGCTCCAGACGTTGGGCGCGCCCGCCTCGTACGAGGTCGCGGGCACCGCCGCCCCCAAGGCGCAGGGCGACGCCACCGGGCTCGCCCACCAGGGCGCCGTCTTCTTCGGCGACCGGGCCGCCCAGCGGCTGGCCGGGCACCCGGGCACCACCGACGCCATCGGCGTCCTCGCCGACCCCGGGGTGAACGTCCATCAGCTCTACCCCCGGCTGCGCCAGGCGCTCGACGGCGCGCACCCCGCCCGGGACGCCTCGGCCGGCAGCCGCTACAAGGAGGACTCCGGGGCGCTGCGGGTGCTGACCGGCAGCGGCCGGGGAGAGCCGGAGTTCCTGGAGTCGGCGCCCAGCCGGATGGGCCTGTTGATGCTGCTCGCGACGGTCTGTGCCACCGTCATCATGATCGCCGTACTGGTGGTCTCCAGCACCGTTGCCCAGGCCGTCCACCAGCGCTCCCGCGAGATGGCGCTGCTGCGCGCGGTCGGCGCCACGCCCCGGCAGCTGCGGGTCACCGTGGGCCGCGAGATCAATGTCGTGGCGGTGACCGCGGCGCTCCTCGGCGCGATCGGTGCGGTGCCGGTGTTCCTGCGGCTGATCTCGCTGCTCCAGGAGCGCCGGGCGGTGCCGATGGGGCTCGAACTGCCCACGCCGGTATGGATGTTCGCGGTTCCGGTGCTCACCGCCGGGCTGACCCTCGGGGTGGCCCGGATGTCCGCCGCGCTCGCCTGCGGCCGGATCGCCAAGGTCCGCCCGGCGCAGGCCATGGGCGAGGCGCAGCGCGAGCCGGCGCAGCCGGGGCGCGGGCGCACCGTCACCGGACTGGTGGTGCTCTTCCTCGGCATGAGCTCGGCCGGCACGGCGGCGCTCCAGTACGGGGAGCTGGCCGCGGCGGCCGCCAGTACGGCGGCGCTGGCGCTCGTCATCGCCTGTGCGCTGCTCGGCCCCTGGATCGCCCGCGGCTCGATGCGGCTGCTGGCCGTACCGGCGCGGCGGCTGGGCGGGCCGGGCGGCTATCTCGCGGCCGCCGCCTCCCGCTCCCAGTACCGCCGCCTCGGCGCCGCGATCACCCCCATCGTGCTGGTGGTGGCCTTCGTCGGCGTACAGCTCTCGGCCGGCGCGACCCTCGACCAGCAGGGCGGCACCCAGGCGGACAAGTCCCTGCACGCCCGGCTCGGTGTCACCACGAACGGGCCCGGCATCCCGGACGAGGCGGTGCGCCGCGTCGCGAGGGTGGACGGCGTCGCCGCGGCCACCGGCGTCCTGCACAGCACCGTCGTCCTGGCCCGCCGCGAGACCGGCGAACCGAAGCTGGACCGGCTGCCGGTCATGGGCGTCACCCCCGCGGCGCTGCCCGCCACCCTCGACCCCTCCGTCACCGCCGGCACGCTGAAGAACCTGGGCAGGGGCACGGTCGCGGTCGGGCAGAGCCGGGCCCGCTCGCTGGACCTGGAGATCGGCTCGAAGGTCACCATCCGCTACGGCGACGGCGCAGCGGTGCCGCTGAAGGTGGCCGCGATCTACGACAACTCCCTGGCCCTCGGCGACTTCCTCTTCGCCTCCCAGGAGCTGGCCCCGCATCTGGCCGCCCCGCTCAACTCCCGCATCCTGCTGAGCCTGAAGCCGGGCGCCGACCCCGCCGCCGTACGCCGGGCGCTGGCCGGTCCGCTGGCGTCCGCCGCCCTCGACACCAAGGTCGTGGACCGGCCCGAGGCCGAGCATCTGCAGGCCGAGGACCGGGGCATCGGCCAGGTGATCACCGTGGTCGCGGTGAGCGTGATCGGCGGCTTCACGGCCATCGCCGTGCTCAGCACGCTGACCCTGATCATGGTCGGCCGCCGCAACGAACTGGTCCTGCTGCGCCTGGTCGGCGCGAGTCGCCGGCAGCTGCGGTGGATGCTGCGCACCGAGGCGGCCATCGTCGTCACGGTCGGCGTGGTGGTCGGCGGGCTGGCCGCGGCGATCCCGCTGGCGGCGTTCAGTTTCTCGTTGACCGGTTCGTTGCCCTATATTCCGCCCGCCCAGGCAGGATTGATCGTCCTGACGGTGGTGGTGACGGCCGCGGCCGGGTACTTGCTGCCCGCCCGGTCGGCGCTGCGCACGCGGCATCCGGCCGGCCTGGGCCGCGGCTGAGCCCGCCCCCGCCGCACACGAGAGACGAGGAGAAATCCATGGCCCGACTGATGACGGCGGTCTTACTGGCGCTCATCGGGGCGGCGGCGCTCGTCCTGAGCGCCTTCCAGCCCTGGTACCAGGGGCGCGATCCCCGATCTGTGCCCGTAGCGGACCTGTTCACGGGGCTGACCGGCGAAGGCGGTGCGACGACCGCCACCTCGATGCTGCTGCCGCTGGCGGCGGCCGGCCTGCTGGCGCTGATCGCACTGGCGGCCCGTTCCAAGGTGGTGATGGCGCTGGCGGCGCTGGTGGGCCTGGCCACCTGTGTGCTGTGGCTGGTCCAGCAGATCCGGGACATCGCGCCGATCGCCTTCGACTGGACCGCGATCGAGCCCGGTCTGCGCAACGCCGGCGGGGGCGTACTGGTCCTGCTGATCGCCGTCGCGGTACTGCCCGCCAGAGAGCGCTGACCGCGGCACCGGGTCGGCACCGGCCCCTCCAGTTCCCCCTTTTCGCCCTTCTGAGCTGCATCTTTACCACTGCACTTAAAGCCCTGTTCGAACCATTCGCCCTCCTGAAGACTTCCTCTTGAGCGGCCGGCCACATGCGGGTGATGCGGCCGGCCGCCGCGCCGGCCGCATCCCGCGGCCGGATCGCGGTCAGGGGAGAGGAAGGTCGACGCGGTGCACGGGGACTATGCGGATCCAGCGGGTTGCGGCGCCGGCGACGGCGCTCCCATCAGCCTCGACCTGGACCGTCTCGCCCGTGACTGCGGCGTCGTCGGCGGGCAGCTGGCAATCCATCACCAAGGCACCCTGACCACCTGGGAGTTCGGCGAGGAGGAGCCCGGCGGCGGGCGTCCGGTGCACGCCGGGTCGTCGTTCCCGTACGGGTCGGTGACCAAGGCGTTCACCGCCACCGCCGTTCTGCAACTGGCCGGCGACGGGGACCTGGACCTGGACCGTCCCGTACGGGAACTGCTCCCCGAGGCCGAGGCCGACGCCGCGAGCGGGTTCGCGACCGATACGTGGGCGGGCGACGGCCCCCCGGCCCTCGCCGCCACCCTCCGTCAGCTCCTCAGCCACACCGCCGGACTCCCGTCCGACCACGACGACGAGGACGCCTCCTCGCTGCGCCGCTGGCTGGCCGGTTTCCTGGCGGCGCCGGCCGGCTCCTGGCCCGCGCCCGGCTCCTTCTCCTACTCCAACGTCGGCTACGGCATCGCGGGCCGCGTCGTGGAGTCCGTCACCGGACTGACCTGGTCCGAGGCGGTACGGGACTTCCTGCTGCGGCCGCTGGGCACCGCCATCACCGTGCTGCCCGCCGAAGCCGGCTCGCTGCCCGCGGGCGGTCTCGCGGGCAGCGCCGCCGACCTGGTACGGCTGGGCCGGCTGCATCTGGAGGAGCCGGACGACCTCGACGGCACGGCCCGGGGCGGCCTCGCCGACCCGGACGCGCTGCGGGAGATGACCCGGCCGACCGCCGGCGCCCACCCCTTCGGCCTGGCGGACGCCTGGGGACCGGGCCTGGGCCAGTTCGGCCCCGCGGACAACCGCTGGCTCGGCCACGACGGCACGCTCGACGGTGCCACCTGCCATCTGCGCATCCACCCCCGGCGCGGCACCGTCGTCGCGCTGACCACCAACTCCCCGACCGGGCAGGCCCTGTGGGACGCCGTGGTCGGCGCACTGCGGGACGCGGGCATCGCCGTCGGCGTACACCGCCCGGTGCCCCCGCGGGCCACCGGCGCGGCGGCCTTCGCGGACTGTGCGGGCACCTACCGCAACGGCGATCTCGCGGTGACCGTCGGCGTCGACGGCCCCCACCTTGTACTCGAACTCCCTGGCGGAGGGCGGGAGTTGGCGATGCCGCTCGCCCGCAGAACCTTCTCCTCGCGGGGGGCCGGCGCCTTCCTCGGGCGCTTCGTCACCGACGCGCGCTCCGACGCCGTCCACGCCCTCCAGTACAGCGGACGCACCCTCCTGCGGGAAGCGGGAGAGTTCCGCCGCGCACGGTCGCACTGACCCCCGACGGCGGTCAGCACACCTCACCCACACCAACGGCGCTCTATGGGGTCTCGGCATGAACTCTGACAACCGCTCCCTCACCCACGGCCGCCCCGCGGCGGGCGGCACGACCCTGCACGGACTCTTCGAGGCCCAGGCCGCCCGCCGGCCCGCCCACCCGGCCGTCGAATGCGGGCCCGTCCGGCTCGGCTACGGAGAGGTGGACCGGCGCGCCAACCGGCTCGCGCACCGCCTCGCCGCCCGGGGCGTGGGGCCCGAGACCCGGGTGGGCGTCTGCGTGCGACGCGGCCCCGAGCTGATCGTCGCCCTGCTGGCCGTCCTCAAGGCCGGCGGCGCCTATGTACCGCTGGACCCCCACTACCCCGCCGAGCGGCTGGCGTTCATGGTCGACGACGCCGGCATCGCCCTGGTGATCAGCACGTCGGACATCGACGCCCGCCCGCACAACGCGCCCGCCACCCTGCTCCTCGACGCCCCGCATCAGGAGCACACGCCGGACACCCCGCCCGCGCCCGGCGTCCTGCTCGACCACACCGCCTACGTCCTGTTCACCTCCGGCTCCACCGGCACCCCCAAGGGCGTGGCCGTCACCCACCGGGGCATCGAGGTGCTGGGCGCCGCGCACGCCGCCGCCCTGGACATCGACGAGGACAGCCGGGTGCTCCAGTTCGCCTCGCCCAACTTCGATGTGTCCATCGCCGACATGGTGCAGACGTGGTACGCGGGCGCGACGCTGGTGCTGCCCGCAGGACCCGCGCAGGCCGTCGGCGAGGCGATGGCCGATCTGCTCACCGGCGCGGCCGTCACCCACGCCATGATCCCGCCGTCGGTGCTGGCGACCGTCCCCCCGGCCGAGCTGCCGCTGCTGCGGGGCCTGGCCACCGGCGGCGAGCCGTGCCCGCCCGAGCTGGTCGCCCGCTGGGCCCGCGGCCGCCGGATGTTCAACGCGTACGGGCCGACCGAGGCCACCGTCACCGCCACCCTGCACGGGCCGCTGCCCACCGACGTGGACGGATCGCCGCACATCGGCCGGGCCGTCGAAGGGGTACGGGTCACCGCCCTGGACGAGCGGCTGCGGCCCGTCCCCGAAGGCGGCGTCGGCGAACTGTGCATCGCCGGGGACGGCCTGGCCCGCGGCTACCAGGGCCGCGCCGCACTCACCGCCGAACGCTTCGTCGCCGACCCCCACGGCCCCGCCGGATCCCGGATGTACCGCACCGGCGACCTGGTACGGCGGCTGCCGGGCGAGAACTACGAGTTCCTCGGCCGGGCCGACCACCAGGTCAAGATCCGCGGCCTGCGGGTGGAGCTCGGCGAGATCGAGACCGCGCTCACCGAGCACGAGCAGGTGCTGCAGTCCGTCGTCACCCTCACCACCACGACCGGCACCCCGCAGCTGGTCGCGCACTACGTCCCGCTGCGCCCCGCGACGTCCCCCACCGCCGCCGGCCTGCGGGCCCACCTCTCCGGGCGGCTGCCCGCCCATATGGTCCCCGCCGCCTTCGTCGCCATGGAACGGCTGCCGCTCACCCCCAACGGCAAGGTGGACCGCAAGGCACTGCCCGCGCCCGCCCCCGGCGAGCGGGCCGCCTACGTCGCCCCGCGCACCGACCTGGAAACCGCGCTCGCGGAGATCTGGGCCGAGGTGCTCGGCGTCAACCACATCGGCATCGAGGACGACTTCTTCCTGGCCGGCGGCGACTCCATCTCCGTACTGCGGATGGCCTTCCAAGTGGCCCGCCGGCTCGGGCTGACGCCCGCCACCACCGCGCTGATGGACCACCCCACGATCGCCGGGTTCGCGGCCCATCTCGCCACCGCCGGGCGCGCGGACACCGCCACGCCGCTCGTGCCCGTCAACCGGCACGCCGCGCTGGCGGCCTCCTCCGCCCAGCGGCGGCTGTGGTTCCTGGACACCTACGAGCCCGGAGCCGCCGCCTACAACTGCGCCACCGGCCTGCGCCTCACCGGCGAACTGGACCACCCCGCGCTCGCCGCCGCGCTCACCGCGCTGGTCGCCCGGCACGAGCCGCTGCGCACCACCTTCGCCGAGGCGGACGGCCGGGTCCTCCAGATCATCGGGGAGCCCACCGAGGTCGCGCTGCCCGTCACCGACCTGACCGACGCGCCCGCCGCCGACCGCGCCCGCCGCCTGGACCAGGCGCTGCGCGCCGAGGTCTCGGCCCCCTTCGACCTGCGCACCGGCCCCGTCCTGCGCGCCCTGCTGCTGCGCACCGCACCCACCGAGCAGCTGCTGCTGCTCACCGCGCACCACATCGCCGCCGACGCCTGGTCGATGGACGTCATGGCCCGCGAGCTGGGCGCGCTCTACGCCACCGCGCTGACCGCCCCGGACGCCGGCCCCGAGGGCCTCCTCGCCCGGACCGGCCTGCCGCCGCTGCCGGTCCAGTACGCCGACTTCGCCGCCTGGCACAACGACCGCCTCGACGCGCCGGACCTGGACGGACAACTCGCCTACTGGCAGCGGACGCTGGCGGACGTGGCGCCCCTGGAGCTGCCCACCGACCGGCCCCGCCCGGCGGTCCGCACCTCCGCCGGGGCCCGCCACCTCTTCGACCTCCCCGCCGGCACCGTCCAGGCGCTCACCGCGCTCGGCCACGAACAGGGCTGCACCCTCTTCGCCCCGCTCGCCGCGGCCGCGCAGCTGCTGCTCGCCCGCTGGTCCGGACAGCGGGACATCGCGCTGGGCACCGTCGACACCGGCCGCGACCGCGCCGAACTCGCCGATCTCGTCGGCTTCTTCGTCAACACCCTGGTGCTCCGCGCCGACGTCGATGAATCGCTGACGTTCAAGCGGTTCATCGCGCGCACCCGCGAGACCGTACGGGAGGCGCTCGAGCACGCCGCCGTGCCGTTCGACCGCGTCGTCGACGCCGTGCTCCCCGAGCGCGACCCTAGCCGCCCGCCGCTCATCCAGGCCGTCCTCGTCCTGCAGAACGCGCCCGTGGGCCTCCCGGAACTGCCCGGCATCGACGCCGCCGAACTCGAACTGCCCCGCGAGGCGGCGCTCTTCGACGTCACCATGGAGTTCTGGCAGCGGCCCGACGGCAGCCTGCGCGGCTCCGTCGAGTACAGCACCGACCTCTTCGACGCCGCCACCATCGAACGGTTCGCCCGCCATCTGCGCACCCTGCTCGGCGAGCTCGCCGAGACCCCCGACCGCCCCATGGCGCAGGCACGGATGCTCGGCGCGGCCGAGACCCGGCGCGTACTGGAGGACTGGAACGCCACCGAGCGCGGGATCGCCCCCGCCACCCTCCCCGCGCTCTTCGCCGCCCAGGCCGCCCGCACACCCGACGCCGTCGCCCTGCTGCACGGCGACACCCGCCTGACCTACGCGGAACTCGACGCCCGTACCGACGGGTTCGCCCACCACCTCGCCGCCCGCGGCGTACGGCCCGGCGACCGCGTGGCCGTCTGCCTGGAGCGCGGGCCCGAGCTGATCGCCGCCCTGCTCGGCATCCTCAAGGCCGGTGCGGCGTATGTGCCGCTGGACCCGAAGTACCCGGCCGCACGACGGAAGTTCATGACCGCGGACGCGGGCGTGGCGCTGCTGGTCACCGACCGGGCGCACCGGGATTCGAGCGGCCTGGAGCAGGTCCTCGTCGACGACGACCGCGCGGCCATCGACGCCGAACCGCGGCGGCCCCTCGCCGCCCGTATCACCCCCGACAGCGGCGCCTACGTCATCTACACCTCCGGCTCCACCGGCACCCCCAAGGGCACCCTCACCCCCCACCGGGCCATCGACCGCGTGGTGCGCCACACGCCCTACATCACCCTCACCGAGGGCGATGTCGTCGCCCAGCTGGCCTCGGTGTCCTTCGACGCCGCCACCTTCGAGATCTGGGGCGCGCTGCTCAACGGCGCCACCCTGGCCATCGCCCCGCCCGGCGTCCTCGCCGCCCCCGAGCTGGGCGCGTTCCTCTCCTCGCACGGCGTGACCACGCTGTGGCTGACCGCAGGGCTGTTCCACGAGGTCGTCGACGCGGACATCGAGGTACTGGCCGGACTGCGGCACCTGCTGGCCGGCGGCGACGCCCTCTCCGCCCGCCACTGCAAGGCCGTACTGGAGCGCCTGCCCGGTATCGCCCTGATCAACGGCTACGGCCCCACCGAGACCACCACCTTCGCCGCCGCCGGACGCCTGCTGCCCGAACACCTCACCCACGACGCCGTGCCCATCGGCCGGCCCATCGGGGACACCCGGCTCTATGTGCTCGACGACCGGCTGCGCCCCGTCGGCCAGGGCATCGTCGGCGAGCTCCACATCGCCGGCGAGGGCCTGGCCCAGGGCTACGCGGGCCGGCCCGGCCTGAGCGCGGAACGATTCGTCGCCGACCCCTTCGGCGCCCCGGGCACGCGGATGTACCGCACCGGAGACCTGGTGCGCTGGACCGCCGCCGGGATGCTGGAGTTCCTCGGTCGCGGCGACGACCAGGTCAAGGTGCGCGGCTTCCGCATCGAGCCGGGCGAGATCGAGGCGGCGCTGGCCGCCCACCCGGACGTGGCGCGCGCCGTGGTCGTGGCCACCGCGGGCCGCAACGGCGCCAAGCAGCTGGCCGGGTACGCCGTACCGCGGCCCGGCGCCACCCTGGACGCCGCCGCGCTGCGCGCCCATCTGTCCGCCACCCTGCCCGACCACATGGTCCCGGCCCGCTATGCGGTCCTGGACGCGCTGCCGCTCACGCCGAACGGCAAGGTGGACCGCCGCGCGCTGCCCGCGCCCGAGGCCGCGGGTGACGGCTCGGCGCGGCTCGCGCCGCGCACGCCGGTGGAGGAGACCCTCGCCGCCATCTGGGCGGAGGTGCTGGGCGTGGAGGCGGTCGGCGTCGAGGACAACTTCTTCGACCTGGGCGGCGACTCCATCCTCAGCATCCAGGTCATCTCCCGCGCCCGCCGGGCCGGCCTGGTGCTCGCCTCGCAGGACATCTTCGTACGGCAGACCGTCGCCGAACTCGCCGCCGGGCTGCAGAGCGCGGCCGACGACACCGACGGTCTCGACGAGCCCCCCGTGGAGGGCCCCGTGGTACTGACCCCCATCCAGCGCTGGTTCTTCCGCACCCACCGCAAGGCGCCGCACCACTTCAACCAGGCGCTCCACCTCGAGCTGACGCCCGGCACCGACCCCGAGGCCCTCGCGGGCGCGGTGGCCGCGGTGGTCGCGCACCACGACGCGCTGCGGCTGCGCTACGAGCGCACCGGCGCGGGCTGGCGGCAGCGCAACCTCGCCGAGGACAAGACGGCCACCCTCGACCGGCACGACCTCTCCGCCCTCCCGGCCGAGGCCCACGAGACCGCCATGACGGAGATCACCGACGCCCTCCAGACGGGCTTCGATCTCTCCGCGGGCCCGCTGATCCGCTTCGCCCTCTTCGAACTCGCCGCGGGCAACGCCCAGTTGGTGGTGGTCGCCCATCACTTGGTGATGGACGGGGTGTCGTGGCGGGTGCTGCTGGAGGACCTGGCGGTGGCGTACGGGCAGCTGGCGTCGGGTGCGGCGGTGGATCTGGGTCCCAAGACGACGTCGTTCCAGGAGTGGGCGTCGCGGCTGCGGTCGCATGTCGAGGAGGGTGGCTTCGACGAGGAGCTGGCGTACTGGTCGGCGGTGGGCGAGGACGTCCCGACCGCGCT
>NZ_JBIWOD010000023.1:63629-134302 GCF_044767545.1 Streptomyces sp. NPDC101227 | reverse complement strand
CAGCGGACCGGCCCGCCGCAGGCGCAACGGCGGGAGAGCCGGACCATCGGCCCAGGCAAAGCGCAGCGGACCGGCCCGCCGCAGGCGCAACGGCGGGAGAGCCGGACCATCGGCCCAGGCAAAGCGCAGCGGACCGGCCCGCCGCAGGCGCAACGGCGAGACACCCCCACGGCGGGAAAGCCGAAACATCGGCCCAGGCAAAGCGCAGCGGACCGGCGAACGGCCTAACTACCCACGGTAAATCGCCTCGATTTCCTCGGCGAAGTCCTTTGCCACAACGTTTCGCTTCAGCTTCAGGGAGGGCGTGACGTGCCCGGACTCCTCCGTGAACTGCGTCGGCAGGATGCGGAACTTGCGTACCGACTCGGCCTTCGACACGGCCGCGTTGCCGTCGTCGACCGCGCGCTGGACGGCGGCCAGCAGCTCCGGGTCCTTGGCGATGTCGGCGGGGGCGACATCGGCCGGGTGGCCGTGTTCCTCCGCCCAGCGGGGCAGGAATTCCTCGTCGAGGGTGATCAGGGCGCCGATGAAGGGGCGGCCGTCGCCGACGACCATGCATTCGGCGATCAGCGCATGGGCGCGGATACGGTCCTCGATGACCGCCGGGGCGACGTTCTTGCCGCCCGCGGTGACCAGGATTTCCTTCTTGCGGCCGGTGATGGCGAGGTAGCCGTCCTCGTCGAGGGTGCCGATGTCACCGGTGTGGAACCAGCCATCGGAGAGCGCCTCTTCGGTGGCCGAGGGGTTGTTCCAGTACTCGGTGAAGAGGTGCTCGCCGTGCAGGAGGACCTCGCCGTCGTCGGCGATGCGGACGACGGAGCCGGGCAGCGGCTGGCCGACGGTGCCGATCTTCTGACGGTCCCAGGGGTTGAAGGCGGTGGCCGCGCAGGACTCCGTCAGGCCGTAGCCCTCCAGGACGGTGAAGCCGATGCCGCGGTAGAAGTGGCCCAGGCGCTCGCCGAGCGGGGCGCCACCCGAAATGGCGTGGGTGGCGCGGCCGCCGAGGACGCCGCGGAGCTTGCCGTAGACGACGCGGTCGAAGACCTTGTACTTGAGCTTGAGGCCGAGCGAGGGGCCGTCGGCGGTGTCCAGCGCGCGGCTGTAGGCGATGGCGGTGTCGGCCGCCTTGTCGAAGATCTTGCCCTTGCCGTCGGCCTGCGCCTTGGCCCGGGCCGAGTTGTAGACCTTCTCGAAGACGCGGGGCACGCCCAGGATCATCGTCGGACGGAAGGAGGCCAGGTCGTCCGTGAGGTGCTTGATGTCGGGGGCGTGGCCGAGCTTGATGGGGGCCATCAGCGCCGCCACCTGGACCAGGCGCCCGAAGACGTGCGCCACCGGGAGGAAGAGCAGGACGGAGGAGTCGCCCGTACGGAAGAGCGGGCGCAGGCGCTCGACGACATTGCCGCACTCGGCGAAGAAGCTGCGGTGGCTGAGCACACAGCCCTTGGGACGGCCGGTGGTGCCGGAGGTGTAGACGATGGTGGCGGGCGAGTCCGCGTCGGCCAGCGCGCTGCGCTCGTCGACCTCCTCGTCCGTGATGCCGTCGCCCGCGGCCCGCAGCCGGGCCACCGCGTCCCGCTCGATCTGCCAGATGTTCTCCAGGTCGGGCAGCCGGTCGCGGACCGATTCGACGGCGGCCTCATGGGCGGGGCTCTCCACCAGGCAGGCCACCGCGCCCGAGTCGCCGAGTATCCACTGGATCTGCTCGGCGGAGCTGGTCTCGTACACCGGGACGGTGATCGCGCCGGCGCTCCAGATCGCGAAGTCCGCCAGCGTCCACTCGTAGCGGGTGCGCGACATCAGGCCGACGCGGTCGCCGGGCTTGACGCCGGAGGCCATCAGGCCCTTGGCGATGGCGCGGACCTCGGCGAGGAAGGTGGTGGCGGTGACGTCCTGCCACTGCCCGTTCACCTTGCGTCCGATGACCGCAACATCCGGGTGCTGCGCGGCATTTCGGCGGATGAGATCCGTCAGATTGCCGTCCGCGGGGACCTCGTACAGGGCCGGAAGGCTGAACTCGCGCAAGACTGCTGCTCCTCATTGGCGCCGGCGCCACGACGCTGTGCGTACACCGGTTGCGGTCCATGATCATGCAAGGGGGATTGGACTGCCCGGACGTTACCCACCGGTATTGCTTCAGGGATAGGGGGTCACGGCCAGATGTTTGATGCGTCACATACGCACTCAGGGTTTACGACACGCCATGGAACTGCTCCCGCGCAGAGTAGACCAGCGGCGTGCTGACCCGAAAGTAACCCCAGGTCGTGGGCGGCCTCCCGGCAACTGCCCGGGGCATCTATGGTGGCGCCATGCGTGTGCATGTGGTCAGTGACGTTCATGGCAACAGTCGTGGCCTGGCCGCCGCGGGCGATGGCGCCGACGCGGTGGTCTGCCTCGGTGACCTGGTGCTCTTCCTGGATTACGCCGATCACTCGCGCGGCATCTTCCCCGATCTGTTCGGCGCTGAGAACGCCCGCGCCCTCGTCGAACTGCGCACCGCGCGCCGCTTCGAGGAGGCCCGTGACCTGGGCCGCAGGCTCTGGGGCGAGCTGGAGGGGGCGGGCCACAGCCGGGAGTCGGTCATCGAGGGCGCGGTCCGCAAGCAGTACGCCGAGTTGTTCGCCGCCTTTCCCACACCTACGTACGCCACGTACGGGAATGTCGATATGCCGCGGCTGTGGTCCGAGTACGCGGGGGAGGGCGTCACCGTTCTCGACGGCCAGCGGGTGGAGATCGGGGGCCGGGTGTTCGGGTTCGTCGGCGGTGGGCTCACGACGCCGATGGCCACTCCGTACGAGATCGGGGACGAGGAGTACGCCGCCAAGATCGAGGCGGTGGGGGAGGTGGACGTGCTGTGCACGCACATTCCGCCGGATGTTCCCGAGCTCTGCTACGACACCGTCGCCCGCCGCTTCGAGCGGGGGAGTTCGGCGCTGCTGGACGCGATTCGCCGGACCCGTCCCCGTTACTCCCTCTTCGGGCATGTGCATCAGCCGCTCGCGCGCCGGGTGCGGATCGGCACCACGGAGTGCGTCAACGTCGGGCACTTCAACGCGACCGCCACGCCCTACGTCCTGGAGTGGTGAGCCCGGTGCCGGCGGTGGGCCCGGCCGCGCGTCCGCCGGGCATGCCCCGCGCGGTAGCCTTCAGCAGCACGGACACGGAGTTTGACGAGGTTGACGCGAGTCGGCGGACCGGCCCGAATCGGCATGGAATTGGCATGGAGGAGTCACGGCGATGGCCGAACACACCAGCTCAAGCATCACGATCGAGGCGGCGCCCGCCGAAGTGATGGGAGTGATCGCCGACTTTGACCGCTATCCGGAGTGGACCGGAGAGGTCAAGGAGGCGGAGGTGCTGGCCAAGGACGACCGGGGCCGCGCCGAGCAGGTGCGCCTGGTGCTGGACGCCGGTGCGATCAAGGACGACCACACCCTCGCCTACACCTGGACCGGCGAGAACGAGGTCGGCTGGTCGCTGGTCAAGTCGCAGATGCTGCGGGCGCTGGACGGTTCGTACCGGCTTGCCGCGGTGCGGGGCGGCGCGGCGACCGAGGTGACGTACCGGCTCACCGTCGATGTGAAGATCCCGATGCTCGGGATGATCAAGCGCAAGGCGGAGAAGGTCATCATCGACCGGGCGCTGGCCGGGCTGAAGAAGCGCGTCGAGAGCGGCCCCGGGCGCGCCGCCGACGCCGCGGCCGAGGAATCCGGTGGGTCCGCCGACGAGGGCAAGAAGCTCTGAGCGTGCGCACTGTCCTCGTCACCGGTCCCGGCGGCGCCGGCCGCAGCACGCTGGCCGCCGCGACCGCCCTGGCCGGTGCCCGGCGGGGAGCGCGCGTACTGCTGCTCACGACCGAGAGCAGTGCTCCGGAAACGGTGCTGCGCTCGCGTCTGAGGGCGGATGTCGCGACCGCGATAGCCCCCGGCCTGCGCGCCCGCCGCATCGACTCCGGCGACCGCTTCCGCCAGGAGTTCCTCGCCTTCCAGGAACGCGCCGGCGCCGCCCTCGACCTGCTCGGGGCCAGCCCGCTCGACGAGGACGAACTCACCGAACTCCCCGGCTCCGAGGCCTTCGCGCTGCTGCACGCCCTGCGCGCCGAACACTCCTCGGGCGACCGGGACCTGCTCGTCGTCGACATGCCGCCCGCCGCCGAAACGATCCGGCTGCTCGCGCTGCCCGCCCAGGTCCGCCGCTATCTGCGCCGCCTGCTGCCGCCCGAGCGCCAGGCCGCCCGCGCGCTGCGCCCGGTCCTCGCCCAGCTCGCCGGCGTCCCGATGCCGGCCCAGAAGCTGTACGAGGCCGCCGAGCGCTGGGAGCGCGAACTCGCCGTCGTCCAGCGGGTGATCGAGGCCCCCGGCACCTCCGTACGCCTGGTCACCGACGCCGGCCCGGTCGCCGCCGCGGCCCTGCGCGACCTGCGCGCCGGGCTCGCGCTCCACGGCCGGCGTACCGATGCCCTCCTCGTCAACCGCCTGCTGCCCACCGGCTCCGCGGACCCCTTCCTCGCCGCCCTCTCCGGCGGCCAGCAGACCGCACTCAAGGTGCTGCGCGAGGAGTTCCCCGATCTGCCGCTGCGCGAGGTGCCGCACCTGGGCCGGGACCCGCAGGGCATCGAGGACCTGGCCGAGCTGGCGGAGCCGGCCGCTCCCGCCGAACCGGACGACCAGGCAGAACAGGAAGAACCGGCGGACGCGACCGGACCCGTCACCGCCCGCCCCGACCCCTGGACCGTGGTGGACCGCCTCGCCACCGACGGCATCCTCCTGTGGCGGGTGCCGCTGCCCGGCGCCCGGCGCGACGGCCTGGGCCTGGTGCGCCGCGGCGACGAAATCGTCGTCACCGTCGGCCCCTTCCGGCGGATCCGTACGCTCCCCTCCGCGCTGCGCCGCTGCACCGTCTCCGGCGCCGGACTGCGCGACGGAGTCCTCGACATCCGCTTCACCCCCGACCCCGCGCTGTGGCCGGCGGGCCCGGAACGGAGTTCTTGAACGCCGCACGGTCACGCGGTGGGCGGGTGCCCGGCGGCGTTGCCGCCGCGATCACGCCCCCGCGGACGGCCGCACAGACGGCCGCACGGATGCCGCCGGCGAAATCCGTACATATTTTCGCCCTCGGTGCCGAAAGGCCGACGTTGTGAGCCGGCATCGTTGGTAACGTCGGGAGTAAGTCCCGCCGCCGGAGCCCACGGAGAACATCATGAGTGACGCCACCGAGCGCCCCGCCGACCGCACGGCCGGCGTCGACGCCGATGCCTGGGAGACGGCCTGCGCCGAGGACCTCGCGGCGGAGCAGGACCGCCGCCGCAGCACGTACGGCCCGCAGCCGGGCAGCGCCGCCGAAGAGCTGCGCAAGCTCGCCGAGGCCGTCACGGACAAGCTCGCCGGGATCCAGCTCCCCGGCGCGCTGGGCGGGATCGCCGCACAGGGCGCCGTCAACCAGCTGTTCCGGCAGGCCAAGGCCGCAGTCGAGCCGGTCATCGAGCGCAACCCCGATGTCTTCGACCACCTCGCCGCGGCCGGTTCCGAACTGCTCGCCGCCTACCGCTCGGCCGTCGAGCGCAGCGAGCGCCGCTGGACCCGCGACGACGACCGCACCGCCGACCGCCCCGAGGGCCGCTCCGGCGACCCGCGCGACGACGAAGGCCCCGCAGGCACCGAGCGCATCGATCTCGACTGACGCCCCGCAACCGCGCGGCAGGGAAGGCGGTCCCTCCTCCGGTACGGTTGATCCCGGCGGGGTTCGAGCGAATAACTGAGGGACACATGGGACTCACCATCGGCGTCGACATCGGCGGCACGAAGATCGCGGCCGGCGTGGTCGACGAAGAGGGCTCGATCCTCGAAACATGCCAGGTGCCGACCCCGCAGGCCACCGACGCGCTGACCGAGGCCATCGCGGACGCGGTCCGCACGGTCGGGACCGGCCACCAGATCGAGGCCGTCGGCATCGGCGCGGCCGGCTATGTGGACGAGAAGCGGGCCACGGTTCTCTTCGCACCCAACATCGACTGGCGCCACGAGCCGCTCAAGGACAAGGTCGAGCAGCGCGTCGGCCTCCCCGTGGTCGTCGAGAACGACGCCAACGCCGCGGCCTGGGGCGAGTACAGGTTCGGCGCCGGCCAGGGCCACAGCGACGTCATCTGCATCACGCTCGGCACGGGCCTGGGCGGCGGCATCATCATCGGCAACAAGCTGCGCCGCGGCCGCTTCGGCGTCGCCGCGGAGTTCGGCCACATCCGCGTCGTGCCCGACGGCCTGCTGTGCGGCTGCGGCAGCCAGGGCTGCTGGGAGCAGTACGCGTCCGGCCGCGCCCTGCTGCGCTACGCCCGCCAGCGCGCCTTCGCCACCCCCGAGAACGCCACGGTGCTGCTCTCGCTCGGCGACGGCACCCCCGAGGGCATCCAGGGCAAGCACGTCAGCGCGGCCGCCCGCCAGGGCGATGCGGTCGCCATCGACTCCTTCCGCGAACTGGCCCGCTGGGCCGGCGCGGGCCTGGCCGACCTCGCCTCCCTCTTCGACCCGTCCGCCTTCATCGTCGGCGGCGGCGTCTCCGATGAGGGCGAGCTGGTCCTCGACCCGATCCGCAAGTCCTTCCGCCGCTGGCTGGTGGGCAACCAGTACCGCCCGCACGCCCAGGTGCTCGCCGCCCAGCTGGGCGGCAAGGCCGGGCTGGTCGGCGCGGCCGACCTCGCTCGTCAGGGCTGAGCTGCCTTGTGCGCCTAAATCGGCGCCGCTCTCGCGGAGGCGGCTGCTCGCCGTGGGGGTTGCTCAATTGATGGTTGCTGTGTCTGGGCGCCGGTGATCCGCGCTACGGCAATGTGCCCGCCATGTCCCCCGGGATGTGGCGGGCATTGCCCTAGTCTGGGCCCGCGTGCGCCCCGTCCCACGGCCCGTATCGCGGCCCCGGCGAGAGGACTTGTCCCCTTTGACCTCGCTCCCCGACTCCCGTACGGAACCCGACGGCTCCGCCGTCATCCGGGTGCTCAGCTACAACATCCGCTCGCTGCGCGACGACCGGGCGGCGCTGGCGCGGGTCATCCGGGCCTGCGCCCCGGACCTCGTGCTGATCCAGGAGGCGCCGCGGTTCTTCCGCTGGCGCAAGGCCGCCGAGCGGCTGGCCCGTGCGTCGGGGCTGGTGTACGTCACCGGCGGCGCCACGGCCGCGGGCCCGATGATCCTGTCCACGCTGCGCGCCCATGTGGAGCGTACGGAGGACTTCCTGCTGCCCCGCACCCGCGGCCTGCACCAGCGGGGCTTCGCGACCGCCGTGGTACGGATCGGCGGCGCCCGGCTCGGGGTGCTCAGCTGCCACCTCAGCCTCGCCGACGCGGAGCGCTACCGGCAGGCGGGGCTGCTGCTGGAGCGCCTGGCGCTGCTGGACGTGCCGTACGCGGTCGCGGGCGGGGACCTCAACGACCGGCCGGACGGGCGGAGTTTCCGGCGGCTGGCGGGGGCGCTGACGGACGGCTGGACGGCCGAGCCGTGGGGCGGGGAGTTCACCTCCACGCCCCATGAGCCGCATCAGCGGATCGACGCCGTGTTCGCGACGGAGGGCGTGGAGGTGCTCGGCTGCGGCGTACCGTACGGCCTGCCCGGCGTGCGGGAGGCGGATCTGCGGGCCGCCACGGACCACCTGCCGGTGCTGGCCGCGCTGCGGGTACCGGCCGGCGGCTGACCGGGGTCTACACCACGGCCCCGCCTCCCGGGAGATCGTCGTCGTCCCCGTCGTCGTTCTTCATCCGCCCCACCAGCGTGGCGAAGCCGCCGAGAAAGCCGCCGATGCCCAGGAGGGCGATCCACCACGTCACGGGCTGCTGGAAGATCACCATCGCCACCAGCAGCAGCGGACCGCCGAGCACCGCGAGCCAGGCGAACTTCGTCGTGACATCGGCCGGCGGCAGCGGGGGCGGCTCCGGCGGCGTGAAGTGGCCCTCGTCCGTTGCGTCGAAGTCGTCGTCGGACGGCTCAGCGGCGCTCCAGTCGCGTGGTCCGACGCCGGGTGCGAAGACGACGAAGCTGCCGGGCCGGGCGCTTCCGGAGGCCTTGTCACCGGCCTCCGGAGCCGCCTTGCCGTCCTTGCCGCCAGTACCGTCCGTGCCGTCCGTACTGCTTTTGCCGTCCGTGCTGTCCATACCGTCCCCGGCGGCCTTGCTTGCTTTGTCGGCCTTGCCGGCCTTGGTGGCTTTGTCGTCCTTGGCGTCCCCGCCGTCCATACGGACGACGGCGGAGTCCGCTTCCGCTTCGGGGAACTCAGGCTGCTCGCCGTACCCCGCGACGATCTCGGCCCAGGCGGCCTCTTCGTCCAGCGGTTCCTGGGGGTCGCGCGAGCTATGCTCCGCCACTGGCCGCCGTCCCCTCCTTGACGCCACCGGGCAGGACCTCGGGGGCGAGCCGGGTGATGAAGGCGAAGGTGTCCGCGAAGATCTGCTCGGCGTCGTGGTCGAGCGTGGCGACGTGGTAGCTGCGCTCCAGCAGCTTGTGCCGGACGTCCGTGGAGGACACCCGGGCCAGGATCCGCTCCGAGTCCGCGGGCGGTACGACATGGTCCTGCGGGCTGGTCATCACCAGCAACGGCTGGGTGACGCCCGGGAGTTCGGAGTCGACCTGCTGGAAGAGGCGGCGCACCGAGTACGCGGCGTGCAGCGGCACCCGGTCGTAGCCGACCTCCTCGGCGCCCGGCTTGGCGATGTCGCTGGCGATCCCCTTGGTCGACCGTACGAGATGCCGCAGCACCGGAAGCAGCGGCGCCGCGGCATCATGGACCTTGTTGGCAGGGTTGACCACGGCCACGCCGCTGATCGCGTCGCCGTGCCTGGCGGCCAGCCGCAGCGCCAGCGCGGCGCCCATGGACAGGCCGCAGACGAAGACCTTGGTGCAGCGCTCGGACAGCGCGCGCAGCTCGCGGTCGACCTCCGCGTACCAGTCCTGCCACGTGGTGATCGCCAGGTCCTGCCAGCGGGTGCCGTGCCCCGGCAGCAGTGGCAGGGCGACGGTCAGCCCCTGGTCGGCCAGATGGTCGGCCCAGGGGCGTACGGACTGAGGGGAGCCGGTGAAGCCGTGGCACACAAGGACGCCGACCTCTCCGCCGTCACGGCGGAACGGCTCGGCTCCGGGAAGGAGCGGCACCGGGGAACTCCGATCGATAAAGGGGGCCTGGTGGGTTACCTCAGGGTACGCGGAGCAACGCGGAGCGGATAGGTCCGGCGGGGCCCGCGCGGCCCGTTGCCCGGCGCCCGCTCGGCCGTAGATGGGCCTCTCGCAGCCCCGCCGCGGCGAGCGGGGCGCCGGGGCAGGTTAAGGTCTTTGCGTCACACACAGGAGGCAGTCGGTTGATCTACGGCGCAATGAAGTTTTCCATCGGCGGGTCGCTGAAGCTTGCGTTCAGGCCCTGGGTGGAAGGCATCGAGAACATCCCCGCCGAGGGTCCGGCGATCCTCGCGAGCAACCACCTGTCCTTCTCGGACTCCTTCTTCCTGCCCGCGGTGCTCGACCGCAAGGTCACCTTCATCGCCAAGGCCGAGTACTTCACCTCCCCGGGGGTGAAGGGCAAGCTGACGGCCGCGTTCTTCAAGGGCGTCGGCCAGCTGCCCGTCGACCGCTCGGGCGGCCGGGGTGCGGGCGAGGCGGCGATCAAGAGCGGCATCGAGGTGCTGGAGCGCGGTGAGCTGTTCGGCATCTACCCGGAGGGCACCCGCTCCCCGGACGGCCGCCTCTACCGCGGCAAGCCGGGCGGCCTGGCCCGCGTCGCGCTGGCCACCGGGGCGCCGGTCATCCCCGTAGCGATGATCGACACCGAGAAGGTGCAGCCTCCGGGCAAGATCGTCCCGAAGATGATCCGGCCGGGCATCCGGATCGGTAAGCCGCTGGACTTCACCCGCTATCAGGGCATGGAGGGCGACCGCTTCATCCTGCGGTCGGTCACCGACGAGGTCATGTACGAGATCATGAAGCTGTCCGGCCAGGAGTACGTCGACGTCTACGCGACGGCGGCCAAGCGGCAGATCGCCGAGGCGGCGAAGGCGGCCGAGACGAAGAAGAAGGCGGAGACGGAGGCCGGCAAGGCCGCCGGGAAGGCCGAGACGACCGGGGCGTAAACGCGCCGGCGAGGGGTGGGGGGCCCGGCATGACGGATGCCGACACGGAGCCGGTCAGCGGTGCCGCCAGGCGCCACGGCAAGCGTCCGCCGAGAGTGCTGCGGATGTCCGTGGAGCTGCCGCTGTGGCGCGCGCTCACCGGCTACCGCATCCTCACCCTCGTCTACGCGCTGTGCCTGTTCGCGCTCACGTACAAGCAGTACGCGCACCCGCTGGGCGCCGGCGCCTATATGGCGGCGCTCACCGTCTGGATGGGCTTCACCTGGCGCCGCACGACCACCGCGGAGCGCTGCACCCGGCACTTCCTGATCGCCGACCTCACCTTCGCGGTCGGCGGCATCCTGCTGACGTCGCTGGTCGACACCCACGCCCGCATCCTGGACGGCGGGCCCACCCTGCCCTCGATCTGGACGGCGGGCGCGGTCCTGGGCTTCGCGATCAAGCGCGGCTGGCGCTGGGCCGCGGTGGCCTCCACCGCGGTGGCCGTCGCCAACCTCGTCGAACGCCAGGAACTGGCCCGCGACACCATCCACAACGTCGTCCTGGTGTGGGTGGCCAGCGTCGCCATCGGCTATGTCGTCGAGGTCGCCCGCGCCAGCGAGCGCACCCTCGCCCGCGCCCTGCAGATCGAGGCCGCCACCCGCGAACGGGAGCGCCTGGCCCGCGACATCCACGACAGCGTGCTGCAGGTGCTGGCGATGGTGCAGCGGCGCGGCGCCGCGATCGGCGGCGAGGCGGCCGAGCTGGGCCGGATGGCGGGCGAACAGGAGGTCGCGCTGCGGACGTTGGTCTCCGGCGGACTGATGCCGCCGCCGCGCGCCGAGGCCGCACCGCCGCCGGCCCCGGGCACCGGCGGGCCGCCCGCACCGGCCGGCGGCCCGTGCGACGTCCGTGCCCTGCTCGCCCCGTACGCGGGCGCCGGCGTCACCTTCTCCGAGCCCGGCGCCCCGGTCGAGCTGGCCGCCGCCGCCGCGGCGGAGCTGGCGGCCGCTGTCGGTGCCGCACTGGACAATGTGCGGGTGCACGCGGGGGACGACGCCCACGCGTGGATCCTGGTGGAGGACGAACCGCAGTCGGTGATCGTGACGGTCCGCGACGACGGCCCCGGCATCCCCGAGGGACGGCTCGCGGACGCCGAGCGCGAGGGCCGCCTCGGCGTGGCCCTGTCGATCCGCGGCCGGCTGCGGGACCTGGGCGGCAACGCCGAGTGGATCTCGATCCCCGGCCAGGGCACGGAAGTCGAGCTGACGGTTCCCAAGGGCGCGGCGCCCAAGGGCAGAGGGCGGGGGAAGGCGAAAGAGTGAGTGAACAGACGGGCCTGAGGGTGATGGTGGTCGACGACCACCCGATGTGGCGGGACGCGGTCGCGCGGGACCTGGCCGAGGCCGGATGCGATGTGGTGGCCACGGCCGGCGACGGCCTCCAGGCGGTGCGCCGGGCGCAGGCCGCCGCCCCCGATGTGCTGGTGCTCGACCTGAATCTGCCGGGCCTGCCCGGCGTCCAGGTGTGCAAGGAGCTGGTCGGCACCCTTCCGGCGCTGCGGGTGCTGGTGCTCTCCGCGAGCGGCGAGCACGCCGACGTCCTGGAGGCGGTCAAGTCCGGGGCCACCGGCTATCTGCTGAAGTCGGCGAGCACGGAGGAGCTGCTGGACGCGGTGCGCCGCACGGCCGCCGGCGACCCGGTGTTCACGCCGGGCCTGGCCGGTCTGGTGCTCGGCGAGTACCGCCGCCTGGCCACCGAACCGGCCCCCTCGACGCCGGACGAGCCGGGCGCGCCGCAGCTGACGGAGCGGGAGACCGAGGTGCTGCGCCTGGTGGCCAAGGGCCTCTCGTACAAGCAGATCGCCGAGCGGCTGGTCATTTCGCACCGCACGGTGCAGAACCACGTCCAGAACACCCTCGGCAAGCTCCAGTTGCACAACCGCGTGGAGCTGGTGCGGTACGCCATCGAGCGCGGCCTCGACGACGCGTAACCACGCAGCCGTGAGTTCACCCGCTCGTACGGGTGAACGCCCGGCATCAACTCCCGGGCAAATCAATGGAATCGGCGTTTGCCCCATCCCGGAGTGACGTACGTCACCATTAGCGTGACGCGGGTCCGCTCATGCACGGCCGTACGCGGCCACGACGGGATAGGTGAAGCGATGCGGGTCGGAGTACTCACCGGTGGCGGCGACTGCCCTGGTCTGAACGCGGTGATCAGGGCCGCCGTCCGCAAGGGCACCCAGGAATACGGATATGACTTCGTCGGCTTCCGGGACGGATGGCGCGGCCCCCTCGAGGGCGACACGGTGCCGTTGGACATCGCGGCGGTCCGCGGGATCCTGCCGCGCGGCGGCACCATCCTCGGCTCCTCGCGGACCAACCCCTTCGCGTCGGAGGACGGCATCCGCCGGATCAAGGACACGCTGGCCAAGAACGAGATCGATGCGCTGATCGCGATCGGCGGCGAGGACACCCTCGGCGTCGCCACCCGTCTCTCCGGCGAATACGACGTGCCCTGCGTCGGCGTCCCCAAGACCATCGACAACGACCTCTCGGCCACCGACTACACCTTCGGCTTCGACACCGCCGTCGGCGTCGCCACCGAGGCCATCGACCGGCTCCACACCACCGCCGAATCCCACATGCGGGTCCTCGTCGTCGAGGTGATGGGCCGTCACGCCGGCTGGATCGCCCTGCACTCCGGGCTCGCCGGCGGCGCCAATGTCATCCTCATCCCCGAGCAGCGCTTCGACATCGGCGAGGTCTGCGGCTGGATCGAGTCCCGCTTCAAGGTCCGCTACGCCCCGATCGTGGTCGTCGCCGAGGGCGCGATGCCCAAGGACGGCCAGATGGTCCTCAAGGACGGGTCCACCGACTCCTTCGGGCACGTCCGGCTCTCGGGCGTGGGGGAGTGGCTGGCCAAGGAGATCGAAGCGCGCACCGGCAAGGAGGCGCGCACGACGGTCCTCGGGCACACCCAGCGCGGTGGCACGCCCAGCGCCTTCGACCGCTGGCTGGCCACCCGCTTCGGGCTGCACGCCATCGACGCGGTACGGGACGGCGACTTCGGGAAGATGGTCGCGCTGCGCGGCACCGACATCGTCCGGGTGCCGATCGCGGAGGCGACCGCGAAGCTGAAGACCGTCGACCCGTCGCTCTACTCCGAGGCGGGCGTCTTCTTCGGCTGAGCTGCCGGGCCCGGTCCTTCGGTCGAGCCCCTCGGCCGAGCCACGCCGCGGCGGCGCGCCCGGGGGCCGCGGTCGTGGGGCCCGGCGCGGCGGGCGTGTCGACGTAACCCCGGGGCCGGACCCCCTGATTCCGGGATCCCCGGATCCCCGGGAATGCCCCGCCCGCCCGCCGCGTTGTGGCCCGCAGGGGGCGCGCGCGACCCTTACGGGATCTGTTCGCCCGCACCCTAAGGGGCCCCGCCCACGCCCTGAGCCCCCGTCCACGCGCGGGCCCCCGCCCCCACTCAGGTCGGCGCCCCCTCAGGTCGGCGCCGCCGGTCGATGGGCCGTATATTCGCCGTACGCGACATATCCGGCCCATTGCGTCTATGCGGGGCGAAAGCGTACCGGCGGGAGAGAACGTGGAGATCGTCGCCTTCGGCGTCCAGGCGGATGAGCGCGCGCTGCTGGAGCGGGCCTTCGAGGGCCGGCACCAGGTCCGTAGCCTCGATGTGTTCATCAACCGCGACACCGCCCCCATCGCGCGCGGCTACGAGGTCGTCAGCTCCGGCGTCAACGCCGATCTGAGCGCCGATGTGCTCCAGGTCCTCTCGGTCGGCGGCACCAAGATGATCGCCCAGCGCTCCACGGGCTTCAACAACGTCGACCTTCAGGCCGCGGCCGACCTCGGCCTGACCATCGGCCGGGTCTCCTCCTACTCCCCCTACGCGGTCGCGGAGTTCGCCTGGGGCCTGGCGCTGGCGCTGAACCGGCGGATCGTCCTCGCCGCCAACCGCACCCGTAACTTCGACTTCCGGCTGGACGGCCTGATGGGCCGCGATCTGCGCGGCCGCACGGCGGGCGTGATCGGCACGGGGAAGATCGGCGAGGCGTTCACCCGGATCGCCCATGGCTTCGGCATGAATCTCCTCGGCTGGGACATCGCCGAGAACCCCAACTGCGCCGCCCTCGGCATGAAGTACGTCGACCGCGAGCAGCTGTTCGCCCAATCGGACCTGGTCACCCTGCACGTCCCGCTGCTGGAGGCCACCCGGCACCTCGTCGACGCCGCCGCGCTGGCCGCGATGAAGGACGATGCGATCCTGATCAACTCCAGCCGGGGCGGGCTCGTCGACACCGCGGCCCTCGTGGAGGCGCTCAAGGCCGGCCGGCTGACCGGTGTCGGCCTGGACGTCTACGAGGAGGAGGCCGGGTTCTTCTTCGTCGACAAGTCCCTGGACGTCATCAACGACGACACCCTCGCCCGCCTGATGACCTTCCCCAATGTGCTGGTCACCTCGCATCAGGCGTACTTCACCAAGGAAGCCGTGGGCCAGATCATCGACGCCACCGTACGCAACGTCGAGGACTATCTGGCCCACCGCACCAACGAGAACATGCTGGTCACACGAGGACAGCTGCCAGCAGCTGAGCGGTGACCGCGGCACCGTCCAGCGTCAGCACCGACTCCGGGTGGAACTGCACGCCCGCGAAGCCGGGCCCGCGCAGCGCATGCACATCGCCGGTCTCCGCGTCCCGGCTCAACTCGACGCGGTGCATGGCCAGTTCGGCGGCCGTGGTGTCGTCGCAGCGGGCCGTGAAGGTGTTGTAGAAGCCGACGGTCTCCTGGCGCCCGAAGAAGTCGATCCGCTCCTGCGCGCCCTGGAAGGGCACCTCCTTGCGGACGATCTCCAACCCCAGCTCGGCGGCGAGAAGTTCATGGCCCAGGCAGACACCGAGGAGACCGTGCCGGTGCTCGCGGACCAGCTCGGCGGTCAGCGCGCGCAGCGTGCGCATCTTGGGGTCGGCGGCGTCGGCCGGGTTGCCGGGACCGGGGCCGAGCACCACCGGCCCTTCGTGCGCGAGCACGGCGGCCCGCAGTCCCGGCTCGTCGTAGCGGCGGACGTCCACCGTCAGGCCCGAGGTGCGCAGCAGATGCGCCAGCATCGCGGTGAAGGTGTCCTCGGCATCGACGACCAGCGCATGACCGCCTAGCGCGGCGGTCGGCGCGGTGGTCTGCATCCGCAGCCAGAAGGGGGCCAGGCCGGCGCGGCGGGTGGCCAGCGCCGCCTGCACCCGCGGGTCGTCGGCCAGCCGGGCCGGCGCGGCGTCCGCGGTGTCCTTCCGGCCGCGGGGGAGAGCGGTCGTGGGGCGGACCCCGAGCGCGGTGAGCACACCCGCCGCCTTGGCGTGGGTCTCGGCCACCTCGCCCGCCGGGTCCGAGCCCCGCACCAGCGTCGCCCCGACCGGCACCCGCAGGCGGCCTCCCCCATTCTCGATGTCCGCCGTACGGATCAGGATCGGCGAATCCAGCGTCTGCGCGCCGCCCGCATCGCGGCCGATCAGGGCCAGCGCGCCGGCGTAGTAGCCGCGGCCGCCGGCCTCGTGCCGTTCGATGACCCGGCACGCGTTCTGAACGGGCGATCCCGTGACGGTCGCCGCGAACATCGTCTCCTTCAGCACCTCCCGCACATCCAGCGACGACCGTCCGCGCAGCTCGTACTCGGTGTGCGCGAGGTGCGCCATCTCCTTCAGCCGCGGCCCGATCACCACGCCGCCCATGTCGCCGACGGTGCACATCATCTTGAGCTCCTCGTCGACGACCATCGACAGCTCCTCGATCTCCTTGCCGTCCGCGAGGAACTCCAGGAGCCCCTCGGCGGTGGGACCGCCGGCCGGGTAGCGGTAGGTCCCGCTGATGGGGTTCATCACGACGGTGCCGCCCACCCGCCGCCCGCCGTCGCCCTCGGCCGGTGGCGCCTCGCCCCCGCCCCGCCCGCCCGTCATCCGCACATGCACCTCGGGGCTGGCGCCGACCAGGGTGCGCCCGTCCGCCCCGTCACCGGTGTGCACCACGAACGTCCAGTACGCGCCCCGCTCGGCCGCCAGCAGCCGCCGGAACAGCGCGAGCGCATCGGCCCTGCCGAACCCCGGGATCTCGCCCTGGTACGTACGCCGGATGACGAAGTTCGCGCCCTCGCCCCGCCCGATCTCCTCGTCCAGCACCCGGCCGACGATCGCCGCGTACTCCTCGTCGGACACATCGAAGCCGCCGTCCCTCACCTGCACCTCATGCGCGGGAAGCTGCGCCAGCGCCTCGGCGAGCGGCAGCTCGTACGTCTCCTCCGGGACCAGCGCCATGAGCGGCGTGCCGTCGTCGCGGACGTCGAAGCCGCGCTCCCTGATCTGCCGGAACGGCACCATCGCCAGCCCCTCGGGCAGGTCGGCGAGACGGTCGTACACCGCGACGGTGCCGATGAGGACCTCCACCGTGTCCAGGTCGCGGCCGGGGGTACGGCGGTGCAGCAGGGCAAAGGGCCGGTCGTCGGCGAGCAGCTCGGGCAGATGCATGATTTCGTCCTTCTCTCTCACGTACTGGGGGGAGAGGGACGACCCGGATCCGGAAACACCGAAGGCCGCCCCTGGGGCGGCCTTCGCGGAGTCTGTGGGTGCGCGCGAATCAGTGGGCCGCCGGATGAGCGGTCCACCACCAGTTCCTGTTCAGGGTCGGCTGCGCGTGCATGGGCGGCACCTTACCGGCTGCGCCTGGCTTTGGCCGCATGTTTCTGGCTGCCCCGCCGTGGGGGGTGTTCGCCGTTGCCCCTCCGCTGCGCTTTGCCTGGGCCGCGTTTTTGGCTTTCCCGCCGTGGGTGGTTGTTCGTCGTTGCGCCTGCGGCGGGCGTGGGTTTGTCGGGTGCGGTGACGGCCCTACACGGCTTCGCCGCTACGGGCCGTCCCCTCCCGTGGGTGGGGGGAAAGGCCTGTGGGGCGAGCGTTCGTTTCCGGCTTGCTGTGACGGGATCCACAAGGCGCGCGTGACCGCCTACGCACGCCCCCACCGGTTTCTCCCACCCCAACGGGGAGGGACCGGGCCGCAGGACGGAGTCCGGAGGCCCGGTCCCGCAGCCGAACAGCCCCGCGCAAGCGGCACCAGCCCGCCGCTGGGGGCCCCTCCCACGCCCTTAAGAGCAGTGGGGGAGCCACGGCGAGACACCCCCACGGCGGGGCAGCCGACAACGTGGGGCCCAGGCAAAGCGCAGCGGACGGCCGTCTCATACTCCGGTCGCCGTGCTGGACCCCCCGTCGGGACCCCGTAATGTGGTGTTCGTGACCGTGAACGCTGAAACCCACGCCGGTGGCAACACCTGGCGAGACCTGCCCGCGGCGCAGCAGCCTGACTGGCCGGACCAAGAGGCTCTGCGCGATGTGATCGCGGAGCTCGAGTCCTATCCCCCGCTCGTCTTCGCGGGCGAGTGTGACCAGTTGCGTGAGCGCCTGGGAGCGGTCGCCCGTGGCGAGGCGTTCCTGCTTCAGGGCGGCGACTGCGCGGAGGCCTTCGACGCCGTCTCCGCCGAGCACATCCGCAACAAGCTCAAGACGCTCCTCCAGATGGGCGCCGTCCTGACCTACGCCGGGTCCGTCCCGGTGGTGAAGGTCGGACGGATCGCCGGCCAGTACAGCAAGCCGCGCTCCAAGCCGACCGAGACCCGCGACGGCGTGACGCTGCCGACCTACCGCGGCGACTCCGTCAACGGCTTCGAGTTCACCGAGGCGGCCCGTATCCCGGACCCGCAGCGGCTCAAGCGGATGTACAACGCGTCCGCCGCGACGCTCAACCTGGTGCGTGCCTTCACCACCGGTGGCTACGCCGACCTGCGCCAGGTGCACGCCTGGAACCAGGACTTCGTGAAGTCCTCGCCCTCCGGGCAGCGCTACGAGGCGCTCGCCCGCGAGATCGACCGCGCGATGAACTTCATGAACGCCTGCGGGGTGGACCCGGAGGAGTTCCGTACCGTCGAGTTCTACGCCTCCCACGAGGCGCTGGTCCTGGACTACGAGTCGGCGCTGACCCGCGTGGACTCGCGCACCGGCAACCTCTACGACGTCTCGGGCCACATGGTCTGGATCGGCGAGCGGACCCGGCAGCTGGACGGCGCGCACATCGAGTTCGCCTCCCGCATCCGTAACCCGATCGGCGTCAAGCTCGGCCCGACCAGCACGGTGGAGGACGCGCTCACCCTCATCGAGCGCCTCGACCCGGAGCGCGAGCCCGGCCGGCTGACCTTCATCACCCGCATGGGGGCGGACAAGGTCCGCGACAAGCTCCCCGAGCTGGTCGAGAAGGTCACCGCCACCGGCGCCCAGGTGGCGTGGATCTGCGACCCGATGCACGGCAACACCTTCGAGGCGGCCTCGGGTCACAAGACCCGTCGCTTCGACGATGTGCTGGACGAGGTCAAGGGCTTCTTCGAGGTCCACAAGGGCCTCGGCACGCACCCGGGCGGCATCCATGTCGAGCTGACCGGCGACGACGTCACGGAGTGCGTGGGCGGCGGTGACGAGATCTTCGTCGACGATCTGCACCAGCGCTACGAGACCGCCTGTGACCCGCGGCTCAACCGCAGCCAGTCGCTCGACCTGGCGTTCCTGGTGGCGGAGATGTACCGCGACCAGTAAGGGCAACCGGTAACGACACGAGTGGGGCGCGGATCCTGTGATCCGCGCCCCATCGCGTTGTCCCTGCATTGTCGCCACCCCGCGGGCCAGGTAAGGTAAGGGTTACCTCACTCAAGATCGGCGGGGTCGACGAGTGCCGCCGGTCGTCCGCGGGTGAGGTTCCCTACGGAGGTGAAACCGCGTGTACGTCTGCTCATGCTTCGGGATCACCGAACAGCAGGTCCGCGAGCACGCGGGCACGGGCGCCTGTACGCCCCGCCAGATCGCCTCCGCCTGTAAGGCCGGCACCGACTGCGGCGGCTGTGTACGCCGTATCCAGCAGCTGCTCGGCCGGGGCGCATGCCCGCGCCGGGAGCTCATCGACAGCGGCGCTCCCGAGCCGCTGGGCACCGCGGCCGAGCCCCCGCCGGTCGCGGAGGTGGCCGCAGTGGCGCCCGTGGCGCTCCAGGAGGCCGCGTAGCCCTGCGGGGCGGTACGGCCCGTGCGGTGAGCGCGCTCAGCTCGGCTGCTCGATCAGCTGGGCGATGTACAGCGCCTCGCCGAGTTTCTCGACCAGCTCCAGCTGGGTGTCGAGATAGTCGATGTGGTGTTCCTCGTCCGCGAGGATGTCCTCGAAGATATTCGCCGAGGTGATGTCGCCCTTGGCGCGCATGATGTCGATACCGCGCCGGAGCCGGTCGATCGCCTCGACCTCGACCTGCCGGTCCGCCTGGAACATCTCGGTGACGGTCTGGCCGACGCGTACGTGGAACAGCCGCTGGTAGTTCGGCAGCCCTTCGAGGAAGAGAATGCGGTCGGTCAGGAGCTCCGCGTGCTTCATTTCGTCGAACGACTCGCTGCGCGTGTACTTGGCGAGCTTCGTCCAGCCGAAGTTCTCCTGCATCTTGGCGTGCAGGAAGTACTGATTGATCGCGGTCAGCTCGGCAGTCAGCTGCTCGTTGAGGAATTCAATGACCTCGGGGTCGCCCTGCATGGCTGCGGGCTCCTTCCGCGCGAGAACTGGGCAGGTGCCGCGCATCCTTGCACCGCCCGGAGCAGACATCCAGTAAGTGCACGCTTAGTACGAGTTGCCCGATTCCCTCCCTCCCTGGTCATCGGCACCCCTTCCGGTCTGACAACATGGAGGCATGGGTCAGCCGCACAGCCGCGACGAGGAGCATCCTCAGCTGCCTCCGGGGCAGCGACTGCAGCGGGGCTGGCCGGTGACGCATTACGGTCCGGTGCCGAAGTTCCGCCCCGAACGCTGGGAGTTCCGTGCCTTCGGCGCCACCGCGGACGGCGGAAAGCACTGCTGGACGCATGAGGAATTCACCGCACTGCCGTATGCGACCGTCGTCTCCGATATGCACTGCGTGACGAAATTCAGCATGCTGAGCGCCGAATGGGGCGGGGTCCGGACGCAGACGATCTTGGAACTCGCGCCGCCCGCGCCGGATGTCACCCATGTGATGGTGTGGGCCGAGTACGGGTTCAGTTCGAATGTGCGGCTGGCGGATTTCGCCGATGAGAACTGCATCTTCGCCACTCACCGGTCCGGTGAACTGCTCACCGCCGAACACGGCTTTCCGGTCCGGCTGATCGTGCCGCATCTGTATGCCTGGAAGGGCCCCAAGTGGGTCCGCGGCATCGAATACATGACGGCCGACCGCCGCGGCTTCTGGGAAGAGCGCGGCTACCACAACCTCGGCGACCCATGGCGCGAGCAGCGCTACTCCTACCAGGAGGAGCCGGGCGAGGGCCCGGAGCTCTGAGCCCCGCGCCCCCGCCCTGGGCCGCTTGCCCTCAGTGGTGGAACCGGTGCACCACCGCATGGCCCTTGCCGCGGCCGATCATCCACTTGTTGACCGGTGTGGTCGCTATGAAGGCGAGCGCCAGTGAGGCCGCCAGGGCGCCCCAGAACAGCAGGTCCGACAGCTGTGCGTCCATGGCGCTGGGCCACAGCGCGATGACGCCGTTGTCGATCAGCTCCATCACGGCGATGGAGAGGGTGTCGGCGGCGAGCGCGATCCGGAACGCCGTACGGAAGTCCACGCCCGACTTCAGGACGCCGCGCAGGGTGAGCGAGTAGCCGAAGACGAAGGCCAGCGCGATCGCCAGGATCATCGTCGGGACGTTGTGCCAGCCCAGCGCGGTGCCGATGATCATGCCGAGGATCTCGCCGATGGCGCAGCCGGTGAGGCAGTGCAGGGTGGCCTTGGCGGCCATCGCCCAGCTGACGGGGCCGTGGCCGTGGTGTCCGGCGTGGTGGTGTCCGGCTGCCTCGTGCCCGGTCGCCTCGTGCTCAACGGCCTGATGCTCGACGGCCTGGTGCTCATGGTGCGCGTGGTGCTGCATGGGAAGCCCCCAACGAGACGTAGCGGTTCCTGCCCGACAGCAGGAACCGTATACCCCCTGGGGGTATCAAGCAAGGGGAGTGAGAGCGATCGGCGACCGCAGCTCCTTCAGCCGTGCCACGTCCGCCGCATGCCCCTCCTTGCCGCCCGGCGTCTCGATGACCAGGGGCACCCCCTCCGTCGCCGGATGCCGGAACAGCTCCCCGAACGGCTCCGCGCCGATGTGCCCGGCGCCGATGTTCGCGTGCCGGTCCTTGTGGGCGCCCACCACGTCCTTGGAGTCATTGGCATGGATCAGCTTCAGCCGGCCCTCGCCGGTCACCTCCACCAGCTCGTCCAGCAGCGCCTTCATCCCGCCCGGCGCCGCCATGTCGTGCCCGGCCGCGAACGCATGACAGGTGTCCAGGCAGACGCCGAGCCTGGGGTGCCGCTCCAGCACGTCGAAATACGGGCCCAGATCCTCGGCCAGCGCACACAGCGAAGAGCCCTGCCCGGCCGTCGGCTCCAGCAGCAGCCAGGGGTCGTCGTCCCGCGTCAGCTCGTCCAGCAGCGGCCGCATCCGCTCCCGCACCTGCGCCAGCGCCTCGGTCCGCGGCCGCCCGCCCGTCGCCGACCCGGTGTGCACGACGACCCCGAGGGCGCCGATCTCGCGGCCGCGCCGCAACGAGTGGCGCAGCGACTCCACCGACTTCTCGACGGTCGCCTCGTTGTGCGACCCGAAATTGATCAGATACGGCGCGTGGACGTACGCCGGAATGTCCTCCTGCGCACAGGCCGCCCGGAACGCCTCGTCCTGTGCGGGGCTGCCGGGCGGCGTCGCCCAGCCGCGCGGATTGGCCACGAAGACCTGTACGGTCTCGCCGCCCATCTCGCGGGCGTACGGAAGGCCGGTCTTCGCCAGGCCGCCGGCCACCGGCACATGGCCGCCGACCGGATTACGTGCGCGGGCGCGCTGCCCGTCGTGCTCTGCGGTACTCACCCTCCCAGGGTGCCAGGTGCCCCACGGCGGCCGTCCGCCGGACGGCCGCCGACCTGCGGGGTCCTACAGGGCGCCCTTGAGCTTGATGGTGATGGTGCTGCCCTTCGGGGCCTGCTCGTCACCTTCGACCGACTGGCTGTCGACCTCGTCCTGCGGGAAGAGCCACGGCTTCTTCACCTCGACCCGGAAGCCGGCGTCCGTCAGCGCCTTCCTGGCGTCCGCCTCGCTGTCGCCCGTGACATCCGGAACGGTGACCATCTGCGGGCCCTTGGAGAGCGTGAGGGTGACCGTGTCGCCCTTGCCCAGCGGCTTCTCCGGGTCGTTCGACTGCCGGGCGACGGTGCCCTTGTCCTCCTCCGAGAAGACCGGCTGGTCCGCGACCTTCACCTTGAAGCCCGCCTCGCGCAGCGTGTCCGTGGCATCGGTGGGGTCGTCCCCGATCACCTCTGGCACATCGATCTCGAGACCCCGGCTGACCGTCAGCGCCACCGCGGTGTCCGGCCGCCGCTTGGTGCCCGCGACCGGATCCGTACGGATCACCGAGCCCTGGGCGACCTCGGTGCTGAAGTCCCGCTTCACGGTGCCCGGAATCAGTCCCCGGTCGCGCAGCTTGCGCTTGGCGTCGGCCAGCGGGGTGCCCGACAGGTCCGGTACGGAGACGATCTCCGGGCCCCGGGAGATGGTGAGGGTGACCGTGCCCGTACCGCGGATCTGCTTGCCGGTCCCCGGGTCGGTCTTCATGACGTGGCCACGCTCCACGTTCGAGCTGAAGCCGCGCTCCACCCTCACGTCCAGCCCCTCGCCGCGCAGCGTCTTGACCGCCTTGGCCTGCGGCATGTCCAGCACGGCGGGGACGGTCGTGAACTGGCCGGCAGTGATGTACCAGACGCCCGTGCCCACGCCGAGGACCAGCAGGACGGCCGCGACGATGGTGAGGATCTTGTGCCGCTGTATCAGGCCCACGCGCGGCGCCGCGGCGGGCACCGGGCGCAGTCGGGTGGTCTGCTCCGCGGGCGGCACCGCGGCCGCCGGCGGGACCTCGAGGCGGCTGGTGCGGTTCAGCTCCGCCTCGCCGGGCATCGGCGCACCGCCGAGCCGCGGCAGCACATCCGTCCGCTCGGCGTCGCTCCCGGGCACCTCGTTCGCCTGCGGCGGCACCACGTCCAGCTGCGTCTCGCTCAGCTCGGCGCGGGACGACCGCGTCCGGGACAGCAGGGCCGCCGCGTCCTGCGGGCGCAGCTGCGGGTCGCGGGCGGTGGCCAGCGCGACCAGATCGTCCAGCTGCGGCGCCAGACCCGGCACGAAAGTGGACGGCGGCGCCACGTCCTCGTGCAGATGCTGGTAGAGGATCTGCGCCGCGGAGCCGCCGGTGTGCGGCTTGCCGCCGGTCAGCATTTCGAAGAGCACCACACCGCAGGCGTAGACATCGACCCGGGCGTCCGCGGTGCCGTGCTCCATCTGCTCGGGCGCGAGATAGGAGACGGTGCCCAGAACGGAGCCGGTGGAGGCGGTGGTGTTGGTGTCCACCGCGCGCACCAGCCCGAAGTCGGCGACCTTGACCCGGCCGTCGTCGCCGATCAGGACGTTCTCCGGCTTCATGTCCCGGTGGACCAGACCCGCGCGGTGCGCGGCGCCCAGGGCGGCGAGGATCGGCTCGAGGATGTCCAGCGCGGCCCGCGGCTGCAGGGCGCCCCGCTCCCGCAGTACGTCGCGCAGCGTGCACCCGGCGACGTACTCCATCGCCAGATAGACGTAGGTGCCGTCCGTGCCCTGGTCGAAGACGCCCACCACGTTGGGGTGGGACAGCCGCGCGACCGACTTCGCCTCGCGGATGAAGCGGTCCACGAACGCCGCGTCCGTGGCCAGGCTCGGGTGCATCACCTTCAGCGCGAGCACACGGTCGAGGCGGGTGTCCAAGGCCCGGTAGACCGTGGCCATCCCGCCTGCGGCGATGCGTGCCTGGACGTGGTAGCGGCCGTCGAGCAGCTGGCCCTCGAGCGGGTCCTGAAGGGTCGTATCCACGGCGCCGATTCTAAAGGTCCGGCGTTGTCGTCCGTCCCACCTGTCCGCTGCGCTTTGCTTGGGCCGATGTTTTTGGCTTGCCCGCCGTGGGTGGTTTGTCGCCGTTGCGCCTGCGGCGGGCTGGTGCCGCTTGCGCGGGGCTATTCGGCTGCGGGACCGGGCCTCCGGACTCCGTCCTGCGGCCCGCCCCCTCCCCGTTAGGGTGGGAGAAAACCGGTGGGGGCGTGCGTCGGTGGTCAGGTGTACCCAGTGGTCACAACCACCGGCACCGGACACATAACGCCCGCCCCCACACGAATCCCCCCACCACGGGAGGGGACGGACCGTAGCGGCGGAGCCGTGTAGGGCCGTCACCGCACCCGACAAACCCACGCCCGCCGCAGGCGCAACGGCGAGAAACCCACCACGGCGGGACAGCCAACAACGTACGGCCCAGGCAAAGCGCAGCGGACCGGCGGAGGGGCCAACTAAAACGCCGGGCGCTCCGGATCGAAGGCCGCCACGCCCGTCTCCGGCGACGACGCCAGCGCGAAATGCCGGCGCGGGATCCGTCCCGCGCCGTACGCCAGGCGGCCCGCCTCGACCGCATGGCGCATCGCCGCGGCCATGCGTTCCGGCTCCTGGGCTCGGGTCACCGCGGAGGCCAGCATCACCGCGGCGCAGCCCAGCTCCATGGCGAGCGCGACGTCCGAGGCGGTGCCCGCGCCGGCGTCCAGGATGACGGGGACGCCCGCCCGCTCCGTGATCAGCTGGAAGTTGTGCGGGTTGCGGATGCCCAGTCCGGAGCCGATCGGCGAGCCCAGCGGCATGATCGCGGCGCAGCCCACGTCCTCCAGCTTGCGGGCCAGCACCGGGTCGTCGTTCGTGTACGGGAGCACCGTGAACCCGTCGTCCACCAGCGTCTCGGCGGCGTCCAGCAGCTCGATCGGGTCGGGCAGCAGGGTGCGCTCGTCGGCGACGACCTCGAGCTTGACCCAGTCGGTACCGAGCGCCTCCCGGGCCAGCCGGGCGGTGAGCACCGCCTCGCCCGCGGTGAAGCAGCCCGCGGTGTTCGGCAGCACCCGGATCGCGTGCCGTTCCAGTACGGACAGCACCGAGCCCTGCACGCTCGGGTCCAGCCGCCGCATGGCGACCGTGGTCAGTTCCGTACCGGAGGCGAGCAGCGCCCGCTCCATGACGTCGAGGCTGGGGGCGCCGCCGGTGCCCATGATGAGCCGGGAGGTGAAGGCGGTGTCGCCGATGGTGAGCAGATCGTCGGCCATGTCTGCGGATCAGCCTCCCTGGACCGCGGTGAGCACCTCGACGCGGTCGCCGTCGCCGAGCGGGGTGGTGGGCCACTGGGTGCGCGGCACCACGGTTTCGTTGAGCGCGGCGGCCACCCCGGAGGGCGCCGCGGTCAGGGTCGCGACCAGGCGGTCGAGGGTCAGGCCCCCGGGGATCTCGCGGGCCTCGCCGTTGACGGACACCGACACGGTGGAAGGGGGCGCGGTCATACGGGCTGCTCCTCTGGGACGCGGGCGCGCTCGGCGCCTTGGGCGGTGAAGCGCGCGGGGGAGAACGGGCGGGCCTCTTCCGGCAGGCGTCCGGTGGCCAGCGCCTCGGCCATCGCGTCGCCGGTCACCGGCGTCAGCAGGACGCCGTTGCGGAAGTGCCCGGTGGCCAGGTGGAGGCCGGGCAGCGCGGACGGGCCGAGCAGCGGGGCGTTGTCGGGGGAGGTGGGGCGCAGCCCCGCGCAGGTCTCGACGAGCGGCAGCTCGGTGATGCCGGGGACCAGCTCGTGCGCGTCCCGCAGCAGCTCGTAGACGCCGCCCGCGGTGACGGTGGTGTCCCAGCCCTGCTCCTCGCTGGTGGCGCCGAGGACCAGCTCGCCGTTTTCGCGCGGCACCAGGTAGAGGGGATTGCCCCGGACGACGGCCCGTACGGTGCGCGACAGGAAGGCGGGGCTGCCGGCCGGCATCCGCGGCAGGCGCAGCCGCAGCACCTGCCCCTTGACCGGCCGCACCGGCGGCAGCACGGCCTCGGGCACCCCGGTCAGCCGCCCGCTCCAGCTGCCCCCGGCCAGCACGACCTGACCGGCCGGCAGCCGCTCGCCGCCGGCGAGTTCGACGCCGGTGGCGCGCCCGCCGTCGACCGTCAGACGCTCCGCCCATTCCCGGTGGAAAGCCACGCCGGCGCGCTCGCAGGCGATCAGCAGGGCGCTCGCCAGGAGGCGCGGATCGACCTGGTGGTCGCCGTCGACCCGGAGGCCGCCGCGTACACCGGGGGCCAGCATCGGCTCCAGGCGGCGGCATTCGCGTCCCGACAGCCACTGGGAGTCCAGCCCGGACCGGGTCTGCAGGGCGTGCAGTTCGCGCAGATGGGCACGGTCGTCGGCGTCCAGCGCCACGGCCAGGGTGCCGCACCGCCGGTATCCGATCCGCTGCCCGCTGGCCTCCTCCAGCTCGGCGGTGAAGTCCGGATACCGCCGCGCGGAGGCCAGGTTGAGGCCGAGCAGGGTCTGTTCGCCGTAGTGGAGTTCGGTGACCGCGGCCAGCATGCCGGCCGCGACCCGGGCGGCGCCGCCACCGGGCGCGGGGTCGACGACCGCGGCCGTCAGTCCCCGGCCGGTCGCCCGCCAGGCGGTGACCAGGCCGATGATGCCGCCCCCGATGACCAGGACATCGGGGTGGCCCCTGGTGGGAACGGGTGATGTGGCAGGTGGATGCATGAGCGTCCAGCCCCTCCCTTCGCCGGCATGACCCGGATCAGGTTCGTACGGTCGGAGGCCGGCCAGCCTCCCTCTCAGCCCGGTACGTCCGGGCTCCCGCGAGTGCGTGTATCCGTCACCCTAATACGGGGCCGCGACGCGCCGTAAGGGAGCGCCCGGGGGCGGCGCCCCGGCGTCACCGTCCGTGACGCTGTGTCAGAGATCTCGTTGCGTGCTGCTGCGAGCGGCCTCCCCCGCCGTCCTACAGTGAGCGGGTGAGCGAGCAGAGCACGTCCTCCCAGGCCCCTGACCACACGCCGCGCGTCGTGATCGCCGGCGCGGGAATCGCGGGGGTGCAGACCGCGGTCGCGCTGCGCGAGGCGGGCTGGCGCGGCGCGATCACCTTGCTCGGCGACGAGCCCCACCAGCCCTACGACCGCCCGCCGCTGTCCAAGGCGCTGCTGCTCGGCAAGGCCGACGGCGCCGCCTTCGACGTCGACTTCGCCGCCCTCGGCATCGAACTGCACCTCAGCCGCCCGGTCACCGCGCTGCGCCCGGACGCCCATGAGGCCGACACGGCCGAGGGCCCGATCGCCTACGACTACGCGGTGCTCGCGACCGGCGCCGAGCCCGTCCTGCTGCCGGGCAGCGAGGGGGTGCCGGGTGTCCATCTGCTGCGCACCCTCGACGACGCCGAGCGGCTGCGGCCGGTGCTCGCCGCCCGGCACGAGATCGTGGTCGTCGGCGCGGGCTGGATCGGCGCCGAATTCGCGACCGCGGCCCGCGAGGCGGGCTGCTCGGTCACCGTCGTCGAGGCCGCCGACCGCCCGCTGGCCGGCGCGCTGCCCGCCGAGGTTGCCGCCCATATGACCGACTGGTACGCGGACGCCGGGGCCGAGCTGCGCACCGGAGCCCGGGTCGCCGCCGTCGAGCCGGGCGCGGTGACGCTAGAGGACGGCAGCACGCTCCCTGCCGACGCCGTGGTCGTCGGCATCGGCGCCCGGCCCGCGACCGGCTGGCTGGCCGGCTCCGGCGTCGCCCTGTCGCCCGAGGACGGCTCCGTACTCGCCGACGAGCAGCTGCGTGCCTCCGTCCCCGATGTGTACGCGGTCGGCGACTGCGCCTCCTTCCCCTCGGCCCGCTACGGCCGCCGCCTGCTGATCCACCACTGGGACAACGCCCTCCAGGGCCCCCGTACGGTCGCCGAGAACATCGCGCGCGGGGAGGCCGAGGGCGTGGTCTACGACCCGGTCCCGTACTTCTGGTCCGAGCAGTTCGGCCGGTTCGTGCAGTACGCCGGGCATCACGAGGCCGCCGACGAGATGATCTGGCGCGGCGACCCGGCCGGCGCCTCCTGGTCGGTGCTGTGGCTGCGCCGGGGCCAACTGGTGGCGCTGCTGGCGGTCGGGCGCCCCCGGGACCTGGCCCAGGGACGCAAGCTCATCGAGAAGGGCGCCGCCCTCGACCGGGTCCGGGCCGCGGACGCCGCGCTGCCGCTGAAGACCGCGATGCGCTGACGGGGCGCTGCCGGGGGCGCGAAAGCGGGCGTGTGGTGGCGGAGCGTAATCGCGCGGGCGCGCCGGGGCGTCACCCTCCGGGGTGCCGCACGCCCCTGATGGCGATGCCCGGCTACCGACTGTCAGTGCGAGATGGCACGCTTGTCCTGTGACCGAGATTGACGCAAACATCGATGGACTCGTCCCCGCCTGGCTCACCCTCCCCGACATCGCCGAAGAGATCGGCGTCGAGGTGACGCGCGTCCGGCAGCTGGTCAAGGAGGGCCAGCTGATCGCGGTGCGCCGCGGCGAGAACCGGGCGCTTCAGGTGCCCGCCGATTTCATCAAGGAAGGCAAGGTCGTCAAGGGCCTCGTCGGCACGCTGACGCTGCTGCGCGACGACGGCTTCGCCGACGACGAGATGCTCGAATGGCTCTTCACGCCCGACGAGACCCTGCCCGGTACCCCGGCGCAGGCGCTGCGCGAGAATCGCGGCACGGAGGTGAAGCGCCGGGCGCAGGCGCTCGCCGTCTGACGCCACCGCACCCGAATCCGTAACCGCACCGGGGCGTACGTGCCGGGGCCCCCGGCCCGTACGCCCCCGACCTGGGGGGAAAGCCGCCCGATGACCACCGCACGACAGGCCCTCGCCGACGCCCGGCTCTACCTCTGCACGGACGCCCGCAAGCGGCAGGGCGACCTGGCGCAGTTCCTGGACGCGGTGCTCGCCTCGGGCGTGGACATCGTCCAGCTGCGCGACAAGGGCATGGAGGCCGGCGAGGAGCTGCGCCATCTCGAGGTCTTCGCGGACGCCTGCCGGCGGCACGGCAAGCTGCTGGCCGTCAACGACCGCGCGGACGTCGCCCATGCCATCGGCAGCGATGTCCTGCACCTCGGCCAGGGCGACCTGCCGGTCCCCGCCGCCCGCGCCATCCTCGGCCAGGACGTCCTGATAGGCCGCTCCACGCACGCCGAGGCCGAGGTGGACGCCGCGATCGCCGAGGCGGGCACGGACTACTTCTGCACGGGCCCGTGCTGGCCCACACCCACCAAGCCCGGCCGCCACGCCCCGGGCCTCGACCTGGTCCGCTACACCGCCGGCCGCGCCCCCGAGCGGCCCTGGTTCGCCATCGGCGGGATCGACGCCGGCAATCTCGACGAGGTGCTGGAGGCCGGTGCCCGCCGGGTCGTGGTCGTCCGGGCGATCACCGAGGCCGACGACCCGGGCGCGGCCGCCGCCGGCCTGGCGAAGCGGGTGCGCACCTGGAGCGTCTAGCGGCACCGAGCGGGACGCATACGGGGGCGGACGCAGCGCATACGGAGGTCATTCGAGGGGTACTCGCGGGACCGCATCCCGGGTCCGGCGGACGTTCGCCCGAATGGCCCCCGGTACGTCCTGGCGACGAATTCCGGACGTCCGGTGGCCGGGAAAATGTCCAACCCGTGGACAAACGCCGCCGCCGGTTGGTGTGTGCCAGGGCTCTGGTTAACCTGCCCGTATGGCCCTAGGTACAGCTTCCACCAGGACTGATCGCGCACGTACCGTGCGCGAGCTGCTGGCTTCCGGCAAGCAGTCGTATTCGTTCGAGTTCGCCGCCCCGAAGACGGAGAAGGGCGAGCGGACCCTGTGGAACGCCATTCGCCGGATCGAGGCCGTCTCCCCGACCTTCGTCTCCGTGACGTACGGCGCCGGCGGCACCTCCCGTGAGGGCACGGTGCGCGCCACCGAACGCATCGCCACCGACACCACCCTGACCCCGGTCGCCCATCTGACCGCCGTCAACCACTCCCTGGCCGACCTGCGCAATGTCATCGGGCAGTACGCCGACGCCGGCATCCGCAACATGCTCGCGCTGCGCGGCGACCCGCCCGGCGACCCGATGGGCGAGTGGGTCCGCCACCCGCAGGGCGTGGACTACGCCGCCGACCTGGTCCGGCTCATCAAGGAATCCGGCGACTTCTGCGTGGGCGTCGCCGCCTTCCCCGAGATGCACCCGCGCTCCACGGACTGGGACAGCGACGTCAAGCACTTCGTCGACAAGTGCCGAGCCGGCGCGGACTTCGCCATCACCCAGATGTTCTTCTACGCCGAGGACTACCTCCGGCTGCGCGACCGGGTCGCCGCGGCGGGCTGCCCGACGCCGATCATCCCCGAGATCATGCCGGTCACGAACGTGCGCCAGATCGAGCGCTTCGCCCAGCTCAGCAACGCCGCCTTCCCGCCCGAGCTGGCCGAACGCATTCTGGCCGTCAAGGACGATCCCGCGGCGGTACGCTCCATTGGCATCGAGTACGCCACGGAATTGTGTGCGCGCTTGATGGCCGAGGAGATTCCGGGGCTGCACTTCATTACCCTGAACCACTCCACGGCGACTCTGGAGATCTACGAGAATCTGGGGTTGCATCAGCAGTCCTGATCTACGGTGGCCGGGCAGCGGCGGAAGAGGGGCGTATATGGGCTGGACGGTCCTCTACATCGCGTTCGGTCTGGTTGCGGTCTGGCTGCTGGCCGAGGTGCTCCTCCAGTACAAGGCACGGCTGCGCTGGCGGCTGCTGGCCTTCGTGGGCTTCCTCGGCGTGGTCGTCGGCGTGGTGCTTCCCCAGATCATCGTGATCGGGGTGGGCCTGATCGCCTTCGCCATCGGCCAGACACAGGTCACGCTCTCCTTCCGGCGCGGCTTCTCCACCGGCTGGGCCCTGGGTGGCAAGCCGGGGGAGAGCCGGCGCCGCCGGGGCCGCTCGGGCCCCCCGCCCGCCGCCGAGCCGACCCTCCAGGTCTCCGATGTGGAGGAGACGGTGCCGCCCGCCGACGACGGCGGCCGGGGCGAGGACGAGAACGTCTTCGCGGGCGCCCACGCCTTCCAGGGCCAGGACGCGTACGCGGGCCAGGACGGGTACGGCGGCCAGGGCGGCTACGCGGGGCAGGACGCGTACGACGGCCAGGACGCGTACGACGGCCGGAACGCGTACGGCAGCCAGGACGCGTACGGCGGCCAGGGCTCCTACGACGCCCAGGACCCGTACACCGGGCAGAGCCCCTACACGGACCAGGGTGCGTTCCCCGGCGAGGGCCCGTACTCGGCCGAGCGCCCCTATTCCGCACAGAGCACCTACGACACCGCCGCCGTCTACGCCCCCCAGCCGATGCCCGACGAGACCGGCCAGTACGGCATATACAGCCCCGACGCCCGCGCCCCCCAGGAGCCACAGCCCGATTACGCGTCCTACGACGCCTACGGCACCGCCACCGGAAACACCGGCAGCGACGGCAACGGCTATGCCTACGGCGGCGGTTACGGCCAGACCGCGACGGGCCAGGACGCCTACGCCGACCCGTACGCCGACCCCTACGCGGCGTACGGAGACGGGCAGGGCGGCCAGGCCGGGCAGGCGCCCTACTCCGACCCGTACATCGGCACCCAGCAGTACGCCGCGCCCTACGACCCGTACGAGCAGCCCGACCCCTATGGCCAGGCTCCCTACGCCACCGGGCAGTACGACGACGGCCGGCCCCAGGAGCAGGGCTACGGCGCGACGCCGCCCGGCGGGGTCTGGATGCCGCAGCAGCGCGACGGCGAACTCCCGCCCGAGCCGCAGCCGTACTCGCCGTACCAGCAGCAGGGGTACGACGAGCAGCAGTACCGCTACTGAGACGGAGCCGCCGGCCTGAGCCACGCGGCGCCCGGCCGGAGCCGTGCGCTCATTCGGAGCCGTGCCAGTCGTCGCCGTTCACGATCAGGCCCGCCACGATCGCGCCGGACATCCCCGCGTGCGCCGGCCCGCCGCCCGGATGCGACCAGCCGCCGACCGCGTAGAGCCCCGGTATCCGGGTGCGGTTGCCGGGCCGCAGAAAGCGGCCGTCCTGCCCCGCCAGCGCCGGTCCCGGCACCAACGCCTCGTCCGTGGGCGGCAGTACCTCCCGCCACAGCACCCGCTCGCGCAGCCCGGGAACGGCCGCCTCGGCGATCTCGGTCATCCGGTCCGCGTACCGCTCCAGGGCCTCTCGCCCGTGCCGGTCGGCCGGACCGGGCGGGGCGACCGTCGCGGACAGCGTCACGGCCTCATGACCGTCGTCGGGCCGGGTGGTGGGGTCGTCGGGGCGCAGCACCGTCAGCGTGGGCCGGGCGCAGGGGGCCCGGAGGCCGGGACCGTCGCCGAACACGGCCGTCAGCTCCGCCTCGCGGTCCCCGGCATGCACCACCGTCCGGTGTACGGCATCCTCCGGGCGCCCCCCGCGCAGCGCCAGACAGACCGTCAGCCGCGCCGTGGCCCGGTCGCCCGGCCGTGGGCCGGGGCGTACGTCGTCCGGCCCCCAGGGCTCCCTCCCGGACAAGAGTCCGGGCAGCCGCGCCGGGTCGATGCCCGCCACCACGAACTCCGCCTCCGCCGCCCGCCCGTCGGCCAGCTCGACGCCCGCCGCACGGCCGTCCTTCTCCAGGATCCGGGTCACCTCCGCGCCGAAGGTGAACTCCACCTTGCGCGCCAGACACCGCTCGTGGACCGCCTCGGCCAGCGCCCGCATCCCGCCGCGCGGGTACCAGCTGCCGAAGGTCTGCTCCATGTACGGCAGCACGGCGGCGCTGGCGGGCGCGCTGCGCGGGTCGAAGCCGTAGGCCGGCGCATGGCTCTCCAGCAGGGCGATCAGCCGCGGGTCGGCCAGCTCGCGGCGGGCGATCTCGGCGAGCGTGGCGGTCGTGGGGCCCTTGCCGCGCCCGAACAGCCCGCGCCTGCGGACGGCCGGATACGGATCGCGGCCCAGCACCCGCCAGTCCTGCCACAGCGGCTCCTCCAGCAGCGGCCGGCGGGTGGCGTCCCAGGCCTCGCGGGCGCGGCCCACCAGCGCGCTCCAGCGCTCGCCCGCGCCGTCGCCCAGCGCCTCGTCCAGAGCCGCGAGCACACCGGCCCGGGAGGCGTTCGGCAGCGAGACGGCGGTGCCGTCCGCGAAGACATGGCGGCTCGCGGGATCGACCTGGGACAGCTCGACGCAGCTCTCGAGCGGCTCGCGGCCGGTCTTGATGAACAAGTCGCGGTAGACCGCGGGCAGATACAGCAGGCCCGGCCCCGTGTCGAAGGCGAAGCCGTCCCGTTCGTGGCGCCGCAGCGCGCCGCCGTATGTCGCGCCGCGCTCGTACACCGCCACCCGGTGGCCCGCGACGGCCAGCCGGGCAGCGGCCGCCATCGCGCCCATCCCGGCGCCGATCACCGCAATCCGTGCCATGCCTGCGACTTTATCCGCCGCCACTGACAACGCCGCCGGGGCGGTGCCCCGGAGCGGAAGATGCGGCTCCGCTCGCGTCGAGCCGTCTCCCGCCGCGGCGCGCCGGGCCCGGCCTCAGCCCGTCGGCGGTACCGCGGCGCCCGCCGCGGCCAGGCGCTTTTCCTCGCGGCGGGCCCGCCGACGGCGCAGGAACCGGCGGATCCGCGACCACATGAAGATCACCAGCGCGATGCCGCCGATCAGCAGCACCGCCGCGATGCTCGCCGCGATCACCGGGTGGAAGACGGCGAAGGCGACGAGCGCGGCCACGCCCAGATCCTCGGCCAGGCTCAGCACGATGTTGCTCGCGGGCTCCGGCGAGGTGTTGACCGCGATCCGGGTGCCCGCCTTGACCAGATGGCTCAGCAGCGCCGTGGTGCCGCCCACCGCGCCCGCCGCGAGCTGCGGCAGCGACCCGTCGTGCCCGGCCAGCAGTGCCGCCACGACGCCGCCCGAGATCGGCCGGATCACCGTGTGGACCGCGTCCCACACCGAGTCCACGTAGGGGACCTTGTCGGCGACCGCCTCGCACACGAAGAGCACCGCGGCCACGATCAGCACATCGGGGCGCTGGAGCGCGGACGGCACATCGTCGGTGACGCCGGTGGCGCCGAGCAGGCCGAGGAGCAGGACGACGGCATAGGCGTTGATTCCGCTCGCCCAGCCACTGGTGAAGACCAACGGGAGTACGGACACGCAGGCGATCGTAGACCGGCACCGGGCGGCGTGGGGCGGCACCGGTGCCATGTGCTCAGGTTTGAGTATCCGTACTCAGTCGCCGAGATGAGTAGGTACGCGGATGGGCCGGCGGGTGTCCGGAAGGAAGAGTGGTGGCCACGGAAGGGACGCGGCGCCGCACCGCCGACACGGGGCGGCGGAACGGCGCGGCTCCCGGCCGTAACGGGGAACACGGGGGAGTACGGGGGCTCCACGGGGGAGCACGGGGGAGTACGGGGGAAGCGCTGTCCTGGTCGGATCGATGGGGGAACGATCCGTGCCAGGGCAGCGCGCTCTTTTGCGCGGAGCCGGAGACCGGCCCGTACGGTGCGCGCCGGATCCGACCGCCCGGCGCGCACCACCTCCTCCTCGGTCCCCGTCACTCCGGACGGCCGGTGACCCTCCCCTGGAGGAGCCGCGACAGCGCCGCATGGACATCGTCGATCGACCGGTCCGGCTGGTAGGACTGCCAGTCCAGGGCGGCCACCAGGACCATCCCGAACAGCGCCGAGGCGGTCAGCGGAATGTCGATCTCCTCGCTCAGCTCCCCGGTGGCCACCGCCTGCCGCAGCACGCCCTCCACGACCGTGATGGCCCGCCCGCGCACCACCATCAAGGTGGACTGCCAGGCGCGGTTGGTGCGCCACAGCTCGGCGACGTAGAGCTGGGTGAGCGCCGGGTAGGTGGAGATGAACTCCAGCCCGGCCCGGATCATCGCGTCCAGCGCGTCGATCTGGCCGCCGCCCCCGCCGGTCACCTCGTCCGCCGCCTCCTGCAAGGAGCTCGCAAGCAGCTCGATGCCGTGCCGCAGCAGCTCCTCGAAGAGAACGTTCTTGCTCGCGAAGTTGTAGTAAACGGTGCCCTTCGCGACGCCCGCCCGCTCGGCGATCTCGTCCACCGTGGTGGAGGAGAAGCCTTGTTCGGCGATGAGCGTGACCGCGGCCTCGAAGAGCTTGCGCCGGGTGGCGTCGCGGCGTGTAGTGGAGCTGTCCATGGGGGTGATTGTGCCGGTCCTCACAGATCGATGCGTAGCGCGGTGGGGGTACCCCCGGACGGAGTCCGGGGGAGCTTCCGGCAGGGCGGAGGCGGGCGACGGGTGGGCGCTCACAGGCTCAGCTCCGGGTGGAGGTCCTTCATCCGCACCACCTGGCGGCCGCGGGCCGCCAGAGAGGTCAGCGCGAGCGCCCCGAGGGTGAAGGCGACGAGGACGAGACTGCCCTGCCATACGGGCGCGAGGTCGCCCCCGGTGATGAGCCGGCGCAGCCCCTCGACGATGTAACTCATCGGCAGATAGGGGTGGATGGCGGCGAAGAAACCGGGGCTGGTCTGCACCGGGTAGGTGCCGCCCGCCGACGTCAGCTGGAGCATCAGCAGCGCCAGCACCAGGATCCGGCCGGCCGGTCCGAACTTCGCGTTCAGCCACTGCACGATCGCCGAGAAACAGGCCGTGACCAGGACGAGGAAGCCGATCGTGCCGGCCGCCCGCGCCATCTGGAGGCCCAGCGCGAAGTGCAGTACGGACATCAGGGCGGCGGTCTGCAGCACCCCGATGCCGACCACCGGCAGCCATCCGGACACCGCCACCCGCCAGGGGGAGGCGCCCATCGCCAGCGCCCTCCGGTTGAGCGGCTGGATCAGCATGTACGCCACCATGGCGCCGACCCACAGGGACAGCGGGATGAAGTACGGGGCGAAGCCGGTGCCGTAGTTCGGCGCCTTGTGGGCGGAGTCGGAGGCCAGCTGCACCGGGTCGGACATCACCCGGGTACGGGCGTCGCGGTCCTTCTTGCCGTAGTCGGGGATCTGCTTCGCCCCGTCGTGCAGCCCGCCGGCCAGCTTCTGCGAGCCGTCGGAGAGCTTGAACAGGCCGCCGTTCAGCGTCTGCGCGCCGTCCTTGAGCTTGCCCACACCGGAGTCGAGGTCGCCCATCCCGGTGGCGGCGCGGCCGGTGCCGTCGTGCAACTGGTGCGTGCCGTCGTGCAGCTGCCGTGCACCGGAGGCCAGCTGGGCGTTGCCCGTGGCCAGTTTGCGGGCGCCTGCGGACACCTTGTGCGCACCGTCGTTGAGGTCGTTGATCTTCTTGACCGCGGCGTCCATGTCCCGGCCCAGGGTGGGCCCGTGCTTGGCCAGCTCGCTCGCCAGGTAGTGCAGAGTGTCCAGGTCCCGGCCCAGCTGGTCGAGGTTCTTCTGGTCGTGGACGTAGCCGCTGACCCGCTCGGCGGCGTCCGCCGCGGTCGCCGCGTCGTTCTTGATCTTCTTCAGTTCGGCGCAGGTGGGATCGAGGCTGAGCCCCGTCTCGCAGTGCAGCCGGTAGTACGAGGCCAGGTGGTCGGAGACGCCGCGTGAGAGCTGCGCCCCGGTGGCGGCCGCGCCGGGCAGCTTGTCCAGGTTGTCGCGCAGGGCCTGCGAACCGTCGGCGACCAGCTGGGCCGCCTCGCCGATCTCCCTGCCGTGCGCCCGGACGAAGGGCCCCACCTTCCCGTGGATGTCGTTGACGGTGTCGGCGAGCTGCTGCGTGCCCCGGGCCACCTGCCCGGAACCGTCGGCCAGTTGGCGCGACCCGTCGGCGGCCGTACCGGCTCCCCGGGCGAGGTCGGAACTGCCCCGGGTGAGCCGCCCGGCGCCCGCGTCGAGGTCGCCCAGGCCCTTGACCAGCTGCCCGCTGCCGTTCTTCGCGGTGCCCAGCCCGTCGGCCAGTTTGCCGCTGCCGTCCTTGGCCCGCCCGATGCCGTTCTTCAACTTGTCGGCGCCGTCGGCGGCTTCCTCGGTCTTGCCGTGCAGCGTCGAGAAGGAGACGAAGATCTTGTCGAAGAAGGTCCGCGCGGCCTTCTTAGAGGCCGCCGCGCGCACCTCGGAGAACACCGTCCGGGAGATCTGCCCCACGATGTAGTTGTTCGCGTCGTTCGTCCGCACCTTGAGGGCGCCGGTCTCCGGACGGTCACCGGAGCTGGAGGCGATCCGCTTGCTGAAGTCCTTGGGGATGGACAGCGAGAGGTAGTACGAGCCGTCCTCGACGCCCCGGGCGGCCTCCTTGGCGTCCACCGGGCGCCAGTCGAAGGTGTGACTGTCGCCCAGCCCGTCGACGATGTTCTCGCCCGCCGAGATCCGCTTCCCGCCGACGTCGGCGCCTTTGTCCTCGTTGACCAGCGCGACCGGAATCCTGTCGAGCCGTCCGTACGGGTCCCAGAAGGACCACAGGTACAGCGCGCCGTACAGCAGCGGCAGCAGCAGCAGCGCGGCCAGCGCGGCGCGCGGCAGCTTCCCCCTCCCGAACCGCTTCAGCTCAAGCGCGGCCAGTTTCGGCGAGCGCATCGGCCGCCCCCTCCTTGTCGTCGCGAGCCTCGTCGCGCACCTCGTCGCGAACGTCGTCATGTACGCCGTCGCGGATGCCGTCATGTACGCCGTCGGCCACGCCGTCCGTGGGGTCCGCGCCGGAGCGGCCGGTGTGCACCAGCACCACGCCCTCGGCCTCCGCGTCGCCCTCCGGCGGCTCGCTGCACACCGCGAGCACCGTCGTGCCGGCCGCCGCCAGGCCGCGCAGCATTTCCCAGGCCCGGCGCCGCTCGTCGTCGGACAGCTTCAGATCGGTGTCGTCCACGGCCAGCAGCCGCGGGCCGCCGATCAGCGCCAGCGCCACCGACAGCCGCAGCGCCTCCAGCCGCTCCAGATCGCGGACCGACGTACGGATCCCCTTGGGCAGCGACTCCACGTCCAGCCCGGCCGCCTCGAGCGCGGTGTCCACCAGGGCGCGGGCCGCTGCCCGGCGCTCCTGGCGCGGCCGCAGCAGCGCCCGCACCGAACCGCCGAACCGGCCTTGCAGCAGGGCGCGTTCGCGCAGATGCTCGCCCACCGTCAGCGCGGGGTCGAGCTCGGCGACGCCGGGTACGTGGGCGAGTGCGGTGACGGACCGGACGGCGGCTATCTTCTTGGGCAGCGGCAGACCGCCGACCTCGGCGGTGCCCTCGGCGGACTTCATCCGGCCGGTGAGCGCGAGCAGCAGGCACGTACGGCCCGAACCCGACGGGCCCTGTACGGCGATCAGCGAGCCGGGTGCCGCCGTGATGTCGATGCTCCGGAAAGCCCAGCCGCGGGGGCCCTTGACCCCGAATCCCGCGGCCTTGACCGCCGCCCCGTGCGGGGTGCTGTCCACGGTCCCCTCTCCCTCCTTGAACTGACTGGTCAGTTCAAAAAGTAGGCGTCGCACCGCCTTCCCGCAAGGGGTTGCCGGGAATCGACGCCAAAATCGCTCCCCCGTCGCCCCGACCCCGCCGTGCGCCCGTCCGCTTTCCGGCAAAAGTGCAGGTCAGCGCCGATTGTCAGTGGTGTACCTCACGATGGGCTCATACGGTCCCGAATCGGCATTCGGTCCCGAACCGGCATGCGACGACAGGAGGTTCGTCATGGCAGCTCGTCCCACAGCGGGCAGCTCCGCTGCGTACGGTCCCCCGAGCGATGTCCACCCCGTCCTGCGGCGGACGACAGCGCCACCCGCCGCCCTCGACCTGCTCGCCCAGGCCCGCCGCGGCCTCGACGAAGCGGCGACCCTGGAGACCCCCAACGAGCGGTTCGCCACGGCCCATCTGGCGGCCCTGCGCACCGCCGCCGCGGTCCTCGCCGTGCGCGGCCGCCCGGAGGCCACACCGCGCCGCCGGCAGCAGATACGCAGCGCCTGGGAGGTCCTGCCCGAGATCGCGCCCGAACTCGCCGAATGGAGCGCCCTGTTCGCCTCCGGCGCCGACCGCCGGGCCAGGGCCGAGGCCGGCATAGCCGGGGCGGCGGGCTCTCGGGACGCCGACGACCTGCTGCGGGACGTGGGGATGTTCCTGCGCCTGGTGGAGCGGATGCTGCTGCTCCAGCCGCCCTTGCCGCCGCAGCGGGCGGGCGACGGAGCGGCGGGCCGGGAGAGCGGAGAGCGGCGCCGGGCGGGCTGAGCCGGGGCGGCGGGCCCGCGGGCCGGGGCCGGGGGAGCGGCGAGGCCGCGGGCCGGGGGAGCGGCTGGCCCGCGCCACGCACGCCGCGGGCGGCGCCGCAGTCCGGGCACGGTGCGGAACGCAATAGGGTGGTGGGTGACTGGATGTTCATGCCCCCGCCGAGGAGCCACCCGCCGTGTCTGACCCGCTGCGCCCCCGCGCATCCCTTCGTACCGCCGTGGTCTGGGACGTCCTGAAGGACGCCCTGGAGCGCAGGGTCAAGGCCGCCGGGCGCGATGCCCTGGACGTCCTGGACACCGGCGGCGGCACCGGCAACTTCGCCGTACCGGTGGCTCGCCTCGGCCACCGCGTCACGGTCGTCGACCCCAGCCCCAACGCCCTCTTCGCCCTGGAGCGCCGGGCCGCGGAGGCGGGGGTCGAGGACCGGGTGCGCGCCGTCCAGGGCGACGCCCACGGCCTGTTCGACGTCGTCGAGCGCGGCGGCTACGACGCCGTGCTGTGCCACGGCGTCCTGGAGTACGTCGACGACCCGGCCGAGGGCGTGCGCAACGCCGTCGACGCGCTGCGGCCGGCCGGCACCCTCAGCCTGCTCGCCGCGGGCCTGGGCGGCGCCGTGCTGGCCCGCGCCCTGGCGGGCCACTTCACCGAGGCCCGGCATGCCCTGACCGACCCCGCCGGGAGCTGGGGCGAGGGCGACCCGGTGCCCCGCCGTTTCACCGCGGACCAGCTCACCGACCTGGTCTCCGCCACCGGCCTCGCGGTCGGCGCGGTGCACGGCGTACGGGTCTTCGCCGACCTGGTCCCCGGCGTGCTGGTCGACACCGAGCCGGGCGCCATGGACGCCCTCCTCAAGCTGGAAGCGGCCGCCGCCGAGCAGCCCGCCTTCCACTCCGTGGCCACCCAGCTGCACGTCCTGGCCGAGCGCGACTGACCCACGCCCCACCCGAGCTGCACGATTACCGCGTGCAGTCGGCCACAGGCCACCCGATCGGCCCCTTCTCCCCGTATGATCGGGGTACGACGTTCCGGCATGACGGAAGGGCGGGTGGGGAATGCAGGCAGCATCACACCGGTCGCCGTGGCGGCCCGGAGCAGTGAACTGGCGTTGAGGGGCGGGTTTCACGGGGACGAATCCCTGCCTATCCTGAAAGGGTCGCACCCCGGTCGCCCCCCGCGACCGACGAGTAGGAGGACTCCGTGCCGCTCTCGGAGCACGAGCAGCGCATGCTCGAGCAAATGGAGCGAGCGCTGTACGCCGAAGATCCCAAGTTCGCGACAGCGCTTGAGGGAAGCGGGCTGCGTACGTACACCCGGCGACGGGTCTACCAAGCGGTCGCGGGCTTCCTGGTGGGTATCGGCCTGCTCATGGCCGGAATGGTCGCGCAGCAGATCTGGATCAGCGTGGTGGGCTTCCTCGTGATGCTCGGCTGCGCGGTGCTTGCGGTCACCGGATGGCGTAAGGCTCCCAAAGCGGGGGACCAGCCGGCCTCCGGAGGCGGCGCCGCGGGCAGCCCCGCACGCCGGCAGCCCAGGCAGCGCCGCTCGATGATGAACCGCATCGAGGACCGCTGGCAGCGCCGCCGGGACGAACAGGGGCACTGAGGCCCCGGACCTCTCTTCCGCATCTCACCGCACTTCGCGCGGCCGCCCGACAGGATCGGGCGGCCGCGCCGCTGTGTGTACGCAGTCCGGATACCCGCTATGCCCGCTGCCGCCCCGGCCGCAGCGCCGCCGCCGCGCGCCGGGCCGCGGTGGCCGGACCCCCGGTGGTACAGCGCAGGACGAGGTCGCTCCAGCGGGCGGCACAGGCCCGGGCGAGGCGGGCGGCCGAGCGCGGGGCGAGCCGCGCGCGCAGCCGCAGCGCGCGTCCGGCGGCGGCGCGCAGCCCGGCGTGTACGTGCCGGACGTCCGCGGCGAGCCCGGCGGCCGGGCGCGGCTGCGGGGCGTACAGGGTCTGCTCCACAGCCGCGGCCACCCGGTGGGCGGCGCCGGCGGCGTCCGGCGGCAGTTCCCCGATGCGAACGATCCGGGCGGCCGCCTTGCGCGGGGTCAGCGAGTCGTCCGGCAGGATGCCGAAGTCCCAGCCGGTGTCCAGCAGCTCCCGCCAGGCGTCGAGGGTGCCCGCCGCGTCGCCGCCCGCCAGCCGCCGGGAACGCATCCGTATGCGCCACAGGAGCGGGACCGCGAGGAGCAGCAGGACGAGCAGGCCCACGAGGCCGATGGCGAGGACGGGCCAGGGGGAGCGGCCGTCGTCCGGGGGGCCTTCGCCGGCCTGGACGGGCGACGCCGCACAGGCCGCGCCGGGGCCTCGGCGCCGTTCACCCGGGACGCAGCTCGGGGCCGTGGACGGAGCGTCCGGCGCGGTGGCGGACTGTGACGGCGCCGGCTCGCGGTCACCGGGGTCGACGGTGGTCGATCCCTGGCCGGGGAGGGTGTAGTCCGGGGTGCTGCCGCGGCTCGGGGTCGGTTCGAAGCGGGTCCAGCCGATGCCCTGGAAGTACAGCTCGGGCCAGGCGTGCGCGTCCTTGAGGCTGACGGAGGTCGTGCCGTCGGACTGCGGGGTGCCCGGAGTGAAGCCGACCGCGACCCGGGACGGGATGCCCAGGGTGCGCGCCATCGCGGCCATCGAGAAGGAGAAGTGGACGCAAAAGCCCTCTTTGTCCTCCAGGAACCGCGCGATGGCCTCACTGCCGCTGCCCGCGCTGACATGCGGGTTGTAGGTGAAGCCGCCGGAGAGCGCGAACCAGTCCTGGAGCTTGACGGCCTTGTCGTACGGGGTGCGGGCGCCGCGGGTGACCGTGCGCGCCTTCTCGTGCACCACCGGGGGCAGCGAGTCCGGCACCTTGGTGTACTCGTGCGTCAGCCGCGCGGGCGGCGGCGGGGCCGCGGCCAGCTGCTTCGCGGTCGGCCGCACCTGGAGGCTTTCGACCTGGTACTGCACGCCGCGGGTGGTCTGGCCCCGGTCTCCGACCAGGGTGCGGCCCGTGGGCTCGAAGCGCCAGCGCCCGGTGATGTCCACCTTGGAGGCCGGGTAGGGCAGCGGCAGCCAGTTCTGGGCGTACCACGCGGCGGTCGAGACGGAGGTGTTGATGCTGGTGGCGGCCACCTGGCCGGAGAGGCCGGGCGGATCCGGCAGCCGGTCGGGGACGTCCGTGACCGTGCGCTCGGACGGCTTCCAGGCCGTGCCGTCGAACTGGTCCAGGGCCACGATCCGCAGATACATGTCGCGGGTGTCGGACGCGGTCGTGCGGTAGTTGAGGACTTCCTTGTCCTCCGGCTGGTTGAGGCTGTTCTGCAGCGATACCAGCGGGTTCACCGCGGAGATCGTGCCTCCGCCGCCACCGGGGCCGCTGCCGCCGGCGGGCGCGCCGATCAGCCCGCCGCCCAGCGAGGGCAGCGCGGCGGGCACCACCAGCGCGATCCCCAGCGCCAGCGCGCCGATCCGGCGGCCCGTACGGACCGGGGCGAGTGCCGGGCCGCCCGCCGCGGCGCCGGAACCGCCCGGCCGGCCCGTGCCCGTCCCGCCGAACACCCTGCCCCACCGGGAAAGCCGGTCGCGGCCCTCGGCGAGCAGGAGCAGCAGATAGCCGGCCGCCGCCACCAGGAACAACAGCCAGCCCGCGCCGCCCTGGGACAGCCCGGCGGCCACCGAGTACAGCGCGAGCAGCGGCAGTCCGGCGGGCGCGGCGCTGCGGTAGCTGACCGCCAGCGCGTCCACCACCAGACCGATCAGCAGCACGCCCGCCACCAGCAGCAGCCGGATGCCGGGGGTGACCGGAGCCGGGGTGGCGTACCGGCCGGCGTCCCGCACGCCGTCCTGGACCAGCCGGCCGAACTCCGCGACGGCGTCCGGGCCGGGCAGCAGTCCCAAAACCGCCTGGCCGGGGGCGAAGAGCAGGGTCAGCAGCAGCACGCCGACCAGCGCCTGCGCGCCGATGGTCAGCGGTCTGGCCGGCGCCACCCGCCGGGTCAGCGCCCCCACACCGCTCACGATCGCCAGCAGGATCGTGGCTTCCACAAGCCAGTCGAAGGGCTGCACAAGCGGCAGCAGCGCACCGGCCGCGCACAAGGTCGCCACCGCCGCACACAGCGTCAGCCGTCCCGGGCCGCTCATGCGCCCGCCTCGCTTCCCTCGGGGCCCGTCGTCCGCTTCCGCGTCGTCATGCTCCGCCTCCCGCCGCGGCGCCGCTCTGCGCGGCCCGGTCCGGGCCCGCCCCGGCGTGGTCGGCTGCGCACCGCCACAGTTCGGGCAGCGTCGTGCCGTAGGTCACCGGCAGGGCCGTCCAGCCCGCCTCGTGCAGCATCAGCACCCGCTCGTCCACGGGCATCTGACCGTCAGAGAACCGGATCCCGCCGGGCCCCGGCAGCCAGGAGTCTCCGTCCAGGACGAAGGCCACCGCCGCGCCGCAGCGCTGCCGTATCCGTCCGACGACCGCCGCCTGCTCCTCGTCCAGATCGCCGAAGAAGGCGACCAGGAGCCCTTCGTTGCCGCCGCGCAGCGCGTCGTACGCGCCCGACAGCCCGGTCTCCTCGGAGTGCTCCAGCACGGCGAGGGTGTCCAGCATCAGCCCCGCGGCGTCGGCGGATTCCGTGCCGCCGGTGCCGTCCGGGCCGGGCACCGAGGCGCCGGTGTCGGTCAGCAGCCGCACCGAGAACCCCCGCTCCAGCAGATGTACGGCCACCGACGCGGCGGCCGTGATGGCCCATTCGAAGGCCGAGTCGGGCCCGGCCCCCTGGTGGGCCGCCGCACGGGTGTCGAGCAGGACCGTGCAGCGCGCCTTCTGCGGCTGCTCCTCCCGGCGCACCATCAGCTCGCCGTAGCGCGCGGTGGAGCGCCAGTGGACCCGGCGCAGATCGTCGCCGTGGCGGTAGCCGCGCGGGATGACGTCGTCCTCACCGGCCAGCGCGGGCGAACGCTGCCGCCCCTCGCCGTACCCGGGGGCCCCGCCGGCGAGGCGGACCGGCGGCAGCGGCTCGGTACGCGGCACCACCGTCAACGTGTCGGCGACGCTGAAGGAACGGGTCAGCTCGCACATTCCGAACGGATCCGAAAGGCGCAGCTGCAGCGGCCCCAGCGGATAGCGTCCGCGCAGGTCGGAGCGGACGCGGTAGGACACCTCGCGGCGGCCGCCGGCCTCCACCCGGTCCAGTACGAAACGCGGTCGCGGCCCCAGGACATAGGGCACCCGGTCCTGCAGCATCAGCACCCCGGTGGGCAGCCGGGAGACGTTCTCGATCACCAGCCGGACCCGGGACTCGGCGGCCGCCGGCACCCGGGCGGGGGAGAGCGTACGGCTGCCCGCGACGCGGTAGCGGGTGCGGTGCAGGACCAGGACGCACACCAGCGGCAGCGCCGCCAGCAGCAGCCCGACCCGCAGCAGATCCGCCTGCCCGAGGAGGAGCGAGCACACCGCGGCGGCCACCCCGGCCGCCAGGAACGATCTGCCGCGCGTCGTCAGTCCCCCGAGCGCCGCCCGCAGCCCGCCCCGCTCCGGTGTCCCCTCCTGCTCCGACCCCAGGCCGCCCCCGTCGGACATCACAACCCCCGTGCCCCGGGCGGCTGCTGGCCGCGGCCCTGCCGCCACTGTGGCGCGGACGGGTCGGGAACCGGGGTGCGGTGCAGGATCTCCAGCACGATCTGCTCGGCCGTACGGCGGTTCAACTGGGCCTGCGCGGTGGGCAGCAGCCGGTGCGCGAGCACCGCCACCGCCAGCGACTGCACATCGTCCGGCAGCGCGTACTCCCGCCCCGCCAGCGCCGCCGCGGCTTTCGCGGCCCGCACCAGATGGAGCGTGGCCCGCGGCGAGGCGCCCAGCCGCAGCTCGGCATGGCTGCGCGTGGCAGCCACCAGGTCCACCGCGTATCTGCGGACCGCTTCGGCGACATGGACCGTGCGCACCGCGTCGATCAGCTTCACGATCTCGTGGGCGTGCGCCACCGGCCGCAGGTCGTCCAGCGGGGAGGCGCCGCCGTGCACGTCCAGCATCTGCAGCTCGGCCGCGGGGCTGGGGTAGCCGATCGACACCCGCGCCATGAAACGGTCCCGCTGCGCCTCGGGGAGGGGGTAGGTGCCCTCCATCTCCACCGGGTTCTGGGTCGCGACCACCATGAAGGGGCTGGGCAGCTCATGGGTCTGCCCGTCCATCGTGACCTGCCGCTCCTCCATGGACTCCAGCAGCGCCGACTGGGTCTTGGGAGAGGCGCGGTTGATCTCGTCGCCGATCACGATCTGCGCGAAGATCGCGCCGGGCTTGAACTCGAAGTCCCGGCGCTGCTGGTCGAAGACGCTGACCCCGGTGATGTCCGAGGGCAGCAGATCGGGAGTGAACTGGATGCGCCGCACCGAACAGTCGATGGAGCGGGCCAGCGCCTTCGCGAGCATCGTCTTGCCCACGCCCGGCACATCCTCGATGAGCAGATGTCCCTCGGCCAGCAGCACCGTCAGCGCGAGCCGTACGACCTCCGGCTTGCCTTCGATCACACCTTCCACCGACCGGTGCACCCGCTCCACCGTCGCGGTCAGATTCCCAAGGCCCGCGCGTTCGTCGTACGTCGTCACTCGGCCCTCCCCGGCCCTTCCCCAAGCACTGTTCACCCACGCATTCTTGCTGTCCGCGCGGGTGCGCGTCATGGCCTGTGGATAACTCGGGGCCGATATGTCCGGACCGTCCGGGATCAGGGCTGGGGTTCGATCTCCCGCAGCAGTCCCGTTGTCACGTCGAAGACAAACCCGCGGACGTCGTCCGTGTGCGGCAGGAACGGCGAGGTGCGCACCCGCTGCATGGACTGGCGCACATCGTCGTCGAGGTCCTTGAACGCCTCGACCGCCCAGGTGGGCCGCTGTCCGACCTCGGCCTCCAGCTCATGGCGGAAGTCCTCGGTCAGGCTCAGCAGACCGCAGCCGGTGTGGTGGATGAGGACGACGGAGCGGGTCCCGAGCGCCCGCTGGCTGATGGTCAGCGAGCGGATGATGTCGTCGGTCACCACACCGCCCGCGTTGCGGATGGTGTGACAGTCGCCGAGCTGGAGGCCCAGCGCGGCGTGCAGGTCGATGCGGGCGTCCATGCAGGACACCACTGCGACCTTTCGGACGGGCCGGGCGTCCATGCCGGGATCGGTGAACGCGGTGGCATAACGCCGGTTCGCCTCGACGAGGCTGTCGGTGACGGTCCCCGAGCTCTCGGCTTCGTTCGGGCGCGGCTGCGACGCAGGTATGGGCATGCCCTCACGTTAATAGTCAGCGCCGGATCCGGCGCCGTGTGAGGCCGGGCATACGGGTCGACATCACCCGTTGTGAGGTAACCCACAGCGACCGCCGCCCCACCGCCGTTCGGGTGAGAGGCCCGCGGCAAAGCCGTCGCGGGACGCGCGGAACCGGTTGATTGACCGGGGCAGCCGGTCGACTAAAGTGGCGCGAAGTGGGAGGCGTGACGCTCTCCTTGGATCCCGAATCCCTCGCGTGCGACGCGTCGCACGTACGGCTCGGCCTCCTCCCGCTCCACCGGTCTTCCGACGCCACTTCCCCGTCGCCGGAGGGCCACTTCCCCTTCAGAGCGGGCGGGGACCAAGCGGTGCGTACGGCGTCCCCCAGCCAACGGCCGGGGACCCACCTGCCGCCCACCCCATCGGAAGGCGCATGAGTAACACTCGGCACGTACCCGTCATGCTCCAGCGTTGTCTGGACATGCTCGCCCCTGCGCTCACCGAGCCCGGAGCGGTCGTGGTCGACTGCACGCTCGGCCTCGGTGGGCACAGCGAGGCTCTGCTCGCCGCCTTCCCCGAAGCCCGGCTCATCGCCCTCGACCGCGACCCGGCGGCCCTGAAGCTCGCGGGCGAGCGGCTGGCCCCGTACGGCGAGCGCGCCACCATGGTGCACGCCGTCTACGACGAGCTCCCCGAGGTCCTCGACCGGCTCGGGGTGCCGAAGGTCCAGGGCGTGCTGTTCGACCTCGGCGTCTCCTCGATGCAACTGGACGAGGCCGACCGCGGCTTCGCCTACGCTCAGGACGCCCCGCTGGACATGCGGATGAACCAGACGACGGGCATCAGCGCCGCGGACGTCCTCAACACCTACGCGCCGGGTGAACTCGTGCGCATCCTGCGTGCCTACGGGGAGGAGAAGCAGGCCAAGCGGATCGTCGGCGCGATCGTGCGCGAGCGGGCCAAGGAACCGTTCACCAACAGTGCGCGGCTGGTCGAACTGATCCGGGACGCGCTGCCGCAGGCCGCCAAGCGCACCGGAGGCAACCCCGCCAAGCGCACGTTCCAGGCGCTGCGCATCGAGGTCAACGGCGAACTCGCCAGCGTGGAGCGGGCCATTCCGGCCGCCGTCAGGGCACTCGCGGTCGGCGGCCGGATCGCCGTGCTCTCGTACCACTCGCTGGAGGACCGCCTGGTCAAGCAGGTCTTCGCGGCCGGCGCGGCCAACACCGCGCCGCCCGGGCTGCCGGTCGTCCCCGAGCGCTACCAGCCCCGTCTGAAGCTGCTGACCCGCGGCGCCGAACTCCCCACCGACGAGGAGATCGCCGAGAACCGCCGCGCGGCCCCCGCCCGGCTGCGCGGCGCCGAGCGCATCCGCGAGAACGTCGAGGACTCGCCGTGAAGGGCCGGGGGCGGCCGCGCGGGGGAGCGGGGCGTCTGGCCGCGCTCTTGCCCGCCGCCTCCGGTACGGCCGCGCGCACGCCCTTCGTCCTCCTGATCGTCCTGCTCCTCGGCTCCGGTCTGATCGCCCTGCTGCTGCTCAACTCCGCCCTGAACCAAGGGTCGTTCGAACTCAGCAAGCTGGAGAAAAAGACCGGCGACCTGACGGACGAGCAGCAGGCGCTCCAGCAGGAAGTGGACGGCTACTCCGCGCCGGGCGCCCTGGAGAAGCGGGCCCGCCGGCTGGGGATGGTGCCCGGCGGCAACCCGGCGTTCCTGATGCCGGACGGTACGGTCCGGGGCAAGCCGAGCGTGGCGACGGGCGAGGACGACGCGGCGGCGCTCAGCGCGACCGCCGAGCCGCCGCCGTTGGGCCCGTCCGCCCCTGAGGGCCCATCCGCCGGGCCGTCGCTCCCGGCGGCCTCCGGGACGGCGGGCAGGCCGGGCGCCCCCGCCGCGCCGAGCACCCCGCACGCCCCCGGCCCCCGCGCCGCCGCGGCCACCCCCGCCCCGACGGCTCCCGGCAGGTGACGACGGCATGACCGAGCCCAGGGACCCCCGCCGCGTACCGCGCCCCGCCCGGCCCGGCCGCGGCGCCCCGCAGCGCCCGGCCGCCCGCACGCCCGCGGCCGCCAAGCGAACCGGCCCCAAGCCGTCCCCCAGGCCGTCCGCCGCCAAGCCCGCGGCCCGCCGCCCGGCGGCCCGCCCCGCCCCCGCCCCGCTCCGCCTCGGCAGCCCCCGCCCCCGGCTCCGCCTGATCTCCCTCGCGCTGACGCTGATCCTGCTGGTCTTCGTCGTACGGCTCTTCCAGGTGCAGGCCGTCGACTCCGGGGCGTTCGCCGCCAAGGCCAACGAGAACCGCTATGTTCCGGTCAAGCTGGCCGCCGAGCGCGGCGCGATCACCGACCGGGACGGTGTGGCGCTGGCGACCACCGTGGACGCGTACGACATCACCGCCGACCCGAGCCTGCTGGCGCGCGACCGGACCGGGATCGACGACGCCCCGCAGCGGGCCGCGAAGCTGCTCGCGCCGGTCCTCCACGAGGACCGCGGCACCCTCGCCGACAAGCTGGCCAAGCGCGGGACGCGCTACGTCCTGCTCTCCCGGCAGCAGACCCCGCAGGTCTGGAAGCGGATCAAGGACCTCCGCAAGACCCTCGACGCCGAGGCGGCCGCCGCCCCCAAGAGCGCCCCCCGTCCCAACGTCCTGGTCGGGATCTTCGCCGACAAGCACAGCAAGCGGATCTACCCCAACAAGGACCTGGCCTCCGGCGTCCTCGGCTTCGTCAACAGCGACGGCAAGGGCCGCGGCGGCATAGAGGCACAGCTCGAGGCGGCCCTCGCGGGCAAGGAGGGCAAGCTCGTCTACGCCCAGTCCGGCGGCCGCCGGGTGCCCACCGGCGACACCCAGGAGCACCCCGCCGTGCCCGGCAGCGACGTCCGGCTCACCCTGGACCGCGACATCCAGTGGGCGGCGCAGCAGGCCATCACCAAGCAGGTCAGGAAGTCCCGGGCCGACCGCGGCTACGTCGTCGTCCAGGACACCCGCACCGGCCAGATCCTGGCGCTGGCCAATTCCCCCGGCTTCGACCCCAACGACGTCTCGAAGGCCGACCCCGAGGCCCTGGGCAACGCCGCGCTCACCGATGCGTACGAGCCCGGCTCCACCAGCAAGCTGATGTCGATGGCCGCGATCCTGGAGGAGGGCGTCGCCACGCCGTCCACCAGGGTCACCGTGCCCAACCGGCTGCACCGCGGCGACCGGCTGTTCGCGGACGACGTCGACCACGCCACCTGGCATCTGACCCTCAACGGCGTCCTCGCCAAGTCCAGCAACATCGGGACGATCCTGGCGGCCGGCGAACTCGGCGAGACACAGCCCCAGGCCAACCGGGTGCTCTACTCCTACCTGCGCAAATTCGGCATCGGGAAGCCGACCGGGCTCGGCTTCCCCGGGGAGACCGACGGCATCCTGGCCAAGCCGCAGGCCTGGAACACCTCGCAGCAGTACACGATCCCGTTCGGCCAGGGTCTGTCCCTCAACGCCCTCCAGGCCGCCTCCGTCTACTCCACGATCGCCAACGGCGGCGAGCGCATCGCCCCCACCCTGGTCCGCGGCACCACCGGGCCCGACGGCCGCTACACCCCCGCCCCCAAGCCTGAGCGCCACCGCGTCGTGAGCAAGGAGACCGCCGCCACGCTGGCCGCCATGCTCGAATCGGTGGTCGACGACAAGGAGGGCACCGGCCCCAAGGCGAAGATCGACGGATACCGGGTCGGCGGCAAGACCGGCACGTCCAACCGGGTGGACCCCAAAACCGGCCGCTACCGCGGCTACACCGCGTCCTTCGCCGGCTTCGCGCCCGCCGACAAGCCCCGGATCACGGTCTACTGCGCCATCCAGAACCCGACCACGGGCAGCTACTTCGGCGGCCAGATCTGCGGCCCGATCTACCGGCAGGTCATGGAGTTCGCGCTGAAAACCCTGCAGGTTCCGCCGACCGGCACCAAGCCCCCGCACCTGCCGGTCACCTTCAAGCCAGGCGACTGAAATCGAGGCAACACCGCCGTGACGACCATCACTACCGACGGCACCCCCGACCCCGCAAACAGCCCCTGCGCGCGGCCCTCACTTCGCCCCGGGCCCGACCGGCCCGGTACGCTCACCGCCGTGTCACAAGCTGATCAGTCCCCGAAACCCCCGCACGCGGAGGAGGGCGGCCCCGGCAGATATCCGGGCGCGCCCCGCCCCGAGCAGGTCCGCCCCACCCCTCTGGCGGAACTCGCCGCACAGCTGGGCACCCCAGCTCCGGCCGGTGCAGCAGATGTCCAGGTCACCGGCATCACGCACGACTCCCGGGCGGTCCGCCCCGGCGATGTCTATGCGGCGCTGCCCGGTGCCCGCCTGCACGGCGCCGACTTCGTCGCCCAGGCCGCCGACCTCGGCGCCGCCGCGATCCTGACCGACCCCTCGGGCGCAGCACGCGCCGCCGAGACCGGCCTGCCGGTCCTGGCCGTCGAGAACCCGCGCTCCCGGATGGGTGCACTGGCCGTCTCGATCTACGGAGCCCCGGGCAAGGACCTCCTCCAGATCGGTATCACCGGCACCTCCGGCAAGACCACCACCGCCTACCTCATCGAGGGCGGGCTGCGGGCCGCGGCCGCGAAGAAGGCCGACGGCGGGCGCACGGGCCTGATCGGTACGGTCGAGACCCGCATCGGCGACGAGCGCCTCAAGTCCGAGCGCACCACCCCCGAGGCCACCGACCTCCAGGCGCTGTTCGCGGTGATGCGCGAGCGCGGCGTGAAGGCGGTCGCCATGGAGGTCTCCAGCCACGCGCTGGTCCTGGGCCGGGTCGACGGCTGCGTCTTCGACGTCGCGATCTTCAACAACCTCAGCCCGGAGCACATGGAGTTCCACTCCGGCATGGAGGACTACTTCCAGGCCAAGGCCGAGCTGTTCACCAAGGCCCGCAGCCGCGCCGGCGTCGTCAACCTCGACGACGAGTACGGCAAGCGGCTGGCCGAGGGCGAGTCCGAGGTCCCGGTCACCACCTTCTCCGCGGAGGGCCACCCGGACGCCGACTGGCGCGCCGCCGACGTCGAGGTCGGCACGCTCGGGTCGACCTTCACCGTGCACGGCCCCCAGGGGCAGACGCTGCGCGCCGCCTCGCCGATCCCCGGCCCGTTCAACGTCGCCAACGCGCTGGCCGCGATCACCTCGCTGATCGTCGCCGGGATCGACCCGCAGACCGCCGCCGACGGCGTCGCCGCGGTGCCCGGCGTCCCCGGCCGCCTGGAGCGCGTCGACGCCGGCCAGCCGTATCTGGCGGTCGTCGACTACGCCCACAAGACGGACGCCGTCGAATCGGTTCTGCGCGCCCTCCGCAAGGTCACCGACGGCAAGCTGCACGCCGTCCTCGGCTGCGGCGGCGACCGCGACCCGCACAAGCGCGTCCCGATGGGCGCCGCGGTGGCGCGCCTCGCCGACACCGCCGTACTGACCTCCGACAACCCCCGTACCGAGGACCCGCTCGCGATCCTCGCCACCATGCTCCAGGGCGCCGCGGAGGTGCCGATCCACGAGCGCGGCACGGTCCTGGTCGAGGAGGAGCGGGCCGCCGCCATCGCCGCGGCCGTCGCCCGCGCCGAACCCGGCGACACCGTCATCGTCGCGGGCAAGGGCCATGAGCAGGGCCAGGACATCGCCGGGGTGGTACGCCCCTTCGACGACCGTCAGGTGCTCCGCCAGGCCATCGAGGAATCGCTGAAGACACAGCAGTCACAGCAGCCGAACCACCAGGGATGACACACCGCCATGCGCGCACAACCCTTTGACTGGCACCCTCTGCCTCCGGCCGGGGGTGACCTGTGATCTCCCTGTCCCTCGCCGAGATCGCGAGCATCGTCGGCGGGCAGCTGCACGACATACCGGACGCCGACCGTACGGTCACCGGGCCCGTCGTGATGGATTCCCGCCAGGTACGCCCCGGCGGCCTGTTCGTCGCGTTCGCCGGTGAACGCGTCGACGGCCACGACTTCGCCGCGGGCGCCGTGGAGGCGGGCGCGGTGGCCGTACTGGCCGCCCGGCCCGTCGGTGCCGCGGACCGTCCCGTTCCGGCGATCGTCGTCGACGACGTGATCGCGGCCCTCGGCGCGCTCGCCCGCGCCGTCGTCGAGCGGCTGGGCACCAAGGTCGTCGCCCTCACCGGCTCGGCCGGCAAGACCAGCACCAAGGACCTGATCGCCCAGCTGCTGCAGCGGCACGGGCCGACCGTATGGCCGGAAGGCAACCTCAACAACGAGATCGGGCTGCCGCTGACCGCGCTGCGCGCCGATGCCACGACCCGCCATCTCGTCCTGGAGATGGGTGCCCGCGGCGTCGGCCACATCCGCTATCTGGCGGAGCTGACCCCGCCGGAGATCGGTGTGGTGCTCAACGTCGGCACCGCCCACATCGGCGAGTTCGGCGGCCGCGAGCGGATCGCCCTGGCCAAGGGCGAGCTCGTCGAGGCGCTTCCCGAGCACGGCGTCGCGGTGCTCAACGCCGACGATCCGTACGTACGTGCCATGGCATCGCGTACAAAAGCCCGCACGGTGCTGTTCGGCGAGGCCGAAAATGCCGACATCCGTGCCGAGAATGTCCGGCTCAGCGATCTCGGGCAGCCCGCTTTCACGCTTCACACACCCTCCGGGTGCAGTGATGTGACCATGCGGCTGTACGGTGAGCACCACGTGTCGAACGCGCTCGCCGCGGCCGCCGTCGCCCATGAGTTGGGCATGCCCGTGGACGAGATCGCCACCGCGCTCTCCGAAGCCGGCACGCTCTCCCGTTGGCGGATGGAGGTCACCGAGCGCGCGGATGGCGTGACGGTCGTCAACGACGCCTACAACGCGAACCCCGAGTCCATGCGAGCGGCGCTGCGAGCGCTGGTCGCGATGGGCGCAGCCGCCAAGGCGAAGGGCGGTCGTACGTGGGCGGTGCTCGGTGAGATGGCCGAGCTCGGCGAGGACTCGCTCGCCGAACACGACGCGGTCGGACGCCTGGTCGTCCGGCTCAACGTCAGCAAGCTCGTGGCGGTCGGCGGCAGGGAAGCGGCCTGGCTCGACATGGGCGCCAAGAACGAGGGTTCGTGGGGTGAGGAGTCGGTGCACGTGTCCGACGCGCGGGCGGCGATCGACCTGTTGCGCAGCGAGCTGCAACCGGGAGACGTGGTGCTGGTGAAGGCATCCAGGTCGGTGGGACTGGAGCGGGTCGCCGCGGCATTGCTGGACGGCGAGAGCGTCATCGGCGCTGAGGGCGGAGCGGCGTCCCGATGAACTCGATGAAGCAGATCCTCTTCTCCGGAATGATCGGGCTCTTCCTGACCCTGATCGGCACTCCGCTGCTGATCAAGCTGCTGGCCAAGAAGGGGTACGGGCAGTTCATCCGCGATGACGGCCCGCGCACCCACGGCAGCAAGAAGGGGACGCCCACCATGGGTGGCATCTCCTTCATCCTGGCCACGATCATCGCCTACGCGCTGACCAAGGTCATCACGAGCAGCGACCCCACCTTCTCCGGTGTGCTGGTGCTGTTCCTGATGGCGGGCATGGGCCTGGTCGGCTTCCTCGACGACTACATCAAGATCGTCAAGCAGCGTTCGCTGGGCCTGCGGGCCAAGGCGAAGATGGCCGGCCAGCTGATCGTCGGCATTGCCTTCGCGGTGCTCTCGCTCCAGTTCGCGGACCTGCGGGGACAGACCCCGGCCTCCGACCGGCTGTCCTTCACCCAGGACTTCGGCTGGCAGGTCGGCCCGGTGATCTTCGTGATCTGGGCGCTGTTCATGATCCTGGCGATGTCCAACGGCGTGAACCTCACCGACGGCCTCGACGGCCTGGCCACCGGCGCCTCGGTGATGGTCTTCGGCGCGTACACCTTCATCGGCATCTGGCAGCACCAGGAGTCCTGCGCCAACCAGATCACCGCCGGACCGGGCTGTTACGAGGTACGCGATCCGCTCGACCTCGCGGTCGTCGCCTCCGCGCTGATGGGCGCCTGCTTCGGCTTCCTGTGGTGGAACACCTCGCCCGCCAAGATCTTCATGGGCGACACCGGCTCGCTGGCCCTGGGCGGTGCGCTCGCGGGACTTGCGATCTGCTCCCGCACCGAGCTGCTGCTCGCCCTCCTCGGCGGGCTCTTCGTCCTGATCACCATGTCCGTGGTCATCCAGGTCGGATCCTTCAAGCTGACCGGCAAGCGGGTCTTCCGTATGGCGCCACTTCAGCACCACTTCGAGCTAAAGGGGTGGTCGGAAGTCCTTGTGGTGGTCAGGTTCTGGATCATTCAGGGCATGTGCGTGATCGTCGGACTCGGCATCTTCTACGGCGGCTGGCAGGCAGCGAAGTGACCACGCAGGGGCCGGCGGACTTCTCCGGTATGCACATCACCGTGGCCGGTCTCGGCGTGAGCGGCGTTCCCGCCGCCCGCGCCCTGGCCGGCCTCGGCGCCCGCGTCACCGTCGTCAACGGCAGCGACGGCGAGCGGGAGCGCGGGCAGGCGGCCGAACTGGAGGCGCTCGGCGTCACCGTCCGGCTGGGCGACGGGGAGACGCTCCCCGACGACGCGGAACTGGTCGTCACCAGCCCGGGCTGGAAGCCGTCCAGCCCGCTCTTCCTCGCGGCGGAGAAGGCCGGCATCGAGGTCTGGGGCGACGTCGAACTGGCCTGGCGCCTGCGCGGCCCGGACGCGGCACCGTGGCTCGCGGTCACCGGCACCAACGGCAAGACGACCACGGTCCGGATGCTGGCCTCGATCCTTGAGGCCGAAGGGCTGCGCACCGCCGCCGTCGGCAACATCGGCGTTCCGCTCGTCGATGTCGTGCTCGGCGAAGGACAGGAGGCCGGCGAGGCGTACGACGTCCTCGCCGTCGAGCTCTCCAGCTACCAGCTGCACTGGGCGCCCTCCGTACGCGCCCACTCCGCGGCCGTCCTCAACCTCGCCCCGGACCACCTCGACTGGCACGGCTCGATGGCGGCGTACGCGGCCGACAAGGGCCGCATCTACGAGGGCAACACCATCGCCTGCGTCTACAACGTCGCCGACCCCGCGACCGAGGAACTGGTACGCGCGGCCGACGTCGAGGAGGGCTGCCGGGCGATCGGCTTCACCCTCGGCACCCCCGGGCCCTCCCAGCTGGGCGTGGTCGAGGACCTCCTCGTCGACCGCGCCTTCGTGGAGAACCGGCAGACCGCCCAGGAGCTCGCGGAGATCTCCGACCTCGCCTCCCCCGCGCCGCACAACATCGCCAACGCACTCGCCGCGGCGGCCCTGGCGCGGGCCTTCGGGGTGCGGCCGGCCGCCGTACGCGACGGACTGCGGGCCTTCCACCCGGATCCGCACCGCATCCAGCACATCGCGGACGTCGGCGGCCTGAGCTACATCGACGACTCCAAGGCCACCAACACCCACGCCGCCGAGGCGTCGTTGGCGGCGTACGAGCACATCGTCTGGATCGCCGGCGGACTCGCCAAGGGCGCGACCTTCGACGAGCTGGTGCAGAAGTCGGCGGGGCGGCTGCGCGGTGTGGTGCTGATCGGCGCCGACCGGGCGCTGATTCGCGAGGCCCTGGCGCGACACGCCCCGGATGTCCCGGTCGTCGACCTCGACCGGACCGACACTGGGGCGATGTCCGAGGCCGTACGGGAAGCCACCCGGCTGGGCAGGCCCGGCGACACCGTTCTGCTGGCCCCGGCCTGTGCCTCGATGGACATGTTCGTCAATTACACCAAGCGGGGCGAGGCCTTCGCCGACGCGGTCCGTCAGCTGGCCGCCGAGGAAAACTAGCCGGTCCCCGCCGCCGTCGGCGACCCGCGGCGAGCGTACCTGTGGAGGGGGCGAGGATGACGGCCCGATCGGCCAAGGCGGCGCCGGCTCGCCCGGCCCGCCGGACTTCCACGGTGCGACCGCCGCGCGGCAGCCGTCGCCCCGGCGGTCCCCGGCGTCTTGCCGCCCGGCTCAGGCGGGCCTGGGACCGGCCGCTGACCGCGTACTACCTCATCCTCGGCGGCAGCCTGCTGATCATCGTCCTCGGTCTGGTGATGGTCTACTCGGCCTCCCAGATCAAGGCCCTGCAGTCCGGCCTCGCGCCGTCCTACTTCTTCCGCAAGCAGCTGCTGGCCGCGGCCATCGGCGGCGTACTGCTGCTGGCCGCGTCCCGGATGACCGTGAAGCTGCACCGGGCGATGGCCTATCCGCTGCTCGCCGGGTCGGTCTTCCTGATGTGCCTGGTGCAGATTCCGGGCATAGGGGTCTCGGTCAACGGCAACCAGAACTGGCTCAACCTCGGCGGCCCTTTCCAGATGCAACCGAGCGAGTTCGGCAAACTCGCCCTCGTCCTGTGGGGCGCCGACCTGCTGGCCCGTAAGCAGGAGAAGAAGCTGCTGGTGCAGTGGAAGCATCTGCTGGTGCCGCTGACCCCGGTCGCCTTTCTGCTGCTCGGGCTGATCATGCTCGGCGGCGACATGGGCACCGCGATCATTCTCACGGCGATCCTCTTCGGGCTGCTGTGGCTGGCCGGCGCCCCCACCAGGCTGTTCGCGGGGGTGCTGGGCGGCGCCGCGGCGATCGGGGCACTGCTGATCGCCACCAGCGCCAACCGGATGTCCCGGCTGGGCTGTACCCTCGCCACCGACCCCGGCCCCGGCGACAAGTGCTGGCAGGCGGTGCACGGTATCTATGCCCTCGCGTCCGGCGGATTCTTCGGATCCGGCCTCGGCGCGAGTATGGAAAAATGGGGTGAACTCCCTGAACCGCACACCGACTTCATCTTCGCCATCACCGGGGAGGAACTGGGACTGGCGGGGACGCTGTCGGTGCTCGCCCTCTTCGCGGCTCTAGGCTATGCGGGTATCCGCGTGGCCGGACGCACGGAGGACTCCTTCGTCAGGTACGCAGCGGGAGGTGTGACCACCTGGATCATGGCCCAGGCCATGATCAACATCGGTGCGGTGCTCGGCCTGTTGCCGATCGCCGGTGTCCCGCTCCCGCTGTTCTCCTACGGAGGCTCCGCCCTGCTGCCGACGATGTTCGCCATCGGGCTGCTGATCGCCTTCGCGCGTGAGGAGCCCGCTGCGCGGGCGGCGCTGGCCGCCTTGGCCACGCGGAGGCCGGTTTTCGGCAGAAGGCCGGCCGGGGTGAGATGGAAGACGATGAGACGGCGCGTGAAGAAGCGGCCGTCCGGAGAGCGGTGAATTTCGGTGCATGTCGTACTCGCCGGTGGGGGGACCGCCGGCCACATCGAGCCCGCGCTCGCCCTCGCGGACGCCCTGCGCAGGCAGGACCCGACCGTGGGGATCACGGCACTCGGCACGGAGAAGGGCCTGGAGACCAGGCTCGTCCCGGAGCGCGGCTATGAGCTCGGCCTCATTCCGGCCGTACCGCTGCCGCGCAAGCCCACCCCCGAACTGATCACCGTCCCCGGGCGGCTGCGCGGCACGATCAAGGCCGCCGAGCAGATCCTGGAGCGCACCAAGGCGGACTGCGTCGTCGGTTTCGGCGGCTATGTCGCGCTGCCCGGCTATCTGGCCGCCAAGCGCCTCGGGGTGCCGATCATCGTTCACGAGGCCAACGCCCGGCCCGGCCTCGCCAACAAGATCGGCTCGCGGTACGCCAAGTTCGTCGCCGTCAGCACCCCGGACAGCAAGCTGCGCGGTGCCCGCTATGTCGGGATCCCGCTGCGGCGGACCATCGCCACGCTGGACCGCGCCGCGGTCCGCCCCGAGGCGCGGGCCGCCTTCGGGCTCGACCCGAACCTGCCGACGCTCCTGGTGTCCGGCGGTTCGCAGGGCGCCCGCAGGCTGAACGAGGTCATCCAGGCCGCCGTGCCGACGCTGCAGCGCGCCGGGATCCAGGTCCTGCACGCGGTCGGTCCGAAGAACGAACTGCCGCACGTCGACAACATGCCGGGGATGCCGCCGTATGTCCCGGTACCGTACGTGGACCGGATGGATCTTGCGTACGCCGCGGCCGACATGATGCTCTGCCGCGCCGGCGCGATGACCGTCGCCGAACTGTCCGCCGTCGGGCTCCCGGCCGCCTTCGTCCCGCTGCCCATCGGCAACGGCGAACAGCGGCTGAACGCCCAGCCGCTGGTCAACGCCGGCGGGGGCCTGCTGGTCGACGACGCCCAGCTGACCTCGGAGTGGGTGCAGTCCACGGTGCTGCCGGTCCTGTCCGATCCGCACCGGCTGTACGAGATGTCCCGCGCCGCCTCCGAGTTCGGCCGCCGGGACGCCGACGAGCTGCTGGTCGGCATGGTGTACGAGGCGATCGCGCAGCAGCAGAAATAGCGAACGAGCAAAGGCAGGAGAGCGTGGCCGGACTCAGAACCGCCCAGCGCGGCGCCAAGAAGCGGCCGTCCGGCCCGCCCTCCGCCTCTTCCGCGCGGCGCTTCGCGCGGCTGCGCATTCTCCTTCGCACCCCGCGCCGCCGCCGGCTGGCCCTTGTGCTGGTCCTCGCGGCGGCGCTCGGCGGCTTCGGCGCCTGGGCGCTGTACGGCTCGGACTGGTTCCGCATCCGGCAGGTAAAGGCCGTCGGCGCCAAGGTTCTGACATCGGATGAGGTGGTGGCCGCGGCCGCCGCCCCGATGAACGCACCGCTGATTTCGGTCGATCCCGACGCGATGGCCCGCCGGATCCGGGCGCGGCTGCCGCGCATCAAAACCGTTGAGGTGGTGCGGTCCTGGCCGCACACCATCGGTCTGAAAGTGTCGGAAAGGACGCCGGAACTTGTGATGCGGTCGGGCGGAAAGTACCGCGAAGTGGACCGCGAGGGCGTCCGTTTCGCCACTGTCCGTACCGCTCCTCGGGGCATTCCGCTTCTGGAAATGACCGTTTCCGACTCTCCAAGCCTTCGTCGATTCGGAATCGACCGCTTGCGACGCGCGGCTGTTGAAGTCACCCGGCAGCTTCCCGAGGCGGTCCGAAAAGACCTCAAAAAGGTTCGCGTCGCCTCGTACGACTCCCTCACCCTGGAACTGGCGGATGGTCGTACTGTCGTATGGGGGAGTCCCGAACGGGGCGCGGAGAAGGCCAGGGTGCTCACCGCCCTGCTGAAAGCGGCGGGTGACGCGCACCACTTCGACCTTTCGGTGCCCAGCGCCCCTGCCGTATCGGGGAGTTGACGTACGTAGCCGCAGGCCAGCACCCTGGATGGCTACGACTATGGGTGATCACATAGGGTGAAAAGAAAAACGGGAGGTTCGGCGTGTTCGTTGAACGCGCGCGCCTTGTCGACTTAGTGTCTCGTTCCAAAGGGACTATGGAACCAAGGAACACAGGCACAGGTAACCCTAAACTTCAGGCTTAGGGTTCGGGTCGGCATACGGACCGTCCCATCGGCATCAGTCGGCGTCCACACGGCATGTGAGGCGGCGACACGTAACTCGAGGCGAGAGGCCTTCGACGTGGCAGCACCGCAGAACTACCTCGCAGTCATCAAGGTCGTCGGCATCGGCGGCGGTGGCGTGAACGCCATCAACCGGATGATCGAGGTCGGGCTCAAGGGCGTCGAGTTCATCGCGATCAACACCGATGCACAGGCGCTGCTGATGAGCGACGCCGACGTCAAGCTCGACGTCGGCCGCGAAATGACGCGCGGACTCGGCGCCGGCGCCAACCCGGATGTGGGTCGCAAGGCGGCCGAGGACCACCGCGAGGAGATCGAGGAGGTCCTCAAGGGGGCCGACATGGTCTTCGTGACCGCGGGTGAGGGCGGCGGCACCGGCACCGGCGGCGCGCCCGTCGTCGCCAACATCGCCCGCTCGCTGGGCGCCCTGACGATCGGTGTGGTCACCCGGCCGTTCACCTTCGAGGGCCGCCGACGCGCCAACCAGGCCGAGGACGGCATCGCCCAGCTCCGCGAAGAGGTCGACACCCTCATCGTGATCCCCAACGACCGGCTGCTGTCCATCTCGGACCGCCAGGTGAGCGTGCTCGACGCGTTCAAGTCCGCGGACCAGGTGCTGCTGTCGGGTGTCCAGGGCATCACCGACCTGATCACCACCCCGGGCCTGATCAACCTCGACTTCGCGGACGTCAAGTCCGTGATGTCCGAGGCCGGCTCGGCCCTGATGGGCATCGGCTCGGCGCGCGGCGACGACCGCGCGGTGGCCGCCGCGGAGATGGCGATCTCCTCGCCGCTCCTCGAGGCGTCCATCGACGGCGCCCGCGGCGTGCTGCTCTCCATCTCCGGCGGCTCCGACCTCGGTCTCTTCGAGATCAACGAGGCCGCGCAGCTGGTCAGCGAGGCGGCGCACCCGGAAGCCAACATCATCTTCGGCGCGGTCATCGACGACGCCCTGGGCGACGAGGTCCGGGTGACGGTCATTGCCGCGGGTTTTGACGGGGGGCAGCCGCCGGCCCGCCGCGACTCGGCGGCGAGCGGGCTGACGTCCGCCAAGCGCGAGGAGCCCGCGCCGGCCCCGAGCCGCCCGGCCAACCCGCCGGAGCCGCGGGCGTCGTCCTTCGGCGGCCTGGGCTCGGTGCCCGTACGGGACGAAGAGCCGGCCCCGGCCGAACCCTCCGCGCTGGGCGAGGCCTCGACGCCCTCGACCGGCGCACCGCAGGTTCCCCCGGCCCGGCCGTCCTACACGGACAGCTCGGCCGAGGAGCTGGACGTCCCCGATTTCCTGAAGTGACCAAAGCACCGAAGTGATAGGGAAACAGCACTACGAGAGCGGCGCGCACTTCGCCTTCACCGACAGGTGGGGCGGGGTGAGCGCCGCTCCGTATGATCAGCTCAATCTGGGCGGCGCGGTCGGCGACGACCCGCTGGCGGTTCGTACGAACCGGGAGCTCGCCGCCAAGGAACTCGGCCTCGATCCGGGCGCGGTGGTCTGGATGAACCAGGTCCACGGCCGGGACGTGGCGGTGGTCGACGGACCCTGGCGCGCCGCCGATGTCCCCTGTGTGGACGCGGTGGTGACCGCCCGTAGGGGCCTCGCGCTCGCCGTACTGACCGCCGACTGCACCCCCGTCCTGCTCGCCGATCCGGTCGCCGGGGTGGCCGGGGCCGCGCACGCCGGCCGGCCGGGCCTGGTCGCCGGGGTCGTGCCGGCCGCCGTCGAGGCGATGGTGGAACTGGGCGCCGAACCGGCGCGGATCGTGGCCTTCACCGGGCCCGCGGTCTGCGGACGCTGCTACGAAGTGCCCGAGGCGATGCGCGCCGAGGTGGCGGACGCGGTGCCCGAGGCCTGGTCGACGACCAGCTGGGACACCCCAGCGGTGGATGTCACCGCGGGTGTACGGGCCCAACTCGCCGCGGCGGGCGTGGCGGTCCGTGAAGATCTTCACATCTGCACGCTCGAGTCCGGTGACCATTTCTCCTATCGGCGGGACCGCACAACGGGGCGGCTCGCGAGCTATGTATGGCTTGGAGATCCCTCCGGCCGAAGGTTGGGGGAGGCTGACCAGTGACGGACGTTCGTAGGACCCAACTGGCCGACAACCTGGCGCGGGTGGAGGAACGTATCGCCGCCGCCTGTGCCACGGCCGGTCGGCCGCGTGACGACGTGCACCTGATCGTGGTCACCAAGACCTACCCGGCGAGCGATGTCCGGCTGCTCGCGGAGCTGGGGGTGCGGCAGGTCGCGGAAAACCGCGATCAGGATGCGGCGCCGAAAGCAGCCGAATGCGCCGATTTGCCTCTTACTTGGCACTTCGTCGGTCAATTGCAGACGAACAAGGTGCGGTCCGTCGCCCGGTATGCCGGAATTGTTCAATCGATCGACCGGGCCAGGCTCGTCACCGCGCTCTCCAAGGAGGCGGTCCGCGCCGAGCGCGAACTGGGCTGCCTGATTCAGGTGGCGCTCGACGCCGAGTCGGGGGAGCAGGGGAGCCGGGGCGGGGTCGCGCCGGACGGTGTCGCGGCTCTCGCCGACGCGATCGCCGGGGCCCAAGGTCTGCGGCTGGACGGTGTGATGACCGTCGCGCCGTTGAGCGGACCGTATGCCGGGCGGCAACTCGCGGCATTCGAACGACTCATGGAAATCTCAACCGACCTGCGCGTCAACCATCCTGCTGCCAACATGGTGTCAGCAGGCATGAGCGCGGACCTCGAAGACGCCGTGCAGGCAGGGGCGACACATGTGCGCGTCGGCACTGCGGTACTCGGAGTCCGACCACGGCTCGGGTAACGTCGCGAAGCAAGTCGGACCACAGCACAAAATATGGTCATTCCCGCCAAAAGGCGGCGGGTAGGCCGAAATGTGGATCCAAGGCGCCCGGTGACGGAGCCGATCCACCACAGAGCGGAGGACGCAGAGAATGGCCGGCGCGATGCGCAAGATGGCGGTCTACCTCGGCCTCGTGGAGGACGATGGGTACGACGGCCGGGGTTTCGACCCCGACGACGAGTTCGAGCCCGAGCTTGACCCGGAGCCGGAGCGAGGACGGCGTCAGCAGCACCAAGTCCAGGCGGAGACACGCCCGGAACGGGAGGAACCGGTCCGTGTTGTGACACCTCCGGCGCAGCGCGAGCCCGCCCCGCTCGCCACGGAAAGCGGACGACCCGCCCGAATCGCCCCCGTGGCATCCATCACACCCGACCGCCCGAATCTGGAGAAGAACGCACCGGTGATCATGCCCAAGGTTGTGTCCGAGCGGGAGCCGTACCGCATCACGACGCTTCACCCCCGGACCTACAACGAAGCCCGTACCATCGGGGAACACTTCCGTGAGGGCACTCCGGTGATCATGAATCTCACGGAGATGGACGACACCGATGCGAAGCGACTTGTCGACTTTGCGGCCGGGCTGGTCTTCGGTCTGCACGGCAGCATTGAGCGGGTGACGCAGAAGGTGTTCCTGTTGTCGCCTGCTAACGTCGATGTCACGGCGGAGGACAAGGCTCGTATCGCAGAGGGCGGGTTCTTCAACCAGAGCTGAGACGCAACACCGGGCACACCAGGGCCAACAGGCCAAATCGGGACCAAGGGGAGAGGGACGCGCGAGATGAGTGTCGCTGGTCAGGTGATCTATATCGCGCTGTACTGCTTCCTGATCGTGTTGATCTTCCGGCTGGTGATGGACTACGTGTTCCAGTTCGCCCGTTCATGGCAACCCGGCAAGGCGATGGTGGTCATTCTGGAGGCCACCTACACTGTCACCGATCCGCCACTCAAGCTTCTGCGGCGGGTCATTCCGCCGCTGCGTCTCGGGGGCGTGGCGCTCGACCTGTCCTTCTTCGTATTGATGATCATCGTCTACATCCTGATCACCGTCGTGAGGTCGGTGTTGTTGTGAACGATACGGTCTTGCCGATTGCCGACGACTACGTTGAGGTGAAGTAGAGATGCCGTTGACCCCCGAGGACGTGCGGAACAAGCAGTTCACGACCGTCCGCCTCCGAGAAGGCTATGACGAGGACGAGGTCGATGCCTTCCTCGATGAGGTCGAAGCCGAACTGACCCGGCTCCTGCGGGAGAACGAGGACCTTCGCGCCAAGCTGGCCGCTGCCACGCGCGCGGCCGCGCAGAACCAGCAGCAGCAGGGCCTGCGCAAGGGACCCGACCAGCAGCAGGAGCAGCAGCAGCGAGGCGGGGCCCCCGTGCCCGCCGCCATATCCGGTCCGCAGCCGGTTCCGCCGCAGCAGCAGGGGATGGGTGGCCCGCCCCAACTGCCCGGTGGTGCACCGCAGCTGCCCCCAGGTCCCGGTGGCCACGGTCCCGGTCCGCAGGGCCCGCACGGCCCCGGTCCGATGGGCCCCAACGGTCCGATGGGCGGCCCGCTCGGCGGCCCCGGCGGACCGCAGCAGCTTCAGCAGGGCGGCCAGCAGGGCGGCCCCGGCGGTGACAGCGCGGCGCGCGTGCTGTCGCTGGCGCAGCAGACCGCCGACCAGGCGATCGCGGAGGCCCGTTCCGAGGCCAACAAGATCGTCGGCGAGGCGCGCAGCCGCGCCGAGGGCCTGGAGCGGGACGCCCGCGCCAAGGCCGACGCGCTGGAGCGGGACGCGCAGGAGAAGCACCGCGTGGCGATGGGCTCGCTGGAGTCGGCCCGCGCGACGCTGGAGCGCAAGGTCGAGGACCTGCGCGGCTTCGAGCGCGAGTACCGCACCCGCCTGAAGTCGTACCTGGAGAGCCAGCTGCGCCAGCTGGAGAACCAGGCCGACGACTCGCTGGCCCCGCCGCGTACCCCGGCCCCCGCCGCTGCCTCGCTGCCGCCGTCCCCGTCGATGGCGTCGGCCGGTGCGGGCACCATGGGCGGTAACCACACCATGGGTGGCAACCACACCATGGGTGGCGGCCAGTCGATGGGCAACGGCTCGAGCGGTGGTCCGTCCTACGGCGGACAGCAGCAGATGTCGCCGGCGATGACCCAGCCGATGGCACCGGTGCGGCCGCAGGGCCCGTCCCCGATGGGGCAGGCGCCGTCGCCGATGCGCGGCTTCCTCATCGACGAGGACGACAACTGACGGCCGCCTAGCGCGCAACGTCGGCAATCAAGGGCCGGGCCCCGAGGGATTCCCTCGGGGCCCGGCCCTTTTGCGTGCGCCCCGTCGGGCGGGACGTGCCGCGTCGAGGTGCCGGTGGGTGCGGTGCCACGGAGGCGGCCCTCCCGGCGGACGGCCGCCCGCCTATGACGAAGCCCCCGGCACCGCTGCCGGGGGCTTCGTCGTATCGGCTGTGCCGTGCCGCTTACGCCTTGCGCAGGTGGAACGTCAGCGCCAGGCTCTCGTCCGTGAAGGCGGCGCCGTAGGTGCCGTCCGGCTCGCCCTGGGCGTAGTCCGTGGCGAGGACCTCGTCGGAGATCAGGGCGGCGTGGTCGGTCAGGGCCGTACGGACGTCCTCGTCGCCGGCGCTCCAGCGCAGGGCGATCCGGTCGGCGACGTCCAACCCGCTGTTCTTACGGGCCTCCTGGATCAGCCGGATGGCATCGCGGGCCAGGCCCGCCCGGCGCAGCTCCGGGGTGATCTCCAGGTCGAGGGCGACGGTCGCGCCCGAGTCGGAGGCCACCGACCAGCCCTCGCGCGGGGTCTCGGTGATGATCACCTCGTCGGGGGCGAGGGTGACGGTCTCGCCGTCGACCTCGACCGACGCCGTACCCTCGCGCAGCGCGAGCGAGAGGGCCGCGGCGTCCGCGGCGGCGACGGCCTTGGCGACCGCCTGGACGCCCTTGCCGAACCGCTTGCCCAGGGCGCGGAAGTTGGCCTTGGCGGTCGTGTCGACGAGGGAGCCGCCGACCTCCGAGAGGGAGGCCAGCGACGAGACATTGAGCTCCTCGGCGATCTGGGCGCGCAGGTCCTCGGAGAGGTCGGCGAAACCGGCCGCGCCGACCAGCGCGCGGGACAGCGGCTGGCGGGTCTTGACACCGGACTCGGCGCGGGTCGCCCGGCCCAGCTCGACCAGCCGGCGGACCAGCTGCATCTGGCCGGAGAGGGTGGGGTCGATGGCCGCCTTGTCGGCGTCCGGCCAGGTGGTGAGGTGGACGGAGTCCGGGGCGTCCGGCGTGACCGGGACGACCAGGTCCTGCCAGACCCGCTCGGTGATGAACGGGGTGAGCGGGGCCATGAGGCGGGTGACGGTCTCGATGACCTCGTGGAGCGTGCGCAGCGCGGCCGCGTCGCCCTGCCAGAAGCGGCGGCGGGAGCGGCGCACGTACCAGTTGGACAGATCGTCGACGAAGGACGAGAGGAGCTTGCCGGCGCGCTGGGTGTCGTACGTCTCCAGGGCCTGGGTGACGCCGTCGACCAGGGCGTTCAGCTCGCCGAGCAGCCAGCGGTCCAGCAGCGGGCGGTCGGCCGGGGCCGGGTCGGCCGCGGACGGCGCCCAGCCGCAGGTGCGGGCGTACAGCGCCTGGAAGGCGACGGTGTTCCAGTAGGTGAGGAGGGTCTTGCGGACCACTTCCTGGATGGTGTTGTGACCCACCCGGCGGGCGGACCACGGCGAGCCGCCGGCCGCCATGAACCAGCGGACCGCGTCCGCGCCGTGCTGGTCCATCAGCGGGATCGGCTGGAGGGTGTTGCCCAGGTGCTTGGACATCTTCCGGCCGTCCTCGGCGAGGATGTGGCCCAGGCAGACGACGTTCTCGTAACTCGACTTGTCGAAGACGAGGGTGCCGACGGCCATCAGGGTGTAGAACCAGCCGCGGGTCTGGTCGATGGCCTCCGAGATGAACTGCGCCGGGTAGCGCTTCTCGAAGAGCTCCTTGTTGCGGTACGGGTAGCCCCACTGCGCGAACGGCATCGAGCCCGAGTCGTACCAGGCGTCGATGACCTCCGGGACGCGGGTCGCGGTGCCCTGGCACGTCGGGCAGGCGAAGGTGATCTCGTCGATGAACGGGCGGTGCGGGTCCAGGCCGGACTGGTCGGTGCCGGTCAGCTCGGTCAGCTCGGCGAGCGAGCCGACGCAGGTGAGGTGGTCCTCCTCGCAGCGCCAGATGGGCAGCGGGGTGCCCCAGTAGCGGTTGCGGGACAGCGCCCAGTCGATGTTGTTGTTCAGCCAGTCGCCGAACCGGCCGTGCTTGACCGACTCCGGGTACCAGTTGGTGTTCTCGTTCTCCCGCAGCAGCGCGTCCTTGACCGCGGTGGTGCGGATGTACCACGACGGCTGGGCGTAGTAGAGCAGCGCGGTGTGGCAGCGCCAGCAGTGCGGGTAGCTGTGCTCGTAGGCGACGTGCTTGAACAGCAGGCCGCGGGCGTCGAGGTCGGCGACCAGGGTCTGGTCGGCCTTCTTGAAGAAGGCGCCGCCGACCAGCGCCAGCTCCTCCGCGAAGGTGCCGTCGGGGCGGACCGGGTTGACCACCGGCAGGCCGTACGCCTTGCAGGTCTTGAGGTCGTCCTCACCGAAGGCCGGGGCCTGGTGGACGAGGCCGGTGCCGTCGTCGGTGGTGACGTACTCGGCGTTGACGACGAAGTTGGCGCCCTCGAGCTCGACGAGCTGGAAGGGGCGCTCATAGGCCCAGCGCTCCATCTCGCGGCCGGTGAAGGACTCGCCGGTGGCGCTCCAGCCCTCGCCGAGGGCCTTCTCCAGCAGCGGCTGGGCGACGACCAGCTTTTCGTTGCCGTCCGTCGCGACGACGTAGGTGACGTCGGGGTGGGCGGCGACGGCGGTGTTGGAGACCAGGGTCCAGGGGGTGGTCGTCCAGATCAGCAGCGCCGCCTCGCCCGCGAGCGGGCCGGAGGTCAGCGGGAGCCGGACGAAGACGGAGGGGTCGACGACGGTCTCGTAGCCCTGGGCCAGCTCGTGGTCGGAGAGGCCCGTGCCGCAGCGGGGGCACCAGGGGGCGACGCGGTGGTCCTGGACCAGCAGGCCCTTGTTGAAGATCTCCTTCAGCGACCACCACACCGACTGGATGTAGTCGGGGTCCATCGTGCGGTACGGGGACTCCAGGTCGGTCCAGTAGCCCATCCGGGTCGTGAGCTCGGCGAACGCGTCGGTGTGCCGGGTCACCGACTCGCGGCACTTGGCGTTGAACTCGGCGATGCCGTACGCCTCGATGTCCTTCTTGCCGTTGAAGCCCAGCTCCTTCTCCACGGTCAGCTCGACCGGGAGGCCGTGGCAGTCCCAGCCGGCCTTGCGGTTGACGTGGTAGCCGCGCATCGTGCGGAACCGGGGGAAGACGTCCTTGAAGACGCGTGCCTCGATGTGGTGGGCACCGGGCATGCCATTGGCGGTCGGCGGGCCCTCGTAGAAGACCCACTCGGGCCGTCCCTCGGACTGCTGGAGGGTACGGGCGAAGACCTTCTGCTCCTGCCAGAACTCGAGCACCGCGTGCTCGAGGGCGGGAAGGTCTACCTGGGCGGGCACCTGGCGGTACTGGGGCTGCTCACTCATCGGGGGTTTCCTCCGGCGGACACCTGCTGCGTTCTCCGTCCGGAGGGACGAGAGCCTGCGCTCCCGCGGTACCACCCTCCTTGGCGGCGCCGCTGGCACCGCCCCCTCATTGGGGTCGCGCTGCCGGTTCTACTCGTCCGGGGGCCTCTGGCGCGCCCCGCGGGCTTTCTTCCGGCGACTCCGGGGTGATCTTCACGTCGCGCACGCCCCCGGGCTCACACCGTCCCCGGGTCGCTGCTGGCTGCGTACGACGCTACTCGTCCCATCAATGCCTCTCGCTCGGCCCAGTGTACGGGGCCGCACCGACAACGGCCGACCGCTTTTCCGGACGGCGGCGGGCGGCGGGCGCGGCGCGGGTGTGACCCGAATGGCCGGATGCCGGGCCCCGGAGTGTGCGGCGCGGGGAGCGGGGCACAACCGAGGCAGATCGGGCTTCCGGGCGGGGAGGCCGGGTCCGCCGGGCGGTGCGTCCCGTTGCCGCGTGCCGTGTGGCGATTTATCGTTCCCGTCACGATTCGCGCACAAGCTCACATATGTGAAGGGGTCGCGGCCATGGTGGCGAAAAAGACCGCCGCGCAGACGAGCTCGACGCCTGCCGATGAGGCCGATGAGGCTGTCGCGAAGCAGCCCGCACCGACGAAGACAGCGCCGAAGAAGACAGCTCCGAAGAAGACCGCCGCGAAGAACAGCGCGGTCACGAAGACCGAGGCGAAGCAGACCGAGGCGAAGAAGGCAGCGGCGAAGAAGGCGAAGGGCGAGGCGCCGGCGAAGGCCGAGGCGAAGAAGACGGTCACCAAGAAAGCGACCGCCAAGAAGGCCGAGCCCAAGAAGGCGGCCGCGAAGACCACGGTCACCGAATCGACGGACACCAAAACGACGGTCACCAGGGCGGCGTCGAAGAAGACGGCGAAGAAGACCGCGGCCAGGAACGCCGCGGTGCCCGCGAAGAAGACGGGAGCTCACACGGTGGTGGCGAAGAAGACGGCGGCCGCTGCGGCGCACGCCATGGATACCGCGGTGCCCCCGGCCCGGGTGGCAGCGGCGCCCGGCGAGCTCGCCGTACGGCCCGGCGAGGACCCCTGGACCCCGGACGAGGTCGCCGAGGCGCGGGCCGAGCTGATGGGCGAGGTGGGCAGGCTGCGCGCCGAGATCGTCGCGTCCGAGGACGCCATCGCCGGGCTGATGCGGGACTCCGGTGACGGCGCGGGCGACGACGAGGCCGACACCGGCAGCAAGAACATCACCCGCGAGCACGAGCTGGCGCTGGCCTCCAACGCCCGCGAGATGCTCCAGCAGACCGAGCGGGCGCTCGGCAGGCTGGACGCGGGCACGTACGGGCTGTGCGAGAACTGCGGCAAACCCATCGGCAAGGCGCGGATGCAGGCCTTTCCGCGCGCGACGTTGTGTGTGGAGTGCAAGCAGAAGCAGGAGCGGCGCGTCTGACGCCGTCGTGGATCCGTCGCGGGCGGCGCCCGTACCGCCCGCGACCGTACGCGTGTGCCGTACGCTCGTGCTCAGCCAGGCGTGTCGCCTGGTCGCTGACTCGAACGGGCTGAGGACTCACACGTGGCAGAGGCGGAGCGCATCACCAGGACGCCGGAATCCGGGGCGGAATCCGGGGCGGGTGCCGGACCGGATACCGAGGCGGAGACCGGGACGGGTTCCGAGACCGAGCGGGGTTCCGAAGGGGGAGCGCCGGTGGAGCCGGAGCGGAAGGCGGGCCGGGGCAAGCGTCGGATCCTGGCGCTGCTGCTGGTCGCCGCGGTCGTCTACGCGCTGGACCTGAGCAGCAAGCTCTTCGTGGTCGCGAAGCTGGAGCACCATGCGCCGGTCGAGGTCATCGGGACGCTGTTGCGGTTCACCGTGATCCGTAACCGCGGCGCCGCGTTCAGCATGGGCGAGGCGCTGACGATCTTCCTCACGATCATCGCGACCGTCGTGATCGTGGTGATCGCCCGGATCGCCCGCAAGCTCTACAGCCTGCCCTGGGCCATCGCGCTCGGCCTGCTGCTCGGCGGCGCCTTCGGCAACCTCACCGACCGGGTCTTCCGCTCGCCGGGCGTCTTCAAGGGCGCGGTGGTCGACTTCATCGCCCCGGCGCACTTCGCGGTCTTCAACCTCGCCGACTCCGCGATCGTCTGCGGCGGCATCCTGATCGTGATCCTGTCCTTCCGGGGCCTGGATCCGGACGGCACGCTGCACAAGGACTGACGGGCCGAGGGCCGCCCGTCCCCCAGACCCGGGACCGGGCGGCCGCGCGCACCGTCAACGGCTCCTGCCCCGGCCTGCCCCGTCGCGGGGTGCCGCGGCCGCCGGATCGTCGAGCGGCATCACCGGCCGGTACCGCGAGCGGCTCCTGCCCCGGCCCATCCCGTCGTGGGGTGCCGCGGTCGTCGGATCGTCGAGTGGCATCACCGGCCGGTACCGCGAGCGGCTCCTGCCCCGGCCCATCCCGTCGTGGGGTGCCGCGGTGGTCGGATCGTCGAGTGGCATCACCGGCCGGTACCGCGAGCGGCTCCTGCCCCGGCCCGCCCCGTCGTGGGGTGCCGCGGTCGTCGGATCGTCGAGTGGCACCGCCGGCCGGTACCGCGAGCGG
>NZ_JBIWOD010000023.1:0-63530 GCF_044767545.1 Streptomyces sp. NPDC101227 | reverse complement strand
GCTCCTGCCCCGGCCTGCCCCGTCGCGGGGTGCCACGGCCGTCGGATCGTCGAGTGGCACCGCCGGCCGGTACCGCGAGCGGCTCCTGCCCCGGCCTGCCCCGTCGTGGGGTGCCGCGGTGGTCGGATCGTCGAGTGGCATCATCGGCCGGTACCGTCAGCGGCTCCTGCCCCGGCCTGCCCCGTCGTGGGGTGCCGCGGTGGTCGGATCGTCGAGTGGCATCACCGGCCGGTACCGCGAGCGGCTCCTGCCCCGGCCTGCCCCGTCGCGGGGTGCCACGGCCGTCGGATCGTCGAGTGGCACCGCCGGCCGGTACCGCGAGCGGCTCCTGCCCCGGCCCGCCCCGTCGCGGGGTGCCGCGGTCGCCGGACGGGGCACCGCGACGGGACTGCCATACTCGTGGGGTGAGCACGATTCCCGAGATCCGCACCCTGCCCGTACCGGACGGCCTCGAGGGCGAGCGCGTCGACGCCGCGCTGGCCCGTATGTTCGGCTTTTCCCGTACGAAGGCGGCCGAGCTCGCCGCCGCCGGAAAGGTCCGGGTCGACGGCTCCGAGGTGATGAAGTCCGAGCGGGTGTCCGGCGGTGCCTGGCTGGAAGTCGAGATGCCGCAGGCCGCGCCGCCCGTGGAGATCGTCGCCGAGCCCGTCGAGGGCATGGAGATCGTGCATGACGACGACGACATCGTGGTGATCGTCAAGCCGGTCGGCGTCGCCGCACACCCCAGCCCCGGCTGGACCGGTACGACCGTGATCGGCGGTCTGGCCGCGGCCGGCTACCGCATCTCCACCTCCGGCGCCGCCGAGCGCCAGGGCATCGTGCACCGCCTCGACGTCGGCACCTCCGGCCTGATGGTCGTCGCCAAGTCCGAGCGCGCCTACACCCTGCTCAAGCAGCAGTTCCGCGAGCGTACGGTCGACAAGCGTTACCACGCGCTGGTCCAGGGCCACCCGGACCCGATGAGCGGCACCATCGACGCCCCCATCGGGCGGCACCCGCAGCACGACTACAAGTGGGCGGTCATCGCCGAGGGCAAGGCATCGGTCACGCACTACGACCTGATCGAGGCGTTCCGCGCGGCCAGCCTGCTCGACATCAAGCTGGAGACCGGGCGTACGCATCAGATCCGGGTGCACATGGCCGCGCACCGCCACCCCTGCGTCGGCGACCTGACGTACGGCGCGGACCCCACCCTCGCCAAGCGCCTCGGCGTCGGCCGGCAGTGGCTGCACGCGGTCCGGCTGGGCTTCGAGCACCCCGCCGACGGCAGCTGGGTCGAGTTCGCGAGCGCCTACCCGGACGATCTGCAGCACGCGCTGGACACCGTGCGGGACGAAAGCTCCTGAGCGCGGAAGCGACGCACCACGAAAGCGCCTGATCGTCAAAGCGCCCGACAAAGCGGGTAATCCGGCGGAACATGGCAGGCTTGGGGCGGAAGTGATCGCACCCGACCCCGGAGCGTAGCCACCGTGGATCAGCTGGCTCTGCTGTTCGTCCTGCTGCTCGGAGCCGTGGTCATGGTGCCGGTCGGCGACTGGCTGGGGCTGCCGTCGCCGGTCCTGATGACCCTCGCGGGGGCGGTGCTGGCGCTGCTGCCGTTCGTGCCCAACGTCGAGGTACCGCCCGAGTTCATCCTGCCGCTGGTGCTGCCGCCGCTGCTCTACGCCGCCGTTCAGCGCACCTCCTGGCGGCAGTTCACCGCCAACCTCCGGCCGATCTTCCTGCTCGCGGTGGCGCTGGTCTTCGCCACCACGGCCGCGGTCGCGGCGGTCGCCCAGGCGGTGGTGCCCGGTATGCCGATCGCCGCCGCGGTGGTGCTCGGCGCGCTGGTCGCCCCGCCCGACCCGGTGGCCGCGACCGCCGTCGCCGGCAAGCTCGGGCTGCCCCGCCGGATGGTCTCGATCCTGGAGGGCGAGGGGCTGTTCAACGACGTCACCGCGATCGTGCTCTATCACGTGGCGCTGGCCGCGGCGGTCAGCGGCACCTTCTCGGCACCCGCCGCGGTCGGCTCGCTGGTGCTGTCCGCGGTGGTCGCCATAGCGGTGGGGCTGGTGCTCGGCTGGGTCACCAACAAGCTGATGGGGCTGCTCGGCGACCCGACGCTGCAGATCGGGCTGACGCTGCTGGTGCCGTTCGTGGCGTACGTCATGGCCGAGAACTTCCACGGCTCCGGGGTGCTCGCCGTACTGACCACCGCGCTCTTCCTCGCCGAGTACGCGGTCGACGCCGACGATGTGCTGGGCCGCCTCGCCGGCTACACCTTCTGGGAGGTCGTCGACACCCTCGTCACCGGCGTCGCCTTCGGGCTGATCGGACTGGAGCTGCACAACATCTTCGGGGCCGCGTCCGAGCGCTGGGGCTCGATGCTCGGCGCCGGCGCCGCGGTCGTCGCGGTGGTCATCGCCGTACGGCTGGTGTGGCTGCTGCCCGCCGCCTGGCTCGCCAAGCGGATGCACAAGCTCCGCGACTACGACGAGGACATCCCGATGAGCTGGCGGGAGACGCTCATCATGTGGTGGTCGGGGATGCGCGGGGTGGCCTCCGTGGCGCTGGCGCTGGCGATTCCGTTCAGCGTCGACGGCGGCGGGCCGTTCCCCGCCCGCGACGAGATCCTCTTCATCGCCTTCGCCGTGGTCCTCACCACCCTCCTCCTCCAGGGTCTGACGCTGCCCTGGCTGGTGCGCCGGCTGCGGGTGCGCGCCGACGCCGATGCGGAGGACGCGCTGGAGCGGGAGCTGGCGATCCGGGTGATCAAGGCGTCCAAGCGGCGGCTGAAGGAGATCCTGGAGGTCGAGGAGCTGCCGGAGGAGGTCAGCGACCAGCTCTCCCGCCGGGCCTACGACATCGGCGCCCGGATCGCGCCGGACATCGTCGACGACGAGCGGCGGGAGCTGTTCGACAAGCGGATCACCCGGATGAAGAAGGTGCAGCGCATCCAGGGCGAGATGCTCTCGGCGGCCCGGCACGAGGTGCTGGCGGCCCGCAGCGAGCCGGGCGCCGACCCGGAGATCGTGGACCGGGTGCTGCGCCATCTGGACGTGCGCAGCCTGCGGGGCACGCCCTGACGGGTCATCGGCCCTTCGGCTCCGCCTCGTCGTCCCGGGGCACCGCGTGGTGGCCCAGCGGCGCGGGTGCGGTGGCGATCCGCGGCAGCGCGTAGGCGTGCTCCGCCTGCAGCCACTCGATCATCCGCTCCCGCACCTGGCAGCGCACCGCCCAGATGGTGTCCGCGTCGCGGGCGGTCATCAGCGCCCGGACCACCATCGTGGAGGGCGTGGTGTCGGTGACCACCAGGCTCCAGGACCGGCCGTCCCAGTCCTCGCACTCCTGGAGGATCTCGTGGAGGCGCTGGCGCATCTTCTCCACCGGCGCGCTGTGGTCGAGGTGGAAGAGGACGGTGCCGGTCATCTGGGTGCCGCCGCGCGACCAGTTCTCGAAGGGCTTGCCGGTGAAGTACGAGACCGGCATCGTGATCCGCCGCTCGTCCCAGGTCCGTACGGTCAGGAACGTCAGGGTGATCTCCTCGACGGTGCCCCACTCGCCGTCCACCACGACCGTGTCGCCGATGCGCACCATGTCGCCGAACGCGATCTGCAGCCCGGCGAAGAGATTGCCCAGCGTGGACTGGGCGGCGATACCGGCGACGATGCCCAGCAGCCCGGCCGACGCCAGCATGGACGCGCCGACCGCCCGCATCTCGGGGAAGGTCAGCAGCATCGCGGCCGCGGCGACGACGATGACCGTGGCCGTCACCACCCGCTGGATCAGCGTCACCTGGGTGCGTACCCGCCGCACCCGCGCCGCGTCCCGCGCGCTCGCCGCGTAGCGGGTGTACGAGGACTCGACGATGGCCGCCGCGGCCCTGATGAGCAGCCAGGCGGTGGCCGCGATGAGCACCAGGGTCAGCGCCCGGCCGACCCCCGCCTCGTGCTCCTCGACGGGCCTGAGCCCGGTCTGGTCGTACGCGCCGCGCAACAGGGCCGTGCACAGCGCCACTTGGGCCGGTCTCCGGCAGCGGCGCAGCAGCCCCCACAGGGGTGTCTCGGGGTGCGCGGCATCGATCCGGTGCAGCGTCCGGTCGGCGAGCCGGACCAGGATGAGCGTGACCACGATCGAGCCGCCGATGACGGCGATCGGGCGCAGCACGTCCTCCAGGGACACGGGTTCCTCCTTGTGATGGTGCGGTCGTGAGGCGGTGCGGTGGTGCCGGCCGTGCGGTGATGCCGGCCTCCTCGACCGTAGCTGGCACCATGGAGGAGAGCGATCCAACCCAGGGAAGTGATCTCAGTGCCCGAGCCCAGCGAGGCCGCCACCAGCGGGTCTTCGACGATTGTCCTGTTTCATTCGGTGTGCGGGGTGCGTCCCGCGGTGCAGGCCGCCGCGGACCGGCTCCGGGCCGCGGGCCATGAGGTGATCGTCCCCGATCTGTTCGACGGCCGGACCGCGGACTCGGTGCCGGACGGCATCGTCATCAAGGACGAGATCGGCAAGGACGAGCTGCTCAAGCGGGCCGTCATGGCAGCCGCGCCCTACTCCGACCGCGGCCTGGTCTATGCCGGCTTCTCCTTCGGCGGCTCGGTCGCGCAGAACCTCGCGCTGGCCGACGAGAAGACCCGCGGGCTGCTTCTGCTGCACGGCACCTCCGACATCGCCGAGGGCGCCGTCGCCGACGATCTGCCGGTCCAGCTGCATGTCGCCGACCCGGATCCCTACGAGCCGCACGACTGGCTGAACGCCTGGTACCTCCAGATGCGCCGGGCCGGCGCGGACGTCGAGGTCTTCCGCTACGCCGGCGCCGGTCACCTCTACACCGACTCCGACCTGCCGGATTACGACGAGGAGGCGGCGGAGAGCACCTGGAGGGTTGCGCTGGGGTTCCTGGCCGGGCTGTGACCCGGCACCGGAGGGGGCGGCCGGTGGGGGTCAGGCCACCGGCCGGTCCGCCTTCTCGACCTGCTGGGTGCCGCTGAGCGTGCGGTACGAGCGCAGCAGCTCGGTGGTGGCGTTCGGGTCGGTCTTGTCGGAGATCCCGAAGTAGTCCATCTGGGTGCGCTCGGCGCTGACGTCGAGGACGCTGTAGCCGTGCGAGTCCATGTCCAGCCACTTCACATGGCGGTTGGCGGCCCGGATGGCGGCGACCCCGGCCAGCGAGATCGTGTGCGGGGCGACATGCAGGAAGTCGTCGACGTTGTCGGAGGTGACGGAGGTGACCACGAACTCCGTCGCCACCGGCTTGGTGGCCGGGTAGGTCGCCGCTTCCAGCGGCACGTCGTTGGCCCAGGCCATGTGGATGTCGCCGGTCAGGAAGACGGTGTTGTCGATGCCGCGGTCGCTGAGGTGGCTCAGCAGCTCGTGCCGGTCGTCGGTGTAGCCGTCCCACTGGTCGGTGTTGATCGCCAGGCCCTCCTTGGGGATGCCCAGGACGTCGGCGAGCGGACCCAGCAGATGCGCGGGTATGGAGCCGAAGGCCACCTGCGAGATCATCACCGAGGTGCCGACCAGCCGCCAGGCGGTGTCCGACCCCGCAAGTCCCTTCTTGAGCCAGTCCAGTTGGGCCCGGCCGGTGATCGTACGGCTCGGGTCGTCGACCGCGCCGCTGCCCGTCTTGGCCTGCTCGTCGCGGAACGACCGCAGGTCCAGCAGATGCAGATCCGCCAGGTTGCCGAAGCGCAGCCTGCGGTACGTGGTGCCCGCGATGGAGGGCCGCACCGGCATCCACTCGAAGTACGCCTGCTTGGCCGCGGCCATCCGCGCGCCCCACGGGCCCTCGGTGTCCGGGGTGTGGTTGACCGCGCCGCCCTTCCAGGCGTTGTCGGCGAACTCGTGGTCGTCCCAGATGGCGATGACCGGGTGGGTCGCGTGCATCGCCAGCGCGTCCGGGTCGGTCTTGTGGACGCCGTGCCGGATGCGGTAGTCGGCGAGCGTGAGCAGCTCATGGGCGGGGGAGTGCGGGCGGACGACGTACTTGAAGGCCGGGTATTCGCCGGACTTGTACTCGTAGAGGTAGTCGCCCAGGTGCAGCACCGCGTCCAGGTCGCCGCGGGCGGCCAGGTGGCGGTACGGCGAGAAGTAGCCGGACTCCCAGTTGGCGCAGGAGACGACGCCGAAGCGGACGTTGCCGGGCTTCGCGCCGGCCGCGGGTGCGGTGCGGGTGCGGCCGACGGGGGAGTGCTGCCCGTCGACGGTGAAGCGGTAGTAGTAGCGGGTGGCCGGGCGCAGGCCGCGGACGTCCGCCTTGACGGTGTGGTCGGCGGCCGCGGTGGCGGTCAGGCTGCCGTGCGCCACGACGGTGGCGAACTCCGCGTCCTTCGCCACCTGCCAGGCCACCTTGGTGGCCGGTCCCCGGCCGGAGCCGGGGGTGGCGTCGTCGTTCGGGGTCACCCGGGTCCACAGCAGGATGCCGTCGGGCAGCGGGTCGCCGGAGGCGATGCCGTGCCGGAAGAACCGGCGCCGGTCGGGGCCGTCCTGGGCGTGCGCGGTGGCGGCGCCGGCCAGCGGCAGCAGGGCGGCGGTGGCGGCTACGGCCGTGACGGCGGAGCGGCGTGAGAGGTGGTCATGATCGGTCACGGCCGCTCACCCTACTGGCCGGTAGGGGGTGAAGGGGAGGGCGATTCCCGGGAACTCCGAGAATTCGCCCGCCCGTTCCCTTTATGACCTCATTGCGGCCCCGCTACGGCGCTCAGCGCCCGGCCGTGGGGTCCTTCTCGCCCTTCCGGATCCCCTGGCCACCGTCCTTGCCGGGGGCGGTGCCCTTGCCCTGGTCCGCGCCCTTCGCCGGGCCGAACTCCTTGTCGATCATCTTCTTGAAGTTGGCCAGCGAGATCTGCTCGTACTGCGCCTTCGTCATCTGCTGCTGCGGGATCTGGTCCATCACCAGCTTCTTGTCGCCGTGCATGAACGTCGGCGTGCCCTTGACGCCCTTGCGGCCGAAGAGGGCGGTCATGTCCATCGCCCAGCGGTCGAAGGTGCCCTTCGTGACCGCCGTCTCGAACGCCTTGTTGTTCTTCAGCTCCGGCACCTCGGCGGCGACCTTGAGCAGCGCGGAGTCCTTGGCGTAGACGTCCTCCCGCTCATCGGGGTGGTTCTTGGCCGAGTACAGCGCCGTCTTGTACTTCAGGAAGGCGTCCGGGCTGACGTTGAGGGCGGCGCCCAGCGCGCTCAGCGCGTTCTTCGAGCCCTCGCCGCCGGACATGCCGTCGATGAACGAGTACATCGTGTAGCGGACCTTGAACCGGCCCTCCTTGATGTCCTTGATCAGCTCCGCGCCGGTGCTCTGCTCGAACGCCGCACACGCCGGGCACCGCACGTCCTCGAAGACCTCCAGCGTCTGCTTCGCCTTCGGGTCGCCGATCAGGATCTCGGTGCCGTTCTTGCCCTGGGTGTGGGCCGGCGGCACGGACTTGGCCTCGGCGGCGGCCTCCCAGCCGGTGGGCTCGGTCAGCTTCATGATGCCGAAGCCGATACCGGCGACGACCGCCAGGACGCCGACCACCGAGGCGCCCACGATGAGCTGGCGCCGCGTCTTCTCCTGCTTCTTCTGCCGCTCGCGCTCGGCGCGTATCCGGTCGCGGGCCGCCGACTTGTTGGCCTGGCTGTTGCGATTGCTCATGGGGGGTCCCGTTCCTCAGGAGGTGATGGCTCGTACGTACTGGTCAGCGGGCTGCCGCAGGCGGGGGGCCGCGGCGCAGCACACAGTGCACGAGGAGGGGGAGCGGGCGGGCCGGCAGCAGCGGACGCGGCAGCCCGCGGCCCGGTCGGCCGGGGCAGGAGCCGTTGGCGGTGCCGCCGGGTACGCGCGGCAGCGGGCGGAACGCGAAGGCGGCGACCGCGCGCAGCAGCCCGTGCAGGGCGGCGTCCCCGCGGTGCAGCCAGGCGGCGGCGAGCAGGCCGACGGCCAGGTGCGCGGCGAGCAGCAGCCAGGGGGCGGCCCCGCCGGTGCCGGCGGGACCATGGGCGAGCGCGGCCATCCGGACCAGCGGCGTGCCCAACTCGCCGCCCCGGCACAGCAGATCGACGCCGACCGAGTGCAGCGCACCCACCACCGGGCCGCCGGCCGGTCCGTAACAGGCGTGCTGCCCGGTGGTGAAGACGGTGTCGGCGGCCAGCTCCAGCGGCACCAGCAGCGCGGCGACCGCCCCGTAGCAGCGCTCCCGGCCGGTCAGCGCGTACGCCGCCGCGAAGACGCCGGCACAGACCGCCGCCAGCGTGGCGGGCGGCAACGGGGCGTGGGAGAGCAGGACATGGGAGGCGGCGGACAGGGTGACGCACAGCGCGCTGAACAGCGCCGCCCGTACCGCCCGAAATCCCCTCCCTTGCATGCCGGGAGTCTGCCATGAGCACGGCAGACTCCCGGGTCAAGATTTGGCATCGGCCGGATGCGTCAGTGCTTCAGCTCCTTGTCCACCATGGAGTTGAACTCCGCCACGGTGGAGGGTGCCGCGATGCCCTGGGGGCCCTTCGTGCCGATCACGGTGTCGTTGACCTTGATGGTCGGGGTGCTGGAGACGTCCTTGTGCGAGTCGAACTCGTGGGACATCTCCAGCGCCCAGCGGTCGTAGGTGCCGCCGTTGACGGCCTTCTGGAAGGCCGCGTTCCCCTTGAGCGCCGGGATCGTGTCCGCGACCTTGAGCAGATAGCTGTCGTCGGCGAACTTGTCCGCGCCGCGCTCGTCCGGGTGGAACTGCTTCGAGTACAGCGCGTACTTGTACTTGAGGAAGGCGTCCGGGCTGACGTTGAGGGCGGCGCCCAGCGCGCTCAGCGCGTTCTTCGAGCCGGTGCCCTGGAGGTTGTTGTCGAGGAACGTACCGAGGTGGTACGCCGCCTTGTACTTGCCGTCCTTGATGTCCTTCTCGACGGTCGCGCCGGCGGTCTGCTCGAAGCCGGCGCAGCCGGGGCAGCGCGGGTCCTCGAAGAGGCTGAGGGTGTTCTTGGCGTCCGGCTTGCCGATGACGACGGTGGTGCCCTTGGCGCCGGAGGTGTTGGCGGGCTTGACGAGCTTGGCCTTCGCGGCCTTCGCCCACACCTGGCCGGCGTCCGCGCCGCCGTTGCCGCCGCCGTCGCCGCCCGAGTTGGCGACGGCCAGCCCGATGCCGCCGGCCACCGCCAGCACGCCGACGACCGCGCCGCCGACGATCAGCTGCCGGCGCAGCCGCTCCTTCTTCGCCTGCCGCTCACGCTCGGCGCGCAGCCGCTCACGGGCTGCCTGCTTGTTGGCCTGACTGTTGCGATTGCTCATGACTGTCGTGCTCCGTGGTGATCCGTGGATGGGGGATGCCTGGGCGCGGTGCTGACCGAGGGGGCGCGCATGCCGCGCGGCCGGATCTCAGACAGCGAGCGCGCAGGGCGGTCCACGGCGTACGACGCTGTGCACGAGCAGCGGGACGGCGCGGGCGGGCCGGCCGGAGCGAACGGGGGCGGGCAGCGGGCGGCCCGGGGCGGGCGGCGCGCCGATGACCGCGACGGCGATCAGCAGCGGGCGGAAGGCGAAGCCGGCGACCGCGCCGAGCAGCTGCGCCAGCGCGGCCTCGCCGCGGCGCAGCCAGGCCGCCGCCAGCAGCCCGATCAGCAGATGCGCCGCGAGCAGCAGCAGCCACGGCGCGGCGGCCGCGGGGGCGGCGTCGCCTTGGGGCAGCCGTACCAAGGGGGCACCGACCGCGCCGCCCCCGCAGAGCAGATCGACCCCCAGCGAACGCAGCGGCCCGGTGACCGGCCCGCCGCCCTCGCCGTAACAGGTGTGCTGGCCGAAGCTGAAGACCGTGTCGGCGGCCAGCTCCAGGGGGAGCAGCAGCGCGGCGATCCGCCAGTAGCCGCGCTCCCGTCCGGCCAGCGCGTACGCGAGGGCGAAGACGGCGGCCGAGAGCGCGGCGACGGTGGTCAGCGGCAGCGGCATCCGGGACAGCAGCACATGCGACGCCGAGGACAGCGTCACGCACAGCGCCGTGAAGAGCGCTGCGCGCAGTGCCCGCAGGTGTGCCGCAGATATGTCCATTGCAGCGAGTGTGCCATGGGCCGGGCCGGACGGGGCCCAAGGGGACCCGAACCCACAGGAATCTCAGAAACCTCTCAGAAACCTCTCCGGAGATCGCTCGGGAGACCTCGCGAGGGAATCCCTTGGCGGATTCCCTCGCCGGAATCCCCTACAGGCCGGGGATCCGCCCGTTCCGGAACAGATCCACAAAGATCTGGTGGTCGGCGCGGGCGCGGGCCCCGTAGGAGTGCGCGAAGTCGACCAGGACCTTCGCGAAGCCGTCCTCGTCGGCCGCGATGGCCGCGTCGATGGCGCGCTCGGTGGAGAACGGCACCAGCGAGTGCCCGCTCTCGTCGTCCGCCGCGGCGTGCATGGTGGCCGTCGCCCGGCCGAGGTCGGCCACCACGGCGGCGATCTCCTCCGGGTCGTCGATGTCCGACCAGTCCAGATCGACCGCGTACGGCGAGATCTCGGCGACCAGCTGGCCCGCCCCGTCCAGCTCGGTCCAGCCCAGCCAGGGGTCGGCGTGGTCCTGGAGGGCGCGCTGGGAGATCACCGTGCGGTGGCCCTCGTGCCGGAAGTAGCCGCGGACCGCCTGGTCGGTGATGTGCCGGGAGACGGCCGGGGTCTGCGCCTGCTTCATGTAGATCACGACGTCGTTCTCCAGGGCGTCGCTGTTGCCCTCGAGCAGGATGTTGTACGAGGGCAGCCCGGCCGAGCCGATGCCGATGCCGCGGCGGCCCACCACGTCCTTGACGCGGTAGGAGTCGGGCCGGTCCAGGCTCGAGTCGGGCAGCGTCTCCAGATAGCCGTCGAAGGCGGCCAGCACCTTGTAGCGGGTCGCCGCGTCCAGCTCGACGCTGCCGCTGCCCGCCGAGAACCGGCGCTCGAAGTCGCGGATCTCCGTCATCGACTCCAGCAGCCCGAACCGGGTCAGCGAGCGGGCGTCGCGCAGCGCGTCCAGCAGCGGCCCCTCGGCGGTGTCCAGCGAGAACGGCGGCACCGCGTCCTGGTCGGCCTTCTTCGCCCCGGAGGCCAGCGCGTGGATGCGCTCGCGGTAGGCGGCGGCGTAGATGCGTACCAGTTCGGTGATCTGCTCGTCGCTGAGCGCCTTGGCGTAGCCGATCAGCGCGACCGAGGCGGCGAACCGCTTCAGGTCCCAGGTGAACGGGCCGACGTAGGCCTCGTCGAAGTCATTGACGTTGAAGATCAGCCGGCCCGTGGCGTCCATGTAGGTGCCGAAGTTCTCGGCGTGCAGATCGCCGTGGATCCACACCCGGCCGGTCCGCTCGTCGAGGTAGGGGCCGCTGTCCTTGCCGTCCTCGAGGTCCTTGTAGAACAGGCAGGCCGTACCCCGGTAGAAGGCGAAGGCCGAGGCGGCCATCTTCCGGAATTTGACGCGGAAGGCTGCGGGGTCGGCGGCGAGCAGCTCTCCGAAGGCGGTGTCGAAGACGGCGAGGATTTCCTCGCCGCGCTGCGCGGCGTCCTGGGCCGGGGCGTGCTGGGACGACATCGCTGGGTGCCTCCTGGGGTGCGGGAGATGCGGGAAGAGAAAAGAAGGGAAATGAAGGGAAAAGAAGGGTGGCAAGAATCCATGACGGATAACGATCGCGAGGTGACCGCGATTGTTCGTTATGGATCCGCCTGTGACAACGGGTGAGGCTACTCGGGAGTGCCCCGCGGCGGGCACCGGGGAGGCGCGGCACGCACATCGATTGTCGGCGCGGAGTCGTAGACTTCGAGACCGTCCCGACCGTCTCGCGCCGCCCGCCCGCCGCCCCCTGAGAGCACCGCGCGCCGCATTGATCCCTGGAGGTCCCCCGCCGTGGCCAAGCCGCCGTTCACGCACCTGCACGTCCACACCCAGTACTCGCTGCTGGACGGTGCGGCCCGGCTGAAGGACATGTTCAACGCGTGCAACGAGATGGGCATGACCCATATCGCGATGTCCGACCACGGCAACCTGCACGGGGCGTACGACTTCTTCCACTCGGCGCAGAAGGCGGGCGTGACGCCGATCATCGGCATCGAGGCGTATGTCGCCCCCGAGTCGCGCCGCAACAAGCGCAAGATCCAGTGGGGCCAGCCACACCAGAAGCGCGACGACGTCTCCGGTTCCGGCGGTTACACCCACAAGACGATCTGGGCGGCGAACAGCACGGGCCTGCACAACCTCTTCAAGCTGTCCTCGGACGCGTACGCCGAGGGCTGGCTGCAGAAGTGGCCGCGCATGGACAAGGAGACGATCTCCCAGTGGAGCGAGGGCCTCATCGCCTCCACCGGCTGCCCCTCCGGTGAACTCCAGACGCGCCTGCGCCTGGGCCAGTTCGACGAGGCCCTGAAGGCGGCCTCCGAGTACCAGGACATCTTCGGCAAGGAGCGGTACTTCCTGGAGCTGATGGACCACGGCATCGAGATCGAGCGCCGGGTCCGTGACGGGCTGCTGGAGATCGGCAAGAAGCTCGGCATCCCGCCGCTGGTGACGAACGACTCGCACTACACATACGCGCACGAGTCCGTCGCGCACGACGCCCTGCTGTGCATCCAGACCGGCAAGAACCTCTCCGACCCGGACCGCTTCCGCTTCGACGGCACCGGCTACTACCTGAAGTCCACGGACGAGATGTACGCCATCGACTCCTCGGACGCGTGGCAGGAGGGCTGCCGCAACACGCTCCTCGTGGCGGAGCAGATCGACACGACCGGCATGTTCGAGAAGCGCGACCTCATGCCGAAGTTCGAGATCCCGGAAGGCTTCACCGAGGTCACCTGGTTCCAGGAGGAGGTCCGGGTCGGCATGGGCCGCCGCTACCCGGAGGGCGTCCCCGAGGACCGGCAGAAGCAGGCCGAGTACGAGATGGACATCATCATCCAGATGGGGTTCCCGGGGTACTTCCTGGTCGTCGCCGACTTCATCATGTGGGCCAAGAACAACGGCATCGCGGTGGGCCCGGGCCGAGGCTCCGCGGCCGGTTCGATCGTCGCGTACGCCATGGGCATCACCGACCTCGACCCGATCACGCACGGCCTGATCTTCGAGCGGTTCCTCAACCCCGAGCGCGTCTCCATGCCCGATGTCGACATCGACTTCGACGAGCGCAGGCGCGTCGAAGTGATCAGGTATGTGACGGAGAAGTACGGCGCCGACAAGGTCGCCATGATCGGCACGTACGGAAAGATCAAGGCCAAGAACGCCATCAAGGACTCCGCGCGCGTGCTGGGCTACCCGTACGCGATGGGCGACCGCCTCACCAAGGCCATGCCCGCCGACGTCCTCGGCAAGGGCATCGACCTCTCCGGCATCACCGACCCCAAGCACCCCCGCTACAGCGAGGCGGGCGAGATCCGGGGGATGTACGAGAACGAACCGGATGTGAAGAAGGTCATCGACACCGCCAAGGGCGTCGAGGGCCTGGTCCGGCAGATGGGCGTGCACGCGGCCGGCGTGATCATGTCCAGCGAGCCGATCGTCGACCACGCGCCGCTCTGGACGCGGCATACCGACGGCGTGACGATCACGCAGTGGGACTACCCCCAGTGCGAGTCGCTCGGCCTGCTCAAGATGGACTTCCTGGGCCTGCGAAACCTGACCATCATGGACGACGCCGTCAAGATGGTGAAGGCCAACAAGGGCATCGACCTGGAGATGCTCTCGCTCCCGCTCGACGACCCCAAGACCTTCGAACTGCTCTGCCGCGGTGACACGCTCGGCGTCTTCCAGTTCGACGGCGGCCCGATGCGCTCGCTGCTGCGCCAGATGCAGCCCGACAACTTCGAGGACATTTCCGCCGTTTCGGCCCTGTACCGGCCGGGCCCGATGGGCATGAACTCGCACACGAACTACGCGGAGCGCAAGAACGGCCGCCAGGAGATCACGCCGATCCACCCGGAGCTCGAAGAGCCCCTGAAGGAGACGCTCGGCCTGACCTACGGCCTCATCGTGTACCAGGAGCAGGTGCAGAAGGCCGCCCAGATCATCGCCGGGTACTCCCTCGGCGAGGCCGACATCCTGCGCCGTGTGATGGGCAAGAAGAAGCCCGAGGAGCTGGCGAAGAACTTCGTCCTGTTCCAGGAGGGCGCGAAGAAGAACGACTACTCGGACCAGGCGATCCAGGCCCTGTGGGACGTCCTGGTCCCGTTCGCCGGCTACGCCTTCAACAAGGCGCATTCCTCCGCGTACGGCCTGGTCACGTACTGGACCGCCTACCTCAAGGCGAACTATCCGGCCGAGTACATGTCCGCGCTGCTCACCTCGGTCCGCGACGACAAGGACAAGTCCGCGGTCTATCTGAACGAGTGCCGCCGGATGGGCATCAAGGTGCTGCCGCCGAACGTCAACGAGTCCGAGGCCAACTTCGCCGCCCAGGGCGACGACGTCATCCTGTTCGGCCTCACGGCGGTCCGTAACGTCGGCCAGAACGTCGTCGAGGCGATCATCCGCTCCCGCAAGGCCAAGGGGAAGTACTCCTCCTTCCCCGACTACCTCGACAAGGTCGAGGCCGTCGTCTGCAACAAGCGCACCACGGAATCGCTGATCAAGGCCGGCGCGTTCGACGAGATGGGGCATACCCGCAAGGGCCTGACCGCACAGTACGAGTCGATGATCGACAACGTCGTGCAGGTCAAGCGCAAGGAGGCCGAGGGACAGTTCGACCTGTTCGGCGGGATGGGCGACGACGCCGCCGACGAGGGCCCCGGCTTCGGTCTCGACGTCGAGTTCTCGGACATCGAATGGGACAAGACCTACCTGCTCGCCCAGGAACGCGAGATGCTCGGCCTCTACGTCTCCGACCACCCGCTCTTCGGGCTGGAGCACGTCCTGAGCGACAAGGCCGACGCCGCCATCGCCCAGCTCACCGGCGGCGACTACTCCGACGGCTCGATCGTCACCATCGGCGGCATCATCTCGGGCCTCCAGCGCAAGATGACCAAGCAGGGCAACGCCTGGGCGATCGCCACCGTCGAGGACCTGGCCGGTTCCATCGACTGCATGTTCTTCCCCGCCACCTACCAGCTGGTGTCCACCCAACTCGTCGAGGACACCGTGGTATTCGTCAAGGGCCGCCTCGACAAACGCGAGGACATCCCCCGGCTCGTCGCCATGGAGATGATGGTCCCCGACCTCTCGGAGGCGGGCACCAACGCCCCGGTGACGATCACCATCCCCACGGTGAAGGTCACCCCGCCGATGGTCGAGAAGCTCGGTGAGGTGCTGAGCAGCCACCGCGGCTCCACGGAGGTACGGATCAAGCTCCAGGGCGCCCGGAAGACCACCGTGCTGCGGCTGGACCGCCATCGGGTCACGCCCGATCCGTCGCTGTTCGGTGATCTGAAGGTGCTGCTCGGCCCGTCCTGCCTGGCGGGGTGAGCCGGCGGGCGGGGCGCCGCCCGCGAGCGGCGCGGCGGCGAGCGGCGCGCCACCCGTGTGGCCCAGTCCGGAGCCGTCCGGGAGGAACGCCCCCGCGGTAGGGCCGGGCGGCCGGCCCGGCCCGGCCGCCGTCCGCCACCTGAGCGCGTTCCGCACGCGCCCGTTCACCACGACAAGGGGCGCGCCCGCAATCGGGCGCGCCCCTCAACTCATCGGCGATTCACATCAGTTGTGGCCGAACCGCCGCTGGTGCTTACGGGCAACATCAGCCGGGCTGCCCTGAGCGTGCTGCTGGGTCTGGGAGATGGCCTCGATGGCCGACTTCTCCGCCGCCTGCTGGCTGCGCTCCGCCGGGCTGCCCTTCTGCTGACTTCGTTCCTTCTTGGTCTTGTTCTTCGCCATGGCCGTGCCTCCTGAGGGGGGATCCTGGATCGGGGCCGGGACCAGACTTACATGTCGGATGAAAAGCCGCATTTCGGGCAATTACCGTGTGTGATGCGGGACGTGATGCGGGCATGATGCGGGGCGTCGGGCACGCCGCGAAGCGGCACCGACACCCCCCGCACGGCAGGGGCTCACGCCACATGCCCAACATCCCCGCCGAATCCGCCACGCCGATGATCCAGACGGGGCAGATAACCCCCGTACGGTCGGGCAGACTCGAGGGAAAGCCGAAGAGAACTCGTGCCACGGGCCGAGCCGGGGGGCGACCGGACTTCAGCACCTCAGGGAAGAGGGTGGAACGTGGATCGCTGCGTCGTCCTGGTGGACGCCGGATATTTGCTCGGCGCCGCCGCGAGTCTGCTCGCGGGAGAGCCCGCCCGTTCCCGGATCACCGTCGATCACGCCGCCCTCATCCAGGGCCTGCGCCAACGCGCCGAAGCCGATACGGAACGGCCGCTGCTGCGCATCTACTGGTTCGACGGCGCCCCCGACCGCGTCCCGCAGCCCGAGCACCGCAGGCTGCGCGTGATGCCCCGCGTCACCGTCCGCCTGGGCGCCCTGACCCGCAGCGACGGCCGCTGGGCCCAAAAGGGCGTGGACGCCGCCATGCACGCCGAGCTCACCGAACTCGCCCGCAACCGCGCCTGCTCCGACATCGTCCTGGTCACCGGCGACGGAGACCTCCTGCCCGGCCTGATGTCCGCCAAGGAACACGGCGTCGCCGTCCACCTGTGGGCCGTACAGGCCGCGGACGGCGACTACAACCAGTCCGAGGACCTGGTCGCCGAGGCCGACGAGCGGCGCGTGCTGGACCGGGCCTGGATCACCGGAGCCGTGCGCGCCAAGGAGCTCGGCGGCCCCTGCGCGCCGCCGCCCGCCCCGCGCCCGGAGATCGCCGCGATCCTCTCCGCCCCGCTGCCCGAATCCGCCGTCGCCGCGGCCGCCGCTGCCGCCGCCGGCCCCGACACCGCCGACCACCCCCACGAACGCAACGGCAGCAACGGCACCGCACGCCCCGCCCCCGACGCCGACCGGGACGAGGCGACCGCCGGCGCACCGGGCTCCGGCGCCTCCCGGGTCGTGCCCACCCCCAAGGACCTGGCCGGCCTGAGCCGCACCCACGCCACGGGCACCCCACCCGCCGGAAACGGCAACGGAAACGGCAACGGAAACGGCAGCAACACGAACGGCCACGGCAACGGCGCCCAGGTCCCCGCCCCCTCCGCCACCCTGCGCTGGTCCTCGGACAAGGGCTGGGCCGAGCGCGGCGGCCCCGTGGGCGAACCGTCCGAGACCGCCTCCCTGCCCACCCTGGCCCTGCTCACCAGCGCCGAACAGCGCTGGGCCGACCGCGAAGAGGACATCACCGCCGTCAGCGGCGACCCCTTCGAGGTCGGCCAGGTCTTCGCCCGCCGCTGGACCGAGCGGCTCTCCGAGACCGTCCACCTCCAGCAGCTCTCGACGGAATACCCGCGCATCCCGCACCGCATCGACGGCGAACTGCTGCGCTACGCCGCCCGGTTCGGCCTGCTGGCACACAAGGACGACCAGATCGACGAGCACGACCGCTATGCGATCCGGGCCGGGTTCTGGCGCGAGGTCGACGCCCGCACCGCCGCCGAACACGCACCGGCCGCCGACTGAGGGCGCGCCCCGAGTGCCCCGCGGCCCGGGGCCCCGCCCGGGCCGCGTACCCTCGTAGCTCGTGAGTACGGGCGCGAAACAGGCGGAGCACGGCGGCACGGCGTGCGTCGTACGGGACCTGGTCAAGACCTACCCCGCGGTGCGAGGGCGTCGCGGGGCGGACCGGGCGCCCGCCGTACGGGCCAGCGACGGCATCAGCCTGGACGTACGGCGCGGGGAGATCTTCGGGCTGCTCGGCCCCAACGGAGCCGGCAAGTCCACCCTGGTGCGCCAGCTGACCGGACTGCTGCGCCCGGACTCCGGCCGGATCTGCGTCCTCGGCCACGACCTGGTGCGCCACCCCGAGCGCGCCGCCCGGCTGCTGGCCTATCTCGGCCAGGAATCCACCGCCCTGGACGAGCTGACCGTCGCCCTCGCCGTGGAGACCACCGGGCGGCTGCGCGGACTGGACCTGCGCCGGGCGCGCGCCGAGCGCGACGACCTGATCGACGAGCTGGGCCTCGCCGACATCGCCGCCCGTCCCCTGAAGAAGCTCTCCGGCGGACAGCGCCGGCTGGCCTGCTTCGCGACCGTACTGATCGGCGAGCGGCCGCTGCTGGTGCTGGACGAGCCGACCACCGGCATGGACCCCCTCGCCCGCCGCGCCGTCTGGGCCGCGGTGGACCGCCGCCGCGCCGAGCGGGGCGCCACCGTCCTGCTGGTGACCCACAACGTCCTGGAGGCCGAGAGCGTGCTGGACCGGGTCGCGGTGATCGACCGGGGCCGGGTCATCGCCTGCGACACGCCCGGCGGCCTCAAGGAACGCGTGGCGGAGGAGGTGCGGCTGGAGCTGGTGTGGCGGGACCGGCCGCCGCTCGACGTCCCCGAAGTCGCCGCCCTGCGGCCCGCCGCCCAGATCTCCGGCCGCCGCTGGACCCTCCGGCTCCCCGCCGGCGAGGCCCGCGCCGCGGTCTCGGCCGTCACCACCGGCCCGGCCTTCGCCGCCCTCGACGACTTCACCTTCGCCACGCCGAGCCTGGAGGACGTCTATCTCTCCCTCGGCGGGCGCGCGGAGGGGCTGGTCAAGGCGTGACACGGCCGATGACGACGGGAGCGGCCACGCGGGCCGCAACGGGGATGACATACCGCGCAGACATCGACGAAGGCCGGGTGAGGGCGTGAGTGTGATTCCCGCGCAGGCGGCGACCGGGGCAGCCCCGGACACCGGGACGTGGCCCGAGGACGAGGCGCCCGCGCCGCTGGCGCCGCGCGCCCGGATGCTCCCCGCGCTCGGCGCCGTCTACCGCGCCCAGCTCTCCCGCGCCCGGGTCGCCCGGATCCCGCTGCTGTTCGTCGCGACCTTCCAGTCCGTCGGCATCATGATCATGATGCGCGGTGTGGTCGACGGCGGCACCGAGGCCGAGTCCGTGGTCGCCGGCTCCAGTGTGCTGGTCGTGGCCTTCGTGGCGCTGAACCTGCTGGCCCAGTACTTCGGACAGCTACGGGCCGGCGGCGGCCTCGACCACTACGCGACGCTGCCGGTGCCACCGGCCGCCGTGGTGCTGGGCGCGGCCGCCGCCTACGCCTCCTTCACCGTGCCCGGCGCCGTCGTCACCGCGCTCGCCGGCGGCGCCCTCTTCCAGCTGCCGATGGCCCATCTGTGGGTGCTGGCCGCCGTCATCCCGCTGTCCGGAGCGGCGCTCTCCGGGCTCGGCGCCGCCCTCGGACTGCTCGCCCCCCGTCAGGAAATCGCCACCCTCTGCGGCCAGTTGGGCATGTCGGCGGCGCTGCTGCTCGGCGTCCTGCCGCCCGGCGGGATGCCCCCGGTGATCGGCTGGGCCCGCGATCTGCTGCCCTCGACGTACGGGGTGGAGGCGCTGACCCGGAGCTATGCCGCCCACCCCGACTGGCCGGCCGTCGCCGTTGACCTGGGCATCTGCGCCGCCGTCGGCGTCCTTTCGCTGGGCGCCGCGACCTGGGCATATCGCCGCGCCGCCACCCGATGACCGCCGCCGCCGGGCCCCACGGGCGTCCCTCTTCCCGCCCCACCACGCCGACCTGGCACGATGACGGGGTGACCGCACCGCTGACGCCACGCGACAACCAACCGCCCGACGAGCCGCAGCACGACCGCCCGGGGAGCGACGAACCGGACAACGTCTGGGCCGCACCCGCCGCCCACCACGGGGCCACCGCCGTCGACGGCGGCCCCGGACTCGTCCGCGAACTGCGCGAGGCCGCGGTGATCGCGCTCCTTGTCGCCGCCTGCGGCCTGCTGCTCGGCGTCCTGTGGAACTGGCTCGCCCCGCACACCCCGCTGATCTCGGACACCAAGGCCGTCTACCTCAAGAACACCGAGGGCGAGGAGGCGATCGGCGCGGACGGCACCTTCGTGCTGCTGGCCCTCGGCTTCGGGCTGCTCACCGCGGCGGTGGTCTTCCTCTTCCGCCGGCGTGGCGGAATCCCGCTGGTGGTGGCGCTGACCGTCGGCGGCCTGCTCGGCGCCGTACTGGGCTGGCAGACCGGGATGTGGCTGGGCCCCGCCACCGATGTCGCCGTCCACGCCAGGCAGGTCGGGCCCGGCGTCACCTTCGACGGCCCGCTGCAGCTGGGCGCCAAGGGCGCGCTGCTGGCCTGGCCGATCGCGGCGATGCTGGCCCAGCTGGCGCTGAGCGGCCTGTTCGGCCCGCGCGACCCGGAGCCGGCACATCCGGACTGGTCCGGTCACTACGAGCGCGAGCCCGAGTCCGAGCAGGCGCCCGGTCAGCACGATCACGAGCGCGATCACGAGCGGGGGCCCGGCCGCCACGAGCAGGGGCCTTCGGGCTCCTAGGGGGCGGGGGAACGGATCCCCTAAGGGTCGCGAGGGCCCCCTGCGGGCCGACAACGCGGCGGGCCGGGGCGGTATTCCCGTGGGTCTGATCGGCCGTCCGACGGCCCGGTCGGCCCACCGGCCCACCGGCTGACCGACTGGCTGACCGGCCGGCTATGCGGGCCGCCGCCCGTGGTTGGCGCGGTGCTTGCGGATGCGCCACTTGCGCTTGCGGGTCCGTTTCGACATGGCGTGTCTCCTCCCCGGTCCGACCCGGTCCGACCGATCGGACTCCCCGGTCGTAGTAGCCGAGGAGGAGGCGGCCGTAAAGGCTTACGGACCGGGCGTACGGCTCTTATCGGCCATGCCGCCGGACGCGGCTCATCCGCGGGCGATCGGCGCGAGCAGCGCCCCGGTGAGCGCCACCAGGTCCGCGGGCGCCAGCTCGACCTCCAGGCCGCGCCGCCCCGCCGAGACACAGACCGTGGCCCGGCCCCCGGCCGACGCGTCCACGACCGTACGCAGCCGCTTGCGCTGCCCCAGCGGCGAGATCCCGCCCAGGACGTAGCCCGTACTGCGCTCGGCCGCGGCCGGATCCGCCATCGTGGCCCGCTTGCCGCCCACCGCGGCCGCCAGCGCCTTGAGGTCCAGCGAGCCGGACACCGGCACCACGGCCACCGTCAGCGTGCCGTCGACCTCCGCGAGCAGCGTCTTGAACACCTGCTCCGGCGCCACCCCGAGCGCCTCGGCGGCCTCCTCGCCGTACGAGGCGGCGGCCGGGTCGTGCTCGTAGGAGTGCGTCGTGAAGGCGACGCCGGCCTCGGTGAGGGCGATCGTTGCCGGGGTCCCGCCGGACTTCTTGGACTTCTTCGCCACCGTCTTCTTCGCCAACTCTTCGTGCCTCGCGTCAGTTCGGGCTGGTCGGCTGCCGTGTCAGATCCACCGCCGGCAGCGACGGGAGCTTACCGAGCAGCGCCGACTCCTGACGAAGGAGTTTCAGCTCCTGGCCCAGGCGGGCCGCGGTGTCCGGCGCCTCCAGCAGCCGCTGCTTGGCGGGCACGTCCAGCACGGCCGCCGCGGCGACCAGATACGACAGCACGGAAGGGTCGGCGGGCAGGTCCTGGCCGCTCGACAGGGTCCGCTCGTTCGCCCAGGCCAGCCGCTTCTGATAGGTGCGGAAGGCCCGTACGACGCCGGAGGCGAGCGCGCCCGCACCCTCGCCGGGGCCCTCGTCCAGCTCGTCCATCTCCGCCGTCAGATACGGCCCGGAGGCGTCCACCGACCGCAGCCGGAAGCGGGTGGTGCCGGTGGCCAGCACCTCGTAGCCGGTGTCGTCGTCGGACGACTTGGCGCGGATGGTGGCCGCGTCCGCGATGCAGCCCACCGCGTGGAACGCCTGCATCGGATCGTCACCGAAGCCCGCCGCGGGCCCCTCGGCCGCCGGCAGCGTGGCGTCCGGCATGCCCTGTGCGGTGGGCGCGACCTCGCGGCCGTCCCGGATGGCGATCACCGCGAAGCGGCGCTCGTCCTCGGGCCGGTCGGCCAGGTCGCGCATCATCGCTCGGTACCGCGCCTCGAAGACGTTCAGCGGGAGAACGAGTCCCGGGAACAGCACCGAGTTGAGCGGGAAGAGCGGCAGGCGCACGGAGGTCACAGCCGGTAAGCCTAGAGCCTGTGGCCGGCGGAGCCACCACCCCGGGGTCGCCCACCCCGGCGTACGGGATTGCCGCGGGCATCACCGCCCCGCTCCGCCGGGCGGAACCACCAGCGGCTCCTGCCCCGGCCCGCCCCGGCGTACGGGATCACTGCCGCCTCAGCAGCCGCGACGCGCCCGCCGCCACCGTCGTCGCCAGCACCCAGCCAGCCAGGATCAGCACCGCCGCCACCCACTGCGCCCCGCCGCCCGGCTTCCAGGCCGCGCCCTGATTGAGGTCGATCACCGGCAGCAGCAGGTCGAGGGCGTAGAGATACGGATTCCACGGCGGGGTCTCGCCCGCCTTGAGCGGGGGCGGCGGATTCTCGGAGAAATAGACCGTGCCGATCGCCCACAGGATCGCCATCCAGACCGCGGCCCGCCCCGGGCGGTAGCCGTACGCCACCGTCCAGTCCTGCAGCACCCCCCAGGTCTTCGCCGCCAGCGGCAGCGTCTCCCGGCGGCGCCGCTGCTTGGCCAGCTGCACCTCCCGGGCGTCCGCGTCCTCACCGCTGGCGCGCAGCGACGCCGCCAGCATCTCGTACGGCTCGGGCGCGTACTCGGGCGTCGCCGCGGCCACCCACTGCAGCCGCAGCGCCAGCGGGAAATGGCCGCGCGGTATCAGCGTCTCGTAGGCGAAGCCGGCCATCCACAGCCCGCCCAGGCCCGGCCAGCTCGCCGACTTGTCGACGAGGTTGACGACCCGTGCACCGGAGAGGATCACCCGGCCGCGCTGCGGGCGCTCGCACAGGAACCGCAGCTCGGGCGTCTGGATGCGGCGCAGCGACAGCTCCTGGTCGGACTCCATCAGGAACCGCGCGTGCTCGATGTCGACCGCGTCCCCGAACCGCCCGTCGTCCAGCCGCATCCCGCCCTCGCACTCGAAGCGCTGCATCCGCGTGCCGCGCGACGGGGTGTGGGCGATGCCGTACGGGGGAGTGGCGCCGCTGGAGAACGGGGAGTTCGCCAGGCCCGCGGCGGTCAGATGGAGGGTGCGCTCGACGGTCAGCTGGGGGGCGTTCAGCGCCCGGCGGCCGAAGGGGTTGCTCAGCCGGCTGCCGCGCAGGCTCAGCGAGACGCCGATGGTGGCGCCGCGCAGCGACAGCTCGCCGTACGACTCCAGCATCTCGGCCTGGAGGTCCTGGGCGACGGTCAGCCCGTCGGCCATGATCGAACGGCCCTGGCGGTCCTTGTGCGCCACCACCTGGTTGAGCATCAGGTCCGTGCCGATGTGCGCGTCCGTGAGCCGGATGCCGTTCTGCACCACGCAGCGCGGCAGATGCAGATCGCCCTCGGTCTGGAGCCGGGCGGCCTCCAGCCGGGGTATCGCGCAGTTGACCATCCGCAGCGTGGTGAACCGGCTCTCCGGCAGCACCACCTCGGCCTCGAAGCGGCAGTCCCGCAGCTCCACGAATGGCTTGATCGTGCCGCCCGCAAGGTCGAGAGTGTCCGTGATGTACGCACCGGTGAGCTTGAGCGCGGAGACCCGCCCCGGCTGCGCCACCGGCCCCTCCAGGAGCAGCAGCGCCACCACGCGGGCCCGCACCCGCCGCTCGGGGCCCCACAGATGCTGCCCGTGCGGATCGTCGCGGGCCGGATCACCGATGTGCAGATCGCAGGTGCTGCCATTGCGGAAGGCCTGCCACATGCTCCACTCCGCAGAGGTCAGCTGCAGGTCGGCGGGCGCGTCGCCCTCGCCGGGCTCGGTCACGTGTGTCCCCCTTTCTTTGCCCCCGTACATCCCGTGCTGCCGTACGTCTGTACGGATCCCATGCCCGCTGGGTGACCGGTTGAACACGCGCGGTGAGGATCAACTCCGGTCAACTTCAGGCGGCCGGTACCGGCCGGTCGCACGGCCGTCCGGCCCCTGCCTGGCTGTGTATCACTGAGTGATACGGACGGCCGGGGCCGAGATCGGGTCTGAGACACTGGGAGGGTGATCTCCCGAATCGATCTGCGCGGTGACGCCCTCCCCGAGGGCGGCGCCCTGCGCGACCTGCTGCCCCGTGCCGAGTTCGACGTGGAAGCCGCCCTGGAGAAGGTGCGGCCCATCTGCGAGGACGTACGCCATCGTGGCACCGCGGCGCTGATCGACTACGCGCGGCGGTTCGACGGCGTCGAGATCGAGCGGGTGCGGGTCCCCGCCGAGGCCCTCACCAAGGCCCTCGACGAGCTGGACCCGGCCGTCCGCGCCGCCCTGGAGGAGTCCATCCGGCGCGCCCGGATCGTCCACCGCGAGCAGCGCCGCACCGACCACACCACCAAGGTCGTCCCCGGCGGCACGGTCACCGAGCGCTGGGTCCCCGTCGAGCGCGTGGGCCTCTACGTCCCCGGCGGCCGCTCGGTCTACCCCTCGTCCGTCGTGATGAACGTCGTCCCCGCCCAGGAGGCCGGCGTCGAATCCCTGGCCGTCACCTCCCCGCCGCAGGCGGACTTCGGCGGCCTGCCGCACCCGACGATCCTGGCGACCTGCGCCCTGCTCGGCGTCGACGAGGTCTACGCCGCCGGCGGCGCCCAGGCCATCGCGATGTTCGCCTACGGCACCCAGGAGTGCCCGCCCGCCAACCTCGTCACCGGCCCCGGCAACATCTACGTCGCCGCCGCCAAGCGCCTGCTCAAGGGCCGCATCGGCATCGACTCCGAGGCCGGGCCCACCGAGATCGCGATCCTCGCGGACGACACCGCCGACCCGGTGCACCTCGCCGCCGACCTGATCAGCCAGGCCGAGCACGACCCGATGGCCGCCGCCGTCCTGGTCACCGACTCGCTCGAACTCGCCGAGAAGACCGAGAAGGAACTGGCCCCGCAGATCGCGGCCACCAAGCACGTCGAGGACCGGATCAACCCGGCGCTCTCCGGCCGGCAGTCCGCGATCGTCCTCGTTGACGGCATCGACGCGGGCCTGCGGGTCGTCGACGCCTACGGCGCAGAGCACCTCGAGATCCAGACCGCCGACGCCTCCGCCGTCGCCGCCCGGGTCCGCAACGCCGGCGCGGTCTTCGTCGGCCCCTACGCCCCCGTCTCCCTCGGCGACTACTGCGCCGGCTCCAACCACGTCCTGCCCACCGGCGGCTGCGCCTGCCACTCCTCCGGGCTGTCCGTGCAGTCCTTCCTGCGTGGCATCCACGTCGTGGACTACACCCGCGACGCGCTGGCCGAGGTCGCCCACCACGTGGTGACCCTCGCCGAGGCCGAGGACCTCCCGGCACACGGCGCGGCCATCAAGGCACGGTTCGACTGGAAGGTCCCGCAGAGCAAGTGAGCCAGCACGTGACCAGGATCGACGACCTCCCCATCCGGGACGAACTGCGCGGCAAGTCCCCCTACGGCGCCCCGCAGCTGGACGTCGCCGTACGCCTCAACACCAACGAGAACCCCTACCCGCTGCCCGAACCGCTGGTCCGGCGGATCGCCGAGCGGGTGGCCGAGGCCGCCCGGGAGCTCAACCGCTACCCCGACCGGGACGCGGTCGAGCTGCGCACCGAGCTCGCCCGCTACCTCACCCGGACCGCCCGCCACCAGGTCACCAAGGACCAGGTCTGGGCCGCCAACGGCTCCAACGAGGTCATCCAGCAGCTGCTGCAGACCTTCGGCGGCCCGGGGCGCACGGCCATCGGCTTCGAGCCCTCGTACTCCATGCACGCCCTGATCGCGCGCGGCACGGGCACCGACTGGATCTCCGGCCCGCGCCACGACGACTTCACCATCGACGTGGCGGCGGCGAAGGCGGCCATCGCCGAGCACCGCCCCGACGTCGTCTTCATCACCACCCCCAACAACCCCACCGGCAGCGCCGTCCCGGCCGAAGCCGTCCTCGCCCTGTACGACGCGGCCCAGGCGGCCAGGCCGTCGCTGGTCGTGGTCGACGAGGCGTACATCGAGTTCAGCCACGGCGACTCGCTGCTGCCGCTGCTCGAGGGACGGCCGCATCTGGTCATCTCGCGCACGATGTCGAAGGCGTTCGGCGCGGCCGGGCTGCGCCTGGGCTACCTCGCCGCCGACCCTGCGGTCGTCGACGCCGTCCAGCTCGTACGGCTGCCGTACCACCTCTCGGCCGTCACGCAGGCGACCGCGCTCGCCGCGCTGGAGCACACCGACACGCTGCTCAAGTACGTCGAACAGCTCAAGCAGGAACGCGACAGGCTGGTGAACGAACTGCGCGCGATCGGCTACGACGTGACGCCGTCCGACGCCAACTTCGTCCAGTTCGGCCGCTTCGACAACGCGCACCAGACATGGCAGAAGATCCTCGACCGGGGCGTCCTGGTCCGGGACAACGGCGTACCGGGATGGCTGCGGGTCACCGCCGGCACCCCGGCCGAAAACGACGCGTTTCTCGACGCGGTCCGTGAACTGAAGAAGGAGCAGAGCGCATGAACCGCGTCGGACGCGTGGAGCGCACGACCAAGGAGACCACCGTCCTCGTCGAGATCGACCTCGACGGCACCGGACAGGTCGATGTCTCGACCGGGGTCGGCTTCTACGACCACATGCTCGACCAGCTCGGCCGCCACGGCCTGTTCGACCTCAAGGTCAAGACCGACGGCGATCTGCACATCGACACCCACCACACCATCGAGGACACCGCCCTCGCGCTGGGCGCCGCCTTCAAGCAGGCCCTCGGCGACAAGGTCGGCATCTACCGCTTCGGCAACTGCACCGTCCCGCTGGACGAGTCGCTCGCCCAGGTCACCGTCGACCTCTCCGGCCGCCCGTACCTGATCCACACCGAGCCGGAAAACATCGCGCCGATGATCGGCAGCTACGACACGACGATGACCCGGCACATCTTCGAGTCGTTCGTCGCCCAGGCCCAGATCGCGCTGCACATCCACGTGCCCTACGGCCGCAACGCCCACCACATCGTGGAGTGCCAGTTCAAGGCGCTGGCCCGCGCGCTGCGCTACGCCAGCGAGCGCGACCCCCGCGCGGCCGGCATCCTCCCCTCCACCAAGGGAGCCCTGTAGCCCGTGAACGGTCTGTCGACAGTCTTCATCCTCATCGGGCTCTTCCTGCTGGGCGGCGTCTACTCCTTCTGGAAGCAGCAGCTGCCCAAGAGCATCATCACCGTGCTCGCCATCGGCTCCGCGATGTGCCTGGCCGCGGGCGTGCTCCGGCTGGAGGTGTGGAATTGACCGCCGCCGCCTCCCGTAAAAAGGTCGTCGTCTTCGACTACGGCTTCGGGAACATCCGCTCCGCCGAGCGCGCCCTGGCCCACGTCGGCGCGGACGTCGAGATCACCCGTGACTACGACACCGCCATGAACGCCGACGGCCTCCTCGTCCCCGGCGTCGGCGCCTTCGCCTCCTGTATGCAGGGGCTCGTGGACGCCCGCGGTGACTGGATCGTCGGCCGCCGGCTGTCCGGCGGCCGCCCCGTCATGGGCATCTGCGTCGGCATGCAGATCCTCTTCGGCCGCGGCATCGAGCACGGCGTCGAGACCGAGGGCCTGGACCAATGGCCCGGCACGGTCGGCCCGCTCAAGGCCGATGTCGTCCCGCACATGGGCTGGAACACCGTCGACGCCCCCGAGGGCTCGCGGCTCTTCGCGGGCCTGCCCGCCGACGCGCGTTACTACTTCGTGCACTCCTACGCGGTGCACGACTGGGAGCTGGAGACCGGCAACCCCCACATCGCCGCGCCGCAGGTCACCTGGGCCACGCACGGCGAGCGGTTCGTGGCCGCCGTCGAGAACGGCCCGCTGTGGGCCACACAGTTCCACCCCGAGAAGTCCGGCGACGCCGGCGCCCAGCTCCTGACCAATTGGATCGAGACCCTGTGATGTCCACCTCCGCCCAGCAGCAGCTCGAACTCCTCCCCGCCGTCGACGTCCGCGACGGCCAGGCCGTACGCCTCGTGCACGGCGAGTCCGGCTCCGAGACCTCCTACGGCGACCCGCTCGAGGCGGCCCTCGCCTGGCAGCGGGCCGGCGCCGAATGGCTGCACCTCGTCGACCTCGACGCCGCCTTCGGCACCGGCGACAACCGCGCGCAGATCGCCGAGGTCGCCCGCTCCATGGACATCAAGGTCGAGCTGTCCGGCGGCATCCGCGACGACGACTCCCTCGCCGCGGCCCTGGCCACCGGCTGCACCCGCGTCAACATCGGCACCGCGGCCCTGGAGAACCCCGACTGGGTCGCCAAGATCATCGCCGAGCACGGCGACCAGATCGCCGTCGGCCTCGACGTACGCGGCACGACGCTGCGCGGCCGCGGCTGGACCCGCGACGGCGGCGACCTCTACGAGACGCTGGCCCGCCTCGACTCCGAGGGCTGCGCCCGCTACGTCGTCACCGACATCAACAAGGACGGCACCCTCCAGGGTCCCAACCTCGAACTGCTGAAGAACGTCTGCCAGGCCACCGACCGCCCCGTCGTCGCCTCCGGCGGCGTCTCCTCCCTCGACGACCTGCGGGCCCTGGCCGGTCTCGTCCCGCTGGGTGTGGAGGGCGCGATCGTCGGCAAGGCGCTCTACGCCAAGGCGTTCACCCTCGAAGAGGCACTGGCGACGGTGTCATAAGGGCGCAACCCGCGTGATGACGTAACCGAAAGGCGGCGTGATGAGCATCGAGCGCGTACAGACCGGGAGTCCCTGGGAGACGGCCATCGGCTTCGCCCGCGCCGTGGCGGCCGGCGACCGCGTCCTGGTCGCCGGCACGATGCCGCTGACCGACGGCGTACTGCAGGGTGAGGGCGACCCGTACGAGCAGACCAGGGCCGCCTTCACCAACGCGCTGGCGGCCCTGAAGCCCTTCGGGCTCGATGCCTCCGCCGTCCTGCGCACCCGGATGTATCTGACCCATCTGCGCGATGTGGACGCGGCCGCCCGCGCCCACAAGGAGATCTTCGACGCCACCCCGCCCGCCACGACCCTGGTCGTGGTCTCCGGCTTCGTCGACTCCCGCGTCCTGGTCGAAGTAGAACTAGAAGCGTTCCGAGAACTGCCCGCGGTCTCGGAACAGACACCTTTCCGAGAGGCCTGAGCACCCATGACCCTGGCGGTCCGAGTCATCCCTTGCCTGGACGTCGACAACGGCCGGGTCGTCAAGGGCGTCAACTTCCAGAACCTGCGCGACGCCGGCGACCCCGTGGAGATGGCCAAGATCTACGGTGAGGAGGGCGCCGACGAGCTGACCTTCCTCGACATCACCGCCTCCTCCGGCAACCGCGAGACCACCTACGACGTGGTCCGCCGCACCGCCGAACAGGTCTTCATCCCCCTCACGGTCGGCGGCGGCGTCCGCACCACCGAGGACGTCGACAAACTGCTGCGGGCCGGCGCCGACAAGGTCGGCGTCAACACCGCCGCGATCGCCCGTCCCGACCTGATCCGCGAGATCGCCGAACGCTTCGGCAGCCAGGTCCTGGTCCTCTCGGTGGACGCCCGCCGCACGGCCTCGGGCTCCTTCGAGGTCACCACGCACGGCGGCCGGCGCTCCGCCGGCATCGACGCCGTCGAATGGGCCCACCGCGCCGCCGAGCTCGGCGCCGGTGAGATCCTCCTCAACTCCATGGACGCCGACGGCACCAAGGACGGCTACGACGTCGAGATGATCGAGGCCGTCCGCAAGCACGTCACCGTCCCGGTCATCGCCTCCGGCGGCGCGGGCAAGCTGGACCACTTCGCCCCGGCGGTGGCCGCGGGGGCCGATGCCGTACTGGCCGCGTCCGTCTTCCACTTCGGGGACCTGCGCATCGGCCAGGTCAAAGACGCGCTGCGGGGGGCGGGGCACCCGGTGCGGTAGCCCGGTGCGGGCCCGCACTCTTGTTAAGTGGAGGCACTCTCCGTATATTCGGAGGGTGCCTCCGCATCGTGTCCGGAGGCCCGTCGAAGGGGGAGAGTCATGCGTACGGAGCATGCCGGGCCTGCGGTGCGTGCGCCGCGCGCGGACCGGACCGTCCTGGTCACCGGCTCGACCGGACGGCAGGGCGGGGCGACCGCCGCGCGCCTGCTGGCGGACGGCTGGCGGGTACGGGTGCTCGTGCGGAAGGGGCGCGAGGGCGCGGTCGACGGCCTGGTGCGCACCGGCGCCGAAGCGGTGACCGGAGACCTGGACGACCCGGCGTCGCTGGCCGCGGCGGTCGACGGCGCGTACGGCGTCTTCGGGGTGACCCCGGACGACAAGGACCCCGAACGGGAGGTGCGGCGCGGCGGCAACCTGGCAACCGCCGCCGCCCACGCGGGCGTCCGGCACTTCGTGTTCGCCTCGGTCGGCGGGGCCGAGCGGCCGAACGGTATCGGCTACTGGGCGGCCAAACGAGCCGTGGAGGAACGGATCGCCGCGCTCGGGCTGCCGGCGACCGTGCTGCGGCCGGTGCGGTTCATGGAGAACCACACCGTCCCCGGCCTGCCCTTCGGCGGTATCACCGAGGACGGCGAGCTGGTGCACCTCTTCCCGCCGGACGTCCCCGTCCAGCTCGTCGCCACCCGCGACATCGGCGTCTTCGCCGCGCTGGCCCTCGCCCACCCCGAGGAGTACCTGGGCCGCGCCCTGGAGCTGGCCGGCGATGAGCTGACGTCCCGTCAAGCAGCCGCCGTGATAAGCGAGTTCACCGGGCGCCCGATCACCTACCGGCACCTTCCGGCGGAGCGCGCCGGCCTGCCGGCCCGGGCCGCCCGCGCCTTCGCCGACCCGGCCGGAATCTGGCACGCCGACATCCCCGCCCTGCGCGCCCGCCACCCGGAACTGACCGACTTCCGCACCTGGCTGGCGACCGGCGGCGCGGCGGCGGTCACGGCCCTGCTGCGGAACTGACCGCATGCGCCGCCGCGACCGGCCGCGGGGCGCGCCCTGTACCGCCGCGGCGCTCGCTGCCCGTACGCTCCGCCCATGAGCCGTGTCAATGATGTGGGCGGGCAGACCGGATTCGGCGCACTGCGGATCGAGGCGGACGAACCGCCGTTCCACGCCGACTGGGAGGCGCGGGTCTTCGCCTTGAACTCCGTGCTGGTGCGCAACGGTGTCTACCGCCTCGACGAGTTCCGGGACGCGGTCGAGCGGATGGACCCCGGGCAGTACCTGGCGACCCCGTACTACGAGCGGTGGCTGATCGCGATCGAGACGCTGCTCGCGGAGCGGAAGGTGCTCGCGGATGGGTGACTTCCGGGTGGGGGAGCGGGTCCGGGTGCGGGCCGGTGACCCCGCGGGGCACACCCGCGTGCCGCGGTATGTCCGCGGGCACGTGGGGCGGATCGTCGAGTCGCAAGGCCGCTGGGCGCTCGCCGACGAGGTGGCCATGGGCGTCGCCGAGCCGCGGGTCGAGCCGGTCTACACCGTGGCCTTCGCGGCGCGTGACCTGTGGGGCGAGGGAGACCACGAGGTCACGGTCGACCTCTGGGAGTCGTACATCGAGCGGGCACGGAGGGACGGGGCATGAGCGAGGGACACCCGAGCACGCCGGTGGCGGCACGGGTCAGGCGGCTGGAGGAGCGGCTCATCGAGGCCCGCGTGGTCGAGGAAGCCCAGCTGGACGCGGCGCTCGCCACGATGCTCGAAGGGGCGTCACCGCTCAACGGCGCGCGGATCGTGGCCCGGGCGTGGGTCGACGAGGGCTTCCGGCGACGGCTGCTGGCCGATGCCAACGCCGCGCTTCCCGAGATCGGGCTCTCGATGGCGGGCGGCATCCAGGAGCAACGGCTCAAGGTCGTCGAGAACACCGAGACCGCCCACCACGTCATCGTGTGCACGCTGTGCTCCTGCTATCCGATCGGGCTGCTGGGGCCCTCGCCGTCCTGGTACAAGAGCGAGGCCTACCGCTCGCGGGTGGTGCGGGAACCGCGCGCGGTGCTGGCCGAGTTCGGGCTGGAACTCCCCGAGGACACCGCGATCACGGTGTGGGACTCGAGCGCGGAGAGCCGCTACCTGGTCCTGCCGCGGCGGCCCGAGGGCACCCGGGAGATGAACGAGCACGAGCTGGCCGCGCTCGTCACCCGGGAGGGGCTCATCGGGACCGCCGCGGTGTGACTCAGCGCACCTTGCGCGCCGCCCGGACGAACTCGCGGTTCATCTTGGTGATGCTGAACAGCGGAATGCCCTTGGGGCAGGCCGTGGCGCACTCGCCGGCGAGCGTGCAGCCGCCGAAGCCTTCGTCGTCCATCTGCCCGACCATGTCCACCACCCGGGACTCGCGTTCCGGCGAGCCCTGCGGCAGCACATTGAGGTGGTTGACCTTCGCCGAGGTGAACAGCATCGCCGAACCGTTGGGGCAGGCCGCCACGCAGGCACCGCAGCCGATGCACTCGGCGTGCTCGAAGGCGGCGTCGGCGGCCGGCTTCGGCACGGCGGTGGCGTGCGCCTCGGGGGCCGCGCCGGTGGGGGCGGTGATGTAGCCGCCGGACTGGATGATCCGGTCGAAGGCGCTGCGGTCGACCACCAGGTCCTTGACGACCGGGAACGCCGAGGCCCGCCAGGGCTCGATGTCGATGATGTCGCCGTCGGAGAACGACCGCATGTGCAGCTGGCAGGTCGTGGTCCGCTCCGGGCCGTGCGCATCGCCGTTGATGACGAGGCTGCACGCGCCGCAGATGCCCTCGCGGCAGTCGTGGTCGAAGGCGACCGGGTCCTCGCCGCCAAGGATCAGCGACTCGTTGAGGGTGTCGAGCATCTCGAGGAAGGACATGTCCGGGGAGATGCCGTCCACCTTGTACGTGGACATGGCGCCCGGGGCATCGGCGTTCTTCTGACGCCAGACGCGCAGGGTGAGGGACATCGTGGGTATGGGGGTCGCCCCCCGGGAGACGGTGGTCATGCGTAGCTCCGCTGGGTGGGGTGGACGTACTCGAAGACGAGGTCTTCCTTGTGGAGGGTGGGAGCGTCGCCGGTGGCGGTGAACTCCCAGGCGGCCGCGTACGAGAACTCCTCGTCGCGGCGGGCGGCCTCGCCGTCCGGGGTCTGGGACTCCGCGCGGAAGTGGCCGCCGCAGGACTCCGCCCGGTGCAGCGCGTCGAGGCACATCAGCTCCGCGAGCTCCAGGTAGTCCACGACGCGGTTGGCCTTCTCCAGCGACTGGTTGAACTCCTCGCCGGTGCCCGGGACCTTGATCCGCCGCCAGAACTCCTCGCGGATCCCAGGGATCCGCTCGAGGGCCTTGCGCAGGCCCTCGTCGGTACGGGCCATCCCGCAGTACTCCCACATGAGTTCGCCGATCTCGCGGTGGAAGGAGTCGGGCGTACGGTCCCCGTCCACGGCCAGCAGCCGGGCGAGCCGCTCCTCGGTCTCCCGCACGGCCGCCACCGCCTCCGGATGCGAGCCGTCGACGCCGTCCTTGTGCGGATGACGGGCGAGGTAGTCGTTGATGGTCGAGGGCAGTACGAAGTAGCCGTCGGCCAGGCCCTGCATCAGGGCGGAGGCGCCGAGGCGGTTGGCGCCGTGGTCGGAGAAGTTGGCCTCCCCGATCGCGAACAGGCCGGGGACGGTGGTCTGGAGGTCGTAGTCGACCCACAGACCGCCCATCGTGTAATGCACGGCCGGATAGATCCGCATCGGGACCTCGTACGGGTCCTCGTCGGTGATCCGCGCGTACATGTCGAAGAGGTTGCCGTACTTCGCCTCGACGGCCTTACGGCCCATCCGCGCGATGGCGTCCGCGAAGTCGAGGTAGACGCCCTGGCCGCCGGGGCCGACCCCGCGCCCCTCGTCGCACACGTTCTTCGCCGCCCGGGACGCGATGTCGCGCGGCACCAGGTTGCCGAAGGCGGGGTAGATGCGCTCCAGGTAGTAGTCGCGCTCGTCCTCGGGAATGTCCTTCGGGGACCGCGCGTCGCCCTTGGCCTTCGGCACCCAGATGCGGCCGTCGTTGCGCAGCGACTCGCTCATCAGCGTCAGCTTGGACTGGTGGTCGCCGGTGCGCGGGATGCAGGTCGGGTGGATCTGGGTGAAGCAGGGGTTGGCGAAGTACGCACCGCGCCGGTGCGCCCGCCAGACGGCGGTCGCGTTGGAGTTCATGGCGTTGGTGGAGAGGTAGAAGACGTTGCCGTAGCCGCCGGAGGCCAGCACCACCGCGTCGGCGAAGTAGGTGTCGATCTTCCCGGTGATCAGGTCGCGGGCGACGATCCCGCGGGCCCGCCCGTCCACCACGATCAGGTCCAGCATCTCGGTACGCGGATGCATCTCGACATTGCCGGCGGCTATTTGCCGCGACAGCGCCTGGTAGGCGCCGAGCAGCAGCTGCTGGCCCGTCTGGCCGCGGGCATAGAACGTACGGGAGACCTGGACGCCGCCGAACGAACGGGTGTCGAGCAGCCCGCCGTACTCGCGGGCGAACGGCACACCCTGCGCCACGCACTGGTCGATGATCTCCACCGAGACCTGCGCCAGCCGGTGCACATTCGACTCGCGCGCCCGGAAGTCGCCGCCCTTGACGGTGTCGTAGAACAGCCGGTGGACGGAATCCCCGTCGTTGCGGTAGTTCTTCGCGGCGTTGATGCCGCCCTGCGCGGCGATGGAGTGGGCCCGGCGCGGCGAGTCCTGGTAGCAGAACTGCACGACGCGGTAGCCCTGTTCGGCGAGCGTGGCGCCCGCCGCGCCGCCCGCCAGGCCGGTGCCGACGACGATCACGGTCTGCTTGCGCCGGTTGGCCGGGTTGACCAGCTTCGCCTCGAAGCGGCGGGTGTCCCAGCGCTCGGCGATCGGGCCCTGGGGAGCCTTGGCGTCGACGACCGGAGTGCCGGTCGCGTAGTGGGTGTATGCGGTCACGTCAGCTCACCAATCCGGTCATGACGGCGACGGGCACGGAGATGAAGCCCGCCGTCAGCAGCAGCGCGAGGACATTGGCGGTGGTCTTCAGCACCCGGTCGCGGGCGGCGCTGCCGGCGCCGAGGGTCTGCGCGGCGCTCCAGAAGCCGTGCCGGATGTGCAGGCCCAGCGCGAGCATCGCGACGATGTAGATGACGTCGCCGTACCAGGTGGAGAAGGTCGCGACGACGTTCGCGTACGGGTGGCCGGCCGCGGCGTGCGGGTTCACCGTCAGCGTCGTCAGGTCCAGGATGTGCCAGACGATGAACAGGCCGAGGATGATGCCGCCCCAGCGCATGGTGCGGGTGGCGTAGCTCGCCCGGCGCCGCCGAGAGAGGTGCGGCGCGAAGCGCCTCCATCCGGAGTGGCGGTCGGGCGACGGGCGGGCGTACTTCACCGGGCGGGCGGCGATGTCCCGGCGGCTGAGCTGGAAGGCGGCCACCGCATGGGTGACGACGGCGGCGACCAGCACCACCCGCGCGATCCACAAGAACCACTCGTGGTGCAGGAACGGCTCGCCGATGGTGCGCAGCCAGGCGGCGTACGCGTCGAAGTCCCCGGCCCCGAAGAAGATCTTGAGGTTGCCCAGCATGTGGACGACCAGATACAGCAGCATCACGATGCCGCTGACGGCCATTGCCGTCTTCTTGCCGACGGTCGAGCCCCACAGGAGGCCGGCGAAGGACGGCCGTCGATCCGTCCGAGTGTCCAGTGCTGCCATGAGGCCGACGGTAAGGACGCATCCACCCATCAGTCCAAGACATGCTCCGGCTCATCTCGATAGGCCAGGCCTATCGCTGCCTTATATTCCCCTTATGCAGCTGCAGCAGCTCCGCTACTTCACGGCCGTCGCGGACACCCGCCACTTCACCCGCGCCGCCGAGCGCGAACACGTCGCCCAGCCCTCGCTCTCCCAGCAGATCCGGTCCCTGGAGCGGGAGTTGGGCGCCGATCTCTTCCACCGCGCCCGCGGCCACATCACCCTCACCGACGCCGGCGAGACCCTGCTGCCGCTGGCCCGCCGCATCCTCGCCGACACCGAGACCGCCCGCCGCGAGGTCCAGGAGGTCGCCCAGCTCCGCCGCGGCCGGCTCCGCCTCGGCGCCCCGCCCAGCCTCTGCGCCAGCCTCGTCCCGGACGTCCTCAGCGCCTTCCACGCCACCTACCCGGGCGTCGACCTGATCGTCACCGAGGACGGTTCCCAGGACCTCGTCCGCGCCCTGGCCGACGGCGCACTGGACCTCGCCCTGATCATCACCCCGCTGCCGGTCCAGGCCCCGGCGCTGACCACCGCCGACCTGCTGCGGGAGGAGCTGGTCGTGGTCTCCGCCCCCGACCGCCCCGCCCCGGTGGCCGGCCGGCGCACCCGCATCCGCGTCGAAGACCTCCGCGGCCGCCCCCTCGCGATGTTCCGCCGCGGCTACGACCTGCGGGAATTCACCACCGCGGCCTGCCGGGCGGCCGGCTTCGAGCCCACCTTCACCGTCGAGGGCGGCGAGATGGACGCGGTCCTCGGGTTCGTCCGGGCGGGGCTGGGCATCGCCGTCGTACCGAGCATGGTCGCCGAACGCTCCGGGCTGCGCGTCACCCGCTTCGCCACCCCCGGCATGCACCGCGTCGTCTCGGTGGCCCACCGCGGCGATGTCTCCCCGCCCCGTGCCGCCCGCGAACTGGAGCGGATCCTGATGGAGCACCTGGACCTGGGGATGTCCTGAGGGCCCTGGCGGGCGCCTGCCCCGGACCCGTCCCTACACCCCCAGCTGCTTCGCCGTCCGCAGCCGGTCGACCGCCTCCTTGTCGCCCTCCATCTCGACACGGGCCGCCGCCTGCCGGCCGAACACGAACATCGTCAGCTCACCCGGCTCCCCGGTGACCGTCACCACCGGGGCGCCCCGGTGCGCCACCGCCGTCTGCCCGTCCGGCCGCCGCAGCACCAGCCCCACCGGCGCCTTGCGCCCCAGCACCCGCGCCATCTTCTCCACCCGCGACCACAGCGCATCGGAGAAGACCGGGTCCAGCTCCCGGGGGCTCCAGTCCGGCTGCGCCCGCCGCACATCCTCGGCGTGGACGAAGAACTCCACGGTGTTCGACGCCTCGTCGATCGGCTTCAGCGCGAACGGCGACATCCGCGGCGGACCGCTGCGGATCAGCTGGATCAGTTCCTCGTACGGCTTGGCCGCGAACTCCGCCTGCACCCGCTCCAGCCGCGCGGCCAGCGGCTTGAGGAGGATCCCGCCCGCCGCGTCCGCGCGCCGCTCGCGCACCACCACATGCGCGGCCAGATCCCGCGCCGTCCAGTTCTCGCACAGCGTCGGAGCCTCCGGTCCCGCGCTCTCCAACAGATCGGCGAGAAGGAGCCGTTCACGCTTCGCATGGGTCGACATACGGCCACCCTACGACCGCGGTCCCCGCGCTGCCACGGCGCCGCACTCAGCGCCCCGGCAACAGCACCACCAGCACCACCGCGACGGCCACCGCCGCCACGAACACCGCGACCAGTACCCGCACCGCGACCCTCGCCGCCCGGTCCGGATCCGGCGGCGGGGGCGGAGGCGGCGGCTGGGGCGGCGGATGCATAGGAGCAGAATGCCGTACCCGCCGCAGGGCCCCGCCGCACGGCGGCCGAGGCCCATCGGGGCGGCAGGCACAATAGGCACCATGAGCAGCCGCGTCACCGCCTCCGCCTCCGCGCTGGACCCCGCCATCGCCGCCCGCCTCAAGCGCGCCGCCGACGGCCTGGTCCCCGCCATCGCCCAGCAGTACGACACCGGCGAGGTGCTGATGCTCGGCTGGATGGACGACGAGGCCCTGCACCGCACGCTCACCACCGGGCGCGGCACGTACTGGTCGCGCAGCCGCCAGGAGTACTGGGTCAAGGGCGACACGTCCGGGCACTTCCAGCACGTCAAGTCCGTGGCCCTGGACTGCGACGCCGACACGATCCTGGTGAAGGTCGACCAGGTCGGCGCGGCCTGCCACACCGGCGACCGCACCTGCTTCGACGCGGACGTCCTGCTCACCCGCGACTGACCTGGCGACTGACCCGGCGAAAGGCCCGGCCAGGGGTCCGGCACCAGGGGCGGCCGGGCCATCCGTGGATCATCAGGCGGACGTGCCCCGCGTGCCGCACCGAGCCCTACTAGGATCCGACGCCATGACCACGGGAACCACCGGCACCGCGACTCCGGGCCTCGAGAACTTCCGCACCCTCGCGAAGGACCGCCGGGTCATCCCGGTCACCCGGCGCCTCCTCGCGGACGGCGACACCCCGGTCGGCCTCTACCGCAAACTCGCGGCCGAACGCCCCGGCACCTTCCTCCTCGAATCCGCGGAGAACGGCCGCACATGGTCGCGGTACTCCTTCATCGGCGTCCGCAGCGCCGCGACGCTCACCACCCGTGACGGCCAGGCCCACTGGCTGGGCACCCCGCCCGTGGGCGTGCCCACCGACGGCGACCCGCTGGCCGTGCTGCGGGCCACCGTCGAGGCGCTGCACACCCCGCACGACCTGGTCGAGGGCGCGGGCCTGCCGCCGTTCACCGGCGGCATGGTCGGCTACCTCGGCTACGACGTCGTGCGCCGCCTGGAGAAGATCGGCGACAGCACCGAGGACGAGCTGAAGCTGCCCGAGCTGACCATGCTGCTCACCTCCGACCTCGCGGTCCTCGACCACTGGAACGGCACGGTCCTGCTGATCGCCAACGCGATCAACCACAACGACCTCGAGACCGGCGTGGACGAGGCGTACGCGGACGCGGTGGCCCGCCTGGACGCCATGGCCGACGACCTGGCCCGGCCCGCGCCCGCCGGCGCCGCCGCGCTGCCGCCGTCCGAGGTGCCGCCGTACACCGCCAAGTGGGGCGGCCCCGCCTTCCAGGACGCCGTCGAGGACATCAAGGAGCGCATCCGGGCCGGCGAGGCCTTCCAGGTGGTGCCCTCGCAGCGCTTCGAAACCCCTTGCGCGGCAAGCGCGTTGGACGTCTACCGGGTGCTGCGGGCCACCAACCCCAGCCCGTACATGTACCTCTTCCGCTTCGAGGGGGGAGAGGGCCCCGGCGGCGTCCCCTTCGATGTCGTGGGGTCCAGCCCCGAGGCGCTGGTGAAGGTCGAGGGGGGCCGGGCGATGGTGCACCCGATCGCCGGGACCCGGCCGCGCGGCGCCACGGTCCAGGAGGACCAGGCCCTGGCCGACGAGCTGATGGCCGACCCCAAGGAGCGCGCCGAGCATCTGATGCTGGTCGACCTGGGCCGCAACGACCTGGGCCGGGTCTGCGAGCCCGGCAGCGTCGAGGTCGTCGACTTCATGTCCGTCGAGCGCTACAGCCACGTCATGCACATCGTCTCGACGGTGACGGGGACGGTCGCCAAGGGCCGTACCGCCTTCGACGTCCTGACGGCCTGCTTCCCGGCCGGGACCCTCTCCGGCGCGCCCAAGCCGCGCGCCATGCAGATCATCGAGGAGCTGGAGCCGACCCGCCGCGGCCTGTACGGCGGCTGCGTCGGCTACCTCGACTTCGCCGGGGACTCCGACACCGCCATCGCGATCCGTACGGCACTGCTGCGGGACGGCACCGCCTACGTCCAGGCCGGCGCCGGAATCGTCGCCGACTCCGACCCGGTCGCCGAGGACACCGAGTGCCGGAACAAGGCGGCGGCGGTGCTGCGGGCCGTGCACACGGCGAATCACCTGGCGAAGTAGCCCGCCGTGGGGCGGTAGGCCGGGCGGGACCGTCAACGGCTCCTGCCCTGGTCCGCCTCGCCGCGGGGTGCCGCGGGTGCATGACGAGGCGGCGGCGGTGCTGCGGGCCGTGCACATTGCGAATCACCTGGCCGAGTAGCCCGCCGTGGGGCGGTAGGCCGGGCGGGACCGTCAACGGCTCCTGCCCCGGTCCGCCCTGCCGCGGGGTGCCGTGCGGGGTGCCCCGCGTGCCGGGTGCCGCGGGTGCCCGACGAGGCGGCGGCGGTGCTGCGGGCCGTGCGCACGGCGAATCGTTTGGCCGGAGGCCGCGGGGCGGTTCACGGGCGGGACCGTCAACGGCTCCTGCCCCGGTCCGCCCCGCCGCGGGGTGCCGTGCGGGGTGCCCCGCGTGCCGGGCGCCGCGGGGCCGTGCGCGATAGTGGTACGCGTGAGTGCCGTACCCCAGCCCCGAACCGATGCCGCGACCGCGCCCGCGAGCGCGCCGGCGGCCGCGCCCCGCAGCGCCAAGCGAAGCCTCGCCCTCGCGCTGCCGGCCGGCGCGGCCGGCGCCGGGCTGACGCTGTTCGCCGCCGGCCGGACCTGGGCGACCGGCACCGCGGTCCTGGCCCAGGGCGAGCTGCCCCGCAGCGTGACCGGCAACGATGTGACCGGCGTGCCCGGCGCGCTCGCGGTCGTCGGCCTCGCCGCGCTGGTCGCCGTCTTCGCGGTCCGCCGGGCCGGCCGGATCGCTATCGCCGCGCTGCTCACGCTCAGCGGCCTGGGCATCGCCGTCGCCTCCGCGCTCGGCAACTCCGACACCTCGGCGCTGCGCGACAAGGCCTCCACCGCGGTCGGTCTGGCCGGCACCGATGTGCATCACGTCACGCACACACCCTGGCCGTGGGTGACCGCGGCCGGCGGTCTGCTGCTGCTCTCCGCGGGACTGCTCGCCCTCCTCCGCGGCCGCCACTGGCCCGCAATGTCGGGGCGGTACGAGCGCACACCGGACGGTGCCCGCGGTCCCCGGCGCGCGCCCGCGCCCCCGGATCTGGACCGTCCGGAGGAGATCTGGAAGTCCCTGGACCGCGGCGAGGACCCCACCCGGTAACGGTGCTTGCCCCGGCATCGGTGACAATGGACGACGATTACCGCGCCCGGACCCCGGCGCGAGAGAGCAACGAGGAGCACTCATGTCGAGCAGTGGCCACGGACACACCCCCGCCGCCTGGACCGGCGTCATCATCTCGTTCATCGGCTTCTGTGTCGCCGGAGCCTTCATCGTGCTGGCGAACGTCCCCGGGTTCTGGGCGGGCATGGCCCTGATCGGCCTGGGCGCCGTGGTCGGCGGCCTGATGAAGATGGCCGGCATGGGTTCCGAGCCCAAGCGCTCGGCCAAGGTGCGCCCGGCGGCCCAGGCGCAGCCGCAGGAGAGCTGACCGCCGCTCCCGCCCTTCCGCAGTACCTCCGAAGGCGCCGCTTCCCGGCCCGTACGCACTCCGGTGCCGTACCCCGCCGTCCGTGTCCACCCCGTACGGCGGCCGAGAAGCTGCGCCTTCGCGCATCCGGCGTCACCATGGGCACCGTGACCGATCCCGTGGCCGGATCCCGGATGGCGGGCGGACTGCCGCGACGGCTCGCGGCGCCGCTGGGCAGCGTCGCGGCCGTCGCCGCCGCCTTCGCGCTGGTCGGCGCCGTCGACCCCCGCGAGCCCGGCCACTACCCCGTCTGCCCGCTGCGGCACCTCACCGGCCTGTCCTGTCCGGCCTGTGGGGGGCTGCGCAGCGCCTACGCCGTCGCACACGGTGACCTCGGCGCCGCCCTGCACGCCAATGCGCTCGCGGTGGCCGGCTACGCCGTCTTCGCGGTCCTGGCCGCGCGCTGGCTGCTGCGCGCGGGCCGCGGCCGCCGCACGGCGGGCCCACGGCTGGGGGCCGTCCACTGGTGGGCGCTGAGCGGCCTGCTGGCGGCCTTCACGGTCGTGCGCAACCTCCCCTTCGGCGCGGGCCTGACGCCATGACCGGGCGCGCGCACGGCGGCACCGGAATTCCGGCCGATGTCCAGGTGGTGGGACCACCGTCAACCGGATGCGAAACCTGTGCCCCATGGCGGATACCATCGGAGTGCCTGATGGGACGGCACCTTGTACGGCACGTCGTAACAGGGGTCGCCGTCCACCCCCACCGTTCTAGAAGGAGGCCGCTCGCGTGAGTGTGCTCGACGAGATCATCGACGGAGTCCGCGCCGACCTCGCAGAGCGGCAGGCCCACGTCAGCCTCGACGAGCTCAAGGAGCGGGCCCAGAAGGCGCGGCCGGCCAAGGACGGCGTGGCGGCCCTGAAGGGCGAGAGCGTCACGGTGATCTGTGAGGTCAAGCGCTCCAGCCCGTCCAAGGGTGCGCTCGCCGCGATCGCCGACCCTGCCGGGCTCGCCGCCGACTACGAGGCGGGCGGTGCGGCGGTCATCTCCGTGCTGACCGAGCAGCGCCGGTTCGGCGGCTCGCTGGCCGACCTGGAGGCCGTCCGCGCCAAGGTCGACATCCCCGTCCTGCGCAAGGACTTCATCGTCACCGCCTACCAGCTGTGGGAGGCCCGCGCGTACGGCGCCGACCTGGCGCTGCTGATCGTCTCCGCGCTCGAGCAGGAGGCACTGGTCTCGCTCATCGAGCGGGCCGAGTCGATCGGCCTGACGCCGCTGGTCGAGGTGCACGACGAGGAGGAGGTCGCCCGCGCGGTGGACGCCGGCGCCAGGATCATCGGCGTCAACGCCCGCGACCTCAAGACCCTCGAGGTCGACCGCGGCAACTTCGCCCGGATCGCCCCCGAGATCCCCGACCACATCGTCAAGATCGCCGAGTCCGGGGTGCGCGGTCCGCACGACCTGATCGCCTACGCCAACGACGGCGCGGACGCCGTCCTGGTCGGCGAGTCCCTGGTCACCGGCAAGGACCCCAGGACCGCCGTCGCCGATCTGGTCGCCGCGGGCTCCCACCCGGCGATCCGCCACGGCCGGTCCTGAGCGGCCGGGACGGACGACACACGACATGACCGCCACCGCCGCAGGCATCCGCCGCCCGGCCCGGGGAGTGCACCCGGGCCCGGCAGGCGTGCGCGCCGCGGCGGGAGCCGCCCGCGTCCCGCACCCGGCGCTGGGCCGCGGCTGCCGGCCGCGGGGCTGCCGGGCGCCCGCGCGGCGGGTGCACGGACGGCGGGTCAGGTATCACATCGGATCCGAGCCGGGACAGATCAACGGCAGGCGATGGCGACCGGAGCGGACCGCGCGCTGACGCGTCGCCCCTCCTTGCCACGGAACCGTCCGCTTGCGTTCCGTGGCGGCGGCGACCCCTTGTCGTGCGCCCCGCCTACCGTGAAGTTCCTGTTCCGCATATTCCGACATAACCGGATTCCCGGGGCGAGTGCCCCGGTCTAGGAGTGCGTCAGATGTCCTCCGAGTTCTTCATTCCCGACCCCGAGGGTCAGGTACCCAGCCCCGCAGGCTATTTCGGTGCCTTCGGCGGCAAGTTCATCCCCGAGGCGCTGGTCGCCGCGGTCGACGAGGTCGCCGCGGAGTACGAGAAGGCCAAGTCGGACCCCGCGTTCGCGGCCGAGCTCGACGACCTGCTGGTCAACTACACCGGTCGCCCCAGCGCGCTCACCGAGGTGCCGCGATTCGCCGAACACGCCGGCGGAGCCCGGGTGTTCCTCAAGCGCGAGGACCTCAACCACACCGGCTCGCACAAGATCAACAACGTGCTGGGCCAGGCGCTGCTCACCAAGCGCATGGGCAAGACCCGGGTCATCGCCGAGACCGGCGCCGGCCAGCACGGCGTCGCCACCGCCACCGCCTGCGCCCTCTTCGGCCTCGAATGCACCATCTACATGGGCGAGGTCGACACCCAGCGCCAGGCGCTCAACGTCGCCCGGATGCGGATGCTCGGCGCCGAGGTCATCGCCGTGAAGTCCGGCAGCCGCACCCTCAAGGACGCCATCAACGAGGCGTTCCGCGACTGGGTGGCCAACGTCGACCGCACGCACTACCTGTTCGGTACGGTCGCCGGCCCGCACCCCTTCCCCGCCCTGGTCCGCGACTTCCACCGGGTCATCGGCGTCGAGGCCAGGCGGCAGATCCTCGAGCGCGCGGGCCGCCTGCCGGACGCCGCCATCGCCTGCGTCGGCGGCGGCTCCAACGCCATCGGCCTCTTCCACGCCTTCCTCCCCGACGCCGACGTGCGCCTCATCGGCTGCGAACCGGGCGGCCACGGCGTCGACAGCGGCGAACACGCGGCCACCCTCACCGAGGGCACCCCCGGCATCCTGCACGGCTCGCGCTCGTACGTGCTCCAGGACGAGGACGGCCAGATCACCGAGCCGTACTCGATCTCGGCCGGCCTGGACTACCCCGGCATCGGCCCCGAGCACGCCTACCTCAAGGACACCGGCCGCGCCGAGTACCGCGCGGTCACCGACGACGAGGCGATGCGCGCGCTGCGCCTGCTGTCGCAGACCGAGGGCATCATCCCGGCCATCGAGAGCGCCCATGCGCTGGCCGGCGCCCTCGAGGTCGGCCGCGAACTGGGCCCCGACGGCCTGCTGCTGGTCAACCTGTCGGGCCGCGGCGACAAGGACATGGACACCGCCGCCCGCTACTTCGGGCTGTACGACGACACGGGCCGCAAGGCCACAGCCGATGTGAACGGTGCGGTCCAGCCCACGGGCGAGGGGGAGAAGTGATGGCGGGCAACGTGGAACTCCTGAACTCGGTGCTGGCCCAGGCCCGCACCGAAAACCGCGCGGCCCTCGTCGGCTACCTCCCGGCCGGCTTCCCGACCGTCGACGGCGGCGTACGGGCGATGACCGAGATGCTGGACGGCGGCTGCGACATCGTCGAGGTCGGCCTGCCGCACAGCGACCCGGTCCTGGACGGTCCGGTGATCCAGACCGCCGACGACATCGCGCTGCGCGGCGGCGTCAAGATCGTCGACGTCATCCGCACGGTCCGCGAGGTGCACGCCGCCACCGGCGCGCCGGTGCTGTGCATGACGTACTGGAACCCCGTCGACGCCTACGGCGTGGAGCGGTTCGCCGCCGACCTCGCCGAGGCGGGCGGCGCCGGCTGCATCCTGCCGGACCTGCCGGTCGAGGAATCCGAGGTGTGGCGCAAGGCCGCCGAGCAGCACGGGCTGGCCACCGTCTTCGTGGTCGCGCCGAGCAGCCGGGACGAGCGGCTCGCCAAGATCACCGCGGCCGGCAGCGGCTTTGTCTACGCGGCCTCCCTGATGGGCGTCACCGGCACCCGCGCCTCCGTCGGCCGCGAGGCCCAGGAGCTGGTGGCCCGCACCCGCGCCACCACCGACCTGCCGGTATGCGTCGGGCTTGGCGTCTCCAACGCCGAACAGGCCGCCGAGGTGGCCCAGTTCGCGGACGGCGTGATCGTCGGCTCGGCGTTCGTCAAGCGGCTGCTGGCCGAGGACGGCGACCTTGACGCCGGTCTGACGGGCGTGCGGGCCCTGGCCGGCGAGCTGGCCGAGGGCGTGCGCAAGCACACGTAAGGCCGTCTGCCCAGGGGGATGTCCCTCGATAGGGCGAACATCGGTGCGGAGGGGTGCGAGGGCACCCCTCCGCTTCGTTGTCCAGTGGCGTGAACCCGAAGAATCATGACGCAAAGGGCAGCGCCCGCGAGCGGCTGCAGGCACAGCGGGCCAAGGAACAGGCGCGCGCCCGACGGAGCCGCCAGGCGATCGTCGCCGGATCGGTGGTCGCGGCGCTGGCCATCGCCGGCGGCATCGCCGTCTGGGCCTCGACCCTCAGCAGCAACGGCGGCAGCACCGACAACGAAACCGCCCGCCCCAAGCAGGCCAGCGGCGGTGACCGGCCCGCCGTCCCCGTGGGCGCGCCCGACGCCCCCTCCACCCTCACGGTGTGGGAGGACTTCCGCTGCCCCGCCTGCCGGCAGTTCGAGACCGGCTTCCGCCCGGTCCTCCACGAACTCGAGGACTCCGGCCAGCTGAAGATCGATTACCACCTCGCCACGATCATCGACGGCAACACCGGCGGCAAGGGCTCCCTCGCCGCCGCCAACGCCGCGCTCTGCGCCCAGGACGCCGGCCGCTTCCGCGAGTACCACGACGTCCTCTACGCCAACCAGCCGCCGGAGCCGCAGGACAGGTTCGCCGACAAGAAGTACCTCATCCAGCTCGCCGACAAGGTCAAGGGGCTGCCGTCCGCCGCCTTCGCCAAGTGCGTCAACGACGGCCGTTACGAAGGCTTCGTCCGCAAGTCCAACACCGCCTTCACCCACTCCGGGTACGGCGGCACCCCCACCGTCCTCCTCAACGGCAAGGACCTCTCCAAGGAGAAGGGCGGCCGGCTCACCGCGGCGGACTTCAAGAAGCTGGTGCTGGAGACCAACAAGGGAAAGCAGCCGGGGAAGCAGCAGACATCGCAGTCGCCGCAGTCGCCGCAGTCGCCGCAAGCGCCGCAGAAGTCGCAGCCGAGCGCTTCGCCGTCGTAGCGCGGGTGCCCGGGAAGCCGGGCACGCAGCGTCATGGCGTGATGCGCCAGGGTCGTTACGGAGCCGTTGCCGGGTGTGGTTGTCGCCGACCCCGCCCGGCGCGGTAGCGTCGACCCTGCCATGGACCTCGCATTCATTCCCAGCCCGTCGACCGGTGTCGTCTATCTCGGCCCGATCCCGCTGCGCGGCTACGCATTCTGCATCATCATCGGCGTCTTCGTCGGCGTCTGGCTCGGCAACAAGCGCTGGATCCAGCGCGGCGGCCGCTCCGGAACGGTCGCGGACATCGCGGTTTGGGCCGTGCCCTTCGGGCTGGTCGGCGGACGCCTCTACCACGTCATCACGACGTACGAGCCGTACTTCGGCCCCGACGGACACCCCCTCGACGCCTTCAAGGTGTGGCAGGGCGGCCTCGGTATCTGGGGGGCGGTCGCGCTCGGCGCGGTGGGCGCCTGGATCGGCTGCCGCCGCCGCGGCATTCCGCTGCCCGCATACGCCGACGCGCTGGCGCCGGGCCTGGCCATCGGGCAGGCGATCGGCCGCTGGGGCAACTGGTTCAACCAGGAGCTCTACGGCAAGCCCACCGACGTGCCCTGGGCCCTGAAGATCAGCTCCGACCCGGCCATCGGCCGCATCGGCGGCACCTACCACCCGACCTTCCTGTACGAGTGCCTGTGGTGCCTGGGCGTCGCGGCCCTGGTGATCTGGGCCGACAAGCGCTTCCGGCTCGGCCACGGACGGGCCTTCGCGCTGTACGTCGCCGCCTACTGCGCGGGCCGCGCCTGGATCGAGTACATGCGGGTCGACGAGGCGCACCACATCCTGGGCCTGCGGCTGAACGTCTGGACCGCGCTGATCGTCTTCGTCCTGGCCGTCGTCTACCTGGTGGTCTCGGCCAGGATGCGGCCGGGCCGGGAAGCGGTCGTGGAGCCGGGCGCGCAGCCGGCGGAGGACGCGGAGGACGAGGGCGCGGACGGTGCCGGGTCCGAGGCCAAGGACGATGCCACGTCCGAGGCCAAGGACGGCGCCAAGGTGTCCATCGAGAAGACGGGCGACACCGAGCCCGCGGCCGAGTCCGACGCGACGCCCGAGGCGAAGCCCGAGCCCGAGGCCGGGGACGCCGAGGAGCCGGCGAAGGGCGAGAGCGGCGACGCCAAGTCCGAGGACGCCGCCGAGGCGGATGCCGACGCCCCCGCCGGGAGCGGCAGCACCAAGAAGTCCTGACGCGGCCGACGGCCGCCACCGGCGCCGGGTGGACCCGACACGTACGACACGTATCGGGTCCGCCCGGCGCTTTGTCGTACGAGGGGGAGGACGAGGCCGGGAACGAGGACAGGGACCGGGACCGGCCCCGGGCGCTCAGCGGCACCGCCGGTCGGCGTCGGCGCATGTCGCGTCCCCGCTGACCGCAACCGTCAACGGCTCCTGCCCCGCTTATCCACGCCGATGGGCGCCCGCGAGGGCCAACACCCGCCGCGCACCCGCCACCACCGCCGCGTCCACGAACCGGCCGTCCGGCAGGGCCAGCGCCCCCGCCTCCGTGGCGGCGGCCCCGACCACCTCCCGCGCCGCCTCGATCTCCTCCGCCGACGGAAGATAGGCCGCCTCGATGACCGGCAGCTGGCGCGGATGGATCGCCGCCCGGCCCCAGAAGCCGAGGTTCCGGCCGTGCGCGCAGGAGACGGCCAGGCCCTCCGCGTCGCGTACGTCCGGATGGACCGACTGCGGCGGCGGCGCCAGACCGGCCGCCAGCGCCGCGACCACCGCCCGGCTGCGCGGCCAGGCCAGCCCCGCCTCGTCCCGTACTCCCAGTTCCGCGCGCAGATCCGCCTCGCCGAGGGCGAGCCCGTGCAGCGTGGGGTGCGCGGTGGCGATGGCGTAGGCGTGCTCGATGCCGAGGGCGGATTCGAGCAGGGCATACAGGGCGGGCCGGGCCGGCCGGCCGCTGTCGGCCGCCCAGGCCGCGGCGCGGCGGACCTCGGCCGGGCCCTGCACCTTGGGCAGCCGCAGCCCGGCCAGCCCCGGCAGCCCGGCCAGGGTGCGGATCTCGGTCTCGGCGAGCGGGCCGTCCAGGGCGTTGACGCGGACGTGAAGGGGCGCGGCGGAGGCCGGCGGGTCGGCCAGGAGCTCGGCGGTGGCGCGCAGCGCGTATTCCTTGCGGTCCCCGGCGACCGCGTCCTCCAGGTCGATGACGATCACATCCGCGCCGCAGCCGAGCGCCTTGGTCACCACCTCCGGCCGGTCACCGGGCACGTACAGCCAGGTCAGGGGAGGGGAGACCGAGGGCTCCGGAGGGGTCACAGCGCGCCCGCCTCCCGCAGCCCGGCGATCTCGGGGCCGGTCAGGCCGAGGCCGGTCAGTACCTCGTCGGTGTCCGCGCCGTGCGGACGGCCCGCCCAGTGGATGGCGCCGGGGGTCTCGGAGAGCCGGAAGAGGACGTTTTGCATCCGTACGGTGCCCAGCTCGTCGTCCGGGACCTCGGTGACCGATTCCAGTGCCCGGTACTGCGGGTCGGCCAGCACATCGCGGATGTCATGGACCGGGGCGATGGCCGCCTCGGCCCGTTCGAAGGCGGCGAGGACCTCGTCCCTGTCGTGCCGGGCGATCCAGCCGCCGACCGCCGCGTCCAGCTCCTCGGCGTGCCGGGCGCGGCCCTCGCCGGTCGCGAACCAGGGCTCGTCGATCAGCTCCGGCCGGCCGACCAGCCGCATGACGCGCTCCGCGATGGACTGCGCCGAGGTGGAGACCGCCACCCAGTAGCCGTCGGCGGTGCGGTAGGTGTTGCGGGGCGCGTTGTTGGTGGAACGGTTGCCGGTGCGCGGCTGGACGTAGCCGAGCTGGTCGTACCAGACGGGGTGCGGGCCGACCACGGTCAGCATCGGCTCGATGATCGCCATGTCGATGACCTGGCCCCGGCCGGATGGGGGTCCCCCCGCTCGAGCGGAGCCGAGAGTGGGGGAGTCCCGGGCGCGCAGCGCGGCCATGATGGCGTACGAGGTGGTGAGGGCGGCGACGGAGTCGGCGAGGCCGAACGGCGCCAGGGTAGGCGGCCCGTCCGGCTCCCCGGTGAGCGCGGCGAAACCGCTCATCGCCTCGGCCAGGGTGCCGAATCCGGGGCGCCGGGCGTACGGGCCGAACTGCCCGAAGCCGGTGACCCGGGCGAGGACCAGGCGCGGGTTGGCGGCGGAGAGTTCGGGCCAGCCCAGGCCCCACTTCTCCAGGGTGCCGGGGCGGAAGTTCTCGATGATGACGTCCGCGTCGGCGGCGAGCCGCAGCAGTACGTCCCGGCCGCCGGGCCGCGACAGATCGAGGGTCATCGTCTTCTTGTTGCGGCCGAGCAGCTTCCACCACAGGCCCACGCCGTCCTTGGCGGGCCCGTGACCGCGCGCGGGGTCGGGCCGCCGGGGATGCTCGACCTTGATCACTTCGGCGCCGAAGTCCCCGAGCATGGTGGCGGCGAGCGGCCCGGCGAAGAGCGTGGCGAGGTCGAGGACGCGCAGGCCGGCGAGGGGGCCCGACGGGGCGGGGGGCGGGGCCGCCTGCTCGTACAGGGCGGTGAGGGACGGGTCGGTCATGGTGCGGGCCTCCGGTCGGTCGGGGTGGCGGAGCTACGCGAGCGGCGCGTCCGGAGCATCGGGCGCGTACGGCGCGGTCAGTGCGGCGGTGCGCCGGGCGAGGGCGTCGAAGCCGATGCCGTCCAGGCCGCCGACGCTGGTGGCGAGCCGGTTGCGCAGCGGCGCGGTCCAGCGCTCGGGGAGCGCGGCGGGGCTGCCGGCGAGCAGTCCGGCCAGCGATCCGGCGGTCGCGCCGTTGGAGTCGGTGTCCCAGCCGCCGGACACCGCACGGCAGATGGCGCCGGTGAAGTCCCCCTCCGCGTGGGTGAGCGCGGCGGCCAGCAGGGCCGCGTTCGGCACGGCGTGCACCCAGTGGTGGTGGCCGTATCTGCGGTGCAGCCGGTCGGCGACGACCGCGAAACCGCCCGGCAGGCCGGTGGGTTCGTCCCGCGCCGCCGCGATCCCGAAGCGGACGGCCGCCGCGAGCCGGGACCGGCCGGGGATCACGGCGAGCCCGGCCCGCAGCGCGCCGTGGACGTCCGCGCGTCCGCCCGCCGCCTGCGCCACGGCCGCCGCGACGAACATCGCCCCGTACACCCCGTTCGCGGTATGGCTGAGCGTGGCGTCCCGCCAGGCCTCGGCGGCCGCGCCCGCCGGATCGCCCGGGTGGGTCCAGCCGTAGACATCCGCGCGGATCCCGGCGCCGATCCACTCCCGGAACGGATTGCGGTACCGGGCGGTGGCCGGCGGCTCGATGCCGTCCAGGAGATTGCGGTACGCGATGCGCTCGGCGGTGAAGGTACGGCCGGCCGGCAGTTCCTCCAGCCACAGCCGTGCCACATCGGCGGTGGTGAAGCCGTGGCCGTGGCGTTCGAGCAGCAGCAGCCCGAGGAGCGGGTAGTTGAGGTCGTCGTCCTCGGGCATTCCGTTGATGTTCTCGGCGAGCGAGGTGGCCCGGCTGCGGCGGTTCCACGGGTAGCGCGCGGCCACCGCCGGATCGAGCCCGGTCTGGGTGAAGTACGAGGTCAGCGGCCAGTTCCCGGTGCCGCGGGCGAGCGCGCGGATGCCCTCGAGGGGCAGCTTCTCGACGGGCTTGCCGAGCAGACAGCCGGTCGCCCGGCCCAGCCAGGCGGCTTCCAGGCGGGAAGTGAGCGAATCCTGACGGTCCGTCAATCTCAAGTCGTGTGCGGGCCATTGCGTACATGACGCCCGGATCGGCGTCAGCTCCGTCGGCTCCTCCCCGTCCAACGGGCACGGCAGCAAAGCGAGTTCGTCCAGCAGCGCCTCGGCGAGCGGGCGCAGTGCGGGGTCCGCGGGCGCGGCGGAGGCGCCGGCGCGGTCCGGCGCGGGCGCGCCGCCGGCCGCCCGCCACCGCCGCTCGATCGCCCCGGTGTCCCGCCCGTCCTCGGCCGCCTGCCGCAGCTCGTGCCCGACCAGGTCCTCGGGCTGCACCCAGGTCACCCGGAGCGGGGGTGCGGCCACCGCCGTGCCCATGGTCAGCCCTCCGTGAGCGCCGCGAAGGTCCGCTCGTGGGCGCGGCGGCGGGCCCGGTCGCGGGCGAAGATCTCGCGGGTGACGGTGGCCAGCGCCGCCGCTGGGGCGTGCAGATCGAGCCGGCTGGCGCGGGCCACCTCCGTGGCCCATTCGGCCGGTACGGCGGCGGCGCCGTGCAGCGCCCCGGCGATCGCGCCGCTCATCGTGGCGATGGAGTCGCAGTCGCGGCCGTAGTTGACCGAGCCCAGGACCGTGCGGCGGAAGTCGCCCTCGCAGGCGAGCAGCATGCCCAGGGCGATGGGGAGTTCCTCGATGGCGTGCAGCCGGGAGGGGCGGCGGGCGCCCAGTGACGGGTTGCGGTAGTCGGGGCCGACGGTGTCGAAGGGGGCGACGGCCGCACGCAGCGGCACCAGCGCGGACTCGTAGCCGGTGTAGAGCGTGGCGGCCTCGCACACCGCCTCGATCGCGGCGCGGGTGCCGTCCTTGGCGAGCCGCAGCGCATGGCCGATGACGGAGGCCACGGTGGCGCCCGGGGCGAAGGCGGCGGCCACGGCGGCGGCGAAGACGCCCGCCGCCTCCCTCCCGTAGGAGGACTGGTGGGCGCCGGCGATGTCCAGCGCCTCGGCGTAGGCACGGTCGGGATGACCGGCGTTGACGATGCCGACCGGCGCCATGTACATCGCCGCCCCGCAGTTGACGATGTTGCCGACGCCCGCCTCGCGCGGGTCGATGTGCCCGTAGTGCAGCCGCGCCACGATCCACTTCTCGGCGAGGAAGATGCGCTGCAGCGGCAGCGCCTCGTCCTCCAGCTCGGGGATCCAGCGCGGGGTGCCGATCAGGTCCGGTACGAGATGGTCGGCGATGTCGAAGGCGTCGAGGTGGTCGCGGACCTTTTCGTAGACCCGCACCAGCGCATGGGTCATCAGGGTGTCGTCGGTGACGTGTCCGTCGCCCTTGTGGTAGGGGGCGATCGGGCGGGCGGTGCGCCAGTCCTCGTGGAACGGGCCGACGATGCCGGTGACCCGGCCGCCGTGCCGCGCCGCGATCTGATCCGGCGTCCAGCCTTCGACCGGCCCGCCGAGGGCGTCGCCGACGGCGGCACCGACCAGGCAGCCGGCCGCCCGGTGCTCCAGCGGGGCGGCGTCGCCGCCGGTGGCCGGGGCCGCGGCCGGTTCCGGGGCGGTCTGCATCGTGTGCGTCATGTGGAGGTGCGTCCTTCCGCGGTGGAGACGGCGGGGCCGTGCGATGTGGTCAGCGGGGTGACCAGCGCGAGGGGAGCCGGTGGGGCCGGTGGGGTGGGTGAGGCCGGCGCGGCGACCAGGGCTTCGTGAACGGCGTGGTGATGGTCGGTCAGCTCGGTTCCGGCGAGCAGGCCCGCCAGCTCGACGAGATCGGTGCCGGCCAGCCGGGGCAGGGCACAGCCGGAGAGCACCCGGCAGGCGTCGCGCCAGGGGCGGGGCACTCCGTGGGCGCCGCCGAGCGCGCCGGTCAGCGCACCGGCCAGGGCGGGCGCGGAGTCCGCGACGCGGGAGAGGCAGGCCGCGGCCGGGACCGCCTCGGCGACCCGGCCGCCGCCCGCGAGGGCGAGCGCGAGCGCGACGGGGACGGTCTCGGCCGCGGCGATGCCGTAGCTGTAGACGTGATCGACGATCTCGTGCTCCAGGACGGGGACCAGGGCGAACGCGCCGCCGGGGCGGACGGGCCGGTCGGCGGCCGCGGCCCGCGCCAGACCGACCGCGTGCAGTGCGTTGCGGCGGATCTCGGTGCCCTCGGGGAGCTGGCCGAGCGCCGCGTCCACGCAGGCGTCCACCGGCGCGCCGCCGAGCGCCGCCGCGAGGGCCGCGGCCATCGCCCGGGCGCCGTACACCCCGTCGCCGTCCTGGGTGTAGCGCGCGTCGTACTCGGCCAGCCCGGCGGCCGCGGCCGGCTCACCGGGGTAGACGACCGCGAGGACGGTGGCCCGTACGCAGGCCGCGTCGTCGAAGTAGTGCGGGTTGTCGTGGCCGGTGGCGGGCGGCCGCAGCCCGGCGGCGAGATTGCCGAGCCCGGCCCGCACCGAGATCCGGGCGCGCAGCGGCAGCACCGCCGACTCCACCTCGGGTGCCCGGTCGGCGGCCGCGGCGACCTCGCCGGCCAGCGCGTTCCAGGCCAGGTCGAGGGCGGCCCGCATCCGGCGGTCCCGGCCCAGGTCGCTGAGGAGCGCACCGGCCGCCGTCAGCACCGACTCGGCGGTGAAGGCGGCCCACTCGGCGTCGTCGGACGGGCCCAGCCGCAGCGGTTCGGGCGGCTGGTTCAGCGCGATCGGCACCGGCAGGGTGGTGGTGGCGTTCTGTTCGGCGAAGGTGTCCAGCTCGCGGGTCAGGCGCCGGGTCCACTCGGGCATCCGGGCCGCCCGGTGCCGGGCCGCGGGCCAGCCGGCGGCGTCCCCGGAGGCCAGCCCGAGGAGCAGGCCCTCGATACGGCTGCGGGGGTCGGGGTCGTTCATCCGGCGGCCGCCCCGGCGTCGGCGGGGGCCAGCAGATCCGCGATGTCCAGCACGTGGTAGCCCGCCATCGAGGGCAGACAGCTGCCGCGGGCCGGGCCGATGGCGGCGGTCCAGGACTCGGGGATCGCGGCGGCGCCGGCCAGCGCCCCCGCCAGGGCGCCCGCCACCGCCGCGGTGGTGTCGGCGTCGCGGCCCATGTTGACCGCGGTCAGGACCGACCCGGTGAAGTCCCCGCGGGCGGCGGCGAACGCCCCGAAGGCCAGTCCGACGGCCTCGGGGGCCAGATCGGTCCAGGGGTAGCCGCCGACGACGACCGCGGAGCGCACCGCGCGCTCGGTGCCCAGCTGGGTGATGCCGGGGTCGTGCCGCGAGCGCTGGGCGGCGCCGACCGCGCGGCGCAGCGAGCGGGCGGTCCAGGAGTCCTCGGGGACGACGGAGAGCGCCGCGGCGATCACCGCGTCGGTGGACCGGGCGACCATGGCGGTCGCGACGCCGGCGGCCACCGCCTGACCGCCGTAGATGCCCTCGCCGTCGTGGCTGACCGTGCCGTCGATGGCCACCAGCCGGGCGGCCTCGGCGGGCCGCCCGGCGGCGAACACCCCGAACGGCGCGGCGCGCATCGCCAGCCCGTCGCTCCAGGCGTGCCGGTGCTGCGCCGAGATCGGGGCCGCCAGGCCGCGGCGCAGGTTCTCCAGCGTCCCGCGCTCGCTGAAGCCCGCGCCGCGGAACGGCCCCTCGTCGCGGTCGGCGATCCACTGGTGCCAGGCCGCCTCGACATGGGCGACGGTCAGCGTCGAGCCGTGGGCGGCCAGCAGCAGCCCGGAAAAGATCGCGTACTCGGTGTCGTCGGTGCCGGCCGGGTCGTCCTCGACATAGCCCTCGATACGGCCCCAGCGGCGGCGGATCTGCGAGGGCTTCATGTTCTCCGCGGGCGCGCCGAGCGCATCGCCGACCGCGAGCCCCAGCATCGCCCCGCGCGCCCGGTCCGTCCCGCCCGTCACCCGGCCGCCGCTCCCCGTGGAGCCGCTTCGCGCCGCCCCTCCGCCCGTCACCCGGCCGCCGCCCCGGACGGAGGCTCCCCCGGGCTCCGTCCGGAGGGACCCCCAGCGCGCCGCCCCTCGCTCGGCGACGCCGGCCGTCGAGGGCGGGGGGTCCGGTGCGCTCATGGCGTGCCCTTTCGTCGTGCGGCTCGGGGTGTATCCGTCCCACGCGAGGGCCCGCCTCTCTTGCCCCGGGCGGCGAGGTCACCCGGTCGACGGCACTTTCTGACGGTGCATCATCATCTTGTTTTCGGTAAAGCCGCAGGTCAGCGCGGTAAGTTCGGCCTTCCTTGCTAGCGGCGGAGGGTGATGAGTGCATAACTTCGAGGTGTTGCAGGGGGAAGCGCCGCCATCGGCCCACACCTCGTGGAAGGGAGAGGTCCCTATATGTCAGTCCTGGAGATCATGGACAGCGCGGCGCCGACGCATGTTGCGCACCGCGACAACCACACCCACCGCGATGTCAACGGCGGCTGGCTGCGCCCCGCCGTGTTCGGCGCGATGGACGGCCTGGTCTCGAACCTCGCCCTGATGACCGGCGTCGCCGGCGGCGCCCTCTCCCAGCAGACGATCGTCATCACCGGCCTCGCGGGGCTGGCCGCCGGCGCCTTCTCGATGGCCGCCGGTGAGTACACCTCGGTCGCCTCGCAGCGTGAGCTGGTGCAGGCCGAGCTGGACATCGAGCGGGCCGAGCTGCGCAAGCACCCCGCGGACGAGCTGGAGGAGCTGGCGGCGCTGTACGAGTCCCGGGGCGTCGAGCCGGAACTCGCCCGGAAGGTGGCCGAGCAGCTCTCCCGGGACCCCGAGCAGGCGCTGGAAATTCACGCTCGCGAAGAATTGGGAATAGACCCGTCCGACCTTCCTTCTCCCGCAGTGGCCGCCATTTCCTCCTTCGGATCATTTGCTTTGGGTGCGCTTTTGCCTGTCCTTCCTTATCTTCTGGGCGCTTCGGCATTGTGGCCCGCGGTGCTGCTCGCGCTGCTCGGGCTCTTCGCCTGCGGCGCGGTCGTGGCGCGCGTGACGGCGCGCTCGTGGTGGTTCAGCGGATTGCGCCAACTGGCCCTGGGTGGCGCCGCCGCTGGTGTGACGTACATCCTGGGATCGGTGTTCGGAACCGTCGTAGGGTGACGAGCCGCGCAGGGCTTTGCATAATTAACGCGTTACCCAGCGGTTTCGGTTTGTTGACGGCCGGGCATAAGGCCCAGGCGTCGCGGGCAATGTCGCTCGCCGAACGCCGCCTTACGGGATGGCGGAGTGTCCGCCCGTGTCCTTGATCCACCGCAATGCGCGGTGTCCGTATGTTGGAAGGCACTATCCGCTTTTCGAGAAGCGGGCCATCCTGTAACCTGCACGAAAATTTCGCGGAGGGCCAACGTCGTCCCTCGGCAATGCCTATGCCACGACGACGTTGGGAGAGCCGATGCGTTCCGCGTCCACGCACTCCGCGACCACCGGCGGCGCCAGCGCCGCCTGGTCGCCCATGGACGGGCGCCCCGCCCAGCAGGGGATGTACGACCCGCGCAACGAGCACGACGCCTGCGGCGTCGGCTTTGTGGCCACCCTCACCGGCGAGGCCAGCCACGCGTTGGTCGAGCAGGCGCTCACCGTCCTGACGAACCTGGAGCACCGCGGTGCCACGGGCTCCGAGCCCGACTCCGGCGACGGCGCCGGCATCCTGCTCCAGGTACCGGACGCGTTCCTGCGCGAAGAGGTCACCTTCGAGCTCCCCGAGGCCGGCGCCTACGCCGTCGGCATCGCCTTCCTGCCGTCCACCGCCCAGGAAGCGGCCGACGCCGTCTCGCGCATCGAGACGATCGCCGGCGAAGAGGGCCTGGACGTCATCGGCTGGCGGATCGTCCCCGTCGCCCCGCAGCTGCTCGGCAACGGCGCCCGCGCCACCATGCCGGCCTTCTCCCAGATCTTCGTCGCCGACGGTAGGAACACCGGCCTGGCGCTGGACCGCAAGGCGTTCGCGCTGCGCAAGCGCGCCGAGCGCGAGGCGGGGGTCTACTTCCCCTCGCTCTCCTCGCGGACGATCGTCTACAAGGGCATGCTGACCACCGGCCAGCTCGAGCCCTTCTTCCCGGACCTCTCCGACCGCCGCTTCGCCACCGCCATCGCGCTGGTCCACTCGCGGTTCTCCACCAACACCTTCCCGAGCTGGCCGCTGGCCCACCCGTACCGCTTCGTCGCGCACAACGGTGAGATCAACACGGTCAAGGGCAACCGCAACTGGATGCGCGCCCGCGAGTCCCAGCTCGGCAGCAAGCTCTTCGGGGACGAGAACCTCGAGCGCCTCTTCCCCGTCTGCACCCCGGACGCCTCCGACTCCGCGTCCTTCGACGAGGTCCTGGAGCTGCTCCACCTCGGCGGCCGCTCGCTGCCGCACTCGGTGCTGATGATGGTCCCGGAGGCGTGGGAGAACTCCACCTCCATGGACCCGGCCCGGCGCTCCTTCTACCAGTACCACTCCACGATGATGGAGCCCTGGGACGGCCCGGCCTGCGTCACCTTCACCGACGGCACCCAGGTCGGCGCGGTCCTGGACCGCAACGGTCTGCGCCCCGGCCGCTACTGGGTCACCGACGACGGCCTGGTGGTCCTCTCCTCCGAGGTCGGCGTACTCGACATCGACCCGGCCAAGGTCGTCCGCAAGGGCCGCCTCCAGCCCGGCCGGATGTTCCTCGTCGACACCGCCGAGCACCGCATCATCGAGGACGACGAGATCAAGGCGCAGCTCGCCGCCGAGCAGCCCTACCAGGAGTGGCTCGACTCCGGGCTGATCGACCTCGCCGACCTGCCCGAGCGCGAGCACATCGTGCACACGCACGCCTCGGTCACCCGCCGCCAGCAGACCTTCGGCTACACCGAGGAAGAGCTGCGCGTCATCCTCGCCCCGATGGCCAAGGCCGGCGCCGAGCCCATCGGCTCGATGGGCACCGACTCGCCGATCGCCGCGCTCTCCGAGCGCCCCCGGCTGCTCTTCGACTACTTCACCCAGCTGTTCGCGCAGGTCACCAACCCGCCGCTGGACGCCATCCGCGAGGAGCTCGTCACCTCGCTGATCTCCTCCCTCGGCCCCCAGGGCAACCTCCTGGAGCCCACCTCGGCCTCCTGTCGCAGCGTGACCCTGCCCTTCCCGGTGATCGACAACGACGAGCTGGCCAAGCTCGTCCACATCAACGCCGACGGCGACATGCCCGGCATGAAGGCCGTCACCCTCTCCGGCCTCTACCGCGTCTCCGGCGGCGGCGAGTCGCTGGCCGCCCGGATCGAGGAGATCTGCGCCGAGGCGGACGCCGCCATCGACGACGGCGCCCGGCTCATCGTCCTCTCCGACCGGCACTCCGACGCCGAGCACGCGCCGATCCCGTCGCTGCTGCTGACCGCCGCGGTCCACCACCACCTCATCGCCACCAAGGAGCGCACCCAGGTCGGTCTGCTCGTCGAGGCCGGCGATGTGCGCGAGGTGCACCACGTCGCGCTGCTCATCGGCTTCGGTGCCGCGGCCGTCAACCCCTACCTGGCCATGGAGTCCGTCGAGGACCTCGTCCGCGCGGGCACCTTCCTGCCGGGCATCGAGGCCGAGGCCGCCATCAAGAACCTGATCAAGGCGCTCGGCAAGGGCGTCCTGAAGGTCATGTCCAAGATGGGCATCTCCACCGTCGCCTCCTACCGCGGCGCGCAGGTCTTCGAGGCCGTCGGCCTGGACGAGGAATTCGTCGCCAAGTACTTCCAGGGCACCGCCACCAAGATCGGCGGCGCCGGCCTGGACGTCATCGCCAAGGAGGTCGCGGCCAGGCACGCCAAGGCCTACCCCGCCTCCGGCATCGCCGCCACGCACCGCGCGCTGGAGATCGGCGGCGAGTACCAGTGGCGCCGCGAGGGCGAGCCGCACCTCTTCGACCCGGACACCGTCTTCCGGCTCCAGCACTCCACCCGCTCGCGCCGCTACGACATCTTCAAGCAGTACACCGAGCGGGTGAACGAGCAGTCCGAGCGGCTGATGACGCTGCGCGGCCTGTTCGGCTTCAAGAGCGACCGCGAGCCGATCTCCCTCGACGAGGTCGAGCCCGCGTCGGAGATCGTCAAGCGCTTCTCCACCGGCGCCATGTCGTACGGCTCCATCTCCAAGGAGGCGCACGAGACCCTCGCCATCGCCATGAACCAGCTGGGCGGCAAGTCCAACACCGGTGAGGGCGGCGAGGACCCCGAGCGCCTCTACGACCCGGCGCGCCGCTCGTCCATCAAGCAGGTCGCCTCCGGCCGCTTCGGTGTGACGTCCGAGTACCTGGTCAACTCCGACGACATCCAGATCAAGATGGCCCAGGGCGCCAAGCCCGGTGAGGGCGGCCAGCTGCCCGGCCACAAGGTCTACCCGTGGGTGGCCAAGACCCGGCACTCCACGCCGGGCGTGGGGCTCATCTCCCCGCCGCCGCACCACGACATCTACTCCATCGAGGACCTGGCTCAGCTGATCCACGACCTCAAGAACGCCAACCCGGTCGCCCGCATCCACGTGAAGCTGGTCTCCGAGGTCGGCGTCGGCACGGTCGCCGCGGGTGTCTCCAAGGCGCACGCGGACGTGGTCCTGATCTCCGGCCACGACGGCGGTACGGGTGCCTCCCCGCTGACCTCCCTCAAGCACGCGGGCGGTCCCTGGGAGCTCGGCCTCGCCGAAACCCAGCAGACGCTGCTGCTCAACGGCCTGCGCGACCGCATCGTCGTGCAGACCGACGGCCAGCTCAAGACCGGCCGCGACGTCGTCATCGCCGCCCTGCTGGGCGCCGAGGAGTACGGCTTCGCGACCGCACCTCTGGTCGTCTCCGGCTGCGTCATGATGCGCGTCTGCCACCTGGACACCTGCCCGGTCGGCATCGCCACCCAGAACCCCACGCTGCGCGAGCGCTTCAGCGGCAAGGCCGAGTACATCGTCAACTTCTTCCAGTTCATCGCCGAAGAGGTCCGCGAACTCCTCGCCGAGCTGGGCTTCCGTACGCTCGAAGAGGCCGTCGGCCACGCCGAGCTGCTGGACACGGCCAAGGCCGTGACCCACTGGAAGGCGCAGGGCCTGGACCTGGCCCCGCTGCTGTACGTCCCCGAGCTGTCCGAGGGCGCGGTCCGCCACCAGGTCACCGTCCAGGACCACGGCCTGGAGAAGGCGCTGGACAACGAGCTGATCGAGCTCGCCGCGGACGCGCTGGCCGCGGACACCGCCGAGGCCGCGCAGCCCGTACGGGCCCAGGTCGCGATCCGGAACATCAACCGGACCGTCGGCACCATGCTCGGCCACCAGGTGACCAAGAAGTTCGGTGGCGCGGGCCTGCCCGACGACACCATCGACATCACCTTCACCGGCTCGGCCGGCCAGTCCTTCGGCGCGTTCCTGCCGCGCGGCGTCACGCTGCGCCTGGAGGGCGACGCCAACGACTACGTCGGCAAGGGCCTCTCCGGCGGCCGGGTCGTCGTCCGCCCCGACCGCGGTGCCGACCACCTCGCCGAGTACTCGACCATCGCGGGCAACACCCTCGCCTACGGCGCCACCGGCGGCGAACTGTTCCTGCGCGGCCGGGTCGGCGAACGCTTCTGCGTCCGTAACTCCGGTGCCACGGTGGTCTCCGAAGGCGTCGGCGACCACGGCTGCGAGTACATGACCGGCGGCCACGCCGTCGTCCTGGGCGAGACCGGCCGCAACTTCGCGGCGGGCATGTCCGGCGGCATCGCCTACGTCATCGACCTCGACCCGGACAACGTCAACCGCGAACTGACCGCCGCGGTCACCACGCTGGACGACACCGACAAGCAGTGGCTGCACGACGTCGTGCGCCGCCACCAGGAGGAGACCGGCTCCACCGTCGCCGCCAAGCTCCTCGCCGAGTGGGACACCCCCCAGCGAGGCGTCGCCCGCTTCAGCAAGGTCGTCCCGGCCACTTTCCAGGCAGTGCTCGCCGCCAAGGACGCCGCCGAGCGAGCCGGACTCTCCGAGTCCGAGACCCACGAGAAGATGATGGAGGCGGCGACCAATGGCTGACCCCAAGGGCTTCCTGACCCACGAGCGCGAAATCGCCAAGACCCGCCCCGTCGAGGAGCGCGTCAAGGACTGGAACGAGGTCTACCAGCCCGGCTCCCTGCTGCCGATCATCAGCAAGCAGGCGTCGCGCTGCATGGACTGCGGCATCCCGTTCTGCCACAACGGCTGCCCGCTCGGAAACCTCATCCCCGAGTGGAACGACTACGCCTACCGCGAGGACTGGACCGAGGCCAGCGAGCGGCTGCACGCGACCAACAACTTCCCGGAGTTCACCGGTCGCCTCTGCCCCGCCCCCTGTGAGGCCGCCTGCGTGCTGGGCATCAACCAGCCGCCGGTGACCATCAAGAACGTCGAGGTCTCCATCATCGACAAGGCGTGGGACAACGGCGACGTCACCCCGCAGCCGCCCGAGCGCCTCTCCGGCAAGACCGTCGCCGTCATCGGCTCCGGCCCCGCCGGTCTGGCCGCCGCCCAGCAGCTGACCCGGGCCGGCCACACCGTCGCCGTCTACGAGCGCGCGGACCGTATCGGCGGGCTCCTCCGCTACGGCATCCCCGAGTTCAAGATGGAGAAGCGCCACATCAACCGCCGCATCGAGCAGATGCGCGCGGAGGGCACCAAGTTCCGTACGGAGGTGGAGATCGGCCGCGACATCGACGCCAAGAAGCTGCGCAAGCGCTACGACGCCGTCGTCATCGCCGCCGGCGCCACCACCTCCCGCGACCTCCCCGTCCCCGGTCGCGAGCTGAACGGCATCCACTTCGCGATGGAGTACCTGCCGCTGGCCAACAAGGTGCAGGAGGGCGACCTGACCGTCGCCCCGATCACCGCCGAGGGCAAGCACGTCGTCGTCATCGGCGGCGGCGACACCGGCGCGGACTGCGTCGGCACCGCCCACCGCCAGGGCGCGGCCTCCGTCACCCAGCTGGAGATCATGCCCAAGCCGGGCGAGGAGCGCAGCTCCGGCCAGCCCTGGCCGACCTTCCCCATGCTCTACAAGGTCACCTCCGCGCACGAGGAGGGCGGCGAGCGGGTCTATTCCGTCTCCACCACCCACTTCGAGGGCGACGAGGACGGCAACGTCCAGTACCTGCACCTGATCGAGGTGGAGTTCAAGGACGGCAAGCTGGAGCAGAAGCCCGGCACCGAGCGGAAGATCCCGGCCCAGCTGGTCACCCTCGCGATGGGCTTCACCGGCACCGACCAGGAGAACGGCCTGGTCGAGCAGTTCGGCCTGGAGCTGGACGCCCGCGGCAATGTCGCCCGCGACGCGGACTTCGCCACCAACGTCCCCGGCGTGTACGTCGCCGGCGACGCGGGCCGCGGCCAGTCGCTGATCGTGTGGGCCATCGCCGAGGGCCGCTCCGCGGCCAAGGGCGTGGACCGCTTCCTCACCGGAGCCAGCGCCCTGCCGGCTCCCATCAAGCCGACGGACCGTTCACTGACCGTGTAACGACCGTCCCTGGATGTCCCGTACAACGTCGTACGGAACAACTGCGCGGCGCCTGCCTCCTCCCCCGACCGGAGGGCAGGCGCCGCGCGCCGTCTGCACACCCTCAGCCGCCGGGGAACCGCCGCCCCAGCTCCTGCGCCATCTGCCGCGCGGGCGCCGGCACGGCACGCTGCGGCGGACCGCCCGACGGGCGGAAATCGTGCACCGGCGGGCACCAGGCCGACAGATCGATACGGTGGTCGCCCAGCGGCAGCACCCACCGGGGATCGGCGTGCACCCGCAGTACCTGGGCCTCCATCTGCGTCCAGGCCCCCTCGCACTCCCGCAGCTCACCGACCCGCCGCGCCTCCAGCTGCACCGGGCAGTTCAGCAGCCTGGGCGGCCGCACCAGCTCCGACGGCTCGGTCCAGGGAGCGTCCGGCGAAGGCGGGCCGGCGCACGCTCCCTCCTCGGCCCCGCTCGCGGCCTGCGGCAGGTTGAAGACCACATCCGGGCGAACCGCGAGATTGCGCGCGGTACGCCCGCGAGCCGGCAGCGATACGCACACCACCGGTCCGAGCTCCCACCGGATCCGCAGCGCCACCAGCGCGAAGGTCCCGTCGTCGTTCTCCGTGGACAGCAGCGCCGGCGCGGCGGAACTGCTCTCCTCCCGCACGCCGTTCATCCCCCGAGGATAGAAGCCGGACGATTCGGTGCTCACCGAAGTGTGATGAGCGATTACTCTCTGCACATGAGTCATCTACACATGAACCGATGGGATGCCGACCAGGAAAGCGCCGCGGAAACCCCCGACATCGCGGCCCTGGCGCAACTCCTCGCGGACCGCACCCGCGTCGCCATCTGCATGGCCCTGCTGGACGGCGGCACCTGGACCGCGAGCGAACTGGCCGAATACGCGGCCGTCGCCCCCTCCACCGCAACCGAACACCTCAACCTCCTGGTCTCCGGCGGCCTGTTGACCGAGCAACGGCAAGGCCGGCGGCGCTACGTACGGCTCGCCGGACCGGACACCGCGGAAACCCTGGAGAACCTCGCCGGCCTCGCCCCCTACCGCCAGGTCCCGATCCGCTCCCTCGCCGAGGCCAACCACCGCAGGGCTCTGCACCACGCCCGGACCTGCTACGACCACATCGCGGGCGCCCTGGGCGTGGCGATCGCCGACGCGATGACCGAACGCGGCCTGCTGACACGGGACTACGGCCTCGTCCTGACCGGCGCCGGCGCCCGCTGGCTGACCGCCCTCGGCATCCCCGACACCGCCCCCTCCGTCGCCCACCGGGCCCACATCCGCACCTGCCTGGACTGGACGGTGCGCCGCCGGCACCTCTCCGGCGCGGTCGGCGCCGCCCTCTACCGGCACGCCGTGGACCACGAATGGATCGTCAAGGCCCCCGCCACCCGCATCCTCACCGTCACCGACGCGGGCCGCGCGGCCCTCCGCGACCATCTCGCCCTGCCCGACGAGGCGCTCTCGCCGTCCCCGGCGCTCGCCGCGCCCCGCCCCTGACGTGCGGCGGGCGCGCGACGTCCCGTCGATGCCGGAAAGGCCCTAGGTGTGTTGTCCGGAGAGGTTGGTGACGCGGCTGGCTGGGGTGTGGCCGCTGATTCCGGTGTGGGGTCGGTGGTAGTTGTACCAGTCCAGCCAGTCG